>PAUN01000074.1 GCA_002712885.1 Acidobacteriota bacterium
TCCCAGCATGCCAGTGCAGACAGAAAGTGGGACGCGCACGGCCACATCATGTACTACCTGTCGGACGATGCGGGGCGAACGTGGCGAAGGAGCAAATCGGTGCTCCGGCCCGACGAGTCGGGCGAGGGCAGGGTCACGTTCCAGGAGCCGGGCGTGGTGGAACTGTCGCCCGACAGGTTGCTGTCATTCATTCGCACTGACGCCGGGACCCAGTACTATGCCAATTCAAAGGACGGCGGAGAGACATGGACTTCACCCCGTCCCAGCTCTCTCAGATCGCCACTGTCACCTGCCTCAATTAAAAGAATCCCTGGGACCGGGGATCTGATCGCACTTTGGAACAATAACAGCCTGGACAGTCGCCGGACGCCATTCAACGTGGCCATCTCCAGGGACGACGGTCAAACCTGGGAGAGCACGAAGATCCTGGAGGACGATCCGGACGGCTGGTATTGCTACACCGCAATTGTGTTCCGGGGAAACAGGGTGTTGCTGGGGCACGTAGCCGGAGACCGGGACGAAGGCAAGCTGAGCACAACCCAAATAACGAGCTTCGACGTTAACTGGCTCTACGACTAGACCGATTAACTACCGTAGCTGGCGGAACAGATCCGGGTCGGGCTCCTCATCGTTATCGGACAGCGGCAACCCCTGAGCCAGGGATTCGGTCCAGTCGAGCAGGCGAGACTCAGGAATCGCGCCAACCCACCGCCGTTCGATGACACCTTCCTTACTCACAAAGAAGGTGACCGGCAGGCCGATTACCCCGTACTCGACGGTGACCTTCCCGTCCTCATCGCGCCCATTTGGGTAGGTCACATCGAACTCTTCCAAGTAAAAGCGCGCGTCCGCCTCCGAGTCCTGGATGTCGATGCCCACGAATACGACACCCCTTTCCTCATAGTCGCGCCACGTCCGCTCGAGGCCGGTGGCTTCATCGCGGCAGGGGGTGCACCAGGACGCCCAGAAGTTGATGACGACCGGGCTGCCTGAAAGCTCTGACATGAGCAGTTGGCCGCCGTCCATGAGGTCGAGGGTGAAGTCCGGCGCAGGCTTGGTCACGCGGGTAACCCCGCTCAAACCGGTTACCGACGTGCGGTTCGAAAGTGCCCAGGACATGAGGGCTATAAGAGCCACAACGACCACTGCGGCAGCCATGAATAGTCCGTAGCGAATCATGGCGAGCCCAGGAGCGTATCGATGCAGAGTGGACGCCGGTAGAAAAGAATCACGACTCGAGGACACCTACCAGGGCGGCGGTCACGAGGAGTCTCTGGTCGTACACAAACCGTGGGGTGCAGGTCACCAGGGTAATGTCCTGGGCGCCAGAGTCGGCGATGGCCAGCTCCTCCTGGGAGACCACTTCGACATTGTAGATGCGATAGGCAAAACTGCGGTCCCCGGATTCCAGAAAAACGTAGACTGGCCTGTCCGGATCATCCTTGAGAAGTGTAGCCACTTCGGGCAAACGCCGGAACACGCTTCCCTCACCCTTTATTGGACTTTCCAGGTGGCCAAAGTACCAGCCCTGACCACCGGAGCCGGCGTTGGCGGTCGTCGGTATGTGCCCAACAACGTGCTTTGGCGTCTCCCACGACGCACTGTCATCGGAGCGGACGACACCAAGTTCCGCGACACGAGAGTCCAGATCGAGCGCAGGGATCCTGATGCGTGTCGCGGGCATAAGGGCACCCGTCACCATCCCGCCTGTTAATACTGGGGTGTACAGGGCAGCCTCGGCGGTGGAGGCCAAGACCCATGGATCTTCGGTCGATGCCAGTGTGGCCACAGCGGCGTTGAGACTCTCCAGTATCTCCGGACTGATCGCGGCGCCTGCCCCCAGGTCTGCGCTACCGCTCGGGACCCGTACATTGTCGGTCTCGGTTGCTGTTTGGACGGCATTATCGTCCCCAGAGGAAGCGGTCAATACGGCGGTGACCTGGTTAGTGGAAAGCGTGATTTCTGACACCGTCACAGGATGAAAAGCCGTGCTCTCAGCTGGCCCAGATTTCGACTCACCAACATCTCGGGTCTGAAGATCCTCGTTTTGGGCGACAGTCGAGGCGACGTCGTCCTCGGGTGGCGCGCCTATAGTAGGGATCGCGAACCCTTCCGGCCTCGCAAGCTCGATGTTGAGATCGTCAACCCCGGATTTGGCCCAGACAGCGTAGGTGTAATAAGACACCGTCACAACTAAAAGCACCGCTCCCACGACGAGTAGCGCCGCCGCTCCGTCGCGTCGGCGAGAGCGTCCTGGAATGGTGTGATCTGTGCGCATCGTGCTCATTCGTTATCGTCCGGGTACCGGTCAAGTCGCATATATGATAATGCGCCGTTCGATGGCCCGACAGACTTCGAGCCTCGCCGACCTATGGTTTCGCGATACTCACGCTGCGGCCTGTCTCGGATGACTCGATGGCCGCGTCGATGACCTCTAGTACGTGGACCGCGGCCTCGATGGGCGCCGGGGCCTCACCGCCTGTCCGGATAGCCTGCAGGTAGTCCTCCAAGAAGCGTTCGCCCGCGAAGCCGCCATACGCCTTCGAATCGGGTGGTGAAAATGAACGATACTGCTCCCCAAGAGCCTCCCATCCCGGAGCCTGGCTGTACAGAGTATAACCGTCCTCCTCCATAGGCATACGTGCGTAGCCCTTGCTCCCTCGAAGCGCGAGGAAGGAGTCGTAGGATGCACCGGTGTATCCGGCGTCACTCCCCGGCAAGTGATAGCCAGCATGGAGCGAGCCGAGGCCGCCTCCCTCAAATCTGACGGCCAGCATCGCAGTGTCCTCCACCTCGAGCCTCTCCGGATTTTGATTGCCCAGCAGCGCCGTGACCTCGACTATCCGTTCCTCCATCATGTAGGACATCAGGTCGATGTGATGGCAGCCCAGCCAACTCAGGATGCCGGAGCCGCTCATGCCCTTGCGGAATAGCCAGTGGTTTGGATCACGATATCGGACCTGGGAGGTCACCATCCGTCCCTCCACCGCCATTACGGTACCCAGGGCTCCATCGCGTCGCGCCTCCCGAGTCTCGACGACCTTCGGGTTGGTACGATTCTGGAACATTGCGCCCATGACCAGCCCACGGGCCTTGGCAAGCTCCATGATCCGGCGCAGATCGTCGGCGCAAAGTGCGCCAGGCTTCTCGAACAGCGACCCCTTGCCCGCGGCTATTCCAGCCTCTAGAACCATGGGGCACACATCGTTCCGCACGGACACCACGAGTGCGTCTATGTCTTCCCGGGCGAGCAGTTCATCGAGGTTGTTCGTCGTCGAGGCGACTTTGTCGGTCTCGGCCGCCAGCATGTCCACATCCTCCCCTTCGAGGCCGCACACGTGCACCGTCTCGATGGCGTCCAGCACGTCCAGCGTCTTCATGTGGAGGACCGAGTGCGGATGGGGGGTCGAAACGAAGCCGACTACGAACCGGTCACTACTGCTTGTCATAGATCCTGCGCTCCTTATGATTTCGGGTCTTTCCTAGATATTCGGATGCAGGCGGTGCCACTCAGTGGCCTGCTCATACGCATGCGCCACTCGCAGCAACGTCTCCTCCTGCATGTGGCTGGCCGTGAACTGGAGGCCCACCGGGAGCCCATCTACCATCCCGCCTTGTACAGAGACGGCAGGCACACCGGCGATGTTCGCGGGTTGGGTGAATATGTCGTTGAGATACATTGACATGGGATCCTCGGTCTTCTCTCCCAGCTTGAAGGCCACCGTGGGCGACGTTGGAGTGACTAGCACATCGAACTTCTGGAACGCCTCGTCGAACTCCTGGCGTATGAGGGTACGCACGCGCTGGGCCTTGAGGTAGTACGCGTCGTAGTATCCAGCAGACAGCGCGTACGTCCCCAGCATGATGCGGCGCTTGACCTCGGGGCCAAAGCCCTCCTGGCGAGTTTTTTCCAGCGCGTCCCACATGCTGCTGGCTTCCTTGGCAGAATAGCCGTACTTGACCCCGTCGTATCGGGCCAGGTTGGCAGAGGCCTCGGAGGGCGCGATGATGTAGTAGACCGCCAGCGCTTGAGGGGTGTGGGGCAGCGAGGTCTCCTCGACGATAGCGCCCAGGTCGCCCAGCACTCGGATCGCCTCGCGCACGGCTGACTCAACGCCGGATTCCATGCCGTCCACAAAGTACTCTCTGGGCACGCCAACGCGCAGCCCGCGCACGTCCTTGCCAAGCGCCTGGGTGTAGTCGGGGGACGTGTAGTCGATTGAGGTGGAGTCTCGCCGATCGTACCCTGCGATGGCGTTCATGACGATCGCAGCGTCAGTAACATCCCTGGTGATGGGCCCGATCTGGTCAAGAGAACTGGCGAAGGCGATGAGCCCGTACCTGCTAACCAGGCCGTAGGTCGGCTTCAATCCGACCACTCCGCAAAATCCGGCTGGCTGCCGTATGCTGCCGCCGGTATCCGAGCCAAGAGAGTAGACGGCCTCTCCGGCAGATACTGCCGCAGCCGGACCGCCGCTGCTTCCGCCAGGCGCACGGTCCAGATTCCAAGGGTTGTGCGTCGGATGGAAGGCCGAGTTCTCGGTGGACGAGCCCATGGCGAACTCGTCCAGGTTGCCCTTCCCGACCATCACCGCGCCCTCACCATATAGCCGCCGGGCGACCGTCGCGTCGTAGGTCGGCACGAAGTCCTCTAACATGCGTGAAGAGCAGGTGGTGACGACACCTCGCGTGGACATATTGTCCTTGAGAGACATGGGGATGCCGGTCAGAGGTCGGGCGTCGCCGGCCTTGATGCGACGATCCGCAGCCTCGGCCTGCTCCATGGCCAGCGTTTCCGTCACCGTAACGAAGGCCTTCGTCCGCTCCTCTACGGCCGCGATGCGATCCAGCACGGCCCTGGTGAGTCCAGTTGAGGTGATGTCACCTTGAGTGAGAAGGTCGCCCGCCTGTCCGATTGTGAGGTCAGATAGCTCCAATGCCGTCTACTCCAAAACCGCGCGAACACGTATAAACCCGTCCTCGGTGCGCGGTGCGTTGGCTAAAATGTCTTCTCTGGGAGTGGAGGCATCGGGCACATCCTCGCGCATAACGGTCTCCAGTCCAGCCGAGTGGCCGGTGGGCTCGGCGCCCGTCGTGTGGACCTGTTGGAGCGTGTCAAAGTGGCCGAGTATATCGGACAGTTCCCCACGCATGCGCTCGACCTCGTCATCTGTCATCGCGATCCTGGCAAGAGCGGCGATGTGCCGTACCTCGTCGGAAGTCAGTCTCAAGTTCAAATACCTCCTCAGTGTGGCCTGAAGTGTAGCAAGGCACGAGTAGCCCTTCAAGACAAGCAGGCCTTCGAGCGCCAGTATCAGTTGTACCTGTTCATCGCCATGCTAACGCCTTCCGACAGGAAGCAGGCGATCACTTCGACCGCGGTCTCCACGGCGGCATCCACCAGGCTCTGGTCTTCGGTGTTAGCCCTGCCAAGCACATGCTCGATCTGGTCGTTCCCCACACCAGGGCGCCCGACGCCGACCCGCAGCCTGGCGAATTCCTGGGTCCCCAGGGCGCCAATGATGGACTTGATCCCGTTGTGACCACCTGCCCCGCTGTTGGGTCGAAGCCGGATCTTCCCGGCGGGCAGGTCCATGTCGTCGTAGACAACGATCAGGTCGGAGGCCGTCGTTCGGTAACGGGTCATGAGCGAGGTCACGGCTTTACCACTCTCATTAACGAAGGTGCGGGGTTTTGCCAGGACCACGTCCTCGACACCTATGCGGCCCTCACCGGTCAAGGCCAGCCGATGGCGGCCCCCGACCTTAATCGAGTACTCTTCGCCCAGGCGATCCACGCACCAGAAGCCGACGTTGTGACGCGTCTTCTCATATCGATCGCCTGGATTTCCCAGGCCCACGACGAGTCCCGGTCGTCTCCCAGAACGGCGTGAGCCCAATAACGAATCAATTACCGGCCAGCGAATTTTATTCATGGCTACTTAGTGAAGTGTCAGATACGCGGGTGCTACGTGCCGTCCCTGGGCACTATGATACAACGCCTAGGAACACTTGGCCTCTTGGTCGAATACGACGCAAAGCCAGATGAGAAGTAGTAGACTGGCCAAATCGACCCGCCGGTGCATATGTAGTCGGCTGCCCACCCAAGTAGAAGGAGCACAATAAAATGCTGGAAATGGGACGACGACTGGTCCAGATCGGCGGAGACAGGGTCGAGATTGAGAATTTTGACCTCCCCGAGCCAGGCCCCGGGGAGGTTCTCGTTCGCATTCATCGCTCACAAATCAGCGCCGGTAGCGAGCGTACCGGATTCGGCCCGGACGTCGATCAAAATCGCCGACGATATTTGGGCTACTCCACGGTCGGCCATGTTCAGGCCACTGGTGATGGGGTCGAAGGGTTTGCCGTCGACGATCGTGTGATGGCCTGGGGGCCCCACGGATCTCATTGGCTGGCCAAGCCGGACCCTGAGCTAGGCCACCTGAGAAATATCCAGCGCATCGAGTACGATCTGACCGACGAGCAGGCGGCCTTTGCCAGGCTTGGCGATGTCGCACTTCACGGAGTCCGCAGAGGGGAGCTTCAGATCGACGAGTCTGTGGCGGTCTTCGGCCAGGGTGTTGTCGGCCAGCTCGTGACGGCCTTTTGCAGCATCTCCGGGGCATATCCCATCATCGGCGTGGACCTCGATACGGCCAGGCTCGACATGGCCACGACTAGCGGCGCAACCCACACGGTGAATGCATCGGACGATGCGTCAGTCGAGTCGATCCGCGCCATTGCCGAGGGCGGGGTACACAGCGCATTTCATGTTGCGCGCGATCCACAAGTGCTCATCGACTGCATGGAGGCGGCGGCAGTCCACGGCAAGGTGATGCTAGTTGGCAGCCCTCCAGGCAAGGTCGATCTTGGCCTGCAGGTGGACCTGCTACGGCGCGAGCTCGACATTCGCGGAACGTACGCACTTGACCTGAGCAGGCCGCACAAGTACTGGCCGTGGACTCAGCAAGGTGATCGGTCGGCGATCCTACGTTTGATCACGTCAGGCGAACTGAAGGTCGACCACCTGATCAGTCATGTGGCGAAACCCGAGGAGGCCGAGGAGATCTACCGGATGATCGCCTCCGGGACGAGCGGGTGGATGAGCGTGTTTTTCGACTGGGAGTAGTTTTGCGCCTCTTGGTGCGCAATTTCCGCCATGAGTGAACTCTCACGCTCGATCATGCTCCGCCGCAGGAGTATTCGCGGGCGCATCGGAGACAGCAGGGGTAGTAGGTGAGTGGAACCACGCAGGTTTTTGTCCGCAGATGGCGGATGTTCTCTACCGTCAAACGCGAATGGTACTATTCGAGGGTAATATTCCCGCTCCTACCACCACTTTTTTTGACCAGCCTGATCGCGTCGATTCTCATGGCACGATCCGCGCTNTTGCACATATCGTAGATGGTCANGGCNGCNACACTAACGGCGNTAAGNGCCTCCATCTCGANNCCCGTCTTGGCGGTGGTTCTGGCCNTTGCGGTTATGNTGACGGAGTTTGCCTCGGNATCGAGTTCGAAATCTACGCTCACCTTGTCGAGCGGTAANGGGTGGCANAGTGGGATTAGCTGGGAGGTGTTCTTGGCGCCCATGATGCCGGCCACTCGCGCGACACCGAGCACGTCCCCTTTCTTCACGGCGTTCGCCTTGATCAGGGCGAGAGTCTCGGCACGCATCAAAACGGTGCCCTTGGCGGTAGCCTCACGTACTGTGGTCGCCTTGTCGCCGACATCCACCATACCTGCCTTGCCCGTGTCGTCGACATGGCTTAGTCTCGGCTGGAATGGGTTCGCATCGCCTTTCGCCGCGGCTGTGGCCAAGGAGTCTGCCTCCTCATTACCGGGATTTCCGTCGTGACCTCGTACCCACCTCCACTCAACTCTATGAGCGGCTACCTCGGCGTCGAGACGGTTCCACAGATCCACGTTGGACTTGCGCTTCCAACCGCGCGTCATCGTGTTCACGACGTACTGGCTATCACTGAACACCGTGACTTGTTCAGCTTCGGGCACTGCTGCAAGCCCTTTAATCACGGCGAGCATCTCCATTCGGTTGTTTGTGGTGCTCTTGTCGGCGCCGCTCATGGTGCGCTTCCTTCCGTCCTCAATGATTACCGCGCCCCATCCGCCAGGGCCCGGATTCCCCAGGCAAGCGCCGTCAGTGTAGATCTGGATCAATTTTCGACCTCTTACGATTCGTACGTATTCCGTCGCCTTAGTACAGTAAACATTGTATGTGATGGCTGAGGCCGCTGCCATCAGCTCCGGGGCCATTCGGGCGAGACCACCCATGATATTATGGGTACATGTTCACGGTGTCTGTTTGGCACTGGAAATCATGAATATTCGAATCTTCGTAGGTTTGCTGGCAGTCCTGGTGGTTTCCGTCGCTACGGCGTGCGACGAAACGGGCCTGGACACGAACACGGCCACCGATGCAACACCGGAGTCGGCCGCCCCCACTGTGGAGCCTACCGCGACCACACCGGAGCCGACTCCCACGCCGGTTCCGCCTCCTACACCAACGCCGACTCCGCTGCCGGTGTCGGGTCTTGAGGTGATGGAGACGTCCATCGGAGCGATGGACGCTCTAACATCCTTCCGATTCGACCTCGACATCGTGGCGAGTATGGATTCAGAAGGCTTCGCGCTGGAGGTACCCATCAAGATGACAGGAGCCTACGTCGCTCCTGACTCGGTTGAGGCTACACTGACGATGGACCTGCTGTTCATGACCATCGAGACTGAATACGTCAGTCTCGGTGACACGGAGTACGTGATGGATCCGGTGACTGGCGAGTGGCAGGTTACCGTCGATGAGGGCGGAACGATAATCGACCCTGCATCGTTCGTGATACAAGAGGCTTCAGGGCTACGTGACCTTGTCCTCTCGGGATTGGAAGTTCTGGACGGCGTCGATACCTACCGACTGACTGCGACCTCCGTCGACGGCGCTTTTGGTGGTGTGGCGGGCGAGTTCGAGCTGACCATATGGGTCCGGACAAGCGACAGCCTGGTAGCCAAGATAGTGGCGGAGGGCGAGGCTGACCTCGGACTTATCGGCGGGGATCTCTTGGGCGATATCGGCCAGGAGTCGGCAATGATGAAGATCACGCTGGCACTATCCGGGTTCGGCGAAGACATCGTAATCGAGCCGCCTGTGGCAGGCCAGGCGCCTTCGCCTACATCCACTGCCGCGCCGGCCGCGACATCGACGTCGGCAGTTCGGTCTAGAGTATCGTAGTTAAGTAGTACGACAGCCCATCATACAGTGAGATTCGCTAGGGGCGCTGTACGAAGACCCAGTCACGATATCTGTCGTAGTAGTCCGAAGACCCTAGCCGCCGATGTGGTACATCTCGACTTTACGCTGTGGCTCGGTCATTGAACTGCGTTCTTCTGAGTAGCGATCGTCTCGGGCGCCCCACATGGCTGCAATGATTGTCTCTAACTCCTCGTCGGTTGCCCCGCTTCGCAATGGACCTCGCAAATCGGTACCTTTGCTTGCGAACAGGCAGGTGTAGACGGACCCTTCAGGAGACAGCCTTAGGCGTGTGCAGTCTCCGCAAAACGGCTGTGTGACGGACGCGATTACGCCGATTTCGCCACCACCATCGCGGTACCGGTATCGCATCGCGACCTCGCCCCTATAACTTCGCTCGAAGGGTTCCAGTGGCATCTCTACGTCGATCATAGACACGATCTCGTCCGCGGACACAACGTGGTCCAGTCGCCACCCGTTGCGATTGCCTACGTCCATGTACTCGATAAATCGAACGATGTGGCCGCGGTCCTTGAAGTAGCGGGCCAGCTCTACAACCGTGTGGTCGTTGACCCCCTTTTGCACGACTGCGTTGATCTTGATGGGAGTGAGGCCGGCNTTTTCCGCAGCGTCGATACCCTGAAGGACCTTAGCCGTGCCGAAGCCGCGACCATTCATGCTCATGAATACCTCGTCATCGAGGCTGTCCAAGCTAATAGTGACTCTCTGCAGGCCGGCGTCCTTCAGCAACTGGGCCTTCTGGTCCATGAGGTAGGCATTGGTGGTGAGGGTCAGATCGGCCACGCCGTCGATCTGCGACAGGCTGGCTATGAGTGTCTCGATCTCGGCCCTGACCAGCGGCTCGCCACCTGTGATACGCACCTTGGCAGCGCCGTGCCGGACTAGTATTCGCGTCAGGCGCGAGATTTCCTCGAAGGTGAGCAGGTCCGCCTTGGGGAGGAACTCGTACCGTTCGCCGTATATCTCGGCCGGCATGCAGTAGGTGCAGCGAAAGTTGCACCGGTCGGTGACCGAGATGCGCAGGTCTCTAATGGGTCTTTCGAACATGTCGGTCAACACGTGAAGCAATCACTCCTTCGTTTGATCAACCGTGCCCAGATCTCGCAAGGCAGCGGCGGCCTTCCGCGCCGCGATCCCACGGTGACTCACCCGGNCCTTCTCCTCGTCGGCCAACTCCGCCATAGTGCGGGCTAGCTCTGGAAACAGGAAGATCGGGTCGTAGCCAAATCCGCGCGAACCTCTTGGCGACCTCACTATCATACCGTGGCACGCGCCCTGGAACAGTTCCGGGGTCCTGTCGGGCCGGCCTAGTGCCATGACACACCGGAAGCGTGCCTGCCGCCTGTCTTCAGGTACATTCTCCAGGTTTTCGAGCAGCAGTGCAATTCGCTGGGCATCCGTCGCGCCTTCTCCGGCGTACCTGGCCGACCGCACACCGGGTTCGCCTCCCAGGGCCTTCACCTCGAGCCCAGAATCGTCCGCAACGGTCCACATGCCACTCATCGCAGCGTAGCCGACTGCCTTCAACACCGCATTATCCTCGAACGTCTCTCCAGTCTCCGGCACCTCCTCGTAGATACCAACATCAGCCAGCGACACAAGCTCGAAGGGCACGTCCGCAAAAAGCCCGGCCAACTCCTTAAGTTTGCCTGGATTGCCCGTGGCAACGAGTAACTTCGGGGATTGGGACATCTGATTTACCTGCCTGCCGAGCAGCCTGACACGTGGGGNATCTGCACGGCGAGTTTTCACTTATAGGCGACCGTCCCGACGGTCAAGTGACGGGCACGTGGACGTACTAGCCCCCGGCAAGGGCTGCTCGCACGTTCTCAACGGCGGCATCGTCCGGGGCAAACACCACCAATGTGAATGCGCCTGCTCCGGATATGAAGACAACCTGTCCATCCAACATCATCCGGTGTGCAGCCTCGGAGGGAGAATCTTCGACCCATTCTACGCCCGTNCGGGCTTTNGTGAANCTGAGGAACGTATTGTAGAACTCCTCGGCGTCANGCCCGGTGTCCCACACGATGGCNAATACTACGGCGGTCTCCCCTCGCGGCCCTTCCAGCAACAAGATCGAATCGCCGCCCCATCCTGCGGCTGCGTCCTGAGCAGTGATNGGAGGCACGACCGCGCTCAGATATGCCTGCAGCATGAACTCCCCNAAGGTGTCTTTCCTGATAAGAGACCAACCGTCGCCCAGGGCCGCCGCGAAATCTGGCACCTCGACCGACACGGGGAGGTCCGGGGTGACGTACTTCTCGGGGTGCAGTATTTGCTCGGTGGACACCGGCAGGTTCGCGAATGCATCGTCCAGCGCGCTGAATCCTAATGCCTGGTAGAGGCTCAGGGTAAATTGAACACCTTCGACGTACGGGAACAGAAACCTCCTCTGGATCACGGCCGGGGCTGACTGGAACGCGTTGATGAGCTCCTGGCTGGCCGTGCCCTGTGACACCTGCCGCTCGGCCTCCGTCATATGCTCGAAGGTATACACCGTCTCAGCAAGCCGCGCATCNCCCTCCACAAGGGCGCTGATGGCTNTCGAGGCGTCTGTGTTGTCCTNCACCGCGTCGAATGCGGTCTGAAAATCGAAGTGCTGTTGCTGGAGCGCGTGGACGAACTCGTGAACATATGTCCTTTGCTGCTCGGCGCCGAGTTCCTCGCCCTCCTGCACAATGTAGAACTTCTCCTCCTCAGACCTGTAGAGACCGAGCACACCCTCGCCGTGTANGCCCAACAACAGGTCGAAGAGGTCGGTCTCTTTCGGCAATATTCCTATGGTTGAGTAGAGCTTCTGATCTTCGAGAATCTCCTCTCGGTCCTCCTCGAACAGTTCCAACAGTAAATCGCGCAACTCGTCGCGATCAAGGAACTCTCTCTCTACCGGGCGCTTGCTCGTGAGCTCCCTGATGATGTTCACCCGATACTCGATCGCGGCGAGTTCCCTGTCTCGTGAGCCCCCTGCCATGGGCGTCGGGGTACCGAGGGGNACGACTGCGGTGGGTAGGATGACCGCGGCAGGCTCAAATGTGGGCGTTGGCTCAGGGNTAGGCGTGGACGCGGGCGGTGNCAATGGTGTCGGCGTGGAGATNGGGGGCTGCGGTGTTGGTGCCGAGACGGGCTTAAGGCTGGACCTGGCCAAGGGAATCGCTGACGGAGTCGCCTTGGGCTCAGGCGTCTCACCCCCACTATCCTCACATGCGACCGCCACCGTCAGCAGTGCGACCAGCACCACCAACAGCCTGAGTCTTAACCTGTCCATCCCGAGGAGGTATTGCATTTGGGAGTCCGTATCGTATGCGTTACCAGCCTATACGTAAAGGACTTGAAAAGAGACGTATCTGGTCAAACAACGCCGGAGCCAACTGGCCACGGGGCC
>PAUN01000075.1 GCA_002712885.1 Acidobacteriota bacterium
TGAGTCGATCGGCACGCCGATGACCGGCAGCGCCGTGTGGGCGGCGACCACACCAGCCAGATGCGCAGCGGCACCAGCCCCCACCACGAATACCTTTACGCCCCGTGCGAGCGCCTGTTCCATCACCCGGCGCACCCGATCGGGCGAGCGGTGGGCGGAGGCCACCGTCATGTCAGACGTGATGCCAAGCTCGCGCAGCGTGCGAACCGTGTTCGCCATCACGCTGGCGTCCGACCCCGACCCCATCAAGATCTGTACCTGCAGATCACTCATGTCACTCTCTCTCCGTCATCGTCCAGGCAGAGCCTTCTGACCAATGTCCGTGCGGACCTGCTTGCGCGCGAACGTAATACACGCCTCCGCCGCGTACGCACGGTCGATCGCTTGCGCGACATCGGCGCCACGACCGACCACCGTCAGCACCCGGCCCCCCGTGGTCACGACCGAACCGTCGCGGACACCGGTACCGGCGTGAAAGACGAGCACACCGTCGAGCCCGGCGGCTGTGTCGAGACCGTCGATCGGCGCCCCGGTCTCGTAGGATCCCGGGTATCCCCCGGACGCGAGCACCACGCCTACGTGGGGGTCGCCGGTCCCGCCCAACCGGCTCGTCTCAAGCGCGCCCCGCGCGGCCGCCGCGAACACGGGGGCCAGATCGTCGCTCACCATGGGGAGCACCACCTGGGCCTCTGGGTCCCCGAGGCGGACGTTGAACTCGATGACGCGCGGCCCGTCGGCCGTCAACATCAGGCCAACGTAGAGAAATCCGTGATACGGGTCTCCCTGCGCTGCAAACCCCTCGAGCACAGGTTCGACGACCTCCTGCCAAATCCGCGCCTCGATGTCCGGCGTCACGAGGGGGCTCGGGGCGAACGCCCCCATACCGCCGGTGTTGGGTCCCTGGTCGCCGTCAAACACACGCTTGTGGTCTTGCGCGGTCGGCAGCGCGACCGCCTTCCGGCCGTCGCAAATGGCGAAGAACGACACCTCCTGGCCCACAAGACACTCTTCGACCACCACCCGATGTCCGGCCGACCCGAATCGACCATCGACCATGGCGTCGGTTACCGCCCGCTCCGCCGTCGCNCGGTCCGGCGCCACCGTNACCCCTTTTCCCGCNGCGAGCCCNTCCGCTTTCACGACAACCGGAAACCCGAACTCCGCGCCGGACACCGCCTCNAGCGCGTCGCCGACCGTGTCGCANACACGGAAACGGGCCGTCGGCACGCCGTGCCNGTNCATGAAATCTTTCGCNAACGCCTTGCTGGACTCGAGNTGNGCNCCNNNCCGGCTCGGNCCGAACAGAAGCCGGCCATGAGATGNGAACAGGTCTCGCACGCCGAGCGCCAGCGGCAGCTCGGGNCCGACAACCGTGAGGTCGATCGCTTCAGTNTCCGCGAGGGCCAGTATCGCCGNNGGGTCGGACACATCCAGAGCACGGCCGGGGCCGGCCCCGGTGCCGGCGTTGCCCGGCGCGCACAGANNCTCGGTCACCCCAGGCTCACGGCCGAGCTTCCAGGNCAGCGCGTGTTCNCGNGCGCCGCCACCCACGACCAGTATCTTCATCGTTGACGGGACTCCGAGATTAGGCCTAAAATTTCCGTTTGCCTCGTCTGTGGAGCGGGACTCCAGCTCCGGAGATGAAAGCCTAGCACACTGATTTCTTCGACCCGGTCCGGGCTGTCGCCGGTCATCGCGAGGACAGCATTGTTCACCAGGCAAGGGAGGTGACAACCAGATTTGGCTGAAGTTAAGGTGCAAGACAGCGAGTCCATCGAGAGCGCGCTGCGCCGCTTCAAGCGTAAGGTCCAGCAGGAAGACATCATCAAGGACATCAAGAAGCACTCGTTCTACCTGAAACCGGGCGACAAGCGTCGCGCAAAACAGGCGCTCGCGCAAAAGCGGACGCGCAAGAAGCAACGCCGCGAGACCGAGTAGCTACAGCACCGGCACGCCCCGGTGGCGCATTGACAGTAGTTTGACTACATAGTACTGTGCCACTTCTTATTTTGGCCTAAAGCTCGGCAAAATAGCGCCTTACGCGTGTCCCCCCGAGAGTTATGGGTAGGACGTAGCAGGGGAGTTTTCATGGAAATCCAGGAACGAGTGCTTGAGAACGTGGTCGTCGTCGATCTCAACGGCAAACTGACGATCGGCGAGGGCGACGCGTTACTGAGGGAAAAGATCAACAGTCTGATGCAGCAGGGTCACACCAATCTGCTCCTCAACCTGGGAGAGGTCCCCTACGTCGACAGCGCGGGGCTCGGCGAAATCGTTCGGACCTTCACGACCGTGAAACATCAGGGCGGTACTCTCAAGTTGATCAATCTCACCAAGCGGATCAAGGATCTGCTGACGATCACCAAACTGTTGACGGTGTTCGACACCTACGACTCGGAAGCCGAGGCCGTAGGTAGCTTCAAGTCCTGAGGCCCACCGTCAGCCCACCGCGCTGTCCATGGCGCCGTGACAACCAAGTATGACCAGACCGGCGTCTCGCCATCGCGCGAGACGCCGGTACCCAGCCTGTCGGCCGACCTCCTCGTCTCGCTTCGGCCTGATCAGTGGACCAAGAACCTCTTCGTCTTCGCGGGGCTCGTGTTCGGGGAACAGCTCCTCGATGCGGGAGCCGTCGCCCGCTCGTGCGCAACGTTCACGATCTTTTGTGCGCTGTCGAGCGCAATGTATCTCGTCAACGACCTGCGAGACCGGACCCGCGATCGGCTCCACCCCGTCAAAGCGTCGCGGCCGATTGCCGTAGGACGGGTCTCGCCGGCCGTGGCGGCCACCGCAGCCGGCCTGCTCCTGACACTCGGTATCCTGGGTGCGTTCTTGCTGGGACTCGCCATGGGTGTATTGGCGGTGGCGTTCGCGGCGTTGCTGACGCTCTATACCTGGACCCTGAAGGAAATCGTCATTCTGGATGTGCTCGCGATCGCGATCGGTTTCGTAATGCGAGCCGTGGCGGGCGCGGTTGCACTCGGGGTCGCGATCAGCCAGTGGCTGCTGGTCTGCACATTGCTGCTCGCGCTCTTCCTTGGATTGACCAAGCGGCGACAGGAGGTGATGGCCCTGGGCGCCGACGCGACCGAGCATCGGCCCGTGCTAGCACGCTACAGCGCGGCGCTCTTGGATCAGATGGTGACCATCGTGGCAGGGGCGACGCTGGTAAGCTACGCGGTGTACACGACGAGTCCGGGCACCGTGGCAGGGTTCGGCACCGACTTGCTGACCCTGACCATTCCGTTTCCGATTTACGGCGTGCTGCGGTATCTGATGTTGATAGACGACGACCGGTCGGGCCCCGGACCGACAGACATCCTGCTCCGCGACCGGCCCCTAGCGGCCTGCATAGTCGGGTGGGGTCTGGCCGTCGCCACGATCATCTACCGGCCGTTCGCCTAGTGTCCTGTCACCGTGATTCGCTGCAGAAGTCGGTAGTAGCGCGGCGCGCGGCTGAACAGGCGTGACAAGGGAACAAATTTGATNTTTGTGACCGCGGAACAACGCATACAGGCGCGANGCCNCGCTGGCGACCGATGTTGGGAATCATGGTTACAGGGCACTGGCAGCGCGTGGTGAATTGAAGACCGCNTCGGGCCGTGTGGCGCCAGCACAGGCCGCGATGAGGGAGAATANAAGCGGCATTTGACCGAAGACCAATCCCGTCAGCCGGAATGACGTGCCCGCCGAACGTAGCGGGCGTTCATCCNGGGGGCGGCGCGACGCACGACAACAACACCATGGCCGAGTTCAAGATCCATTCGGATTCCGTCGACGTCACGCGCATCATGGAGCAGATCCGTGAGCGTATCCGTGAGAAGCGCGGCACGGACTACACCGAGCAGCAGATNCACGAGCTGGCCACGGTCAAGCTGGAGAGTGTTCTCGACCCGGGGCAGGTGCGCTCCGNCCTGGTCGAGCACTTCCGCCAGCTCGACAACCCGGGGCGCATCGAGCCAATTCCGCCACACGGCGGGTTCGCCCAGCCACCCGAAGTATTCGACTTCGATCAAGAGACGATCTACGTATCGTCCAGAGGCCCGATGGGGAAATTGATCCGTCTGATCCGCAAACTCCTGAATCCGTTGCTCAAACTGTTCTTCAACCCGACTCCGGTCGTCTTCGCGCTATCCCGGCAAGCCGAAATCAACGCCTGGACGGTGCAGCTCCTTCAGCGCCAGACCGACTTGATCGAACGCGTGAGCACCCAATTCGAACGCGTGGGCAAGAAATTCGCGGCGCGCGAGGAACTCGATGCTCTGAACTACGAGGTGCTGAACAACCTAGTCGTCGAGATGACTCGGCTGTCGGTCGACGTCAAGAACCACAAGATGCTTGTCGAATCGGTCGCGGGACGGCTCGACTTCTCGGAACGACGCTCGCGGGCGTTGGAGTCGGTGGTCCAGAAGCAAAGCCCACGGCCACCAGACGCGACCGAGAGTGAGGGTGAGTCGGCCGACGCCTCGGCCACCGGCTCGGGACGGACGCGCCGGCGGCGCCGNCGATCTCGGCGCAGACCCGGTGGTGCCGCGAACGATGGCACCAACGCGGCACGATCGACCGCCGGTAATGGGTCGGCGGNGGCGACCACCGCCGTGGACGCATCAGGGGAAGCGGCCAACGAAGTCGCATCGTCGGGCGAAGCGATCACGACCGCGGCCCCGTCGGACGTGACGACCTCGGCGGCCGCCACCCCGAGCCCGACGTCGACGGCGCCGAACAGCGCAGCGGACGCAGCCCCCACGGATCCCCCGCCGACCATCGCACCGACCTCGACCGCGGCTCCGTCCCCGGCCCCAACGGCGGATTCGACGGAACCGTCCAGGCCGGATGCGGACAACGGCACCAGCGAACAGTGAAGCTGGCGGTCGTCGTTCAGAGGTACGGCGCCGATCTGAACGGCGGCGCTGAGCTGCATGCGCGGTACATCGCCGAACACCTCGCACGTCATACCCAGGTCGAGGTGCTCACAACGTGCGCCCGGGACTACATCACGTGGCGCAACGAGCTCAACCCGGGACTGGACATCGTCAACGACATTCCGGTGCGCCGGTTTCCAGTCAGCCGCGAGCGCGACGTCGACGACTTCGGCCAGCGGTCGACGCAGGTCTTCGAACAGCGACATTCGGTCGCGGCCGAACTCGCCTGGCTTCGCAGTGAGGGCCCGACCAGCCCCGCGTTAGTGAACCACCTGCGCCGCCATCGGGCCGACTACGACTACTGCATCTTTTTTAGCTTCCGGTACTACCATGCGTATCACGGACTCCGCGTGACCGCCGGTCGCAGCCTCCTCGTGCCGACGGCCGAGCGAGACCCAGCGCTCGGGTTGCGCATCTTCGCCGGCAGCTTTCGCAGCGTCCGGGCGCTCATGTACAACTCCTACGAGGAGCGGGCCCTGATCAACGCCGTGTCACAGAACCACTCGGTGCCTGGGGTTGTGGTCGGCATCGGCTCGGAGGGTCCCACCGACCCCCAGCCGAACAGGTTCCGTCAGGTCACCGGTATTGCTGGGCCCGTGATCATCTATGTGGGGCGCATCGATGAGAACAAGGGCTGTCGGGAACTGTTCGAGTATTTCCGACGATACGCGTGGATTGCACCGACGCTCACGCTGGTGCTCATTGGCAAGCCTGTGATGCCAATTCCGGAACACCCGCAGATTCGCCATCTCGGGTTCGTGAGTGATCAAGAAAAATTCGACGCAATGGCGGCGGCCGACTTGCTGGTCATTCCGTCGTACTACGAAAGCCTGTCGATGGTGACTTTGGAGGCCTGGGCGCTCGGTCGGCCGGTGCTGGCGAACGGCCAGTGCGACGTCCTCGCTGGCCAGTGCGCTCGCAGCAACGCCGGGTTGTACTACGACAGCTACGAGGAGTTCGCCGAGACACTCCACACCATTTTGTCCCAGAGCGCGCTGCGCCGCGCCCTCGGCGCCAACGGACGCACCTATTTCAACACCCACTACACCTGGCCGGTAATCGAGCGGAAGTATCTGACGATGCTGGACCGACTTGAGCGCGCAGACCAGCGCAATGGCGGTCGGGCGGAGCCGCTGCCGGGTTGGCTCGGGCGTCGACGACGCGACCTGCCGCCGGGGCGCGAGCTCGTGGACCAGTTGCCCACCGGACCGGCATCCGTCACACGCACCGAGGAAGCGGGCGAATCGTGACCGGCGCCTCCGCATCGGGCCGTCCGGCGGTGCACCAAGTGCTGGCCACGCTGGGTTATGGCGATGCGATCGGCAACGAGGTGCTCGGGATCCAGGCGGCGGTGCGGACGGCCGGCTACGAGTCTGAAATTTTCGTGGAAACGGCAGAGCCCCGTCTCGAGCCGTTGACCCACGACTATCGCGATCTGGTCGAAGCATCGCATCCCGACAACATCCTGATTCATCATTTCTCGATCGGGTCGCGCGCCTCACGGGTCGCCTACGCCCTGCCCGACCGCATGGTGCTCGTCTATCACAACATCACCCCGCCCGAGTACTTCGTCGGCGTCAACAAGGATCTCGTGCGGCAGTGCTACAGCGGCCGACGAGAGCTGCGCGCCTATGTCAACCGCTGCGACCTGGCCCTGGGCGATTCAGAGTTCAACCGTCAGGAGCTGGAACAGTTCGGCTTCCCGCGCACGGGCGTGCTCCCGGTCGTACCGAGTTTCGCTCATCTCAACGAGCCCCCCGACCACACGCTGATCAGCGAGTTCGACGACGAGCGTTCCAATATCTTGTTCGTGGGTCGCATCATTCCCAACAAGCGGATTGACGACGTCATTCGCTTTTATCACGCGTACCGCGTCAAACATCAGCCCAGTGCGCGGTTACTACTCGTGGGGTCATACGGCGGCTTCGAGTCGTATCTGACATCGCTCTATCACCTGATTGCCACGCTCCGCGTTCCGGATGTGCACATCCTCGGTCACGTCTCGAACGCGGCGTTGTCAGCATGCTACGACGTGGCCGACCTGTTCCTGTCGGCGAGCGAGCACGAGGGCTTCTGCGTGCCGCTGGTCGAGGCGTTCCACAAGCGCGTGCCGGTGATGGCCTACGCCGCCGCCGCCGTGCCGGCGACGATGGACGACGCCGGCGTGCTCTACCAGCGCAAGGACCCCAGACACGTCGCCTCGCAGATGGACACCATCCTCTCGAACCCGGCGCTGGAGGAGGAAATTGTGCGTGGTCAAGACGCCGCACTGGATCGTCTGCTCGCGCGGGATTTCGGCGACACGCTCCTCGAGGCAATCGAACGGGTACGACAGTCGCCACGATGCAAGCCCGTCGAGGTGCGCTTGGACTTCTGGCCGCGATTCGACGAGTGGGAGCGATTGGAAGAATTGCGTCTGTATCGGCCCTCAGCCTACAAAGCTCTGCCGTTCGCCCCCGGCGAGCGGGGCGAAAACCCCTGATGGTCATCAACCAGTGGCTACCGGCCGCCCACCGTGGTGACGCGGTGGGAGACAGCGCGCGACGCGTCCGCGGACTGCTCCGCGCGCGTGGTCACGAGTCGCAGATCTATGCGCTGACGATCGATGACGACCTGACGGGAGACATCGGCGCCTTCACGGACCCGGCGGCACGCCAAGGTGACCTGACCATCCTGCACTTCGCGATCGCCTCGCCGATGAGCGAAGCGCTGACGGCGTTGCCCCGTGGGCGGATCATCCAGTATCACAACATCACCCCGGCACACTTCTTCGCCGGGTACGACGCCGGCATCGCCGCAATCGTGACCCGCGGACGACAGGAACTGGCCGGGCTGGTCGGACATGTCGACCTGGCCCTCGGTGATTCGGAATTCAACCGGAGCGAGCTGGAAACTCTCGGCTTCGGCGACACCGGAGTGTTCCCGATTGCGGTCGACACCGCCAGGCTGACCGAGGCGCCGCCTCGACCCGCGCTCGAGCGCGTCCTTCGCGACGGACTGACCAACATCTTGTTCGTCGGTCGGATGGCGCCCAACAAGAAAATTGAAGACATCCTCCGACTGGCCGAGCATTACAAACGCTACGTCGACGCCTTCCACCGTTTCATCTTTGTCGGGCGGGAGGATGCCTGTCCCCGCTACTACGCGATGATCAGGGCGCTGATGTCGCAGTATCAGATGACTAGTGAGCGGTTTTGGTTCGTCGGGTCCGTCCCAGACGCCGACCTCGCCGCGTTTTACCGGACAGCGAGCGCCTATGTGTCGATGAGCGAGCACGAGGGATTCTGTGTGCCGTTGATAGAAGCCATGGCGACCGACGTCCCGGTGTTGGCGTACGCGTCCACGGCGGTTCCGGAAACACTGGGGGGCGCCGGGGTGGCCTTTTCACCCAAAGACCTGGAGTATGCGGCAGAGATGCTGGGTCTCCTAGTGTACGATGACGACTTGCGCGAGGGCGTGCTCGCGGGCCAGCGACGACGCGTGCACGACTTCGCCGACACGCGCTTCGAGACACACCTGGACCAGCTTGTGGCGCGATTCGCCTCCTGACGCGACACCGACATTCAGTCCTACGGCATCACATAGGCCATCCGTGAAAATCGCTTTCATCATCCAACGATACGGCGGGGAGATACTCGGCGGCTCCGAATATCACTGTCGGCTGATCGCGGAGAGGCTTGCCGGCCGCCATCAAGTAGAGGTGCTCACCACCTGCGCACGCGACTACGTCACCTGGAAGAACGAGTACCCGGAGGGTGAAGATCGGATTCGCGGCGTCACGGTGCGACGATTCGCCAACGACCGCGAGCGGGACATCGCGTCGTTCAACGAGTACTCGGACTGGATTTTCCACAACGACCACTCACCCGCCGACGAAGCCGAGTGGCTGAAACGCCAGGGGCCGTGGAGCCCCGGGTTGCAGTCGTACCTCGAACAGCACCACCGGTCGTACGACGCCCTGATTTTCTTCACCTATCTCTATGCGCCCACCGTTCTAGGCTTGAGGGTCGACCCGGCCCGCAGCATTCTGGTGCCGACGGCGCATGATGAGCCGGCAATCAGATTGGGCATATATCGCGACGTCTTCTCGGCCCCGGCGGGTATCGCGTACAACACCACTGTCGAACGCGGATTCCTGAAGCAGCTGTTTTCGACCACCGCGAAACTCGAGGAAACTGTGGGATGCGGTGTCGAATTGCCGCCCTCTCAACGTCACGACGTCACGACCACGGCTCAGTCGACGGAACCCAGCGATCACGACGACCGGTCGGGGGAGGTCGGCCCCAACGGCAACGGCGCAGTGGGTGCTCGGCTCTCCTCGCGTGGCGCCGTCTTCCGCCGACGACATCGCCTGTACGGACCCCTCGTGCTGTACGGCGGCCGGATCGACCCGGGCAAGGGCTGCGAAGAGCTGATCGACTACTTCAATACCTATGCGGAGTCGGAGGGCGACGCCTCGTTGGTACTGATGGGCATGAAGTTGATGCCCATACCGGACGCGCCGCACATCCGGTTCGCCGGCCTGCTGTCCGAAACTGAGCGCTTCGAAGCCCTCGAAGCCGCGACGGTGGTGGTCGTGCCCTCTCCGTTCGAGAGCCTGTCGTTGCTCGCCCTCGAATCGTTCTCGATCGGCACTCCAGTGCTGGCCAACGCTCGCAGTGAAGTCGTCATGGATCACTGCCAGCGCAGCAACGGCGGACTGTACTACGCGAACCGCGACGAATTCCGCGAGTGTCTCCGCCTGCTCGTCCAGGATGCCCACCTGCGCGCGGCACTCGGGCGGAACGGCCGTGACTACGTCCGCACCAACTACCGGTGGGACGTCATCATGGGCAAGTACGACCGCCTGATCGCCGGCCTCCAACCCGCTCGTTCCCAGACACGCGGTCGTGGCAACAGTGGCCGCAGTGGCGGGAATCGCGGTAGCGGGAGCCGAAGTGACGGGAATCGAAGTGGCAGCAGTCGAAGTGGCGGCCGTCGCCGAAGCGGTCGGAAGAACTGATCCGCCTGGGAAGGTAGACACCCGCGTCTCGAGGTCGGCGACGCGGCGGCTTTAGACGCCGGGGCGACCGGCGCGGCCGCGACCTGGGTGTAGACCGCCGGCGCGGCCACGCCCACGACCGGAGATCCCTCGCCACGCGAGGCCGCACGGACCGATGCCGTCACCGCGGCGAGCGATACGATCAACACGGTCATTGCCGTCGTCACGGCGACGGCCATACCACGACTGGCGGGGGTCGACGGCTGGGCGCAAGAATCGAGAGCAAGCGGCCTTCGAGTTGAGAGCGCCGGGCCATGGCGACCGCGGCGATGCCGGACCAGCGGGGCTCTCGATGCCCGCGCGCAATCTCGAGCAGGTGGTGGGCATAAGACGAGGCCTGTGTGCCGGCCTACAGCACCGCGTCGTCGCCGGAATCGTGGAGGTCTAGGAGACGGAGCGTCGTATCTCGGAAAATTTTCGAGCCCTAGCATCCGTCTAATCGGTCTGTCGCGGTGACTAATCGATCAGATGTTGCCGACGATGCGCTCCGAAGTGGCATGATGACGCCATTCGACGGCGCCGAGGAACGATCACATGGACATTGCGCGTCCGGACATCGCCCGAGCGAAGAAAGTTCGTGGGATCCTGTACAGCACTGCGTTCGCCGTGGTACTCATCATGGTCACGGTGGGTGTCTCACGTCTGGAACCGGCAGCACCGCGGGTGGAACGCGACACGGTGTTCATGGACACGGTGCAACGCGGTGAAATGCTTCGACAGGTCCGTGGCACTGGCACCCTGGTCCCCGAGCAGATTCGCTGGATCTCGGCCATCACGAACAGCACGGTGGAAAAGATCCTGCTGAGACCGGGCGTGCACGTCGAGCCGGACACAGTCATTGTCGAACTGAGCAACCCTCAGCTCGAGCAAAGCGCAATCGAAGCGGAGTTAAACCTGCGGGCGGCGCGAGCTCGGTACAAGAGCCGCGAAGTCGCCCTCGATCAGCAAATGCTTTCACAACAAGCGCTGGTAGCCACGTCGGAGTCGGCCGCACAACTCGCTGAATATGAAGCGGCGCTGGAGCAGGAGCTGTTCACCGGTCAGCTGGTGTCGGAACTCTCGCTCCGTCAGAAGCAGTCGCGTGCGGAACAGTTGCGCACCCAGAACAGCATCGAACGACAGCGGCTCGAGATCCAGGCCAATGCCATGGAAACGGAGCTCGCGGCCGAACAAGCGGACGTCGATCGGCTGGAAACGATCTACCAGCTTCGCCAGCAGGAAGTGAGCGACCTGTGGCTGACCGCCGGTGTGGCCGGCGTGCTGCAGGAAGTGCCGCTGGAAGAAGGCGCGAGCGTCACGCCCGGAACGAACCTGGCCCGCGTGGGCGATCCGTCGCGCCTCAAGGCAGCGTTGCGAATTCCTGAGACCCAGGCCCGCGATATTCAGGAGGGACAACCAGCGTCGATCGACACCCGCAACGGGATCATTCCCGGCCACGTGATCCGGATCGACCCGGCGGTGACGGCGGGAACGGTCACCGTCGACGTCGCGCTGGACGGCGAGCTCCCGCGCGGGGCCAGGCCGGATCTGACGGTGGACGGTACGATCGAACTTGAGCGCCTGGAAGACGTCATCTATGTTGGGCGGCCGGTGTTCGGGCAAGAGCAATCGATCGTCAGTCTGTTCAAGCTCCTGCCAGAGACCGACGAGGCGGTTCGGACCCGGGTGAGCCTGGGCCGCAGTTCGGTGAACACGATCGAGGTCGTCGAAGGCCTGCAACCGGGCGACCAGGTTGTGCTATCTGATATGTCGCAGTGGGACGCGTTTGACCGCGTCCGATTGAACTGACGGAAGAGACGCGGAGAACAACTTGTGGATGAGGCGACGCAGCCGTTGATTCATCTCGACGGAGTTACCAAGGTCTTTCTGACAGATGAAGTGGAAACGCACGCCCTAGAGAGCGTCGACCTCGACATCTTCCCTGGCGAGTACATCGCGATTTCGGGTCCCTCGGGCTGTGGGAAGTCGACCCTGCTGTCCATCCTGGGCCTGCTCGACTCGCCGTCTGACGGCCAGTACCAATTGAACGGACAATCGGTCGCGACGCTCAAGATGTCCGAGCGCGCCCGCACCCGGAACCGCGAGATTGGCTTCATCTTCCAGAGTTTTAATCTGATCGGCGACCTCTCGGTCTATGAGAACGTCGAGCTCCCGCTGACCTATCGCGGTATGCGTCCGGCCGAGCGAAAAGAGCGCGTCCACGAAGCACTTGAAAAGGTGGAGATGGCCCATCGCGCCAAGCCCCTGCCGAGCCAGTTGTCCGGTGGTCAGCAACAGCGGGTGGCGGTCGCTCGCGCGGTGGCTGGACAGCCGTCGATTCTCCTGGCCGACGAGCCGACGGGAAATCTGGACTCGAAGAACGGCGAGGCGGTCATGACCCTGCTGGAGCAGTTGCACGGGGAGGGCTCGACCATCTGCATAGTCACCCATGACCCACGCTACGCAATGCACGCGGGCCGCGAAATTCATCTCTTTGACGGCAGGGTCGTCCAAGACCAAACCGGCGACAACAGGACGCCGATGGAGAGCTAGCAGCCCGTCGCAGCAGGCCTGGGGCCACGGACGAGTGTCAACGGCGCTCGACCGTGGTGTAGTCCAGATAGGTCCGCCCGTCAACGGCGGACACGACCGCCGTCAGCCGGTACGCGCCGTCATCGCTCTCGACCGTCACCTCGGTCGTCTCGACTCTGACGGGGGCCGTGGTCCGGTCATCTCGCAGCGCTTCACTCAGCACCCGCCCCTGCATCGAGGGTGGCGCCTCGACACCAAGCAGATACAAGAACGTCGGCGCAAAGTCGACGTTGCCGGTCGGCGACTCGACCCGCGTGCGTTCCTTCAGATCGGGACCAACGGCGACCAAGGTGTTGCCAATGTCGAACGGACTCGAACTCCCATGGCCAGCGACCCCACCCTGCGCGGATGTGCCGAGGAATCCGTACGGGCCGACGTCATTGGTCCAATCGGGCGAGTACAGAATCTGAGCCGACCGCTCGTGCTCCCATCGCGCGAGATCGAAGGACAAGGTGCCAGGCACCCACCCCTCGCTCGCGCCGGGGCTGGCCGCTTCGGTGAACACCGCGCCGACCTCCTCCGCGTCCTGCAGAGCGGCGACGATCTCGGCAATCGTCGTGCGTTCGTCGTCACGCACATAGATCGCGCCGGCGCCCGAGACGATTCGCGGCGAGCCGTCATCGAGCGCACCGACGAACGGCGCCAGCAACGCCGTGAGGTCGACGCTGCCCGTGTGCTCCGAAAACCCGTGGTCGGACGTGACCCAGATGTTCGTCGTGTCCAACAACCCCGCCGCGCCGAGCCCGTCCTGAATTCGCTGAATCTCGGCGTCTAGACGAAACAGTGCCTCGGTGGTCGCCGAGTGCCCGATGCCATGCTGATGCGCCGTCGTATCGGGATCACTCAGCCACAATACCGTCACCGCAGGAGCGATCTCAGGGAGGGCGAGTTCCAGGAAGGCATCGACGATCCAGCGATTTCTCGCATGGTTCGGCGTGCCCGCCTCAGGCACCGGACCGAGTCTGGCAAGCGCCTCACGGTGGAGGCTGTCGGGGGTTCCATACTCATAGTGCAGAATGGCACCCCTGGCCACCGTATGGTTCAGCAGATACGAGGACCCGCTCGAACCCGAGCTCACGACCAGCAGTCGGTGCCCGACTGTCTCCAGGACCTCGCCCAGCGTCGTCGCCGTCAGTAACGGCGAACCGGCCGTTTCGACTCGCAGCAGGTTGGCACGGTCACTGGTGTTGAGGAACGTGCCCGGGTCGACAGAGGGAAAGAACACGGAATTCCCCATCAGCCCGTGGGTCTCGGGGTAGGCGCCGGTGGAGATCGACGAAGCGTTCACCCGGGTCACGGTTGGGTAGACGGCATGATGCCGGGCCATGACCACCCCACGCTGACCAAGCGCGTACAACGCGGGCATGATCTGCGGGGTGACGTAGTCCGGACGCAGCCCGTCGAGCACGATCAACAGCTGACGAGACGACGGGGTCACGCCCTCTTGGCTGGCGTCGCCACATCCGCTGATGGTCAAACACGCCAGGAGGAGTGAAAAAATCGGTGTGAGACAGGGTACGTGTCGCATGGGTCACTGCGTGAGGTGATGGGTGCCGGCCCGCGGTGACGGGGTCGCGCGCAACCGTCGGTGGTCAAGGCCACCGCCTCACCGTTTGATCAGGCCGAGCACGAAACAGACGGCGACGACGGCGAAGGGCACAACCGCACCAGCGGTGAACAACAGTGTGGCGATGGTGGGCGCTGGTTCCATGTGTAGCTCCTCTGATCGGGATCGAGTCGTGGATGGATATCCACCGGACAAACCAGCTGATTATAGGTGAACTGGAGGCAAAATGCTGGACCTTCGACCCAACTGCGAGCGTTGCGACTGCGACCTTCCCCCAGACTCCGTGGGAGCCATGATCTGTTCATTCGAGTGTACGTTTTGTGCGGACTGCGCGGGCAGGCCGCTGCAGCATCAGTGCCCCAACGGCGGGGATGAGCTGGTGCGCCGTCCGACACGCCGGTTCGACGCATTGGCGCGGTTCCCTGCCTCGACCACCAGAGTCCACGCCGCAACGTAACGCCACGAGAGTGAGACTCAGACAAGCTGGTGTCTAATCAGTCCATGGGCGATTTCAGCCGCGACGCGCGACACGCGCTGCGAGTCCTCTCGAAGCACCGCGGCTTCACGACGGTGGCGGTGCTGACGCTGACCATCGGGGTCGGCGCCGCCAGGTCGATCTTCAGCGTCGTCAACGCGGTATTCGTACGCCCGTTGCCCTATCCCGACGCCGGCTAGATCGTCCGGGCGGCACCGTCACGCAGTTCCTGAACGGCCTGCTGTTCGGCATCGCCTCCACAGACGTGGTGACCTTCCTTGCGGCGCCCACACTCCTGCTGGTCGTGGCGGCGTGCGCCTGCTATCTTTCCGCCCGTCGCGAGACAGCAGGGGTCGACCCGATGCCGGTCCCACGACACAAGCAGCCGGTGTGGAACGGGGCGCACGTCCCGGCCAATCCCCGTCACACCGTGCCACCTACAGGCTTGGCACCGCTGTTCGCCTGAGCCCTCTGGCCTCTGGTGGTGTGTCTCACGAATGGCCTTACAGACTTGGCGGCGCGGCGCCTGCCTGACCAGCCTGCTTCTCTCTTTGCCGACCATTCTGACGGGGCAGCTTGACCGCGACCTGGAGCCAGAGGTGCGGGGTGACGAGTACCCGGGACGTGAAGAACAGCGGCTCCAGGCCGGCGAACAATCGTCACCTGCAGGGTACGTTTTGGCGGAGTTGGACCGGCAAATCTGATGAGCCAGGTCCGCGTATCTTTTTGAACCAACGACACTTGTCCAAGAGGAAGATTCTTGGCACGGAGTTCGCGATGCGTGGAGGTAGCGCCTGTGGGAGGGCATGCCGATGAGAGCTCTGAAACTGACTTATTCGCTGGTCCGGTCGCTGCTCACCAGACCAGCGTCGCGACCAAAGCTGGCCATCGTGGCTCTGGCGGGCGCGCTGTCAATGACCGGCGCATGCATCAGCGTGCATCCCCACCGCCCCGTCGCGGCCGCCAACTACCACCACCAGCATCGGACGAGGCAGGGACACCACGTGACGTGTTGCGTCGTGCGAGACCGACATTCGTATGTGGTGCTTGAGACAGACTTCGCGTCGACCTACACGGTGGCTGGCTGGTCTGAAGACCCGCGCCCACGTGAATGACGGCGCCATTGGCAGCCAGGGGTTTCCGGGGCACAGCGCCCGGCTGGCTAGGCGCGACAAGGGCGCAGCCCGGCGGCCGCCCCGCCGGGCGGGAGCGACCGACGAAGCAACAACGCCAGGCGGGATGCCCCGCCCTGGAAACCGTTATTGGGAGCCGAAGGGAAATGCGGTCAGCCAGGCTCTCGCGTGGTCGAGATCGTCAGACCGGAGGGTGTCTGGATTGATACCGCGCTCTGCGCCCAGGTAGTAGCCGAGCAGCTGAAATGCGACGGCGGCCAGCGGCGGCATCAGCAGCTCGCCGAGCGGTCCGGGCACGGCAATCACGAACGACGCGTCGGGCGCGATGGCGTCATCACCCTCGACCACCAGCGCCAGGCTGGGGGACCGGGCCGCCCGAGCCGTCCGCACGACGTCATGCAGCCGCCCGTACGCCTTCCCCGGAGGTGCGATGACAATGGTTCCCACAGTGTCAGCCAGCACGGGAATGGCGTTGTGCAGGTACCCGGCCGGGCGGTACGCCTTGCACAGCAGACTGCTCTCTTCCTCGACTTTCAGCGCGCCCTCGCGGGCAGAGAACCAGTTCGGTCCACCGCCCACCAGCAGCAGCGCCTGCTGATCGTTGAGCGCATTCGCGATCTGCGACACGTTCAGATCTTCCTCGTAGAGGAATTGCGCGGCGGCGTCCGGCAGATGACCGATGGCGTGCCCGAGCTCGTCGGCCTCGTGGGCGCTGAGTTCGCCGGTGGCGGCACCCACCTCCAACGCCAACACATACAACATCATCAGACGGGTGGTCAGCACGGACACGGCGGGACCGCAGCGCTGTCCGGTCGGGAAGCAGATGGTCTCATCACAGAGCGCTTCGAGCGCGCTACCCGCCGTATTGGTGAGGGCCACGGTCACCAGACCGTGGTCGGCGGCATGCCGTGCGGCGTCGATGGTCTCGGCCGTCGACCCGGTGGCCGACTGCACCACCACCGCCGTCGGTTCCTGTCCCTGAGCCCAGTGATGCGTGAACTCCAGCGAGTCGTGGCTTTCGGTCGTCCATCCGCTCCACTTCCGGCAGATGAACGACCCGAACTGGGAGCTGTGAAACGCGGACCCGCACCCGGTGAACACGAGATGTCGGATGCCTTGATCGATGAGCCGGTGGGCCAGCGCCGCCAACTCGGACCGCAGCTCGAGTACCTGCCGCATTAGGTCAGGCTGTTTACGGAGATCCTCGATCAGCAGGAACGGATGGCGTTGTCTGATTTCCGGTGTCTGACGGATACGTGCCCACAACGGCACGCGAGCCAGCTCGCTCTCGAGCCAGGCGGGCATCGGATCGGCCCGGGACGGGGCCGTTTCGTCAGGGTGCCCGTCGAGCAGTTCTTGCGCCCAGGGCGGCAACGTGCGTGTCATCGATCAGCGTTTTCAGCGGCCTTCTAGGCTAGCCCGTAGTGCAAGTCCCGCTGCATTCGACCGGGGCTGAATCCGGCCGCTAGGAATTGCAGCGCAGGGTCAGGGTAGCAACTCGCCATCTTACTCCGTCCAGGCCTCGGCCCAGGACGGTACTCGCCCACCAGATCGCCCAAAGCAACCCACAGACCAGCAGTCCGAGGCGAATGGCGCCAAGCCTCGTGGTCAACCGTCGGAGTCGAGATTAGGAACTCGGCGTCCACCCAAGCTGGTCGAGAGACCGCGGCGCCTCGCGAGGCCGGCGCCACTCCCGCTCCCGCCGGGCCCCCAACGCGTCGTGCAGACGACTCACCCGGCCATTGTGCCTCAGGAGGTTGCGGGCCGGGAATCAGAGCACGTTACAATTTCGACTGGTCGGTGGAGGGGCGTCAGCGATCCACACCGGCCGCCGCAACCATGGAAGAGCAGAGACTCCACCGCCGCGTCAGTTTTCGCACCGAAGTATGGCGTGACGAAGACGGTATCTTTTCGCGCGGCAACGAGCGACTCGGCGACCTCAGTGTCGGCGGCACCTACATCCAAGGTGCGGGTGCGAGCATCGGCGCCATTCTGAACCTGCGCTTCAAACTCCCCGCCGGCGACGACTTCATCACCTGTACGGCCATTGCCCGACACACGCGCGGCGGCGGGCTCGGGGTCAAGTTCCTCGACCTCTCACCTGACAATCTGAAACGACTGGCGGCGTTTGTCAACGCCAGCGCCACCGTCTAGCTGTCCTCCCGTGTCTGTCTCAGCGCCCACATACCCCGCTCCCGGCGTGCTGGGAAGCTTGCCCCATTTCCGGCGAGACCCCTTGGGTCTCCTGATGTCCGGCTTCCGGGCATGCGGCGATGTCGTCCGCTTCCGACTGCTGAACCGGTCACTGTTCCTCGTGGCCCATCCGCGCGATGCACGCCGGGTGCTGCAAGACCACGCCAACCAGTACGACAAGGGCACCCGGGGATTCCGCGTGCTCCGGGTGTTTCTCCGCAACGGATTGCTGACCAGCGAGGGGGCCTACTGGTTGCGCCAAAGGCGCATCATGCAACCGGCGTTTCACCGGGACCGGACCGCGGGCTTCGGCGACACGATGACGTCGGCGGCCGGTGATCTCGTCGACGACTGGCTTCGATCACCATCTGAGACCGTGAACGTCACGGCCGACATGATGCGTCTGACGCTGCGCATTGTCGGCGAGACATTGCTGAGCACCGACGTCAGCCAAGAGGCCGATCGAGTCGGTCGGGCATTGCACACGATGCTGCGCGGCGCCAATGAGGCCATCGGCCGAGTCGTCCCAATGCCCGCGTGGTGGCCCAGCCGAGCCAACCGTGTGCAGCGCGCGGCGATGCGTACGCTGGATGACGTCATTCTCGAGATCATCGCCTCGCGACGGACAAGTGCCGGTCTGGCGGGGTCGATGACCCGAGCGTCGGACGACGACTTGCTGTCAATGCTGATGGAAGCCCGCGACGAAGAGACCGGCGAGGGAATGAGCGACGCGCAGCTGCGCGACGAAGTGATGACCATTTTTCTGGCCGGCCACGAGACGACCGCCATCGCCCTCGGCTGGACATGGCATCTGCTCGCGGCCCATCCCTCGGTCCGCCAGCGGCTCGAACGGGAGCTCGACCACGCGCTGGGCGGACGGCCGCCGACCATGGCCGATCTGCCGCGGTTGGGATATGTCGACCAGGTCGTGAAGGAATCGATGCGGCTCTACCCACCGGCCTGGGTGGTCTCACGCCGGCCGATGAGCGAAGACGTGGTGGGTGGATGTCGAATTCCGGCCGGTGCGATCGTCCTAACTAGCCCCTACGTGACCCATCGACACCCGAAATTTTGGGCCAACCCGGAGCGCTTCGACCCGGATCGTTTCGACCCGACACGTCCGGTCGAACGACCGCCGTTCGCGTACTTCCCGTTCGGCGGCGGACCGCGTCAGTGCATCGGGAACACGTTTGCGATGATGGAGTTGGTGCTGGTGGTCTCGGCCATCGCGCAACGATGTCGACTGGATGCGACCGACCGACGCGAGATCGGCGGGGACCCGGCGATCACGCTCCGCGCGGCGACCCCCATCACGATGCGCGTGAGTCGGCGAGCTGGCGCGCCCGCCTAAAGTACCCCGGCGCGTTCAGTCTCGCGCACAGGTCGAAGAACGTGGGGCGCGGGCCACTCCAGCGGAGAGTATCGACCGACTCGAACAGCTCCAACGTCGTGCGCAACGTCGCCAGGTCCCGGAACTGGACGGCCAAGTCGCGGTGGGTGGCGAGCTCGGTGGCCAGACGGACGGCACCTCTGACCTTGACGTCCCACCGATCGGGGGGATCCGGAATCGCCTCCAGGTGTCCATACCGTGCGAGTACGAGCGCGGTCGACTTGGCACCCCAGCCGCGAAGCCCAGGAAAGCCGTCGGCCGCGTCGCCCACGAGTGCGAGATAGTCGGGAATCGACTCTGGCAGCACGCCGAACTTCCCACGCACGCCGTCGGCGTCCCGCATGACCCCGGCGCGGCGGTCGAACTGCACGACGCGACGGCCGACGACGCACTGTGCGAGGTCTTTGTCTGGAGTGCAGATGAACACCTGCTCGACACGAGCATCGGCGCTGGCGGCGAGGGCGGCCGACGCCAGACCATCGTCCGCCTCGAACTCCGTCATCGGCCAGACGCGCACACCGAGAGCCACCAACGCCTCCTCCAACAGGGAAAACTGCGTGAACAACGCCGGCTCGATCCCCTCCCCGGTCTTATAACCGGGCCATAGCTCGTTGCGAAAGGACTCGATGACATGGTCGGTCGCGACGCCGAGGTACGTGACGTCCTCTTCAAGCATGCCCAGCACCGAACCGACCACGCCGCGCACGGCGCCGACTTCCCGGCCTTCGGCATCGGTGACCGACGGCACCGCATAGAAGTGTCGAAACAACTCGTACGTCCCGTCGATCAGGAAGACGTTCATCGCAATGGTTCAAAAACTATTCAACCAGCGCGAACTCGAGACGGCGCACCGCGATGCCCAATGAGCGTTGGTCGTCGCTCAGGCCAAGCGCGGCCGGACTGACGGCCGAGGACACACGCAGTCCGACGCGGTTCATCCCGGTCTTCCACCTCGCGGCGGGCACCAGCCAGCGGTGAGTCTGAGTCCCACGGACCATCGGCTGGACGGCCAGCGCTTGCCCGTTGACCAGGAGAGTTATGGTGACCTGATCGTCGCTCAGGTCCGCCGCGGCGGCGGCGGCGGCTACTTCGACGCGGACTTGCCCGGTCCGTGTGAGCTGGACGAGTAACTCGGTCTCCGCTCCATCGGACCATCGAAATACTCCGCGTCCATCCCGCTCAGGATCATGCCAACCCCAGCCGAACGTATCCAGCTGAGCTACGGGCACCGTGGCGACCGACGGTGCTCCGGTCGCGAAGAGCGGTGCGCCACTGACGACACCGCACAGCTCCAGCCCCTCGCGAGTCGGGTCCAACGATTCGTACCGCACGTAGGTCACCCTCGGCGCCTCGCCAAACGCGATCGCCACCGCCCCGAGGCGAGCGACCTGGACACGCCGGACCACCGACGCGGCCGACCAGTCCACGCCCGGAGGCACTCGGTCACGGTCTTGCTGCGTGCCCAGTGCCGCCCATTGCTCGTTGACGGAAGGGCGATAGCTCGACTGCACCGCCTCGGCGATCTCGGTGGCGTCCGCCCAGACACGAACCGGCCGCTCTCGACGCGCGGTCGCATACATGGTGAGCTGGTCTCCAGGAGCGGCCAGCCAGGCCCCAACTCCGCCAGCGACCGCGGCCGCGCCAGCATCCACCCACTCGCCCACCGGCAACGTAATGCATCGCTCCCACCCGACCAGCCGGCTCACCGGCGGATCAACACCGGCAAGCGGGATTCCGTCCCCATCCTGATCGAGATCGTCGGCGACCGCGATCAACAGCCGGCCATCCGGTGCGATCGCGACGAGCGCGAGACCCGCAACCGCCCGGGCCGCGACCTCGCCGTTCAGCTCCACCTGCACGCCTGACCGGTCGCTGACAACACGCAGCGACGCCATCGTGCGCACAGGGAATCCCCCGACAGCATCACCAACCGCCAGTGCGAGCGTGATGGCGTCGGACGAAGACTGCTCGAGGGCCTCTCCGCCGCCCCCGATCACTCCGACGACCCCGTAGGCGCCCACGCGCTGTCCGAAGAGGTCGGTCGACCCGCCGGCCGCGGCGAACAACGGACCAGCGTCGGGAATGATCGCGCGAACCAGCCGTGGTCCGCCGGCGGCCGCGACGATGGTCCCTCGCGGCAGCGCCTCAAGCAGCTGCGGCACCGTCACCGATTCAGCGGGAACCGGCACGGTCTCGAACTGCGCCCCCACCTGCTGCAACAGCCCACGGGCGCCATCGAACGCGATCATCGGCCGACCGGCGTCATGCAATCGCTTGACGGCTGAACGTTCCAGCGGCACGCGCGTCACCAGTCGGGACGGATCGCCGCTGAGCGCCCGGTCGAGAACCGGCCCCTCCGTCACCAGCAAGGGCGGGAGGCCTACTGTGGCCGCGGCCAGCACTCTGTCGAGATGGGTCGCTCCGAGCAGCGCCGCCGACCACGGTCGCGTACCCGGTAGCCCCGTCGTGGCGGTGACGACCAAAAAGACCGCCATCGCAATCGCGCTGATCCTGGCCGCTCTGGCGGTCGATCGCCAGATCCAGTCGAGTCCGACCCCGACCAGTAGCCAGGACAGGATGATGGCCACCCGTGATCCGTCGGAGGATGTCGACGGCATCCAGACCGACACCGCCACGAGCGCCGCGACCCAGGCCCAGACCAGACTGCGACCAGCGCGATGCCGGCGGAGCAAGACGATACCGACGGCACCAAGCAGGACCGCTGGGAGCCGGAGTTCACCGACGGCCAGAGAAACCAAGGTGGACAACCGGTCCCCGACCCCGTCGCCACGAAGCGCACCGAACGGCACGACCCACGACCATGCGACGACAGGGTCGTCACCCGGCAGGCTGATGGCCTCGGTGGCGGCTCGCCAAGTGGTCCAGGCGGCCGCGACACGATGGAGGACTCCGACCACCACCGCCCCGAGCGTCACGGCCGCCAGTCGTGGCCACCCATGACGACGACTCAGACGCGGGAGACCATCGACCTCCGCCCCGGCCAGGCTGAGGGACAGGGCGCCACAAATGACAATGACGGCGGGATAGCTCCCGAGGGCAACGACCATGAGGACCGCCAGGGTCACCAACGCTACCCGCCGTCTGGTCTCCGTCCACCAGAGGCCGCACAACAGGAGCCCCGGCACCAGCGGCGCCAGTACTGCGTCGACGCTCCCGGTCGTGACGAGGGCCAAACTTGTGGTGCCGGTGACGGCGACCATCGAGCCGAGAAGTGCGGAAGGGCATGAGAGCGACAACCGTCGGTAGAGCGCGAAGGTGAGCATCGCCGCCGTCACGCCGGCGACAAGCGCGAGGACCGCCAGACGGGTGGAGGGAGCCCCGATCGGCAGCGCCAAGGCCAGCCGCGCCAGGAGCGTCGACCCCAACCAACCTGGTCCCGCGGGCGCCCCGAGTGCTGGACCGACCAGGAGGCGAACCGACGGGGTCAGCGGGATGGCAGGGTCTGACGGCGCCAGGCCAAGTCCCATGTCGGGCGCCATAAGCGAGAGGAACACCCCCAGCGCCAGCACCCCCGCCGCAGCCATCCATGCTCGCTCTCCCATGCGGTGTCCCTTATCGGATAGCATCCTGAGCGTGTCTCCGGCCGACGATCAGTCTGCTCACCCAACGGCGCGACCGGAGGATACTCCGCTGTCGCATCCGAGTCCACCGACGGTCTCGCGGTGGCGGAGTGGTCTCCCCTTGGGGCAAGAGCGGACCCTGGTGTTCGTCATCGCCGCCGGGTTGGTGCTGCTACGCAGTGCGGTGTTCGTCTTCTTCGACGCCGTCTTTGACTCGGACCAGGCGATCGTCGGCCTGATGGCGAAACATCTGGCTGAGGGCCGCACGCTACCAGTGTTTACCTACGGTCAGGACTACCAGCTCGCCATCGAGGCCTGGCTGGCGGCCCCCGTCTTTTGGTTGTTCGGTCCGTCGGTCCTGGCTTTGAAACTTCCCCTACTCGTGATCAACATCGCGCTGGCGATACTGCTGATCGCCCTGCTCGAGCGAGAGCTCGGTCTGCGTCCCGCGCTGGGTCTCCTGGTGACCAGCCTCTTCATCCTGACCCCGCCCGGTACGGCGATCTATTTCTTGGAGGCGAGCGGCGGACAGGTCGAACCGCTGTTCGCGGCGCTGCTGTTGTGGGTCACGAGACGCCGACCCGTCATGTTCGGCACCATCCTAGCGTTCGGCTTTCTGCAACGCGTGTTCACAGCCTACGCGCTGGGAGCACTGGTGCTGATCGAATTGCTGGATCGGTCGCTGTTTACAGCCAAGGGGATGCGGCGGAAACTCGAGGCGGCCCTCGCGTTCACCGCCGTCTGGCAGGGTATCGGACTGGTCCGCGCGCAAGCGGGCAGCGCCTGGGGACCGGCCACGTCGGGGTCGTACGCCGGTCTGCCGACCACCACATCTGACAGCGCCGCGCTCAACGTGGGTTTGCTGCTCGATCGGTTCTGCTTCGACGGGGCCTCGTTGCCGAGGAGTCTGACGGACTTTGCCGGCCCCTTCCTCTCGACGATGATGGGCGGGCACCGCGAGCCGTTAGTCGACCTGGCCATCCCGAGCGTCGGCACCCAGGGCGTCGACGGTCTGTGGATCGTGCTCGGTACGACGTTACTGCTGGCCCTCGCCCGCATCGTCTGGTCAGCGGTTCGCGACGACGAGCGACCGTGGCATCCGCGTCTGCAGTTTGCGACCTATCTGATTCTGGTCGGGACGCAATCCAGCGCAGTCTATCTGTTGTCGCAATGTGGACAAATCAGCGCCATGACCATGCGCTACACCTTGCTGACCGTGCTTGGCCTGGTGGGCATCGTCGCGTATCACTTGGTGATCGAAAAGCACCGACTGCTACGGCGCCTGACCGTGGGCGTGGTCGCGGTCTGGGCGCTAGTGTCCCTCTGGGATCACACTCGACTCCTGGCCGATTTCGTCGGCGAACCCCCAGCGAACAATCGACAGCAACTGGCCAACTACCTGGTCGACAATGACATCAAGCACGGGTACGCCGATTTCTGGGACGTGTACAGCACGGTCTTTTTCGCCAACGAAGAAGTCATTCTGTCGTCGACGTCCGTTTGGTTCATTCAGGAGTACGAATGGATCGTGCAGAATCACCAGTCCGACGCGGTCTGGATCACGCGGGAGCCGTGTGACGGGGGCACGCGGGTCACCGACGCTCACTACGTCTGCCCGCCACGCGCTGGACCCTAGGTTTTCCGAGTGAGGCGTCCGTCTGGCGGCGTTGCTGCGTCGGTCACAGCCGGCCTGGCTGCTCCCTCCTTGCGCCTGGCCAGACAGACGCCTCGCTCGGAAACCCTAGCTTTCTCGCCGGGCGACGGCGCTGGCGGTCGGACAGGGCTCCCAGCCAAGACTACTAAGGTCCTTGCCGAGTTTCTTTGCGGCGTCCAGGAGTGTGTCGGAATCCCCGAAGTGCTCGGTCTCTTTCGTGCCGTCTGGATACAGCACGACGAGTTGGTAGTCTCTGGGCCGCCGGTCGCAGTGAATCCCGATGAAGCGTGGCGGCCCGGCGGAGCCGTTGAAGAACCAGAGCATCACAGAGGTATATCGGGACGTCGCCCCAGGTCTCGACAGCCCCCGGGATCAATTGGGGTGCAATCCTGAGACATACAGGGCGCTGGTAGGAATGCAATTCAGTGCAAGTGCGCATAGGGACCGCCTCGGGGCGTGAAACGGACCGACTCAGAACGCTTGGGTGGATGGCCGAGGTGAGCGCCTTCGCGCCGTCGATCACGAAGAGTCGCGCAGCAGCGCCTTGACGACGCGGCTGTGTTCGGTGTGGTCTTCCCGCAACCCCAGCACCTGCTTCTTGCCCTCTGTATCGATGCCGAGCGCGACCACGACCGAGTGGTCGCCCAGGACGGTCCCATCGATCAGCACGATCGGGAAGTGACGATCCCCGAGTGGCGTGGTGAGCCAGCGGGTCGCGGTGCGAGGCGAACGCGAAGCCGGGCAGCTCGACC
>PAUN01000076.1 GCA_002712885.1 Acidobacteriota bacterium
GGAAGCCGCACCCGTGCCGAGTCCAGACAGCCAGTAATTCGGGGTGTTTTGCCGAGTAACAACACCCGTAGACACCCCCTGCCGGACGACGCCCGATGCGGGTCTAGGTCGAGCGGCTCTGCGGCGCTCTTTTTTCGACCTTCTAACTAGCCTTGTAACTAGCCTTGTACTCTCGCATCTCTCGCATGTCTCAAACCGTATTCGGGAGATATCGAGTTTTTCGCGAACGCAGCACCAGTAACGGTTTCGGCGCAAACGCCTATGGTTGCTGGATCGGCGCAAATAGGTATAAATGGGGTAGCAGAGGTCTTGAAATCCCCTGTCTTAGGACGTGCGAGTTCGAGTCTCGCCCCGGGCACTTTAAGCCATAACTGGGTTACAGCGGAATTGGGGTTTCGCAAAAAGCGCGGTTTTAGGCCGACTAGCCTTAAAACTAGCCTTGTAAATGACTTTTTTTGACTTTTGCCTACCCATTTTGGAACGCTGCGACCTCGGCAGATGCCCAGGAAAACTTCGCCACCTTTAGAAGAAGCTCCTAATCTATTCGGTTTGTTGAGAGCGCAGGATTTACATACACTTGTCCAGCCGATTCTTAGCCAAAGAGTGAGGCATAAGCCGTCGAAGAAAGTCGTTTACGCACAACTAATTCGGGGAAGAGACATGTTCAGAATTTTGGTCAAGTTTGGCGTATGTGTGGTCGTACTGACCATGGGAATCACGCTAGGTGTCAACTCGTTGCTGGCTGCCGAAGAAGAGGCCATTCAAGAAGAACAGAGTTTCATTATCGGTGAGTATTTTGTTTGCGATGTAACCCGCGAGACTTTTGCGGATGTCCTCGTCGAGAAAGCTCTCGGGCCGATCTACCAGCGACATGTCGATTCTGGCGAACTTAACGGGTGGGGCTGGTTACGCCATAACTATGGTGGTCGCTGGCGGCGCCTTCTGTTCGCAACCGGCAATGATCTAGACACGATGATGGCGGCACGCAGCGCGATTCTCGAAGAACAACAAACCGAGAACCCGGAAGATTTTCGAGAATTTAACTCGATTTGCGGGAGCCACGACGATCTGATTTGGGTCCAGGCAGCCGGGCTGGAGGCCACCACCCCCGATAACCTAGGCCCGGTCTCATACTCCACTTACTACGCCTGCAGTCAGGCCGGGCAGGAACGAGCGGACGAGATCGTCCAGCAACTCTTCGCCCCACACATCAACGAGTTAGTCGAATCGGGGCAGATCACCACCTGGGGTTGGCATTCGCACGTGATCGGCGGACGGTTCCGCCGGTTGATGACCTACAGTGGCATGAGCCACCCGGAGCTCATCGACGCTGTCAATACCTATTCTGCTGCTGCTAGCGCCGAAAACCAGGCCATGGCCAACGAGTTCTACCAAATCTGCAGCAGTCACCAAGACTACTTGTGGCAGCGGGTACTGCCTAAGCCTGACGGAGGCAACTAAGATCGGTATGCTGTGGGGCATAAATTCTTCTACGGCGACGAGAACGAGACCGTCCGCTTTTTGATGGCTGCCGAAACTCTACGCCGGTAACGGCGGAGTTTCTCGGGAAACCGTGGATCAGGCGCCTCTGACGCTGGTCAGCGCCCCATCATCCAGATGCCCAGCATTTATCGACAACAGCACCCATGAGAGATACCGAGAGTTCACCACCAGACTGTCCAAAGGGGCACGGGCCAATGGTGCTTTGGACTGCAGGAAAAGGCCTGAACCGGTGTGGACAATTCTGAGGATGTACAGCTTGAAACTGGCAGTCCAAATGAACCACGGGAAGCGGTGAGCCAATGACTACTTTTAGGGATCGTATTATTCGCGCTGTCAAACTAGATGCTCAGTTGTATGAAGAGGTTGAGGCTGACACGGGGGCAATGGGTCAGGCCATGGGGGTTGTTGTTCTGTCCAGCATGGCCGCTGGAGTAGGAAGCGTTGCGATTGGAGGGCGTGGCGGGATTTTGGCAGGGACGATCGCAGCCCTTATTGGGTGGTATGTCTGGGCCTATCTTACTTACTTTATTGGCACGAAATTCCTTCCAGAGCCACAGACCGAAGCAGATCTTGGCGAATTACTGCGCACTACTGGATTCTCGAGCTCCCCCGGCTTGATTCGAGTATTCGGTATCATTCCGGGGCTTGCAGGGCCGCTTTTTCTAGTTGCCTCGATTTGGATGCTAGTGGCGATGGTGATCGCGGTCAGACAAGCTCTTGATTATGAGAGCACATCGCGAGCTGTAGGGGTTTGCGTGATCGGCTGGATCGTTCAATTGTTGATCCTTGTGTTATTGGTGTCTGTCTTGGCTTGAGAACACAGCACACTGGACGGTGTGAGAAAGCTGTAGCGATGAAGCGCTGGGATGTCATCAATCGATTCGTCCACACCCACGGCTACACCAGCTACCTTGAGATCGGACTCAGTACAGGCAAGAACTTTCGCCGCATCACGTTCGCCGACAAGACGTCGGTCGACCCCGCCCAAGAGCAGTATGCTCACGCGGACCCCACCTACAAGATGACGTCGGATGTCTTCTTCGAGACGATCGCGAGGACCGAACGACGCGCTTACGACCTCGTATTCATCGATGGCCTCCACGAATCGACGCAGGTCGACAAGGACATCGCCGGCGCTCTGGCCTGTCTCAATCCCGGCGGCACGGTCATGTTGCACGACTGTAACCCCACCGATGAAGCCAGACAGCGGGTGCCTCGGACTCAGCGGGCCTGGAATGGCGACGTGTGGAAAAGCGTGGTGCGTTTTCGGGCCACGAACACCCGCTATGGGTGCCTCGTCGTTGATGCCGACGAGGGGCTCGGCATCATCCGAGAGGACATCGACAGCAACTTCGAGCTCGCGCTGCCAGACTCACTCACGTGGCCATGGCTGGATGCAAACCGGACCAAGGCGCTGGGCCTGATCTCAAAGAAGAAGTTCCTCGGCCGCTTCTTTCCTGATGCGCCGGCGCCCGCGAAATCAATCTGAGTGCGGCAGGGTGCTCGGCAGGCCTTTGACTGCCGCCACCATCGAGGACCCATCCCGCCCGCGTTCATCACAGCGCAGACGTGTCCGTTCTCGTCGTAGTAGCCCCTACTCCAACGCTGTGGCCATCGGGTCCTCTCGGTAGACCTTGAAGTTNACGCTGTCGATCTGGAACTCTCGCAAGCTCGGACCATGATGGTGAGCAGGACTGAAGTCGAGAGAGATTCCCAGAGGATTGAGGNCCTCTGTCAATCCTGGCGTACCGATTTAATGAGTTACCAAGTGGTCCAAACAACTGGGCAGGTCAATGCCGCGGGCCTGTGCTTTTGTTTCCCAATTGACCCAGCAGATAGAATGCGTCTCGGGATCATCGTGAACCACCCACGTTCGCCGGCTCGCCGTCAACAGCCGCCGAGGAGACGCTCGCACCAGGAGGAACCGAAATGCCTAATGGCACCAGAAGTGACCATCGACACGATCTTGTCACGGCCTCGATCCGCTTCGTCGCCGCCGCGCTTCTGCTCGCCGGCGCGTCCATCGCTGCCGCGCAAGGAGTCGCGCCGGCACCCGATCGCGGCCCCGACGACGGCGCCGGCCCGTTCAACCGGCTGATCATCCGTGGCGCCATTGTCATCGACGGCACCGGCGGTCCGCCGCGCGGCCCCGTCGACATCGTCATCGAGGGAAACCGTATCGAGCGCATCGCCGGCATCGGCACGCCGAATGTGCCGATCAACGAGAACCGTCGGCCGCAGGACGCCGACTACGAGATCGATGCCACCGGGATGTACGTGCTTCCGGGTTTCGTGGACATACACCTGCACACGGGAGGGGTTCCCAAAGCTCCCGAGGCCGAGTACGTCTACAAGCTGTGGATGGCGCACGGTATCACTACCGGACGTGGCGTAGCCTTCGGGCCCATGGAGTGGTCGCTACGCGAGCGGGAGCGCAGCGCCCGCAACGAGATCGTCGCACCGCGCATGTTCACCTACNACCGACCCGGCAACGGCTGGCAACAGGGCCGAGTGCGCAACGCCGAGGATGCTCGCGAGTGGGTGAGCTGGGCGGCGGCACAGGGCATCGATGGTCTCAAGCTTGGCGCCCACCGTCCCGATATCATGGCGGCGNTGCTNGANGAGTCNAAGAAGTTCAACCTCGGCTCGACGGCNCACCTGGCGCAAACCGGCGTCGCCCAGATGAACGCTATCGACGCGGCGCGCCTGGGGCTCGAGACGGTGACCCACTACTANGGCCTTTTCGAGGCCCTCTACGACGACCACGACGTGCAGCCGTGGCCCGTCGACCTGAATTACAACGACGAGCAGCACCGCTTCGGCCAGGTGGGGCGGCAGTGGAACCTGATCCACCCGCAGGGCTCCGCGGAGTGGAATGCGATGCTTGAGGAGCTCCTGGCGCTCGATGTCACCCTCGACCCGACGATGACGGCATACCTGGCGACCCGCGACGTCATGCGGGCGCGCACCGCCGAGTGGCACGCGAAGTACACGCTGCCCTCGCTGTGGGACTACTACCAGCCCAACCGCACCAACCACGGCTCCTACTACTTCAACTGGACGCTCGCCGACGAGCTCGCCTGGAACGAGTTCTATCGCGTGTGGATGGCGATGCTCGACGACTACAAGGACATGGGCGGCCGCGTAACCGTGAGCTCCGACGCTGGGTTCACCTATAACCTGTTCGGTTTCTCCACCATCGAGGAGATGGAACTGCTGCAAGAGGCCGGATTTCACCCTCTCGAAGTGATCCGCAGTGCGACCATGCACGGCGCCCAGGCCCTCATGAANTCCAAGGGCGAGCCGATCGAGTTCGGCGTCGTGGCCGAGGGCTTCCTCGCCGACCTTGTGATCGTCGAGGAGAATCCGCTCGAGGACCTCAAGGTCCTGTACGGCACCGGTGTCGTGCGTCTCAACGACGAGACCGGCGAGGCCGAGCGCAAAGGCGGCATCCTCTACACGATCAAGGACGGTATCGTCTACGACGCCAAGCAGCTGCTCGCCGACGTGGCGTTCATGGTCGAAAACCAGAAGCGGGAGCGCGGCATGCGGTAGTGTCTCGACGCTGGTTAGCGCCCCGGCTACCGAGGGTCGGGGGGCAGGTGTGTGAGCAGGTACCGAATCATCAGCATGCGCAGGTGTAACGATGTGCCCCTGCCTATACGAATACCGTGGTCGCGGTTGGGATACGTCATGTAGTCGAACGACTTGCCCAGTTCGATGAGACGATCAACGAGCCCCTCCGTGATCTCCAGGTGGGTGTTGGTTTCTCCCGTGCCGTGGATGATCAGGAGGTTTCCCTCCAAGCCTTCGGCGAAGTTGATCGGGGCGGACTGGCGGTACCCCTCCGGATTCACCTCGCGGGTGCGCATGTAGATCTCCTGGAACCAGGCGTTGTAGAGGTGCGGCTGAGGCTTGGGGGCCACGGCGATCCCGACATGATAGACATCCGGCCGCCGAAACATCGCGTTCAGCGTGTTCGAACCACCACCGCTCCACCCCCAGATGCCGACTCGGGACAGGTCGGCGTAGGGGCGGATACGGCCGAGCTCAAGTACGCCGGCTGCCTGTTCCTCTGTGGACAGCGGACCAAGGCTGCCGAACACGGCCCGCCTCCACGCGGCTCCCTTTGGCGCCGGCGTGCCACGCCCGTCTATGCACACTACGAGATAGCCGAGACTGGCCATCACACGATGGTAGTTTGCGTTACCTCGGCCCCAAGCGTCCAGAACCTGCTGTGCGTGGGGCTCGCCGTACACAAAAACGAGAACCGGATACTTCCGGGACGGATCGAAGTCGCGGGGCTTGATCATCCATGCATCCATGACCACGCCGCCGCCGATGTCCAGTTCCAGAAACTCGGTTGGCTGGGAGGTCAGCGGCGCGACGGTTTTGCGCAGTTCGCTGTTGTCCTCGAGCACGCGCACGACACGATGCTCCGACAATTCCACGAGCTCGGTAACCGGGGGAGCATCGAACGTCGAGTAGGTGTGGAACGCCCACCGGGCGCTGGGGGAGAAGTCGTAGTCGTGCCAGCCGGGCTGGTCCACGGGCGTGATCCGCTCGGGCTCTCCGGCGCCGTCCAGCCGCACCCGGTAGAGATACTTCTGAGTAGCGTTGTCGGGAGAGGCGGAGTAGTAGAACCACTCTTCCGCTTCAGCCACCACGCCGCGCTCGATAATGTCGAACGAGCCGGGCGTCAGAAGGGTCTGTTGATCGCCGCCGCGCGAGTAGACGTAAGCATGCCGCCAGCCGTCGGCTTCGCTGAGCACGAGGAATGCGCGGCCGTCGCGGATCCACTCAAGCCCAGCGTTGGTCCGGTAGCTAGCGATGACCCAGGAAGGATCGGATTCATGGAAGATGCGGGTGATCGCACCGATACGAACGTTGGCGACGAGGAATTCGCGCTCGTCGCGGAAGCGGCTCAGCTTCTCGATCAGCAGCTCGTTAGAGTTTCCGGCCCAGCCGACCTCTCCGAGATAGAAGCCCTCTGCCGGCGTGACGATGGAAAGCCAGCGCGTCTCGCCGCCTTGGGCGTCGACGACGCCGACACGCAGCGCGGGAATGGTCTCGCCAACCCTGGCGAAGCGGACTTCTCTGGCCTCTGGATACGACGGATCGCTCGGGACGAGCATCGACCTGAGTCGAACATCGGACCTGTCAGTCTCTACGAAGGCGATCCACTCTCCATCGGGACTCCAGGTCGCACTACCGTTCGAAACCGCGCCAGCGACGCCGGTCTTCGTGACGGCAATCGTCCGATCACTGCGCAGATCGTAGACGTGCAGATTCCCCTGCTCAGCGTAAAGGATGCGCTGGCCGTCGGGAGAAATGCGGTTCGACCCGCCAGCGACCACCCTGCGAAGAGTCCCCGACGCCCGTTCCAACTTCCAGTACTCGTCGACGCGGCCTTCGGGATCGTTCCTGCTCGTCTGCAACAGCAACCAGCTCTCGTCCGGTGAGAACGTGTAGCTTTCGATCGCAAGGGGCTCGGTACCGCCGGGAGGAATGAGCTGTGCCAGGGAGACCAGCACGGTACGCTGGCCGCTAGTTGCATCGTAGGTTACGAGCTCACGTTCGTTCGCCCCGGCCGGTGCTTCCAGCGCCGTGTAGCCAGAGCCATCCGGGAGCCAGGGCTCCCGAAAGGACCGGGCATCGAGCTCGCCTCGTTCGTAAATGCCCCGGAGCCTCGCTTCGGCCTCCGCAGGAACCTGTGCCGACACGTGGGCGGAATGGAGCATGAAGAGGACTGCGAACCCGGCGACACGAAGGCACGGCACGATCATCTTTTTCGACATGTTTCCATGCTCCTATCGAGTCATGTGACCGCCTGTCGACGTCACCTGATCTGAGTACCTACTTGGATGCCGGAACTCTACGCCGATGGTGGCGGAGTTTCGCGGGAAACCGTCGCCTGACGTTACGCGTGGCGCGTGTGCCAGTCGCTGTGTATAGCAAATCCTTAGGTCGAATAGTGAAACGCGTTCAGATTTGCTCAAGAAAGTGGCGAATCTTGGCCTTGGTCAATAACAAACTACTCAATTTCCTGTCGCCGTAGACCAACGCTGGAATCGATTTAACACCTGCTTCCATAGCAAGGTCGCGATTGGCTCGAAATCCTACTTTGTCGACTTTGATATCAGGGAAGTCTTTTACCACGCTGGCAAGCGCACGGCCTGCTAGTTGACAACGCAGTCAAAGAACATCATGAAAGTAGGTCAAGGTCTTCATCGTGGTCATCCTATCCCATTTGCAATTGAGGAAATTCGATCTTGCTAAAGATCGCTATTCGGCACCTTACTCTATGCTGTTGGGTACAGTTATTCGCTGGTAGCCGTCGGGGGCGTTCTCATGCTCATCGTGGTCGGACCGCAACCGTTACGAGCAGTGACAGCTCACTGGGGATAGCCGGGACTTTGCCTCAACGTGCTTAGCGCGACTTGATCACGCTCCAGGACCACTTGCAGACACCGCGGTGGTGGGCGTTGTCGCCCTCGACCTGACGACGAGCCAAGCTCCAAGCCCCAGCACCAGAATCGGCAGGAAGGGAATGGCCAGGTCCACCGTTGGCGCCACATACCCCAGGCTCCAGACCGTCTCGATCACCGCCGGTGACCACCACGGCGNGAAGGCGATCCCCAGCAGCCCGACGATCGCCACGGCGGCGCCTGCCAGGAGGAGCGGCAGCCGTATCCGAGCGACTCCGCCAGCTGCACAGTCCTGCCATCGCTTGAGGCTCCAGGCGAGAATGCGCGCGCCCATTGCCACGAAGCCTGTCCAATAGTAGAAATGGTCGATCCGCTGAATATCGTCGTAGTAGTACAGCTCGTTCCAGTAGGTGCTGTAGACCGTGGCCCACAGGAAATAGATCCCCGTCTTGTGCAGGATCCGCCACTGGCGCGCGCTCAGCTTGTCACGCCCGGGACGAAACGAAGTTACGGTCATCAAGGTAAGGATCACATATCCCGGGATCTGAACGGCGATATCAACAAACGCGTATGCGTTTTCCAGGTAGTAGTCCCAGTGAATGGCGACGAACCAGAGGATAAAGACCAACTGCCATACCATGCCGACAGCGAAACAGAGCCCGATGTAGCGGCGATTCCGCAGTAGCCAGCGGCTCACCTTGCTCGGAAATATCGCAGCGAGGGAAGATGCCGCAAAAGCCAGATAGAGCCACGGCACCGAGGCGCGCACCGAGAATTGGATCATCGATGAAATGTCGGCGGCGCTGGACAGATCCCGTGAGTTCGCTGTCAGTATCACCGCGGCGCTCGTCGTGATCGTCGCGACAAGGAACAGACTCCAACGATCGAGGAGAAAGCCCCCTCTTGCTGCCATCATTCGCACGCTTCAGTGCTGCCCCGGCCGTGAAGCTCCCTGGCCTGGCTCGGTGGATTCTTCCTCGCTCTTTCGAGAGCGGCAGCGAATCCGACTATCCTGCGTTGAGATTCGTCCATAGCCGTCCGGGGTTGCCTCGGCGCTTTTCAGCCCCCTACTAAGCCCCTTGTTTTTAGTACTATAGATCATGCCTTCATCAGCTGATCCGAACAGGAACGTCGTGCTAGGAGCAGAAACGTGAGGCAAACGATCATGAGGGTACAGAAAGCACGATATCGAGCCGCGGCAGCGCTTGCGCTCGTCGTAGCCGTGCCAACCCTTGCCTGTACCCAAGATCCTGGGGAGTCGCCGGGTATCCGTAAAGAGGCCGGCGTCAAAGTTTCCATGCGAGATGGCATCAGGCTCTCCACAGATTTGTACTTCCCACCCAACGCCGTCGAGCCGGTGTCGACGATCCTGATTCGGACGCCGTACGGGAAGGACCGGGAGTACCCTTACGATAGAACGATCCGGATGTTCGTCGAGGCGGGATACGCGGTTGCCTTCCAGGACACCCGTGGTCGTTACGGCTCGGAAGGCGAATTTACGGTCCGCTTCTCAGATCGGGAGGACGGCTACGACATGACGACGTGGTTAGCTGATCAGTCGTGGTCGAACGGCAAGATCGCTACCTTCGGATGCTCGTATCTGGGTGAGACTCAGATCACCCTCGCTGCCGAACGGCACCGCAATCATGTCGCAGCGATTCCAATGGCTCCCTCGGCCGCGTATGACATCGGCGGGCGTCCTTGGACGGCCTTCGATGGTGGCGCGTTCGAGCTCGCGCAGACGGCGGGTTGGTTCATGCTCGGTAACTCCTCTGATCGCCTCGAGCTGTACCGTGGCCTCCCCGTGGTAGACGTTGTGGCCGACTCCGGTGCGGTCGATACTGACTATGAGGACTACGCCTCGAGCACGCCGATCTCCGACTACTTCCGTTCGCTCGACTTCATTCACGCCGACGACCGCTTCGACGTCCCGGCGCTCTACGTCGATTCGTGGTACGACTTCGGCGTGAACGAGACGCTCCAGCTGTTCAATCAGCAGCGGGAGAACGCCCTCTCCGCGCGCGCTAGGGACAACCAGTACGTTATCGTGGCCCCGTCAACGCACTGTGGGTGGATGCGCCCGGCGAATAGCCGAGCAGGGGCGCGCGACGTGGGCGAGTGGCGGCTTGATTTCGAGGACCTGTACCTCCGTTGGTACCGGTATTGGCTCGATGGCGCCGACACTGGGATCACCGAGATGGCGCGGGTCCAGTACTACCTGATGGGAGCAAACGAGTGGAAGAGCGTGGAGGCGTGGCCGATTCCCGGAACGGAGTTCGTGCCTTTCTACCTCCGGGGAGAGGGCAACGCCAACACCCGGATGGGTGATGGGACGCTGTCGACTATGTCCCCTGATGACGAGTCCTCAGACGTCCTAGTGTACGACCCAGCTGACCCGGTTCCGTCCTTGGGCGGCCAGGCTTGCTGCACCGGGATGAGCACCGGAGCGGGCGGCTACGACCAGTCCGAGATCGAGATGAGAGAGGATGTTCTCGTCTACACATCGGACGTCCTGAACGATGGCATCGAAGTCACGGGCCCGCTCCAGGCGTTGTTGTACGTGTCGAGCGATGCCCCCGACACCGACTTTACGATAAAGCTGGTCGACGTTTACCCGGACGGGACCGCGTACAACATCCAGGAGGCGGCGAGACGGATGCGCTTCCGCGATAGCCTCACCGAATCGGTTCTCATGGTAGAAGGCGAAGTCTACGAAATCCGCCTGGACCTCCATGCGACGAGCAACTATTTCGGGCCTGGGCATCGTATTCGCATCGAGGTATCGAGTTCGAACTTCCCGCGCTGGAGCCGGAACCTGAACACAGGAATGGACAACCACACGACGACCGAATGGGTGATCGCAACGAACACCGTGCACCACTCCGCCGCGTATCCATCGCGCATCATTCTGCCCGTCGTCCGCTAACCGAAAGACAGCGTCGCGGCGCCGTGTGACAACCTGCGATGGGCAAGTCGTTTCTTTACCGGTGGTGGCAGAGTTTCGCTGGTTGCCGTCGCAGGCGTTCGCCCGCTTATCGTGGTCGACCCGCAACCTCTACGAGCAGTGAAAGTTCATTGGGGATAGCGGGAAATTAGTATCCGATCCACCGGTTCACCAAGGCAACAGCGAAAAAAGCTGCAATGAGAATTATTACTGTGAGCCACAATCTCCATTTCGTTTCGTTAGTCATGGCTATTCTCGCTCCTTCATCTGAGCCCGAACCCGTTCTCGGAGCAGCTGTTCCTGCCTCGACTTTATCGAATCCGCCAGCCGTTTACCGGCCCGGCGTTGAAGAACACCTCTGGCGTCACCACACCGTCGCGCTTGAATACCATGCCGTCCTTCATCACAAACTGGACGTCGCGCAGAGCATCAATGTCCTCCAGCGGGTTGCCCGGAACGGCGATCATGTCGGCGGCCATGCCCGGCCTGATCGGGCCACGTTGGTCGTAGGTTTCGGCGCACTTGTAGCCGTTGATCGTCATGATCTCCAAGATCTTGGCGTCGGGAATGCCGGCCGCTTGCCAGGTCTTGATGAAATCGATAACCAGCTCGCCACGCGTCATGCCCGGGATGTAGTAGTCGGCATCGGTTGAGAAGGTCAGATTGACGCCATTATCGTAGGCGTTGCGGAGGAGCTCGACGCGACGCTCGAAGGCCTCCTGGCTGGTTCTGCTCCACGCCGTGGCCGGCGTCTCGGTGCCGGCCCGGAAAATGCCTTTCTCGGCCATCATTTTGTGGAGCTCGTCGTCGAGTGGTTCGTCGTGGGCAAGCGACCATAGCCCGGCCTCGATGGCGCGACGCGCGCCCTCCCGCGTCTGGATGTGTCCCTCGACCTTCATTCCAGCGTTGGCAGCCTCGGCGACGAACAGCTTCATGTCCTCGACGCTGTAGCCGTAGGGCTTGCAGTCGACGCAGATCTTGATGACCTTGGCCCCGAACAGGATGTTCTGGCGCACCGCTTTGACGATTTCGTCGTGGGTGTCGGCATCGAGGTACTCTGGGTACACGATTTTGTGGTCCAACGCCATCTCCGGTGTTGGCCAAAACTGCCCACCCATGCCGCCGATGATGAGCCCGGAATTGATGATCGTCGGGCCCGGGATCCAACCTTGCTCGATGGCGACGCGCAGCGCGGTGTCGGCGTAGTTGCCGTTGTTGCCCATGTCGCGGACGATCGTGAACCCGGCCGACAACATCTGCATACCGTTTGATGCGGCCTGGATGGCGCGCAGCGGCGTCGAATCAAGAACGTACGTCAGGTAATAGAAGTTGTTCTCCGGCTCCATCTTGTATGTAAGCGCCAAGTGGTTATGGGTGTCGACCAACCCGGGTGACACGGTGAGGTTGGACAAGTCGATGACCTCGGCACCGGCGGGAATCGGCACATCGGCGCCCACCGCCGTGATTTGCCCACCTTGCACGAGGATGATCTGATTAACCGCCGTCGTCCCGGTTTCCGGCTCGACCAAACGGCCCGCGCGGATGGCAGTGATTGCTTCCTGCTGCGCGGAGACACCCGCCGGTGGCAGAGCAATGGTTAAGGCACAGCAGAAAATGGCGGCGCGACGGGACATCACGGGCCGTGAACATCGCATGGGGGCAGCCTCCGGTTACGGGTCGAAAGAGGCCCGAGCCTATCAAAGCCGGGGGCAGGGTGTCGAACTCCCTCCAGGCAGCGACTAACTTCCCGGATGTTCTGATCGATCCAGGTGTCGAGCATCCCTGCTCGACCTTGATCACAACATCCTATGCCGCTGGTTAGTGCTCGGGCGAGCGCCAAACTACGTTGCCGTTAGCGTCGCTGTAGAAGAATCCGTCAACATAGAACTGGGCGCGTGTGACGCGGTTCTC
>PAUN01000077.1 GCA_002712885.1 Acidobacteriota bacterium
GCACAGAGCGTAGCAGTAAGCGCAGGGGAGTATCTCAATGCCCGACAGGCAGTCGTCAGNNACNCNCCGCCAAGACACGCCAGCGGGTCGCCAGCGCATCGACTCGGNGTGACCTGNACANCCCAGCGTCNGNGGTCNTGAAGGGTTNTGGCGGCGTNTGGCGCGGGATGTGCTGGGTTGGAAATACGNGGAGGTCTGGGGGGATGTCAATCGCCAGTGAATCGTCNCTNGGANTCNCGTNCTAACNNGCTCNCGTNNGTTAGGANNATTTCTACACNNGNNNNACACAAGTTTTACCCGCCGACGCCNATCCCNGTAAGTTGTTGTAAATAAAGAAGTAAATGGTGCGCCCTGCAGGATTCGAACCTGCGACCTCCCGGTTCGTAGCCGGACGCTCTATCCAGCTGAGCTAAGGGCGCGTGAGGTAAGACGTTCGTGGGGGCAACGGCGCGGTGGTCGGCGACGGTGCCAGCGCNGAATTATATCACCGCGCCACGCGGGTCAGCCCGTGGCCCACGGGGAACTGATCGCCGAGCGCGATGGGCAAACGGCCGTTGATGGGGGCTTGGCCCGTGATCGCGCGTACGGCACTGTCTTCGGCAAGGTCGTAGAAGTCGTAGGTCAGCAGCATCGTCGGCAGTTGTGGCAGGAAGGTCGCGGCGTAGGGATTGCCGAAAAAGACCGTCACAAACGGCTGNTCAGTACTAGCACTGCGCCGGGCGACGGCGCGCAAGAGGTCGGCGACATCGGTGGTCAGGTCCATCCGACCACTGAATGATGCGGTGCGGACAAAGACGGACGCAACGACGGCATCGTAGCGGTCGATGCTGGCGCGCACGAGTTCAAGCTCTGCGCGTGAGGTCCGGTCGGACACCTCGACAGCCGTGACGTTCGGCCAGCGCTCTTTGAGCGCCGGGAGAAAGGTGCGACTCGGCGCGCCGTTGCCCCACCCGGACGGGTAGTCGAGCACAGACAGGTAGAGCACCGATGCGGATCGCGAGACGGTCAACGGGACGTCGCCTCGTTCATCCTTGATGAGCGTCATGCCACGACGGCTGACTTCCGCGGCGACGGCCCGATGAGCCCGGGTGCCGACGACGAGTGGCAACGTATCGAAACTGACGGACCGGTTCCGGTGGAGGCCGAGCCTGGCTTTGGCTTCGAGGACCCGGCGAACCGACGTGTCGACGCGCATCCGCGTGAGCGTACCGTCTTCGATCGCCTGTTTCAGGCCGGCGAACGCTGCGGGGTCGTCCGGTGAGTGCAACACGATGTCGTGGCCGGCGGCGATGGCGCCGACGGCGGCCTCGCCCGGCTCCACCAGGTCAGTCACACCGCGCATACGCATCGAGTCGGTGTACACGAGCCCGTCGAAGCCGAGTTCCTCGCGCAACAAACCGCTGACGATCGGGTAGCTGAGGGTGGCGGGGCGGGCTGGCTCGGGGTCCAGGCTCGGCAGCTCGATGTGCGAGGTCATGACCGCGGCCGCGCCCGCCTCGATGCCGGCTCGAAANGGCGGCAGCTCGATCTGGTCGAGTCGCGAGCGCGGATGCGAGATCAGGGGGAGCCCGAGATGCGAGTCTGTGTCCGTGTCCCCGTGCCCAGGAAAATGTTTCACGGTGGCCAGCATGCCGCTCTCGGTCAGGCCGCGCACGTAGGCGGCGGCGAGACGGCCCACCGCGGCCGGGTCCTCGCCGAATGAGCGGGTGTTGATGACCGGATTACGCGGATTATTGTTGACGTCGGCCACCGGTGCGAAATTGACATGGATACCCAGCGCGCGGGCCTCGCGGGCGGTAATACGACCCGCCTCGAACGCCAGGCGATCGTCACCGGTGGCCCCGAATGCCATGGCCCGCGGAAACGTCGTGCCACCAGTGAGTCGGAACCCGACACCTGTCTCGAAGTCGGCGGCATTGAGCAGCGGCAGCTTGGAAATAGCCTGCAACCGATTGGTGATTGACGCCGCCGCAAGCGGTTGGCCGAGCATCGAGCGCGAGTAGCCGGCGTTGAGCAAGACGTTCGGGGCGGGTTCGCGTCCGCCGAACAGCAGGAACCCGCCGACATGCTGCTCATGCACCAATGACACCAGGTCGTCGTAATCCTGGCTGTCGCTACTGAGATACGTGGAGCGGAACGACGGCACGATGAGCTGACCGATCTTCTGGTCCAGCGTCATCGCCTCGAGCGTCGCGGTCACCCAGCGGGCGCCGGGCGCGTCTAGCTGAGGCGGCACCGGCGCGGCCGTGAGCAGCGCGGCAATGGCCACGCAGCCGAGGAGGCTGAAACCAACAAGGGGACGCACGCTCGGATGGTAGACCAAACGGGTCAGGGCAAACCAGCGGAGGCGACACCAGTTATCATCTTGCGGATGAGTCACCAGGCACACCGCGCCGCGTCACCGACCCACATCCGATGCTATGTGCTAACCGTGAGCGACACCCGCACCGAAGAGAATGACACCGGTGGACGATTGCTGCGTGAGCTGCTCGAGGGCGACGGCCACGAGGTGCTGGGGCATGCAATCGTGCCGGACGAACCGTCCACCCTTCGCGGGGCGATCGAGCAACAACTCGAAACCGATACCGTGCAGGCGGTGATTACGACCGGGGGCACCGGCATCAGCCGGCGGGACGATAGCTATGAAGTCGTCACCGCGTTGATCGACAAGCGGATCGACGGCTTCGGCGAGCTGTTCCGCGCACTGAGCTTCGAAGAGATCGGCCCCTCCGCCATGCTGTCACGCGCGTGCGCGGGGACCTCGCGGGGAAAGATTCTCGTGTCGCTGCCAGGCTCAAGGAACGCGGTGCGTCTGGGCATGACGCGGTTGGTGCTGCCCGAGCTGGGGCATCTCGTGCGAGAGGTCACTCGGTAGTGACCGGGACCAAGATGCGTCCGATTCGCGACACGATTCCGATCGCGGAAGCGTTGGCGCTGGCCATGGGCGCCTCCATTCCGATCGACCGGACCGAACGCCTCCCCCTCGAAGAAAGTGTCGGGCGGGTCCTAGCGGTCCCGGTGGTGGCCGACCGGGATGTGCCGCCGTTCAACCGGGCGGCAATGGACGGCTATGCGGTGGTCGCGGACAGCACGTTCGGCGCGAGCCGCATGGACCCACATCTGTTGGCGTGCGTCGAGACCGTGCATACCGGTGGGGTCCCGTCGAAGACCCTCGTGACCGGGCAGTGCACGCAAATTGCCACCGGCGCGCCGATGCCCGACGGGGCCGACGCNGTGGTGATGGTGGAAGAAACCGACCGTCGAGACGGGGACCAGGTCGCCATCTTTACCCCCGTCTACCCGCGTCAGCACGTCGGCCGNCGCGGCGCCGACATCACGACCGGGGCCGAACTGCTNCAGCCGGGCGACCTCCTGACCCCGAGTCGGGTCGGGTCCATCGCGGCACTGGGCATCGCCAACATCGAGGTGTACGCCAAGCCGCGTGTCGCCATCCTCTCGACCGGGAATGAAATCATCGCCCCGGGGCAACCGCTCGGCCCGGGACAGATCTACGATATCAACCGTTTCACGCTAGGCTCGGTCATCCGCGAGCACGGCGGCGTGGCGGTGCCGCTGCCGACGGCGCCTGACAACCTGGATGAACTNAGCGACACGGTGGACGCCTGTCTCGNACACGACATCCTGGTCTTCTCCGGCGGCAGCTCGGTAGGTGAGCGAGACCTGACGGTGGACGTGATTCGCCGGAAGGGGGAGATCCTCTTTCACGGCATCGCCGTGAAACCGGGCAAACCCACCGTGTTCGGGACCATTGGTACGACCCCGGTGCTGGGCATGCCCGGCTATCCGACCTCGTGCTTGTCAAACGCCTACATGTTGCTGATGCCGGTGCTGCGCCGACTGGCCCGTCTACCGGAACACCGGTTCCACACGGTCTCTGTCCCGGCCGCGCAACGGATTGTCTCGACTACCGGGCGCCATCAGTTCTACACGGTGCGAGTCGTGGATGGCACAGCCGTGTCCGCGTTCAAGGCCTCAGGCGACATCACCAGCATGTCGCAGGCGGACGGATATATCGAGATCCCGGCCCAGACTGACATCGTCGAGGAAGGCGAGACCGTCGAAGTGAAGCTGTTTTAACGTCCGTCGCCGCCGGAGTTCGGACCGGCCCAGCACGGGTCCAAAGACCCCGCGGCTACGAAGCAACCACCCTACCTTTTCCCTACTTTGCGTTCATATTCGGGCTCGAGCTCGTCGGCGGTGTGGAGATCAAACGGGTCGGCGGTGTGCTCGAACTTGCCGCGGAATTCCGCGTGGCAGCGGTAGCAGACGGTGAGATCCTTGAGCCGACTGTAGACGGCCAGGTCGATCAGCGCGGCGCCGCCGAGGACACCGTACGCGACCAAGTCCTGCCCGTAGTAGTAAAACGCGGCGCTGATNAGCGCCGCGATGACGATGACGGTCACCCCGACCTTCGGATCGAAGTCCTTCCGCATATAGAAGTCGCCGCCCGCGCACACGGGACACCGGTCGACCTTCTCGTCGGCACGCACCGTATCCGAGAAACCCAACAGAAACGCCTGCTTGCAGCCGCCGCAGTTGATCTGGAGGGATCTGTCAGTCGCCTCGACCGGGAGGGAGCTGCCACACTGATGACAGACGACGGTAACTTCCATGATTGTCATTTAGACGGGGCGGCGGCCCAGTCTGTCCGCCGTAGCCTTGGCGAAGACGGATCACACTGGGACGGTCGTGGCGACGAGGATGTACTTGGCCAGCAACTCGCCGACGATGACGGTAAAGAAGTCGACATACAAAATGCCAGTGGCTGACTGCGTGGCACGGATCTTCGCAGTCTCCCAGGTCATGTAGGCCAGGACCACGGGGCCCAGGAGCCCGAACAGGATCCGCTGCCAGAAGAACACTCCGTCGAGCGAGAAGATGTACCGCTGGAAGCCGGGGCCTGGGAGCTCGGCCAGCGCGATGGCCCACCACACGATACCGACGACCACGACGATCCGCACCGCCGTGGACCCGATGTGAAACTTGACGATCCGCTGCAGCAGCGACACATCCATCGACGGCAACACCAGATACCAATGCCCCAGGATCATCGCGGTCGACGTGCCACCGAGCAGCGCGGTCGAGGTCAGAAAACTGGCGACGCTCAGCCCGGCGACCAGCGCCCCCGCGTCGGATGAGGCGGCCAGCCCCTGGCCGATAACGGCGCCCACGCCACTCAGCACCGCCAGCCACAACCACACCGGACGGAACTGGCCCCACACGCGGCCGATGGTGGCCCAGTAGACGAGGATGCCGAAGGTCGACCCGACGAGAGCCGCCAGCGCGACCCCCGACACACCCGGACCAAACGCCACGTCCTCCGGACGCATCACCAGGGCCACGAGCAGCAGCACCGCCGCGAACCCGGCGTTGAACCGGAAGAACTGCACCCCAGCCACCCGCGGCACCAGGACGAGGGTGACGATGATCCCGACACCGAGATGGACGAGAAACAGAAACGGGACGTAGGACAGGGTCATGAGGTCACGCGCGCGGCACCGCGCCAGACGCGCGTTGGACAGGGCGGACGCAGAAGGCCGGACCGGTCACACCGGCCCGGCCTCCTGGACTGCAGGTGCTCGGCTATCCGAGACGCCGGTTGACATCCGTCCAGTTCACCACATTCCACCACGCGGCGATGTAGTCCGGCCGGCGGTTCTGGTAGTTCAGGTAGTAGGCGTGCTCCCAGACATCGATTCCCAAGACAGCCTTCTTGCCGCTCATCGCCGGGCTGTCCTGGTTGGGTGAACTCTCGATCGACAGGGCGGTGCCGTCAGCCACGACCCACGCCCAGCCGCTGCCGAACCGACCCATCGCCGCGGCCGCGAACTGCTCCTTGAGCGTGTCGAAGCTCCCAAAAGACCCGGTGATCGCGTCGGCGATCTGACCCGTCGGCGCCCCACCCGCATTCGGCGCCATGACTTGCCAGAAGAGGGTGTGATTCGCATGCCCACCGCCGTTGTTGCGCACCGCGCCCCGGATNCCCTCGGGCAGCGCGTCCAGATCGCCGATCAGCTCGTCGACGCTCTTTGCNTGCAGGTCCGGGTGCCCCTCGAGGGCGGCGTTGAGCTTCGCGATGTAGGCCGCGTGGTGTTTNCCATGGTGAATGCGCATCGTCTGTTCATCGATGTGCGGGGCGAGGGCGTCAAAATCGTACGGCAGGCTCGGAAGCTCGTGCGCCATGAGGGTATCTCCTTCGAAACTTGGTTGAGGCACTCGCGGAAGTGCTGGATTGAAGCGCTGGTTGAAACGCGTCTCGTACTCAGTGCTGGGTCACGACGTTGTAGAGCGTGTCGCGTTCGATCGGATCCCGACCAGCCACCCGGATCAGACCGCTGATGTCTTCGGTAGTGAGCGCTTCGGGCGTGCGCGCGCCGGCCATGTGATAAATCTGCTCTTCCTGGACGGTCCCGTCCAGATCGTCCACGCCGAACCAGAGGGCCGTCTGGGCGGTCTCGACCCCGGTCGCAATCCAGAACGCTTTGATGTGCGGCACGTTGTCGAGCATCAGACGCGCCACCGCGTGCACGCGCAGGGTCTCGGCCGCGGTCGGCGCCGGGAGCTTCCGCATCTGATTGTTGTCCGGATGGAACGCCAGGGGGATGAACGCCTGGAAACCGGCCGTCTCGTCCTGCAGCGCGCGGGCGCGCAGCATGTGGTCCACTCGCTCTTCGTGCGTTTCGATGTGCCCGTAGAGCATGGTGACGTTCGTGCGCATGCCCAGCCGGTGCGCGGTCCGATGGATGTCGAGATACCGGTCGGCCCCGCACTTGTCGTGGCAGATCTTCCGGCGGACCCGTTCGGCGAACACTTCGGCCCCGCCGCCTGGCAGCGAATCGAGCCCGGCGGCCATCAGTTCGCGCAACACCTGCTCGTCCGTCCGCCCATACAGGTCAGCGAAGAACGCAATCTCGACCGCGGTGAAACATTTCAAATGCACGTCGGGCCGGATACGTTTGAATCCGCGGAGCAGCTCCAGGTAGTAGGCGAACGGCAGGTCCGGGTGGAGGCCGTTGACGACATGGACCTCGGTCAGCGCCTGGTCCGCTCGAACCCGCAGCTTGTCCCACACCTGGTCGAGACTGAGGGTGTAGGCGCCGGTGTCCCCGGGCTGCAGACGGGCAAACGCGCAGAACAGGCAACTCGCGACGCACACGTTCGTCGCCTCGATCCGAATGTTGTGATTGAAGTAGGTTCGATCCGCGTGTCGTTTCTCACGCTCGCGGTTCGCCAACCAGCCGACGGCGAGCAGATCCGAACACTCGAACAACTGGAGACCGTCCGCCAGCTCGAGACGGTCGCCGTCATCAAGCTTGGCGGCGATGTGCTCCAGGCCAGCGGTTCGCAGACGGGTGTACAGGACCGACGGAAGGTCAGCCACCGTCTGGCTGGACTCCCCCGTCTCCTGACGAACCTGCATGGTCATCGCGCTCTCACCCCTGAATCGCACCCGTCGTGACCGCGGATCACCCGAGTCGGCTGCCCGTGCGAACCACGGGCCCTCCATCGCACGTCACAAATGGGTATCGTACGTCGGAGCGGCCATCCCGGGCAACCGCGCGGCAGCCGTTCGCGGACGGACCAGCCCGTCGGCGTGGCCATGCTATACTCGCCGGCCACAGTTCGACGCTCCCTAAATGGTCAAGGGAAGTGGGTGTGAATCCCACACGGTCCCGCCACTGTGAGTGGGGAGCGGAACGACAGCCCGGCGCACACGTCGCATCGGTTGCCCCGATCCCGACGAGTGGCCCGCCACTGCGTCCTCGGGCGTGGGAAGGCGTAGTCGTCCCGCGATAATCCACGAGTCAGGAGACCTGGCCAATCGGGTTCGTCCTTTCCGCCTGTTCATTGTCGAACCGGCACGGCGCGTGGTCACGCCGAAAGGAACCGATGCAACCCATATCGTTCAAACAGCCCGGTCTCGACCCCTTGCACGATGCGGGAGCCGGGCATGCTGNGCGCTGAGCAGGTCTCGTTCAGCTACGACACGCGACCGGTACTCGACGGCGTCGACGTGTCGGTCCAGACCGGGGGACTGGTGGGCGTGCTCGGCCCGAACGGCTCCGGGAAGACGACCTTCCTCAAGCTCCTCGCCGGACTCCTAACCCCCGCGAGCGGTCACATCACACTCGACGACGTGGACATCACCACCATGGACCGGCGGACGCTCGCGCGCCGTGTCGCCGTCGTGCCGCAGGAGACGGAACTCGCGTTCGACTACAGCGTGCTCGAAATCGTGCTGATGGGCCGCTATCCCCATCTGCAAACGTTCGAACTAGAAGGCCCGGCCGATCTCGCCATCGCCCGCCGGACCCTGGCGGCGACCGGCACGGCGCACCTCGAACAACGGACCTTCCGGACGCTGAGCGGCGGCGAGAAACAACGGATCGTGATGGCCAGCGCGCTCGCGCAGTTCGAGGGCGCTCCGAGCACACCGGACAGAGGAGACCCACCGCACGAGGACACGAACACCACCCGCGTGTTGCTCCTCGACGAACCAACATCGTCGCTCGACCTCTCGTTCCAGCTCGCGACCGCGACGCTGATCGCAGAACTGAACCGTACGTATCGCACGACCGCCGTCGTCTGCACGCACGACCTGAACTTTGCCGCCGGGTTGTGTCGCAGTCTGGTGCTNCTTCGCGACGGCCGGGTGGTGGCGTCCGGGCCGACCGACGAGGTGCTGACGCCGGCCACCATCGGGGCCGTGTATGACGTCGAGGCCGACGTGCATCGTCACGAGGTCACTCGGCACCTGACGGTCGTGCCGCTAGCCAGGCTGTAGCACGACAGAACGATGCGAGAAGCCACCGCGACCTTGCCGGCTCTGCGCCCTGTCTCGGCTGGCGATCTGCGCCGCCGCATCTGGCTCGTGCAGGTCNGCNTCNGGGCGCTGGCNGTNGNGGCGTNCATCGGGGCNCCGCTCGTCGGTCCGNCCNCNATCAGCCTGCGCCAGGTCTTCGATACGACCATTCCGTTCGGTCAGAACGTCGACGCCCAGATCTTCTTCATTGCCCGGCTGCCCCGCGCCTTCGCCGGAGCACTGGTCGGCGGGTCGCTGGCCGCCGCCGGCGTGGTCCTGCAGGCGCTGTTGCGGAACCCGCTGGCCACACCCTTCACCTTGGGCGTCTCAGCCGGCGCCTCGCTGGGCGCCATGCTCGTCATCACGCTCGGTGTACCGTTCACCCTGTTGAGGTCGGCCGCGGTACCGGTGGCCAGCTTCGCCGGTGCGCTCGGCGCGCTGGCTATCGTGTACTTCCTTGCGACCATGCGCCGACAGGGATTGTCGACGCTGGTGTTGCTGCTCGCGGGGGTCACCCTCAACTCTCTGTTCTCCGCCATCATCCTGTTCGTCCAATATCTTGCCGACCCCGCCCAGACCCTGCAGTCCGTGCGCTGGGTCATGGGCAATCTGGACGTCGGGAGCTACCGCCCCATCCTGTGGGCGCTCGGGCCTATGGGCCTGGCGTTCGTGGCCTTCGCCCGGCTGCCGCGCGCGCTGAATCTGCTGACGCTAGGGGCCGACAGTGCCGCGGTACGAGGCATCGACGTGCTTCGTACCCAGCGGGTCGCGTTTCTGAGCGCTTCACTGGCCACCGGCGCGGCGGTGGCCGTCGGAGGACCGATCGGGTTCATCGGCATCATCGTCCCGCATCTGGTCCGGCTGCTGGTCGGCGCCGACCACCGACTGGTGTTACCGGCCTCGATCGGTCTGGGTGCCGCGTTCCTCGTGGTCTGCGACGTGGCGGCTAGGACCATGCTCTCACCGATGGAACTACCGGTGGGGGTGATCACGGCGATGCTCGGCGGACCCTTTTTTCTCTGGCTGCTGGTGCGTAACCGATGAGATTCACCACTCGACACACTGCGGCGTTCCTCGCCGGCCTGCTACTGGCCATCGCGNTCATCCCCGGCACCCAGGAGCGCCCACGTGCGCAGGAGCACCCGGCCCGGATCATCTCGGTCGTCCCGGCCCTGACCGAAACGCTGTTTGCCATCGGGGCCGGGGACGCAGTCGTCGGGGTCGGCACCTTCGACAAGCATCCCCCCGAGGTCGCGACCCGCACCCACGTGGGGGGGCTGCTGGACCCCGACATGGAGCGGATCTTCGCCCTCCGCCCAGACCTGGTCGTCTTTTATGGAAGCCAGCAGGACCAGATTNAACAGATGAGTCGAGCGGGGATCGAGACGTTCACCTACGCGCATGGCGGTATCGACGACACCCTCTCCGTCATCCGTCGACTGGGCACTCGCGTCGGACGGGCGTCGGAGGCGACCCGGCTCACGAACGCCATCGACACGCAGATCGCCAACGTGCGAGCCCGCCTCGCGGGCCGTGACCGACCACGCGTGTTGTTGGTGTTTGGCCGCCAGCCCGGCTCGCTCGGGAACATCTACGCCAGCGGTGGCGCCGGATTCCTCCACGACATGCTGGAGGCCGCCGCCGGGCGGAACGTGTTGGCGGATGTCTCGCGCGAATCGATCCAGCTCAGCTCGGAAGCGATTCTGACGGCGGCCCCGGAGGTCATCGTGGAACTGACCTNTGACGATCTCATGANCGAAGACACGCAAGCGGCCGAGATCGCGGTCTGGGACCGCCTGTCGTCGGTGCCCGCGNTCCGGAACAAGCGGGTGCATCTACTACTCGGCAACCAGTTCGTACAACCGGGCCCGCGCATGGGTGATTCCATCGAGGCGATCGCACGCACGCTCCATCCGGAGGCGTTCTAACAACTCGAATCGTGGNCATGCACGTGAACAAATNTTCAGATGCTCTTCAGAACCGAGTGAGACCACGCTTGTCTACACTCGGTGGATACGGCATCACTCGGACACCTACGATCAAGCGCGGCCCAGCCGCTTCAGCCGGCGTCNAAGAACACCCCAGAGGNTNGAAATCNATGAAGCGCNCACTCGGATCGTTCGTACTCGCCACCACCGTGTTCGGGGTTGGACCAGCCGTGGCGCAGCCAGGGTCCGTGACCGGAACCGTCGTGGACCCCGATGGGCGCCCGACGCCAGAGGCCACGGTGCTCATCTCAGACCAGAGCGCCGTCCGCAACACCGCGGTGACTGACGGACAGGGACGATTCCAGATCGGCGGGCTCCCGGCCGGACGCTACGAACTCGCCGTGATCCTGCCAGGATTCCGGGCGGCACCTACCAGTGTCGAGCTCTCGTCCGGCGCCAGTCAAACCGTCACCATCGCCTTGCGGGTCAGCGCGGTCACCGAATCAGTCGTAGTGACCGCGGCGGGGCGTGCGCTGCCGCGGTCACGCGTGACCGACAGCGTGACGGTGGTCACCGAGAGCGACATCGCAGCCCGACAGTTCGAAACCGTCGCCGACGCACTGCGATTCTCGGTGCCGGGTCTGGGGGTGACGGCCACCGGCGGACGCGGCGGTAGGACGGCGCTGTTCACGCGAGGCGGCGAGTCCGACTTCACCCTGGTGATGATCGACGGCGTTCGGATCAANGGGTTCGGCGGCTCTTACGACTTCGCGCACCTGCCGGTCGGCGACATCGAGCGCATCGAGGTGGTGCGAGGACCACAAAGTNCGGTCTACGGGTCAGACGCGATTGGCGGCGTGGTGCAAATCATCACGAGGCAGGGCGGTCCGGCCCGCGTCGGCGGTGTGGTCGAAGGCGGTACGTTCGGTACCTCCCGTGTCTCCCTGAACACGGCCGGGACGGCGGGACAAGTCAGTTGGGGCGCGTCGTTCGAACAGCTCGACACGGACGGGCAGAACGGGACCATCTCCAGATCCGGCGAGACGGTCAGCAACGACGATTATTTGCGTCGCGACGTGTCACTGAATGGCCGGTGGCGCGGGGACCAAGGCACGACCATCCGGTCCGTATTCCGGTACGGCACCAACGAGCGCGGCTATCCCGGGGCCTGGGGCAGCNACCCGGGTGGCACCTATTCCGGCATCGATACCGTGTCGCGGGGCACCAACGACAACCGCCTGTTTTCGGTCGGAGTCGACCAGCGTTTCGGGTCACGAGTGGACCAGCGAATCGAGCTCAGCCACACNAACAGTGACAGCGAGTTCGCCAGCCCGTTTGGCGAGTCGGTCTCCGATGCCAACCGGCTGACGCTGCGGGCGCGCACCGATGCGACCCTGCGCCCCGGTATCGTCGCCACCGGCGGTTTCGACGTCCAGCGGGAACAAGCCGGCAGCACGTTCATTACCGACTCGTCGTTTACGGAAGTCCCCATCGATCGACAGATGCTCGGTTTCTTTGGCGAGCTCCGGTTCGATCCGACCTCCAGGCTGTCGGTCACCGCCGGCGTGCGAGGCGACCGTATTACACGCGAAGGGCTGCCCGGCGATGGCTTTGGACGTCCGGAGTTCTCCGACGAAACCGAAGTCGCCGCAAACCCCAAGGTGTCCGTCGGGTGGTATCTGCGCCCGGCCGACGTCACCCCGGACTGGACCCGGGTTCGGGTCAGCGCCGGCACCGGCATTCGTCCNCCGANCGCGTTCGAAATCGCGTTCACCGACAACCCGGCCCTCAAGTCTGAGCGCACGCGCAGTGTGGACTTCGGGGTGGAACAGGCCGTGGCCGGCGGGCGGGTGGTTGTCGAAGCCACCGCATTCTTCAACCGATACGACGACCTCATCGTGTCCGTGGGTCAATCGTTCGAAAACGCCAGTCAGTTCAGGACAGACAACTTGTCGAACTCTCGAGCCCGTGGCCTCGAACTGGCCGGTACCGGACGCACGCCCCAGGGCTTCGAAGCGCGGGTCACTTACACCTGGCTGCATACCGAGATTCTCGCCCTGGACTCGACAGAGTCCGAAGCCCCCGGCGGGTTCACGGTCGGCGACGCGCTGCTGCGTCGGCCCCGACACCAGGGGTCGGTGGAGTTGTCGTTCACGCAGCCGCGCTACTCGGCGTTCACCTCGATCGGCACCCGTAGCTCGACCTTCGATATCGACCCCTCGTTCGGGTCTTTCGGGGGGTTCTTCGACAACCCCGGGTACGCGGTGGTCAATCTCGGCGGCAGTGCGCAGATCTGGACCGGCCTGGAGTTCACGGCTCGCGTTTTGAACCTCCTGGACAACGACTATGAAGAGGCTTTCGGGTTCCCGACATTGGGCCGCAGCTTCATCGCCGGAATCCGGGTCGGGTCGTAGCCGACCCGCCAGAATCCGGGTCGGCTACCTACGCCGAACGGGGCGGGTAGCGTCTATGGATNGTTGCACCGGTGCTCCGGAGGTCCGGAGCNGTAAGAGGGAACCCGGCGAAATTCCGGGGCTGCCCCGCAGCGGCAAACGGGAACGACCGCCGTCATCGCACACTGGCTCGACGGGAGCTGGGAAGCGACGGCCACNAGGTTCGGCATTCGATGCCGAGTGCCCGCAAGCCCNAAGACCTACCGGTGTCGTCAGCCNACTCGAACTCTGGTTCGGGTNTTGGCCGAGGGGCCAAGGGCTGCCGTCCCCGCGCTGACCGGCTGCGGCGGACGCCCCCTATCTCCCGGCCAGGTCAGGGTGCGGGAGATGACCGAACCGATCGCCCTCTGCTTCAGTGGCGGCAAGGACAGCGCGCTGGCGCTGCTCTACTTCCGGAACACGTTGATCAGCATGACCGTGTTCCTACCCATCCTGTTCAGCCGGGTCTCCTTGCGGACGACCGCGCCGACCGCCCGACGGCTGGCGACACAACGCGGGTGAGCCGATCATGGCCTCGCTCGGATTCGAGGACCAGCTCGTGGGTCGCTCGCACGAGTGCGACTTCCCCGCCGTCGTGGAACGACTGCTCACGTGCTCGTCGTCGCGGGTGGACATCGACGCGGGGAGCCGGGCCATCGACGCCCAGGTCCGATCGATCGTCGCCAACGCGCTGTCGGTGTACAGCGTCAACGCGGACCTGCTGGACCAGCTGGCGCGACCATCATCATCACCCAGACTCAGTGTGAGATCTGCGCGGTGAGTCTCAAGGACGTGGAACGGGCAGTCTGCGAGCTGGTCACGTCGCACCCGCGGATCGTCTCTTTGGAGCCGATGTCGTTGAGCGCTGTCTGAACCAACATCCAGACCGTCGCCACCGCGCTCGACCGCCCGGACCGCGGAACCCGGCTGGGCGACGAACTGCGAGGGCGATTGGCGACGATTCGCGAGCGGGCCGCCCAACTTCCGGCTCGCCCGTCGATCGCCTGCGTAGAGTGGATCGACCCGCTGATGATGGCCGGCAACTGTGTCCCGGAGCTCGTAGACGCCGCCGGCGGCGCGAATCTGTTCGGCACCGCAGGACAGCACTCCGGCTGCCTGGAACCGGCGCAACTGGCCGCGACCGACCCGGACGTGATTGCCATCATGCCCTGTGGATTCGACATCGACCGAGCCAGACGCGAGATTCCGGCGTTGACGGCACGTCCCGAGTGGGCGGGACTTTCGGCGGTGGCACGCGGACGCGTGTTCATCACCGATGGGAATCAGAACTTCAACCGACCGGGCCCACAGATGGCGGAGTCGGCCGAGATTTTGGCCGAACTGCTGCACCCCGGCACGTTCGACGTCGGCCACGAGGGAACCGGCTGGGCCCCGCCGTGACGGCGACGTCCCGACGACAGTGACCGGCCACCCTTGTCTCTCCTCATCGTTCGAGCCACGCTCTCCGAGAAGCGATGCTTTTCGAGGTGGTCACGCTGACACGCGCAGTATGATGAAGGCGGCGAACCTGATGAGGGGGGACAAACTGATGACGCGGCGTCTGGGTGTGCTAATTGCAGCCGTTGTGTGTTCGGCGCAATTTCCGCTTCAGGCCCATCACGCTATCGGGGAAACGTACGACGAAGAGCGGACGATTGTCGTCGAAGGCGAGGTCAGCTCGTTCCTGTTCGGCAACCCACATTCCATGATTCAGCTTCGCGTGCCCAACGGCCAGGGAGCGGTGCACACATGGGCTCTGGAGTGGCGTGGAGCGGGACATCTGCAGCAACTGGGTTGGACCGACAACGCACTGACCACGAGCGACCACGGGCGGATCTGCGGGAACCCGGGCCGCGACTCCGGCGCCGCCACGACGTCGGACAGCACCCTGTGCACGCCGACACTGCGTGGCCCAGCCGCCTTACCCACCGTCAGTCGGTGACCTTCGCTCCCCCGTTCTCGACCACCGAGCGTCTCGCCAACACCATCATCGGTGAAGACCGTCGGCCGCTCCTGGTACTCACCGATTTCGACGGCACCCTGTGCGAGTTCCAGCCTGACCCGGAGGCGGTGTTCCTCGGAGACGGGCTCCGGACGACACTATCCGCCCTGGCGGCACAACCGCGGACGATGGTGGGCGTCGTCAGCGGACGACGGGCGGACGACGTGCGACGACGGACTGGGCTCGGCGACGGTCTCTACTACGCTGGCCTGCACGGCATGGAGATCGATGGCCCGAACACCCGCTTCGAGGTGCCGGGGTTTGGCGCCCGCGCCAAGGAACTGCAGCGGCTCGGCTCCCTGATCGCCGAGACGGTCGCCCCGCTCCGGGGCGCCCTGGTCGAAAACAAGGGACTAGCCGTGGCCTTGCACGTACGCGCGGCGACTCCCGCCGACCGCGAGCGAGCCGAACAGGCGTTCTGGGCCCTGGCCACCCCGGCCCTCGAGGCCGGCGACGTGCGGCTGCAGCGTGGTGAGTGCGTCTTCGAGCTGCTGCCCGACATCGCCTGGAACAAGGGTGACGCTGTGCTCTGGATCGAAGCGGATGCCAAACGTGCCCACGGCGCCCCGTTCCGCCCTGTCTACCTCGGAGACGACCAAACCGACGAACATGCGTTCGACGCGATTGATGACCGCGGTGTCAGCGTGATGGTGGGATCGCGGCCATCACGCGCCCGCTACCGAGTGCCGGATCCGGCGGCGGTCGCAGAGCTGCTGGCTCGACTGGTGGCACGTGGCCGACCCGGCTGATTCATACTCCGCGGCGTCGCGCCACCCAGCCCGGAGCGTGCAATCGCTAGTGGTACACTCGCCGCTGATGTCTCTGGGAAACGCGATACGCGGAGTGGCGCAGCACCCGATGCGCGCCTACTACTGGCCGATTGCCGCCAGCGCTGTACTTGCCGCGAGCGCGTTCATGCCCTGGGTCGCGGTGGGAACACAACAGTTCGGCGGCGTGCCAGACCTAGCTGGGCTCTTGGTGCTGGGGTGCGCGATCCTGGCCGTGGTGCTGGCCGGTCTCAGTATCGTGACCCGGAAGAATTCCCGGCACCCACTGTTGCTCGTGGGGCTGTGCGCGTTCGGCATCCTGTTTCTCGCCGAACAACTGATGCAACGCTCGGCCGCCCAACAGGGCTGGTCGACATCGCAGGCACGAGCGATTGTCGAAGGGCGACCGGCGCAGCCCACACTCGAACCGACCTTGGCACCGGGTGCCTACGTCGGGCTGGCTGCCTCCACCGCGATTGGCCTCTTTGGCCTGACGGTCGTCTTCAGACGCGCCCCCCAGATCCAGGCCAACGCCACCGACGACGACGTGTAGCGGCCGTGCCATCTTCTCGGCATCAAGGCGCCGATCCGCCTGACGTCATAGTGCCCGAGGCGCGAACCGGATTGTAGCGGCATGGCCACGGCACCGGGACACGCGCTTTGAGTTCCTCGAACCAGTTCAGCACCGCGATGGTCTCCAGAGGTGGGGCGTCGTCGCCCGGACTCGTCCCCGTGATCATGAGTAATCGGCCGTTCGGGGGCCACGTCGTAGTTGCGGCCGTCGCGACCAAAGAAGTAGTCCCCCTCGAACAGCACCTCCGCGCGGCCGTGGTCGAAGCTCGGGTCCGTCCGGATCGGCGCAGCCATCATCCGGCGGCCGGCCAGGTAGAACAGTTCGCTACCGTCGGACCCCCAGGTCGGGTCGGCGCCGCCCTCGGTCCAGATCTGCCATCGTCCACCATCCACATCGGGGAACGGCCGCACGAAGACTTCCATCTGCCCCGAGTCATCGGACTGGAAGGTGAGCCACAGGCCGTCTGGGTCGCACACCCTCCCGTCTCGCACCCGCGTCACGCCACCATCCCGATATAATCGGCCTGCTTCCAGGCCACCATGTCACTGAGTCCCGGCGCCAACCTCGGCCACTACAACGTGACCGCCCTCATTGGAGAGGGCGGCATAGGCCAGGCCTGGCAGGCAACGGACACCCAGCTCGATCGACAGGTCGATTTTCCCAGGGCACAGCAAGACCCAGTGCACACACCGGAGGTGACGTCATGTCGCGAGCTATCTTGTCCTTCTCTCTGTTGCTTGTCGTTCTCGTCTTGGGTTTGTTCGGCGGCAACGCCGTCTCTGCCCAGACTTGCACCCCAGACGGTGACGTGCCGTTCGTCTGTGGCACCACCAATCCCGAAGACCTGTATCAGGTTCCCGACACTCCCTGGGTGATCGCTTCCGGCCGGGTATCCGATGTGGCCGGTCCGATCTACGCGGTACACACGCGCGACCACACCGTGCGAGAAATATTTCCGCAAGGCGCCGCGTCGCCGGACCACGACACCACCACCTATCGGGATTGCCCAAGTTTCAACCCCGTCTTTCAACCCCATGGCCTCACGCTACGAGAGGGTCGTGGTGGCGTGCATACCCTCTACGTTGTCGGTCATGGCGCTCGGGAGGCAATTGAAGTCTTCGACCTGGATGTTCGGGGCAATGTTCCGTCACTGACATGGGTCGGGTGCATCGTGTCCCCGGCAGGCACCCGACGCATCAATTCCATCACCGCGTTACCCGACGGCACTCTCGGCGCGACGAATTTCGATACGGAGGGCGGCGAGCTCTGGGAGTGGCATCCGGAGACCGGTTGGACCGAGGTGCCCGGCAGCCAGATGCCCGGGCCCAATGGTCTGATTTCTTCCCCCGACGGTCGATGGTTCTACATCGGCGGGTGGAGCGATCAGGCGCTGGTTCGTCTCTCGCGGGGACAGACCCCGATTCGAATCGATGCGGCCCCGGTCGGCTTCAACGTCGACAACGTTCGCTGGGGGAACAATGGCCAGATCGTCGTGGCCGGTCATGTCACCCGTTGCCCCGAGGCCAGCGACTGTGAGCTGGCGGTCGCGCGTGTCGCCACGGTCGATCCAGACACGCTGCAGGTGCAACAGCGGGTGGACTACCAGGGCAACGAGTTCTTCCGGCTGGGGACCGTAGCCATCGAAGTCGATGACGAGGTCTGGGTCGGCGGCATCCGTGGCAGCTTGGGCATAGCCCGATTTCCACGATGACCGGAGATGTCCGGGAGGCCATCACCGGCGTGGCCGGCGTGTCGACCGTGCATGTGATGATCATCACGCCGGTGATCTTCTTCATCATGAAGCGCCGGGCCTTGAGGCGAGGGAGGCTGCGGCCGTCCACAATGACGTCGGCGCCCTCGTGACACCTACCAGGCGAACCGATGCCGGCTCGAAACCGTCCGGCAATTCGCTGCGCCCGGTGTAGCTGGCGGCTACCCCGGTGCGCTAGTGTCCTGTAATCGTGATTCACTGCACAAGTCGATGGGACGGCGCGTGGATGAAAAGGCGTGACAAGGGAACAAATTGGATATTTGTGACCGCGGAACAATGCATTCAGGCCTGATGCCCCGATGGCGACCTATGTTGCGAATCACGGTTACAGGGCACCAGGGTCACGAAGGTGGCGGGGCCCGTCGGGCTGATGCCGTAGAGGAGTGCCCCGATCAACCTGGACAGTGCGATCGCCACAGGCGAACGCCTCGCCCGCAACCCACACCTCATCGCTCTGAGCACGCTGCTATCGTTGCAGGGTCTTGAGATAGTTGACGAGGTGCCAGATGTCTTCGTCTGTGATGCGAGCGGCGTACGGCTGCATGTCGGCCGACACGCCCTCTTTGATCACCAGGAAGATCTCGCCGTCTGAGGGTCCGTGCAACCAGGTGTCATCGGTGAAGTCCGGCACGTCGCCGCCCGCGTGCGCCATATCGCCGTCGCCGAGACCGGTGTTGCCATGGCAATCGCGGCACATGAACACATAGCGCTGTCGGCCGGTGGCCTTCGAGTCCGCGGTCGCCTCCATCGGATTCTCGAGGGCTTGGCCCTCCGGGTGCCGGTGCGGTTCGGCGGGATGCGACTGGAGAACCGCGACCGTCACGGTAGCGTAGCCGCCGATGGCCAGGATGACGACCGCGAGTAGACGGACACAGTACTGCTGCATGTTCGATTCTCCGTGTGACCTGTGGCAGATGGCAGGCGACATCCTTATTCTTGGGGTGCGTCGAAATGCTTCCACATGTACTCCGGCTGATACGTATGGAGATACAAGAAAATCTCGTGCGCCAGATTGACGACCCGGTTGACGCCGTACTCGTGATGGTTCCGCGTCGCCACAAGCTCCACCGACACGGCGCCGCGTGAGGGCACGCACCCGATCCGCGCCCGCCGCCGGTCGACCCGACGATGCGGAGGCAGACGTGGAGAGGAGCGACCGGCCACGAACCCCTGCAGGTCGCGAGAGAGCGATGAACGAGCGGGAATGCCGGGCAGGAGATTACGAAACAGGAACGTCCCGGTTTCCGGCGTGTAGTCCAGCGACAACGATCGCACACCAAGCCACGAGAATCGGAATCGATGACGTCCGGCGAGAGGGGCCTGCTCACTGAACCCTCGAAACACGCCGCGGTCGGCATATGTCTGCAGGCGCTCGCGCACCACCGCCAACGATTGTTTCGCCGTCAGCCGCCGATGAGAGAGGGGCGGCGCGCCCTTGGTTCGTGCTGTCACGTTCTCAATATAGAAGAAGCCGGCACAGCGTGCCGGCTTCTTCCTCTCCGTAGGTAGCCTCGGGTGCCCTTCGACTCGTGCACCCCGCTAGTGGTAGTACGACATCACGCCCGGCTCGATCTTGCCGAGGAATCCCGGCGCATACTGATCGCGCAGCCAGAACTCCTTCTTCGCCTGCACGTTCACCACCGAGGGACGGCTCTCGTCGAGCGCCACTTGATAGGCTCGCTCGAGTGCCGGCCTGAACTCGCCCGGCGTCGTCACATACTCACCGTGCGCGCCAAGCGCCTCACCGAGCTTGTCGTACCGCAGGTTCTCCTGAAACAGATGGACCGGCAATCCGACCTGATTGTTGCGTTGCCCTTCCCAGGTGCCCCACGCGTTATTGTTGTAGACAATGACGACAGCGGGCAATCGATACTTCGAGAGGGTTTCCATCTCCATCCCGCTGTAGCCAAAACCAGCGTCACCCGTGATCGCGATGATCGGGTGGCCTTTGTAGGCGGCCTGCACCCCGGCCCCCTGCTGGACCGCCGCCGCGACCCCGATGGTGTAGCCAACGTCGGGACCAATGGCGCCGTACTGGTAGGCGCCGTTCATGATCTGTCCAGGCCGGTAGCTCCGCAGATACCGGCGCGTATATCGGGCGATACCGTACCCGCCCTGGACAATCGTCGTCCGGTCGCGTGGCAGGTTGCCGGCGTGCAGGAAGTCCGCCAGCTCCTTGCCGATGACTGACGGGTGAACGGCGTCGGTGTAGCCGAGGCCGGTCTGGTAGTACTGCTCGTTCTCCGCTTCGAACTCGGTCCTCGCGGCGGCCACTTCAGCCACCCAGGCGTCGTGACGCATCTGAGGCACGGCGGCGGCCAGTGCTTCGAGCGCCGCCTTCTCGTCGCTGACGATGCCCAGATCGATCGGGAGGTTCCGGCCAATATCCCCCGCCTCCGGATCAATCCGGATGTACTTCGTGTCCGGGCCAAAGGCGAACTCGCCCTGGGTGGGCATGCAGTATTGGCCCACCAGCAGCACCAGGTCCGCACTGGCCAGTGCGCCCGGGGCGGTACTGGCCGACAGCGTGTGGTCAGCGGGAAACTGCCCCTTGGTCGCACCGGACTCGACAACCGGAATCTGTGCCCGCTCGGCGACCTGGCGGAGAGCGTCCCACGCCCGTGTGTGGAACACGCCGTTGCTCGACACGATCATCGGGCGCTCGGCATCACGCAGCAACGCAACCGCCTGATCGATGGCACGCGGGTCCGGGTGCGGTTTTGTGTCGGTGCGGTACTTCGTCTTGTCGTAGAAGTACTCGATCTCGCTGGCGTCCCGGAACCGGGCGTTAGCGATCTCGGCCGGGAAGTCAAGGTGGACCGGCTTGGGCACGCCGCTCCGGAGCTGCCGGAATGCGTAACCGGCATACTCGTGCACGCGGGCCGGGGTAATCAGCCGCTTCCCGTACTTGCGCAGGCCTTCGGTGGTCGGCTGCTGATAGGCGTCCTGAATACCCCGCTCTGTGTCTTCGGCAAAAATCGTCTTGTTGCTCGCCAGCACCAGCACGGGCGACCGGGCGGCGTTGGCCGTCGCGATGCCGCAGATCATGTCAGTGAATCCCGGCCCCTCGGTCCCGGACGTCGCGGCGACCTCGCCCGTCACACGGGTGAAGGCATCGGCTGCATGGCAGAGCGACCCTTCGTGACGACCGCCATAGGTCGGGATACCGGTGTCGGAAATGGCGTGCACCACGCTGTAGTTGCCGGGGCAACAGAACAGCGCCGCGACACCCTCTTCCTTGCAGGCCCGCGCGAAGACTTGCGCCCCGGTCATCGGGAAATCGACGGCCGGCAGCGCGGCGTTCTTGGCGGTTTCGAATTCGTCCGGCACCCGAATCGGTGCCGTGTCCTCTTCGGCCGCAGCCAATCCGACGCTTCCAGCCCCCAGCGTTGCCGCCGTGGCACCGGCGCCCAGCACCGCCTGTTTCATGAACCGACGCCGCGAGTTCCCCTGCTTTGCACGTGGCATGTGGTCGCTCCTTCTGAATTCGCAGTTCAGAGAATGGCACGCGGGAGAGGCTGAGCGCAACCCTAACGCCGGTCGCCGTGTCCGCACCGGAGGCGGCCCCCAGTCCCTCCTGGAGTGGCCTGAAGACCCACCGGTACAGATGACCGCTTGGGAGCCAAAAGGTGGAGCATGTCGCTACTGGCTTCGTCGCTACGCGGTCTGAATGTGGCCACCCGGGGCAGGCGGCCACGAGCGCGGGTCCAGGTGGTCGAGTCCTCCGAAAATATCCGATGCCCAACGAAAGACGTCGTGGCCGGCCACGACGCGCCGTTGCGCGCGCATACGACGCTGACGCTCGTCGACCGGCATGTCCAGTGCTTGCTGGAGCCCGTTCGCGAACCCTTCGACGTCGTAGGGATTGATGATGACCGCTTCTCTCAGTTCCTGCGCCGAACCGGCCATCTCGCTCAGCACCAGCACGCCGTCGAGATCGTCCCGCGCCGCGACGAACTCCTTGGCCACGAGATTCATTCCATCGTGGAGGGAACTCACGATGCAAAAGTCGGCCAATCGATACAACGCGACGAGACGTTTGATGCGGAGCGCCGATTTCCGATACCGGATCGGCCCACCGCCACCCGGGCCCGGGCCATGCTTGGTGTTCAGCGCGGCGACGCGCTGGTCGATGTCTGCCTCGACGGCCGCATAGCGGTCCAGCTTCGACCGGGACGGCACCGCGATCTGGACGAACGTCAGCTGATGGGCCAGCCCCGGGCATCGGGTGAACAAGGCGTCGAGCGCATCGAGACGCTCCGGAATCCCTTTCGTGTAGTCGAGTCGGTCGACCCCGACGCCGACCAGCGGCGTCTCGATCCGCAGCTCCCGGCGCAACCGGGCCATCTCCGTCTCGAGGCCGGGGTCTCTGGCAATGGACTGGATGCGATCGAAGTCAACGCCGATCGGCGCGGTGCAGACCGTGGTGGTGTGGTTCGACGCATAAACCCGACCGTGTTTCACGGTGGCCCCCAGCTCGGCGCGGGCCGCCGCCAGGAAATTGCGTCGGTCCCGCTCGAGCTGGAACGCGAGGAGATCCGTCGCCGCCAAGCCTTCAAGAATCTCTCGACGGTAGGGGCAGATCCGTAGCGTATCGGGATGCGGGAACGGAATGTGCCAGAACAGCGCGATACGCGCGTCCGGACGCCGCTGTCGCAAGTAGTGCGGCACCAGCGTGAGGTGATAGTCCTGAATGAACACCGGAGCCACTCGGTCCGGCAGCTCGTCATCGACGGCGCGTGCGAACCGGTCGTTGACTGCTCGATACACACGCCAGTCTTCTGCCCGGAACACAGGCTTGACGTGCGCCACATGCGAGAGCGGCCATAGTCCTTCGTTGGCGAATCCCTCGTAGTAGTGCCGCTCCTCGGTTTCGCTCAGCCAGATGCGGCGAAGAGCATAGGCCGGCGCGTCCGGTGGCACCCGCACCCGGTCCCCGTCGTCGACGACACTCTTGTCGGCGTCACCGGCGCCGTGGGCGACCCACACGCCCCCACGTTCCCGCATGAGCGCGTCCAGCGCGACCGATACCCCACCTGTCGTTGGTGACCAGGTGACGGACCCGTCTTCCGCCTTGGAGTGCAGATAAGGCTCCCGATTCGACACCACAGCCAGTGGCCGGGTGGCCATCGAGGATCGGGTTTGCGGCGGCGGGGGACATGTCGCTCTGGTGGACGCAGCGTGGCCCTCGGTGAAAGCCGGCGCGGCCATCACATCACCCGGAGGCTCGCCGGCGGGGACACTGGCGCGCGTGGGACCCGCTCACAGGCCGAACGACAGACCGCATCCGCACTCAGTCTTGGCGTGGGGATTCCGCAGAATCAAGTTCTGGCCGAGCATGTTCGGGTCACAGTCCAGCACGGTGCCGTCGAGATACTTGAAGCTCTTGGGGTCAACGAAAATCTTCGCCCCATCGTCGCTCTCAAAAATCTCGTCATCCGACGTGGGTGTCTGCTCCCACTTGAAGATGTAGCTCATACCCGAGCACCCCCCAGCCTTGACGCCCACCCGGAGACCGCCCTCGGCAATCCCCTCCTGTCGCATGGCGCTCTGGATCCGTTTCGCCGCCGCCTGGGTGATCTCAATCATGGTCTTTTCTCAGTCTACCTTAGGCCCCCCGGTTCGGACGGTCTGGTGCCGCGGCCCAACCTGGCGGCAGTTCAGGCGCGTCATCCTCGATCTCGAACACCGGGACGGGCGCCCGCAACCTGGCGACCAAGTCTCGGAGCTTCTCAACAACGTAATTAATATCCTCGTCCGTATTGAAGCGACCGAGACCAAACCGGATCGAGGCCTGCGCCGCGGCCTCCCGCAGACCCAGCGCTGTGAGCACGTGTGACGGCGACCGACGACTCGACGAACAGGCGGCGCCCGACGACACCGCCACGTCATCGAGGCCGATCAACAGTTGCTCGCCGTCCACGCCGTCAAACGTGACATTGAGATTGTGCGGCAACCGCGACGTCATCGACCCATTGACCGAGACTCCAGGCAATGCTTGCTGGAGCCCATGCCAGAGGCGGTTGCGCAGCTGCGTCAGGCGCTCGGCCTCTTCGCTCATCTCTGCCATACACAACCGCGCCGCGTGCCCGAGACCGACGATGGCCGGAACGTTCAAGGTACCGGAACGTAGTCCCGATTCATGCCCACCGCCGTCGACGAGCGGTGTAAGCGTCAGACCGCGGCGGACATACAGCGCACCGATTCCCTTGGGCCCATACAGCTTATGGGCGGTCATCGACAGCAGGTCGATGCCATCTTCGGAGACATCGATCTTGACTTGCCCAACCGCCTGAGCGGCATCCGTATGAAACAGGGCACCGCCGGAATGGGCCACGCGGGCCAGATCGCCGATTGGCTGGAGCACGCCGATTTCGTTGTTGGCCGACATCACGCTGACCAGCACCGTGGCCGGCGTGAGCGCGGCCGCGAGCGTGCCCACGTCGAGCAACCCGTCGCCCCGCACTGGCAGATACGAGACGGTGACCCCTTGCTGCTCCAACCGGGCGCACGGGTCCAGAATCGCCCGATGTTCCGTGCATGCCGTGACGATGTGATTGCCCCGGGCGCGGGACGCGTCCATCACACCCTTCAGTGCCAGGTTGTTTGACTCGGTGGCACCGCTCGTGAATACCACCTCTCGGGAGGTGGCTCCGATGAGCCTGGCGACCGCCAACCGGGACTCGACCACCGCGTCTCGCGCCGCCCACCCGAACTGGTGATGACGACTCGCCGCGTTGCCGTAGTACTCACCAAAGAACGGTACCATCGCGGCGATAACGCGAGGGTCGACACGCGTCGTCGCGTGACCGTCCATGTAGATTGGCAGGTTCATTGGTTGGTTGAAGCGGCGCGGGCATTCCTCAGACGGGGCGGCGACGTCGGCCCCTACGGCGCCTTGCCCGGGAACCTACGTTTGAGGCACGTGCGCCACGGGTGGCAGCGCGTCTGGCTCCGACGAGCGAGGCGACAGCGAGATCGGCACCAGCGGGGACTCGTCCGCGGCGAGCGCCTGGAGGCTGTAGGAGGTCAGCGCCTGTACGATCTGGTCCTTGATGCGCCACAGTGGATCGCGAATATTGCAGGTGGCGAATTGTTCGCACTCGTCATCCAAACTGGTACAGGCGGTGACCATCACGGGACCATCGATCGCCTCGATGACGTCGGCCACTGAGATCCGCTCGGGCGAACGGGCGAGATGATACCCGCCACGCGTGCCATGGTGAGAGGCCAGCAAGTCCTGCCGCACCAATCGCTGCAAGACCTTCGCCATCAGCTCGACCGGAATCCCGTAGCGCTCCGCGATCTCGCGGGCGCTCGCGGCCTCGGACTCCGGGCGCGAGGCCAAGTCTTTGACCGCCATCAGCGCGTATTCAGCCTTCTTGGAGAGTCGCAGCATCGAAATACCGGTGCTTCATTGTAGCCGGATTAGCCGCCCGTGGTCCCATCAATACCTGGGGAGCGTTGGATCGACGCGGTCGATCCACGCCAAGATACCGCCCTGGAGATTACGCGTCCGGGTGTAACCTGCATCCCGCAACAGCGCGACGGCCTTTCTGCTCCGAACGCCCGACTTGCAGTGCACGATCACGTCGGCGTGGCCGTCCAGCTCGGACATTCGAGCTGGAAGCTCGCCGAGCGGGATCAACACGGAGCCGGGGATGCGGCAGATCTCGAACTCGCGCTGCTCGCGCACATCGAGCAGCAGGAACGAGTCCTGGCGATCGAGGCGTGTCTTGAGTTCTTCGACGGTTGCGTCCGTCGACCCGGAAGTCGGTGTGGCCGCTGGGACTGGCGGCGTGATTCCACAGAATTGGTCGTAGTCGATCGGGGTGGTGACGGTCGGGTGCTCGCCGCACACCGGGCAGTTCGGGTCTTGTCGCACTTTCAGTTCGCGGAACCGCATCTTGAGCGCGTCGAACAGCAAGAACCGCCCCACCAGCGATTCACCAACCCCGAGGATGAGCTTGATCGCCTCGGTGGCCTGCAAGGTCCCGACAACGCCCGGCAAGATGCCGAGCACACCGCCCTCGGCACAACTGGGCACCAGTCCCGGCGGTGGTGGCTCTGGGAACATGCAACGGTAACAGGGACCATCCTCGGCGGCGAACACGGTTGCCTGGCCTTCGAACCGGGAAATGCTGCCGTACACGTTCGGCTTGCCCGTCAGCACGCACGCATCGTTGACCAGATAGCGCGTTGGAAAGTTGTCGGTCCCGTCGACGACCATGTCGTAGTCGGTAAACAACCCGAGCGCATTCTGGGACGACAGCGCCATCTCGTACGTCACGACCTCGACCTCCGGGTTGAGGGCGTTCAGCCGCGCCTTGGCCGACTCGAGCTTCGAGCGCCCGACGTCCGGTGTCCCGTGGATGATCTGACGCTGCAGGTTGCTGTGGTCAACGGTGTCGAAGTCGACGATGCCGATGGTACCGACCCCGGCCGCGGTCAGATACAACGCCACTGGAGAGCCCAACCCGCCAGCGCCGATACACAACACGCGCGCCGCCTTCAATTTCAGCTGGCCCTCCATACCCACCTCGGGCATGATGAGGTGCCGGCTGTAGCGGCCGACCTCCTCGTTGGTCAGGGCGGCCGGCCCGGCCTGGGTCACGACCACCCTCCACCCGCCACGGAGGGAATGATGCTCACGGTGTCGTCCGCGGTCACGGGCGTCTGGTCCTTCTCGAGATATCGGATGTCGTCATCGTTCAGGTAGATGTTGACGAAGTTGCGGCGCGTACCGTCTTCCGCGTACAGATGCTTGCGGAGGTCGGCGTACCGCGTCGTGAGGTTCGCGAGCAATTCACCAACGGTGGCGCCTTCGGCCTCGACCTCATCGAGCTGGTCGGTGTAGCCGCGAAGGGGCGTCGGAATCAGAATCTTGGTTGCCATGGTCGTCCTTCTCTCAGACGGGGCTGCGCCCCGAACCCGCACGCGGCCGCGGGGCGCCCATTGTCGGGGGGCTTTGTTTTGTCCATCAATCGTGCTCCACCGCGACCGGTTCTTCCTCGAATGCCGACCGATCTTCTCGTAGACGCCAAGAGGTCAGCGCGCGCGGCGTGGACCGCTCCACCGCGACGATGACGTACGCGAATGCGGGCCACGCGTGGTCGAGGTCGTACTGCGACGGTCGGGCCCGGCTGTCCGGATGCGAGTGGTAGAACCCGATCAACTCGGCATCCAGCGCCGCGGCTCGCCGTTCTGCCACGAGGTAGTCGACCGGCCGAACCAAGAATCGCCGGCGCGGCCCCTCGTCGGTGCTGTTGGGCAACGCCAACGCCTCCGTTACCACGTGGTCGCGTCCGATCAACGCGCCGCAACACTCATGCGGGTACGCCTCGCGGCCGTGCCGGCGGATCCCGCGGTCAGCATCGGCCTGGAGCACGAGCGTCTGGGGCGCCATCACTCCGAGTCGGTGACGAAGCCCTTGTCCCGCCACGCCAGCGTTCCTCCATCGACGCTCCGGACGTTGCGATAGCCGAGCGACTTCAGAAACAACAGCCCGGAGAGCGACGCATTCCCGCGCTGGCAGATGCTCAGGATCGGCGCATCCAGATCGCGCGGCAGCATGTTCAGCGCCTCGCTACTCTCCCCGACCTCGGCCAGCGGCATATTGATCGCTCCCGGCACGTGGGCCTCGTCGTACTGATCGGTCGGACGCACGTCCAGGACGAACGGCTTGTCGCGCTGCCACTGGGTGTGCGCGTCCTCGACCCCAATCGTCAGGCCCGCATTTCCTCGGACGTTTTCTCGCATCCGATCGAGCAAGGGATTTCGCCCGGCCCCGGTCGCCGCACCCGGCGCCACCATCCCGGGGAGATGCTTGACGAAAGACGAGGCGTACTTGAAGGCGTTGTCCGGAAAGATCACCACCACGAGATTGCCCGGCTCGTCGGGCACGAGCTTGAGCGCGCCCGCCAGCGCCATGGCGGAGCTCGGCCCCGCGATGATGCTCTCTTCCCGATTGAGCCGCAGGCACAGCTGATACGCAATGTCGTCAGTAACCTCGACCACCTGGTCGTACCCGTCCGGACGAAACAGCTGCGTCTGCTGGAGTTGACGCAAGCTGCGCACGCCAGGAATGTCGTGTCCATCTTGCGGATGGATCCCGAGCACCTGGATGTCTGCACGCTGTTCCTTCAAGAACCGACCGGTACCCGTGATGGTGCCGCAGGTGCCGAGCCCGGCGGCAAAGTGGGTCACTCTGCCCGCGGTCTGCCGCCAGATCTCCGGGCCGGTGGTCTTGTAGTGCGCGGCTGGATTGGCTTCGTTCACATACTGATTCAGCATGTGGAAGTCCGGCTCGGCACCGAGTTCCATCGCCTTCGCGATCGCCCCCTCGGGGGCGCCGGGGGCGGGGCACAGCGTGTCTTGCAGTTCGATGACATCGGCGCCAAAGAACCGCAACATGGTGCGTTTCTCGAGCGGAATCGCACTCGACAAGGGCGTGGTGAGGGTGTAACCCCTCGCGTTGGCCATCATGACGAGCGCCATGCCGGTGTTGCCGGAGGTGGGCTCGACCAGCTTTTGGTTCGGCCCCACGGCGTGTCGCGCTTCACCGTCTAAGAGGAGATTCGCCGCGACGCGGTCCTTCACGGCACCGAACGGGTTGTACCACTCGAGCTTGGCGTAGACCTCGGTGTGCTGAAACGGGCTTACTCGATTCAGCCGCACCAACGGGGTGGGGTTCTCGGCGTCGCACTGGAGACCAAGAATCGAGTCGTAGACGCGGCGCGCGTGATCGTCCATTACCTGGTCAGTCCTCGTATGAGTGTGTCTCCAGCACCAGTCGTTTGCCGACGGGACACCAGAACCGTATATTTTATGCTGCCTTTTGACCGTCTTCAAGGTGGCGCCGAGCCGTCGCCACGGCCGCCCCACCGGTTACACTTGTGAGACGCGTCACAGTTACGCTCAGATCCCGGCACTGGCGTCACACCCCCACGGCCCAGGTAAGCGAACACAGTGGACACCGTCTCGATGCTCGTAGGAGTGGCCCTTGGTTTGGCCGTGGGCGACCTCGCCGGCTGGAAACTGGACCGACTGGGCGAGCGCACGGCCGGACCGCAAGCGGAGGCGGCGGCGGCACGCGCGCACGCCCGCGAACAGGCTGAGCGGCTGGTCCGCGCGACCGCCGAGCTGGACAGGGAACGCCGCTTAGGGGCCGACTGGTGACCGCGCGGCGGTTCAAGGAACTCGGCGTCAGCGCCACGGAACCGATTCCGGAGACCCCGCTGGTCGAGCGAAGACCGCGCCCATTGCAAGCTCCCGAGATGGCCGACCTATTCGGCGATCTCGACCCGTCGCCGACGGCCGACGACGCGGACCACGACTGACGACAGCGGCCGCGACCTCATGCCAATCGAACCGTTCGCACTCGAGCGCTGGCAGTCCAGGTACGAACATACGGTTGGCATCAACCTGTCTGAGAGCGGCGTGCACCCGCTTCGAGTGCGTGATCTGCTAGAGCCCGATGACCTGGACTCGCTGCTGGAGCAGTCACTGGAGTACACCCAGACCAATGGCACGATCGCCCTGCGAGAACGGATCGCCACCCTCTATCAGGGGGCGACACCTGCTGACATCCTGGTCACCAACGGTGGCTCGGAAGCGAACTTTGTCACCTGCTGGAAGCTGATCTCCCCCGGCGACGAGGTCGTCAGCATCCAACCCAACTACATGCAGATTCCCGGATTGGCCAAGGCGTTCGGCGCCACCATCCGCGAGGTCTGGCTGCGCGCGGAGCAGTCCCGCTGGACACTCGACCTCGACGCCGTCCGGGCGGCCGTCACCGACCGGACTCGCCTGATCGCGGTCTGCAACCCGAACAACCCGACCGGCAGCCGGTTGAGTGACGCGGACGTGACCAAGCTGTGCGACATCGCCGCCACCCACGGGTGCTGGGTGCTGGCGGACGAGATCTACCGAGGGGCGGAACTCGATGGACTGGCGGCGCCGACCGCCTGGGGCCGATATGACCGGGTGCTCATCACCGCCGGCGTGTCGAAGGCCTACGGGCTCCCTGGACTCCGTATCGGATGGGTCGCGGGTCCGTCGGACATCATCGACGACCTGTGGGGTCGGCGGGACTATACCTCGATCGCGACCGGCGCCATCAGCGATCTGCTGGCGCGAGCGGCACTTGAACCGGCGCGGCGGGACCTCCTGCTGCAGCGCACGCGTCGTATCCTCAGGCAGAATCAGGACACGGTCGCCGCCTGGGTGTCCAGACAGCCCAGTGTCCACCAGATTCCTCCGGAAGCCGGCGGGGTCACCCTGGTAGGCTATTCAGGATCCCGGGACTCGACGGCGCTGGCAGAAGCGATTCGCGTGGAGCATGACCTGCTCGTCGTCCCCGGCGCGCACTTCGGACTGGATTACCATTTCCGGCTGGGCATCGGCGGCAAATCGGCGCCGCTGAGCACCGGGCTGGAGCGGCTTGGGCGAGCCATCGCCGCCCAGACCTAACCACGACGACCTGAGAGAGACACAGACACGATGAGCGATACCAGTGCTACGTCCATACCAGCGACCGGCGGGGCCCTCGCCGGGCTGAAGGTACTCGATTTGACGCGCGTTCTGTCCGGCCCGTATTGCACGATGATGCTGGCCGATATGGGGGCCCGGGTCATCAAGGTGGAGCAACCGGGCAAGGGCGACGACACCCGCGGGTGGGGACCACCGTTCCAAAACGGCGAGAGCTCCTACTTCCTCAGCGTCAACCGAAACAAGGAAAGCCTGACGCTCAACTTCAAGCGCCCAGAAGGACGGGCGGTGCTCGACAAGCTCATCGCCAACGCCGACGTCCTGGTCGAGAACTTTCGACCCGGCACGCTCGATCGACAGGGCCTCGGGTACGACGCCGTGTCGGCGATCCATCCCCGCCTCGTCTACTGCTCGATCTCAGGCTTCGGACAGACCGGACCTCGCCGTTCCGAACCAGGCTATGACGCGGTCATGCAGGGCGAAGGCGGACTGATGAGCATCACCGGGCCAGGTGGCGGCACCCCGTATCGTCTCGGCGTCGCCATCGCGGACATCGTGTCCGGCATGTTCGCGGCCTACGGTGTGGCCCTAGGTCTCCTCGCCCGCGAGCGCATGGGACAGGGCCAATATATTGATGTCGGGATGCTTGACTCCGTCGCTGCGTTGCTCACCTATCAGGCCGGCATCTGTTTCGCGACCGGCCAGGCGCCACCTCGCCTCGGAAACCAGCATCCGACCATCGTGCCCTATGAGACGTTCACCGCCTCGGATGGCGACATCGTCGTCGCGTGTGGGAACGACGGGTTGTTCGTCAAGTTCTGCGCGGTGGTAGAGGCGCCGGCCCTGGCCGAAGACGACCGTTTCGCAACGAACAAGAGCCGCGTCGAGAATCAGGACGCCCTGCGACCGTTGCTCGCCGGGCGGCTAGGCACCCGGTCCAGAGGCGCGTGGCTCGACGCACTCAAGACCGCCGGCGTCCCCTGCGGGGCGGTGCGCGACCTGGCTGAGGTGCTCTCAGACCCGCAACTGCTCGAACGGATGATGGTGCTGCCGATGAACCATCCCAAGGCGGGCAACATCAATGTACTGGGCGTTCCCGTCAAGATGGCCGGCACCCCCGGTAGCGTGCGGATACCACCGCCGGTCCTGGGTCAGCACAGCCACGCGATACTCGAAGAGTTGGGATACGACGCGGCCGGTATCTCCGCGCTGGAACAGGAGCAGGTGATCTAGTGGGGCGCCGACCGAGTGCGGATCGCGGGACTCATGTCGGCGGGTGGTGGCTGTCACTGCTTGTCGGCATGCTGACGGTTCCGACTGTAGCCGACGCGCAGCAAGTCGTCGGTATCAGCGTGGGACAGTTCTCGGTTGTCTCCGAGAGCAGCCGTTCCACCGAGGACGTCCTGAGAGCTAACCGGGGGTTTCAGACGTTTGACATCGGAGACTTCGACAACATCGTCGTCGGCGGGGACTGGACGCTGGCCTTCAGCGACTACATTGAGGCCGGCGCCGGCCTCGAGTTCTATCAGCGGAGCGTGTCAGGCACGCCGCCCGTCGACGAGGCCACGACAGGGAGCAGCCTAGCCGTGGACATGACCGTCCGCACGGTCTCGGTCCCGATCACGGCACGTCTCTTTCCCCTGACCCGGGACGCGCGCGTTCAGCCATATGTCGGTGGTGGTGCCACCATCCACTTCTGGCGCTACACGGAGGAACGCGTCCTCACGGTCGGGAGCTTCTCGGGCCAGTCCAGTGCCATTGACCAGGGCATCACAGCGGGACCGGTGGTCTTCGGCGGTGTACGCGTGCCGGTCGGTGCCGTCAATATCGGCGGCGAATTACGTCACCGGGCCAGCGACGCCCGGCTCAATGGACCGGTCTTCGATGGCACCACGCTCAATCTGGGGGGGATCAGCACGGTCGCCACGGTCCAGTTCCGCATCCCGTAGCCCAGCCGCCAAACAGAGTGAGTACGGCCACATCCGGGTGGTCAGACGTGGCGGTGCGGTTGGGCGACGGGAGCGACAAACAGGGGACGGGACTTCGATTGTGCGACGCCAGGGCGCGCGACAATGCGCGCCCCGCGGCCGTGGAGTGGGGCACTCGGGGTCCCCGCGGAACAGCCGCGGGGGGTTCGGGACGCAGCCCCGTCTGGAAGAGGTCGTGTCCGGCTGGCAAGGCGCGACGAGGGAGCAGGCGGGCGGGGGCGACCGAGGAAGCAACGCCGCCAGACGGGCACCTCGCCAGGAAACCTACTAGCGCTGGACGAAGGTGGGTAGCGCCTCGAGCAGAAATTCGAGCACGTCTTCGTGAGTGAGCTGGTCAATGTCGACGCCTGCACGCAGCGGGCGTTCCGCGGTGGACACCCGTTTCCCATGCAAGTGGCTCACTACCGTCGTGATGGCCACCGGGTCCTGGGTGGTATCGACGGCCAGGTCGATGAAGTCTTCGTGACGAGACTCCGACACAAGCCGAACCGCCCCGGCCGGTGTCGACAAGCGAAAGAAAAAGCCCTCCGACTTGAGCACGGATGCGAACTGGCGCAGGACCGGTGTAGCGGTCAATTCCAGGAACTCTCGGGCGTGTGCTCCGTCGCGTTCGGCCCGCACACGACGATCCGCCGCGTCCGACCGGGCTTGTTCGATGGTGGCCCTCACGCGCCGACTGACATCGGACATCTCAGACATCGTCCGGTGCCTGCCGCGACTCGGAGCCCACCTCGTAAATCCTGACGAGCTCGACGAGCTTATATCCTCGAGTTTGATAGGGCGGCACGATGCGCTCCGTTCGTAAGTACTGCAGCATCCCGGCGTCGGCGTAGTCGGGCGGTCCGACCCCGTCGATCTCGCACAACGCGCGCTCGAGCTCGCTCACGGTCATCACCGGTTCGGTCACTGTCCTGGTGACCGGCACAATGCCCAACATCTTGGCACGTACCTGTCGATCGCGGGTGCCAAACCGGAGGAACAGCTCATTGCTGATGAAGTTGAACTCGACGTCCGACCGCGACGACGACGCATCTTCTACACGGAGCAGGGCTACCTGCTCGACGGCGTCCAGCGCATCGATTAAGGTCTGGGTGAACGTCCCCTCTCCAGACCAGTTGGTCGTATCGAGTTTCATCAAGCGGGGCGTTCGAAGATTGGAGGACAGCCTGAACGTCGCGAGTCAATCGTCTTCCACGACTTCGATGATGCCGCGCATCATCTTCTCGTGCGGCACACAGACGTAGACCTGACGACCGGGTCGCGCGGGGGCGCGCACAAGCACCGTCGTCGACGCTTCGGTCTTGAGATAGCGAGTTTCGAGGCCCCAGGCCTCGACGGCGAGGTTGTGGGTAAGACCGGGGTCCCGATTGAGGACGGTGAATCGCACCTCTTCGCCGGCTCGCAGCTGAATCGTGGGGTTTGGCTCCGACTCGCCCTCCAAATAGAAGGCCATGTCCCGCGTGATGAGCGTGATCTCCCGCACGGCCGCGCTCGTACTGGCGGTCAAGGGCAATAGCAGCATCACACATAGCAGACCGATCGCTACGACGAGCACCGCCGCCACCGCACCGCGCGCTCCGTGACCTAGCAGCCCGTGTTGAAGGTCCCGCTGCATTCGACCGGCCCAGCGCCGGTCTCGGTGCGACGCGCGACCTTCAACACGGGCTGCTAGTCCAGCGCGCTCATTCTCCACCATGTCTCTACCCTCAGCTCGACCGCCCGACATCCTCAACCACCCTCATCCGACAATGAGCCCAGTCACATACATCACCGCCGCCCCGGCGAAGAGACCGCTCGCGACCGGTGCGGTCGTCACATACCCAGCGAATGACCTGTCACCGACCATCTGGCGCGACAGCTGGACGATCACCTGGGCGATGGCCCCCGCCCCGAGCGCGAGACAGAGCACCGACCAGATCGGGGAATAGACGAGCCCACCGATCCAGGCGCCGACGATCGTGGGCCCGCCGCCCAACGCGCCCAGGCGGACAAGCTGAGAGAGCCGGACCCGCTCGTGCGCCAGCGGCGCCACGATCGCCAATCCTTCGGTGGTGTTATGCAGCGTGAAACCCACAATCAACACGGTGCCCAGCGACGCCTCGCCGAGCGAGAACGCGGCGCCAATCGCCAACCCTTCTCCGAAGTTGTGCAATCCGATGCCGGTAGCCACCAGCAGGGCCAGGACCCAGCCGCGGCCTGCCCCATCGGTCTCCGCCCGTCGACCACGTAACGACCCGCCTACCATCTCGAGTCCGATGAACGCAGCGAGCGCGCCGAACGCGAACAGCGCCACCCCCTGGAACGACCCGGGCGCCAGCGCCGCCGCCTCCAGTCCCTCCTGGCCCGCCTCGATGAGCAGGAACAGCAGCAGGCCGATCGTCAGCGCAAGCAGGAAGTCGAGACCAGTACGGCCCGTCCGTGAGACAAGCGGTAGCCAGAGCAGACCGATGGCGACCGGGATGACCCCGACATACAACCCGATCAGCGTGAAAATACCGAGAAACCGCGCATCGGCCCGCGGTGTCTCGACCGCGACGGCGACCTCGTGGTCGACGGTGACCCCGGTTGCGGTCACGACCCGCACCACATGCGTGTCCCCCTGCACCCAGGGATAGGGAATCGTCAGGGTCGTGCGCCCGAGATGCGCCAGCGTCGTGCCTGGATCGGCGGAAAACCCCCAGAACGCATCGTCCACCTGCACCTGGGCAATGGTCACCGGGTCTGGGCCGTCGTTGAACACGGTGGCAACAAAGCCGTCTGGTCCGAGCGTGATCCGTTGGAACGCCAGGTCCTCAACCGGTGGGTACGCCTCGCCTCGGAGGACGTCGGCCGGGCCGGACCACAGCATCAACCCGAGCAATCCGCCAAGCAGAACCAGAGGCAGCGCTGCGAGGGCCCAGAGCGTCGGTCCCCGCACCTGTCGGTCGGCGATTGGGGCGGCGGCGCGCGACTCAAGCGGCACTTCGGGCCTCCGCTCGAAACAGCCCCATCCAACCCAACTCCGCGAACTCGCTCTGGTGGGCGTGGAACATGAACTCGCCGGGATAGCGGAACGTGGTTTCCAGAATCGCCCGCTCGCCCTGACACAGCATGATGGTGTCGGTAGACTCGGAGGGGGTCATGGAGGTGCCGGTCTTGAACACATCGAAGAACATCCCGTGCAGATGCATGCTGTTGATCAGATCAAACTCGGTGAGGTTGACCACATACATGCGAACCAGCTGGCCCACCTGGACGCGAATCGGTTCCTGCACATAGAAACTGGCCACCGTGTTGGCGGCATACACCTCGTTCTCGGCGTCGAAATTAGTGTCGAACGCGTTGAGCACCATCACCATTTCGTCGGCCGGCGGCCGTGGCGACGTGGCCGGAGGATCGATGATGAACGCGCCGTATAGTCCTTTGTGTACGTGCCGCTTCAGCGGATTCGCGTGACAGTGATACAGGTGCACGCCGAACGGGTCCGCATCAAACTCGTAGAGAAAGCTCTCTCCCGGCAACACCTGGTGGGCCGGCAGCGAGCCATCCATATCCGGTGGATGCCAGCCGTGAAAATGCAGCGTGTGCGGGTGCGACCCCTGGTTGACGAAGTTGATCCGGAGACGGTCGCCGGCGGTGGCCCGGAGAGTCGGACCGGGCACCTGCCCGTTGTAGGTCCACGCCGGAAAGAACACGCCGGGCGCAATCTCGATGTCACGGTCAATCGCAAACATCTCGTATTCGCGCAAGGTGGTACCGTCAATCCGGGGCGTTTCGCGGTAGAATCGCGCCCGCTCGTCAGCCGGGAGATCCGAGAAGTTCCAGGAGCGTAAAAACCGGGTTGGGTCGAACGTCTCGGTGGACACGCGGCCGACGGGACCCATCGCGCTGCCGCGATGATCCGGCGTGGAGACGACCTCAGGTGTCCCTTGACCACCCACCGTGCCTTGCGCCACGGCCGCGACACCGCCAGTCAGCGACCCAAGCCCGGCCAGCCGCAGCCATGCCCGGCGGGACCAGGGTCTGGTTTTGGCACCATCAAGATTCCGTGTTTGAGTCATTGACAGTCACGTTTTGACAACTCAAAATATAGAACTGACGGAGTAGAAAAGTCAATCAAATCCATTGGCAGCCCATGCTTGCATCCAGCACCGTCGAGAACTATCTGAAGGCGCTCTATCAGGCCGAAACCTCACGGAGGGACAAGGCGCTGGTGCCAATGGGGCAGCTCGCGACCGCCGTCGGGGTCGCCCCGGGCACGGCCACGACGATGGTCAAGGCGCTGGCCGACTCGGGGCTCGTTGACTACGAGCCCTACGTCGGAGTCCGGCTGTCATCGGCCGGAGCCAAACTGGCGGCGTTGGTGCTCCGACGGCACCGTCTCATCGAACAGTTCCTGGTCGAAGTCGTGGGAATGAGCTGGGCCGAGGTCCACGAGGATGCGGAACAACTCGAGCATGTCGTGTCGGACCGCTTAATCGAGCGGATGGATGCCATACTGGGACATCCGTCTGTCGATCCCCACGGCGACCCGATTCCGACCCCGGACGGCACGGTTGCCGCGCCCAACTACCACTCGCTGCTGACGTGCCCACTCCACATCGCGGTGACGGTAACGCGGGTCACGGATCAGGATGCCAGCTTCCTCAGATTTCTGGAAAACCAGAATCTGAAGCCGGGCAACTCGCTCGAGGTGGAGGCGCGAGACTCAGCGGCCGACAGCGTGCAGCTACGGACCAGCGCCGGGCACCAGATCACCATCGGTATGCAGGCCGCATCCAAGGTCCTGATCGAGGCGTCGTAGCGGGGCGGCTACCTCGGGTGGGAATAGGTGGCCTGCGACGACGGCGTTTCCCATACCGTCACCCGCGCGACGGGAAGCCCCGAGACCTCCGCGTGCTGAAAGATCAGCCGGGCAATGCACTCAGCAGTTGGGTTCTCGTCAACGAGATACACCGGTTCTCCCGCGGCGGTGAGCGGAGCCACCAGCGGATCGTCGCGTCGCAGGATCATCCGATGGTCGAGCTGCCGGTCGACCCAAGTTTTCACCACCCGCTTGATTTCGGAGAAGTCACACACCATGGCGTGATCATCGAGCGCCGCGGAGCGCACCTCGACCTCCACTACGGCATTGTGCCCGTGCAGATGTTTGCACGGCCCGTCGTAGTCGAGCAGCCGATGTCCGTAGCAGAACTCGATGCCCTTGGTCACCGAGTAGGCGGGAAAAGATCGGGGTGGAATGTCTGACACGTTGGGCCGGATCCTAGCAGGTTGCTGAAAAAAGGTCCGAGGGCGTTTTCTGACGAGGCGTCTGCCTGGCCAGGCGCGAGGAGGGAGCAGCCAGGCGGGCGCCCCGCCCGGCGGGGGCGACCGACGAAACAACGCCGCCAAACGGACGCTCCGCTCGGAAACCTAGGTCGGGCGACGGGCACGCGCCTGGCGCGCCAACTCGGCCATCATCTCGCCACGCCGGTCCATGAGGCGTCGGGGCTGACGACGGCTATGTTCCGAGCTGACGACATACTCACACAAGATGGGAAACGCGATGGTCGAATCGCAGTAGGTCACTACCGTGTCCGGCAGCATCCCCGGGTTGATCTTGCCCCAGCTGACCGCCTCGGAGGGTGTTGCCCCCGAGAGCCCCCCCCAGACCGCCTGGTCCGTCGTGATCTGGACGAAATAGTCGTTGCCACCCTTCGGGATCCCGTAGATTTCCCAGAGCGTCGGCTGGCCCTGGAGGTAGAAGTTCTTTGGCGACCCACCGCCCAGAATCAGACACCCGTTGCGTGTGCCGTCAAGAATGATGGCGGCCACCTCGTTGACGTCCCGGTTCGAATCGATCAGACAGCCGCCGCCCCCGAGGAGTTCGTGCGCCGCCAGATTCATCCCAATCGAGCTATCGCCCGGCGACGACGTGTATAGGGGCACCCCCGTGGCCGCCGCGCAGGCCACGACCGAATGCGTCTCGCACCCGGGATGCCGTGCCATCAGGTCCTGGCCGACGGCGTAGTGCAGCACGGCCGAAGAGATCGGCCCATCGAACGCCTGCCGGGTCAAGAAGCCGCGGATGTAGGCGTCGGTCTCCAGCAGCACCTGGGCGGGAAACAGGACGTCGTAGATCCGGATGACGCCGTCCGCATGCAAGGCCACGTCGTCGAGAAATGGCGACCCACGGTGCAGCGTGAAGTTCAGCGCGTAGTGCAGGTCGTGATACAGATTGGCGCCGGTGCTAATCACGAAGTCGACGAGTCCCCGCTCCATCAGCTCGATGACGCATCCGCCAAGACCGGCCGGCGTCAGCGCCCCGGCGATCGTCAACCCGATGGTGGTATCGCTGGCGGGAGCCAACATCTTGTCGGCGTAGACGTGGCAGGCTTCCGCCAAGCGGCTCGCATTGAACGCTTGAAACCCCTGGTCGACCAGATGCCTGATGTCAGGGCTGCCCTGGGGCCGATAGTATTGGATAGGGTTGCCGGTCAGATGTCGGGCGGCAGACGAAGGAGCAGCTGGACCGGAAGGACGATGGGGCACGCGGCGCCTCCGACGCGGCGCGAAGATCGACCCGAGGAGGCCGTTGGCGTCGCGGGCTGAAAGTGTAGCATCGTTTCGACGTCGGCTTGACAGACTAGGTGAGGCAGGAACGTGTACTCGGGTGAGCATGACTTTGCCGTCGACGGGTACTCGGGAAGTGACGGACCTCCCAGGCCGTTCTAAGTGATTGGAGCAGTCTCCGCTCCGGTCTGATCCGTTACCTGCACTCCAGAACCCACGAAGCTTTCAGTGTCGAAGGGTTCATGCAGCGCTTTGGCCGGCTGCAGCAGGACGTCGAGAACTGTCTACGGAAACTCGTGGCGTTCGGAATCGCCCGCCGGGCACCGGGCACACCGGCTCAGTACGAGGCGGCACGGCCCGGCGACTCGGCCGCGGCACGATTGCTCGACGGTTTCCTGGCCGAGCAGGCTGTCGTCAATCACGAAGGCCGCTCTCCGGCGGTGCAACGCTTCCGCGAGATGATCGGCTCCGACGAGGAGATGCTGATCGTCTTCGAGTGGATCCGCACGGCGGCGAAATCGGACATCTCGGCGCTGATGCTTGGCCCGACCGGCTCCGGCAAAGAAGTCGTGGCCAAGATGATCCACGAGCTGAGCCGCCGAGGATCTGGGCGGTTCCAGGCCGTCAACTGCACCGCGCTCCCGGATACGCTGTTGGAATCGGAGCTGTTTGGCTATGAAAAGTGCGCGTTCACCGGCGCCCACGAACAAAAGCCAGGACGAATCGAACTGGCGAACAACGGCACGCTCTTTCTCGACGAGATCGGCGACCTGTCGATGGTGGCCCAGTGAAGCTGTTGCGGGTGCTCGAGGACCGGCGAATCGAGCGACTGGGCGAGCGCGAGAGCATCGAGGTGAACTTTCGGCTGATCTCGGCCACGAATCGACCGCTCGATCAGTTCGTGCGCGACGACCGTTTCCGGGAAGACCTGTATCACCGGGTCAACGCGTCTTCGATCCGACTGCCGTCGTTGCGGGAACGCGCGTCCGATATTCCGCTCTTGGCGCACCGACTGTTAGCCCGCTACTGTGACGCGAACGGTCTGGCCGTCGACAGCAAGACGATCGAGCAGGGGGCGCTGGATCTGTTTGGCTCGTATCACTGGCCCGGCAACATACGCGAACTTGAGAGCACGGTGTCCCGGGCCGCGGTCTCGGCCGCCGGCAACGTGATTCGGGCGGCTGACGTGCAGTTTCTGCGTCCGGCCGAGACTCCAGTCATCAAACCGCGCGAGCCGTTGACCTCGCTACGCGGCGCTGAGCGGGTGCACATTCTGCGGGTGCTGGAACAACTCGGGTGGAACAAGAAGCAGGCGGCGAAGGTGCTTGAAATCAGTCGCGGCACCCTCTACCGCAAGATCTTGGAATACGAACTCAAGGCGAACCAACCGGAGCCCCGCCCGGTCGCCAGAGCACCGTCGCAGTTGTAGGGCGAGGCCGCCGCCCTCACCCCCGCGGCCAGCCTTACCGCTCGACCGGTTCGTCGGGATCGACCCAATCCGGCCGCCGACCGGCGAGACCGGTGAAGACGAGTGCGGCCCCGGTCGCGCCCAGGATCAATCCCAGACCGTCGGTCACCCAGCTCTCCCAGGTGTAGTCTCCGGTGGCGGTGGCCGCGGCCGGCAACAATAAGGCCAGTCCGACCAGAACGGTGGCGGGGCGGTTGAGCGCCAGCCGCAACAGCGCGCCGCGGGTGCGTCGGATCGAGGACACTAGCTATCCGTGGGAAGGGCTGGCGAAGGAATCCAGGCGACCAGCACGGTTGGATCGAGCGGGTGAGTATCCTGCACCCGCAGAACACTAGCGCGAACGACCCTTACCGCGACTGCGTGGCTGGCTCCGGTTCGCGCGATCAGGTCGATCGGAACGGTCGGGACGGCTCCCCGCCCCCCGCGACCGATGAGACTTCGCGCCATTCTTGCCGTGGTTAGGTCGGGCGGACTGGCCCTGATACCCATCGATACGATTGCCGTTGGGCTCGGCGCCCGGCCGGCCGCCGCTCCGCCCTTTGCGACCCTGCCGACCGCCACGGTCGGCGGCGCCGTCGCGACCATTGTTCTCGCGAATAGTGAACACGGGGGCTTGGCGAGCCGGCGGCGGCGTCCCCTCGGGTCGTGCCAGGGTGGCGCGGATGAGGGGTCGCTGTACCGAGTCGATTCGCAGCCGGATGGGCGACTCCGTCGCCTCGGGCGGTGGCGCGTCAGCCGAGGCCGCCATCGGGGTCTCCGTCTCGGCCGCGGCCTCGACGTCAGCCTTGGCGATCGGCCCCTGCAAGGCGGGGGCTGGACGATCGGCGTTGGCACTTGACAGCGCCGCCACCAGCTTCGTCTGGCGCCGAGGCGGCACCCGTGCCGCCTTGTAAGGATGCTCGGTGTCACACGTCGTGCATCGGGTCAACTTGACCTCGTTGCCTACCAGTGCGACCACGGCGTGGTTGGTGACTCGACGCTCGCGCGTGCAATAGTCGTCTAGAACGTCACCCAGACGGACCTGGCGCTGCTCCATGAATCCCTCTCAAGCAAATAGGTTGGTCAGACGTGGCGGGACCATTCAGTGGATGGGTGCATACCGTCGGTATCAGAACAGATCAATGGCCGCTATACCACGGCTGTGACGAGCCGTCAGGCACGGGAGACACACACCCGAGTCACAAAACTGAGAAGCACGTAGTCCGTCGCTTCAGGAAGAAGAATTGCGCTGCGCAGCGGGACGGTCACGAACGGCCTAGACGGCAGCATCTTCTCCGTGTGGAGGCTGCCCGGCGGCTGCGAAGCGCAGTGGAGATATTCTACTACTCCTAGCGCGTCCCGTAAACGATCATTAATCAGTCGCGGGGGTTGATGCCTCCACCCACGCCCGCGCATCGGCCAGGGCGGCCGCCACCGCGTCGGGGGCCGTCGATTGCGGTGTACGGCGGGCCTCCACCGAACCCCGGGCTGTGATCCGGCTCGCCGCCTCGGCGTCGAGCGCCGGGTGATACCCCTGCCACTCGTCGTGCGTCATCGCGGAGAAGTCGCGATTGGCGGCGAGCAGGTCCCGCACCATCCGGCCGACCACTTCGTGCGCCTCCCGGAACGGGACACCCCTCGCAACGAGTACATCGGCCACGTCGGTAGCGAGCGCGAGACCGGATGCCGCCGCCTCGGTGCGCGTGTCCTGCAAACGCAACGACCGGACGACCGCGGTCACCACGCGCAACGAGCGCGCCACGGTGTGGTCGGTGTCAAACACGGCTTCCTTGTCCTCCTGCAGGTCTTTGTTGTAGCCGCTGGGAAGTCCTTTCATCGTAGCGAGCCACCCGCTGTGATGGCCGATCACCCGACCGGCCTTGCCACGCACCAGTTCGAGCGGATCCGGATTTTTTTTCTGCGGCATCAGGCTACTGCCGGTCGTGACCGCGTCCGACAGCGCGAAGAACGCGAATTCTTCGGTGGTAAAGATGATGAAATCCTCGGCCATCCGGCTCAAATGCACCATCGTCAAGGCGCTGGCGTGCAGGAACGTCGAGACGAAATCGCGATCGGCAGTGGCGTCCAGACTGTTGCAGACGACACGCGCAAAACCCAGGCGGCGCGCCAACGCGGCGGTATCGATGGGATAGCTCGCCCCGGCGATCGCCCCGGATCCGAGCGGCAGCGCGTCGGCTTCGACAAAGGCCGCCGCGAACCGGGCGTGGTCCCGCCGGACGGCCGCGATGTGGGCCAGTAGGAAGTGCGACACCAGAATCGGCTGAGCCCGCCGGAGGTGTGTGTAGGACGGCATCAGGGCCGACCGAGCCGATGCGGCCTGACCGGCCAACGAATCGACCAATGCCACGAGTTCCCGCTGGATCACGCCAATGCGGCGTCGCAGATACAGGCGGAGGTCGAGAGACACCTGCTCATTCCGCGACCGACCAGTGTGCAGCCGTTTCCCGGCATCGCCAACCCGTTCGATCAGTTGGCGCTCCACGAACGCATGCACGTCCTCGTCGTCGCCATCAACAAAGCTCGGATCGGTCACGCCGCGCTGACGGATCTCCTCGAGCGCCGCTCGGACGGCCGTCGCGTCTTCGGCCGAGAGCACGCCGGCCAAGGCGAGGCCCTCTGCCCACGCCAGACTCCCGTTCACATCGTCCTCGAACAGTCGGCGGTCGAACGCAAATGACGATTGAAACTCAAAGACCTCTTCGTCTGGCGCCGAGTCAAACCGGCCGGACCACAAATGTGCCATCAGTTCTCTTGCTCCCTACAAGCGGCTATGCCTTGGCCCACTGCTCAACCCGACGTTGCAGCGAGATGGCGTTGCGTTCGTTCCGCGTCACCACGAGGATGGTGTCGTCGCCCGCCACGGTGCCCACCACCTCCGGCCACCCGGCCTGATCGACCGCGAGCGCCAGCGATTGCGCATATCCGGGGTCGGTCTTGAGGACCACCAATTGCTGTACTCGCTCGGCGCGTCGGAGACAGTCCACCACAGCGCGGCGCACCCGGTCGCCAGTTGCGAGCTGCGACCGAGACATGTCCTGACCGGCCTGATAGGCCCCGTCGGCCGCCCGCTTGACCAGCCCGAGCTCCTTGATGTCGCGCGAGATGGTCGCCTGGGTTGCCGTAATACCCAGGGCGGCCAACAGCCGACGCAAGGCGTCTTGGCTGTGGACGTCCTGCTGCGACACCAGGTCGAGAATGGCTGATTGACGATAGGCCTTCATAGTTATTCAGTGTTGTGCATTATCATACATCACCAGGTACAATGCCAACCGCGTGAACGTCGACGCCCGAAACAGTTTTCCCTTGACGCGTCGGAGTTCGTTATGTATAAATAGTCATATAAAAGTATAACTATTCATGACACCCGTATCCATCGGAGTCGCCGGCGCGTCCGGGTATGCCGGTCAGGAACTCATTCGACTGGCGGCCAGACATCCGTTCATTCGAGTCACGACGGCCATGGCCTCCGGCTCGACTGACGGCGCGCGAACACTGCCGGCACTGACTGGCGTGTGGGACGGTCAGATCACGCCGCTCTCGCTCGACCAGCTGGCGGCCGAGACCCAGGCCGTGTTCATGACCTTGCCGGATTCGGTGGCCGCGGAGGTCGGACCGGCGCTGGTCGCGAGAGGCGTCCGCGTCTTCGACATCGGAGGCACATTCCGCCTACGCGATCGGGCACTGCGTCACCAGTGGTATCCGGCGGCCCCGGATCTGGAGACCCCGGTCGTCTACGGCCTCACGGAGTACTACCGTCGTGAATTGGTCGAGGCGCGACTGGTCGCCTGTCCCGGCTGCTATCCGACGGCGGCCCTGCTGGCGCTCCGCCCGCTCATCGACGCGAACCTGATCGACGGCGACGTGATCATTGACGCAAAGTCCGGCATTTCGGGCGCCGGCAAGAAACCGTCCGAACGAACACACTTCTCGGAGTGTCACGGCAATGTCGCGGCCTACGGTGTGCTGGGGCACCGGCACGGCGCGGAAATCGAGCAGGAGCTGCGTCAGACCGTCACCTTCACCCCACACCTGGTACCGCTCGACCGCGGCCTTCTCGCCACCAGCTACGTGCGAGTACGCCCGGGCGTAGACGGCGCGGCCATCGCGGCGACATTTGCCAGCGCGTACGCGAACGCCCCGTTCGTGCGAGTCAGAGGCGACGCGCTTCCCGAAATCAAACACGTCGTCCATACCAACTTTTGTGACATCGGCTGGAAGTACGACGCCGCCTCTCGCCGTCTGGTGCTGGTGTCGTGTCTCGATAACCTGGTCAAGGGTGCCGCCGGTCAGGCGCTGCAAAACCTGAACGTGGCGTTCGGCTGGGACGAAACGGCCGGCCTGTCATGACCACCGACGGGACCGGGGTGCTCCTCAAGCTGGGCGGTGAGCTCCTCGAACAGCCGAACGGCCGGAGAAACATCGCTCGCGCCATGCATCGACTCCGGAACAGCGGCCCGCTGGTCGTCGTCCATGGTGGTGGTCGTGAGGTGGATGCGGAAATGGCCGCGAAGAACATCCCCAAGCGCGCCGTCGACGGACTACGGCTGACGGACTCTGACACCCTGGAGGTGGTGGTGGGGGTGCTGGCCGGCCGGGTCAACACGCGGCTCGTGGCGGCCGCGCGTGTCGCAGGGATCCCGGCGGTCGGGCTGACGGCCGCCGACGCGGGTGTCTCGCCCATGCGGCGCGCCGACACCTACACGGCCGCCGACGGCACGCAGGTGGACCTCGGATGGGTCGGGACACCGGTGGGCACCGAGCCACCCGTTCTGCTCACGCGACTGTGTGACGCCGGGTTCGTGCCGATCATCGCGAGCATCGGAGCTGATGCCGATGGACAGTTGCTGAACGTGAACGCCGATACCCTGGCCGGGCATCTGGCGGCGCGCTTGTCGGTAGAGCGTCTGCTCATCGCGGGCGGCACCCCGGGAGTGCTCGACGAACACGGGGACACGATCGCGTCCCTCACCGCGGGCCGGCTGGAACAGATGATCGCCGACGGACGGGCCAGCGCGGGGATGGTCGCCAAACTGATCGCGTGCCGCGAGGCTCACCGCGGAGGGGTGGCCAGCGTGCGGATTGTCAGCGGCAAAAACACGACCAACCTTGATGACAGCCCGGGGACGACGGTCGACGGGCGATAGCGAGTGAGCGACATCGCACCGGATATCTGACGTGTCCGACGCGCGATCGCGGAGTAGAGAGACATGGCGACGCAGGAGCAGCAGATCAAGGCAGTTGAGGCAGAACACCTGTTACAGGTGTACAAACGGATTCCGATCGTGTTCGCGCGCGGAGAGGGCAGTTATCTGTTCGACATCGACGACCGCCCGTATCTGGACTTCTTGTCCGGTTTGGGTGTCGCGTCGCTGGGTCATGCGAACCCTGATCTGGCCGAGGCGGTGGCCGATCAGGCGCGCACGCTGGTCCACACGTCCAATCTGTATTTTCACCCGCTGCAAGGGGAAGTCGGTCGACGACTCACGACGCTCTCCGGGCTCGCACGAGCCTTCTTCTGCAACAGCGGGACCGAGGCGGTCGAAGGGTGCCTGAAGTTTGCCAGGCGGTACTGGCACACCCGGGGTGAGCCTCGCACCCGGTTTGTAGCGCTGGAGCGATCGTTTCACGGACGCACCCTGGGGTCGTTGTCGACCACATGGGAGCCGGGCTATCGCGCGCCTTTCGAGCCGCTGCTCGACGTGACCTTCGTCTCCCCGACCGACCCGGCCGCGCTCGCGACGGCCTGCGGTCCCGATGTGGCGGCCATCATCGTCGAACCGATCCAAGGCGAGGGTGGCGTCTGGCCTCTGGCGCCCGCGTTCACCGACGCGGTCACGGAGGCCTGTCGAACGAGCGGGGCGCTCCTGATCGCCGACGAAATCCAATGCGGGCTGGGGCGGACGGGGGCGCCATTCTACTCAGCCACCCTTGGCCTGCAGCCGGACCTGATGTCGCTGGGGAAGGCGCTGGGCGCCGGGGTGCCGATCGGCGCCATCCTCTTGAGCCAGCGAGTCGCCGACGCGATCTCGCCCGGAGACCATGGCACCACCTATGGTGGGAACTTGCTGGCGTGCCGAGCCGCCCTCGTGTTTCTAGAGGCCATGGAAGACGGCGGCTTCGAGCGGGTCCGCCAGGCTGGTGTCACGCTTGGCAGAGGACTCGACGCACTGGCCCAACGGTACCCGGTGATCACCGACATCCGAGGCGCCGGACTCATGCGCGGCCTCGAGATGCCCGCGGACACCGCGGCCCAGGTGGTCGAGGGCGCCCTAGCACGACGACTGTTGGTCAACCGCACCGCCGGCGACGTGGTGCGGATGCTGCCGCCGTTGACGGTGTCGGACGCGGAGATCGACAAGGCGGTCGGCATGTTGGCCGAGGTCCTGGACACGCTCCAGTCTGGTGAGAGCGATGTCTGAACCCACGGTGGAACGTATTTCGGGGGGCATCACAGCACCCGAGGGCTTCGAGGCCGCCGGTGTCGCCTGCGGCATCAAGGCATCGGGGCTCGACTTGGCGCTGGTCCAGTCGACTCCGCCGGCCCGGGTCGCTGGCATCTTCACGACGAACCTCGCGGTCGCGGCGCCACTGGTCGTGACCCGTGACCATCTCCGAGCGTCGCAGGACACCGCCGCGGCCGTCGTGGTCAACAGCGGCTGCGCCAACGCCTGCACCGGAGCCAAAGGCCTCGCGGCCTCCCGCACGATGGCGGCCGACACGGCGGCGGCGCTCGGGTGCCCGGTGGAGCAGGTGTTGGTCTCGTCAACCGGGGTCATCGGTTTGTTGCTGGACGCCGAGAAAGTCCGTCGCGGCGTGGCGCAGGCCGCCGGCGCCCTGCGGCGTGACGGACACGCTGCGGCCGCCGAGGCGATCATGACGACCGATCCATCGCCGAAGGAAACGGCGGTCCGGGTGCAGACGCCCGCCGGAGTCTTCCATATCGGAGGCATGGCCAAAGGGGCCGGAATGATCGAGCCAAACATGGCGACGATGCTGGGCTTCCTGACCACCGACGCGGCGGTCGAGCCGGCCCTGTTGCAGCGAGCGCTGAAGGAGGCCGCCGTCGACACGTTCAA
>PAUN01000078.1 GCA_002712885.1 Acidobacteriota bacterium
ATCACCGCCGACACCGTGCGCAGCGGCCTCGCATCAACCTCATTCTCTATTACGGCGTCCTGGCGCCGCGCGCAGCGTAGCGGTCGCTCGTGGTCCACTTCGGGACCGCGTGCAACCCCGACGGCGCGGCGGAACCGGACGCGCCCGCCGATGACCCTCCGGACGCGCCGGGCTGTCGCCACAGACGCAACTATCTGTGGGCGGAGCTGATGCGCCGAAGCCTCGGGCTGTATGTGCTCGCGTGTCTCCGCTGTGGGGGGCGCCTCCGGTTGATCGCCCTGATCGAGGACCCGCCGGTGATTCAGCGCATCCTGCAGCACCGCGGGCTCCCGTTTAACCTGCCCGCGGGCCGTCCCGCACGCGCGCCGCCGGAGCACCTCTTTCTTGCCCCCTCGCTGACTCAGGTCGTCGACGAGACTGACTCCGCCTGAAGGGTCGGTTCCCGCCCGGCAGCACCCTTGAGGTGCGCCTCGGTGTCGAAATCCGCCGTGATCTCGGCCCTGGTTGCGGGCATGCTCAGCGCAAGGCGCGCGGTCGGGGCGATAATCTGCTTGCACGGGGGGGCAATCCACTTGTTGCGGGGACGGCGAGACACCCTATGCCTTGCGTGTGGCTGCCTCGGAGGGGCTGGTCATTGACGAGCAATTTCCGGATCCGTTCTTGGACCGCCGTGCTTCCAGCCAGGGGCGAGAACAGAACGGAAGGCGCGAGACGCCGAGGCGGGTGCGCAGGTCGATGGCATCGGGAAAAGGGTGGTGTCAGACGGCTCTGTGAGGACGAGGTCGTCGAGCGGAGAATGTTGATGGATGACGCGGGTAGCGCACGCACCCGCGTGGTACATTCGCGGCATGTCGTCGTGCGATGTCTCGGTGATCGTGCCCACCCTCAACGAGGAGCGTTCGCTCCCCGATCTGCTGCGGGATCTGCAACGACAGACAGAAGTGCGGCTCGAGGTGCTGGTGGCTGACGGTGGGTCTGACGACGATACCGCCGCCATCGTCGGGTCGTTCGACTTCGCGCGAGTGGTCGCGGGCGATCGCGGACGCGGTCGACAGATGAACCGCGCGGCGCGCGAGGCGCTCGGGGCGTATCTCTGCTTTCTACACGCGGACACGCGGATCCCGTCGGACGGTCTCCTGGGGTCAGGGTGTCGCACCATGACAGACGAGCGGCGCGTCGCCGGCCACGATCGCCTGGCAGGGCACTTCCAGCTCGAGTTCCTCCGTGTGGATCCGCGCAAACACCGTCTCGCGTTCCGCTATGCCGAAGAGAAGATGTCGTTCGATCGGTCGCATGTCGTCAACGGAGACCAGGGACTGCTGCTCACCCCCGACTTCTTCGCCGCGCTCGGTGGCTTCGACGAGTCGATGGACTTCCTCGAGGACCAGAAGTTTGCGGCCGATATTCGTCGGCAGGGGCGGTGGGTGCTGTTGCCGGGAAAGATGCAGACCTCGGCCAGGCGATTCGAGGCGGCAGGGTTCCACCGTCTCTACATCCTCATGTCGATCATGCAGGCGATGTACTGGACCGGGGCGACCGAGTTCTTCGACCGCGCGCCCGGTATCTACCGGCAACAGCAAGAGGTTGGCAAGCTGCTGTTGACGCCGTTTTTTCGAGAGATCGCGTTGATGTTTCGTGAGGACTACGGCGTGGCCGGCACGTTGCGTTTGCTGGTAGGGGTCGGGCGGTTCGTCCGTTCTCATTCCTGGCAGATGTTCTATTTCGTCGATATCTGCCTGCGGCCGATCACCGGACCGGGCCGGTATCCGTTCCTACGGTTCCACGATGCCGTGTTCTGGAAAATCACCAACTTCCGGGTGTTCGATGGGCTGGCCGCCATCCTCACGGTCGGGTGGTTTCTGGGCGTGCTGTTTCCCGTCTATACGTTCCTAGACCGTCGGGAGCTGAGGGCCGATCAGGGTCGCACCACCGTTTAGAGTGAAGGTGCGGAACGCACCAGGGCGCGCGACAATGCGCGCCCCGCGGCCGCGGAGTGGGGCACTCGGGGTCCCCGCGGAGCGGCCGCGGGGGTTTCGGGGCGCAGCCCCGTCTAACTCTGGTTCCCAATTGGTGCCGGCAGGTATACTGGGGCTTCCCGGAGCGCACAGAAGAGAATGACGGCCATGTCGATGCGTCTCGCAATCCTGGTCGGGGTCGTGGTTGCCGCGGCAACCGTGTCGCCGTCGGCGCCGCTCGCGGCGGCCGGCGCGCAGCCCGGCCCGGACACTCCCTCTCGCGAACTGCTCGACCGCTACTGCGTCACGTGCCACAACGAACGGCTCGAGACCGCAGGGCTACGCCTCGACCAGGTCGATCTGACCCGTATCGCCGAGCATGCCTCGGTCCTCGAGAAGGTGGTTCACAAGCTGCGAAGCGGCCAGATGCCACCTGAAGGGCGGCCCCGTCCCGATCCGGCGACCGTCGACGCGTTCGCGACGTCGCTCGAGACGGCGCTCGATCGGGTGGCGGCCGAGCGACCCAATGCGGGGCGCGTTGCGTCGCGACGACTGAACCGGGTCGAGTACGTGAATGTCATCGAGGACCTGCTGGGACTGGAGGTCGATGGCGACGAGTTGTTGCCGTCGGACATGGCCGGGTTTGGCTTCGACAACAATGCCGACGTGCTGTCGATCACGCCGGGTTTGATGGCTCGCTATATCGCGGCGGCCACGAAGATCAGTCGGGCCGTGGTCGGCAGCCCGGACACGCGGCCGGTCATGCAGCTCTACGAGGTGGGTTTCGAGCGGCGCGATGTGCGAGCCGGCGAGGACATGCCGTTCGGGACCCACGGCGGCTTGGCCGTTCGTCACCACTTCCCGCTCGACGGCGAGTATGTGTTCGCCATTCGGCTCAAGCGGAACGACACCATCGAGACGATCGACGGCATTGCGGAGAACGAGCACCAGATCGAGTTGCGTCTCGATCATGCCCTGGTCGAGCAGTTCACCATCGGCGGTATGTTCCCAGGCCCGGACCCCGGCCAGCTCATTGCGGCGCCGGAAGACGATGTCGAGGGACAGCGGCTCCACCAGTATCGGATGACCGCCGACCACGAGTTGGAAATCCGGGTGCCGGTTGCGGCGGGCACCCGGCTCGTGTCGGTGGCCTTCACGGATTCGGCCCCGTCTCCGCTCGCGACGGGCCAATTGCCGGGTGTCGACAAGTTCTACATTTCCGGCCCCTTCGAGGGTCGTGTGCCAGGGGACACCGCCAGTCGCCAACGTATCTTTACGTGTCGGCCAAGCGGGGCCCGGGCCGAACAGGAGGAGTCCTGCGCGCGGGAGATCATCGCCGGGCTGGCGCGACGCGCCTACCGTCGGCCGGTTGCCGCCGACGACGTCGAGCCGTTGCTCGGCATCTACCGTGAGGGGCGCCAGGGTCGCAATTTCGAGGCCGGCATCGAACGCGCGCTTGAAGCGCTGCTGTCGATGCCCCAGTTTCTGATGCGGATCGAGCGNGAGCCGATCGATGTCCGGCCTGGCGCCGTGTATCAACTGAGCGATCTCGAGTTGGCCACGCGGCTGTCGTTCTTTCTCTGGAAGAGCATTCCGGATGACGAACTGCTCGACCTGGCGGCGCGAGACGAGCTCAGCGACCGCGCGACATTGGGTCGACAGGTGCGACGCATGCTCGCCGACCCCCGCGCCACGCGGTTCATGGACGACTTCGTTGGGCAGTGGCTGCAGATGCGCAACATCTTCCAGCAGGATCCAGACGGCGCGCTGTTCGCCGGGTTCAACGATTCGCTGCGGAAGGCGATGGTGCAAGAGACCGAGCTGTTCTTTCAGAGCCAGATCCGCGAGGACCGGCCCATTCAGGACCTGCTCCGGGCCGACTACACCTTTCTGAACGAACAGCTCGCGCGTCACTATGGCGTCGAAGACCTGTATGGCAGTCACTTCCGGCGCTACGACTGGGACGATGACCGCCGGCACGGGCTGCTGGGTCAGGCCAGCCTGCTCACGGTGACCTCGTACGCGAATCGGACGTCGGTGGTGCTACGCGGCAAGTGGGTTCTTGAAACGCTCCTCGGCGCGCCGCCGCCCCCGCCTCCGCCGAACGTGCCACCACTGGCCGAGAACGATCGTCGTCAACCGACGTCGCTCCGCGAGCGGATGGAGCAGCATCGCGCCAGCCCGGTCTGTGCGAGTTGCCACGCCCGGATGGATCCACTCGGCTTCGCGATGGAGCACTTCGACGCGATCGGCCGATGGCGCGAGCGAGATGGCGGGGCCGCGATCAACGCCACGATTACCTGGAACGGCGACACGATTGACAGCCCACGGGCATTCCGCGAAGCGTTGCTGGCCTCCGGTGACGAATTCATGCGGACGGTGACCGAGAAGCTGATGATCTACGCCCTCGGCCGCGGAGTCGACTACTACGACGCGCCGGTGCTGCGCGGCATCGTACGTGAGTTGGATCGCAGCGACGGTGCGTGGTCGTCGCTGATATTGGGCATCGTCACCAGTGACCCGTTTCAGATGCGTTTGGCGTCGGGCGACGTCGCGTCAGTCGCGCCGTAGCGAACGCCGGACACACCTCGGAGATCGTCGCCGATACCGAAGCCCGCTTGGAGCTATTCCGATGATCATCACCAAGATGCATCTCCCCCGACGCACCGTGCTGCGCGGGCTCGGCGCGACCCTGGCTCTGCCGCTGCTCGACAGCATGGTGCCGGCGCTGACCGCACAGAGCCGGACCGCGGCGGCCCCGGTCACCCGTTTCGGTGTCTTCTACGTCCCGAACGGCATGTCGATGCCGTACTGGTACCCGCAGACCGAGGGGCCGCTCGACGAGCTGCCGCCGACGCTGCGATCGCTCGAGGCGTTCAAAGACCGGGTCCTGATCTGTGGCGGACTCGACGACGAGTCGGCCAATCTGGTCAAGGGAGGCGGCGACCACGCGCGATCGGCCGGCACCTTCCTGACCTGCGTGCCCTACAAGATCACCAACGGGGCCGACGTCTCCAACGCCGTGTCGATGGATCAGATCGCGGCCCGCGAGCTGTCCAAGGAGACCCAGCTCGCGTCGCTCGAGCTCGGTATCGAGTCGAACGCCATGCTGGGCAATTGCGACGGCGGCGCGAGCTGCGCCTACACCAACACGATCGCCTGGCGGACGCCGACCACGCCGCTGCCGATCGAGAACGATCCGCGCGCGATATTCGAGCGTATGTTCGGTACGACCGGGAGCACCGACCCGGCGGCACGGCTGGAGCGGATGCGCCGCGACCGCAGCATTCTCGACCTCGTCGGCGCCGAGCTCAACGGGTTGGAGCGCGTGGTCGGGCCGGCCGACCAGGTCAAGCTCGACGAGTATCTCGAGGCGGTTCGCGACATCGAGCGACGTATCGCGATGGCCGAGGAGCAGAACACGCGCGAGCTGCCGGTCGTCGACCAGCCGATCGGCGTGCCGAACGACTACGCGGAGCACGCCAGGCTACAGATGGACCTGCTGGCCCTCGCGTACCAGACGGACCTGACCCGCATCAGCACCTTCATGCTTGCCCGCGAGGTGAGCGGCCGGGCCTACCCCGAGATCGGCGTGTCCGACTCGCACCATCCGCTGTCGCACCACCAGGACGAGCCGGCCAAGCTCGAGCGGCTGCACAAGATCAACGAGTACCAGTTCCAACAGTTCGCGTACCTGGTGGAGAAGCTCGACGCATTGCCTGAGGGCGACGGGTCGATGCTCGACTCGACGCTCTTTCTCTATGGCACGGGCATCAGCGATAGCAACACACACTTCCATGACGACTTGCCGATCGCGCTGGTCGGCGGGAAGAACGCGGGAATCAGAGGGGGGCGCTACATCCGCTACCCGGCGGACACGCCGCTGGCCAATCTGCACGTCACGATTCTCGAGAAGCTGGGAGTACCGGTCGAGGCGTTTGGCGACAGCACCGGTCGACTCGATCGCCTCACCGGGGTGTAGGTTTTCTGACGAGGCGCCAGCGTGGACGGTGTTACTTCTTCGGTCACCGCCGCCCGACCGGGCGGGGCGCACGCCCGGGCTCCTCGCTCCTCGCGCCTTGCCACGCAGGCGCCTCGTCAGAAAACCGCTTTGCTAGTTGCGCTGGTCTGGTGCCTGACCGCAGCGTCGCCCGCGTTGGCGCAGGATACGCCGTATCCGATCTTTACGGCGGACCATCTCGACGCCACCATGAAGACGTTGGGCCCGAACCTCGCAGGCCTCCAAGCCGCGCTGCGCGAGGGGGACTTTTCGACGGCGAAGGAGCGAGCCATCCGGTCCCGCGAGCAGCTCGCGACCACGGTGACATTCTGGCGGGACCACGAGCGTGATGATGCGGTGCAGTTGATCCGTGACGTGCTCGATCAGTTCGACGCGCTCGATGGTCTCCTCTCGACGCCGGAGGTTGACTCGGCGGGGGTGGAGCCGCTGCTCAGCGGCATCCAGCGTGGCTGTCAAGCCTGCCACGGCGTCTACCGCGAGCAGGACGCCCTCACCGGCGACTACCGGTTGAATCAGAGCGCCCTGTGAGAAGGCAGGCGCCGCGGTCGGTTCAGTCGTGGGGCCCGGGGTTCGTCAGGTCGTCGCGCCAGCCGGTGCCCGCACTCGGGCAGTCTTCGCACCTGGGCGTCTCCGCCCGCGCCGGGGTCGCTTCGGGTCCGACCCCGACAGTAGAATAGGCGGGCTACGAGACAAGCGGCTGGCATCGGTGTGAGCCGGTGGGGGCAGAAGAGGGGGATGTGTTTGGTTGCCTGGAAGCGTCGAATCGTCGTGGTGACCGACCCCTGATTCAGAAGGACACAGACACACGATGCAATACATCGGACACACGGCGGTGGGGGTCGTTTTGTTGGCAGGCGTCATCGGATGTGGCGCGCCCGCCGAGGAGTCGGGCGCAGGCGGTGGTGACCCGATGACCGAGGACCCCGTCACGGAGGCGCCCGTGGACCCAACGGCGATACGTCCGTTTGAGATCGCGGTGTCGGACGCGGTGCTCGAGGACCTGCAGGCCCGCCTGGCCAACACCCGGTTGCCGGACCAGTTGGAGGGCGTCGAGTGGGACTACGGCACCGAGCTTGGGTATCTCACAGAGCTGATCACCTACTGGCGGGACGGGTTCGACTGGCGCGAGCAGGAGCGTCAGTTGAACGAGTTCGACCAGTTCAAGACGGTGCTCGACGGCCTCGATACGCATTTCATCCACCAGCGTTCTGCCGAACCGAACGCGATTCCGCTGATCATCACGCACGGCTGGCCGGGGTCGATCGCCGAGTTCACGAAGATCATCGGACCGTTGACCGACCCGGTCGCGCACGGAGGCTCGGCCGAAGACGCCTTTCATGTCGTGGCGCCGTCGATGCCCGGGTATGGCTTCTCGGACAAACCGCGCGAGCGTGGTTTCGGGCCGGAACAGATTGCCGAGGTCGGGGCCCAGCTCATGGCGCGGCTCGGGTACGACCGCTACGGCATCCAGGGGGGCGACTGGGGGTCCATCGTCAGCCGCTGGCATGCTTTCAACCATCCCGAGAAGGCGGTGGGATTGCACATCAACATGTTGATTGCCGGTCCCCCGCGCGGTGTTGACGACCCGACTGAGGGCGTCCCGCCGGAAGAGCTCGAGCGGTCTCAGGCCCGGTCGTCGTTCTACAACACCGCCGAGGCCGGGTATTCATCGATTCAGGGGACGAAGCCGCAAACTGTGGGCTACGCGCTCAACGATTCGCCGGCCGGCCAGGCGGCCTGGATCGTGGAGAAATTCCGCGCGTGGTGCGATTGTGACGGCGACGTCGAGTCGGTGTTCACCCGCGACGAGTTGCTCACCAACATCATGATCTACTGGGTCACGCAGACCGCGACCTCGTCGGCGCGTCTCTACTACGAGAGCCGCAATGCGTCGACCTCGCGCCCGATGGGACGCGTCGAGGTGCCGACCGGTGTCGCCGTCTTTCCCTACGAGCTGTTCATCGCTCCGCGGAAGTGGGCCGAGGCGTCGTACAACGTCACCCACTGGACCGAGATGCCGCGCGGTGGGCACTTCGCGGCGATGGAGCAGCCGGAGTTGCTTGTCGACGACCTCCGCGCTTTCTTCCGCCCGCTACGGTCGGGCAACTGACGATGCGCCCTTTGCTACTGAGCGGCGTGCTGACGGTGTCTGTGGGCCTGGGGGCCTGCGCACCCCCCACGGATGTCGCACCTGAGGCGCCGCCGGCTGAGACCGCCAGTCAGAGCGACGCGCCGGAGACGGTGGCTTCGCTTCCGGAACCGACCTTTCACCACCTCCACATCAATGCGGTCGACCCCGAGGCATCGCTCGAGTGGTGGCAGACCGTCTGGCCGGCCGGTGAGGTCACGGATGTGGCCGGGTTCCCGGCGTTTGCGGCCGACGGTGTCTACAATCTCTATACCGAAGTCGACGAGCCGGCGCCCGGGGGGTTCGATGTGGACCGCCACCATGCGGTGCCGCAGAGCGCATTCTGGACCACCGGCCCGAGCACCGACGGGTTGGCTTTCTTCGAACGACTCACCGGTCTCGATCCGGCCGGGGACCGTTTCCGTTTCCTCCCGGTCTACACCGGTCCCGACGATGAGGACGGCGTGCTGCACTCCGGCCTGGCGCCCTATGGCGACCGGTTGCTTACCGTGGTCGAACTCGAAGCCCTGGCGGGTACGCCGCCAGAGCGTGGGCCGAACAGTCAGGATTTTGGCTATCTGGTCGACCCGGACGGCGTGCTCCTCGAGTTCAACGGCAATGCCGAGACCGAGGATCTGTTCTATGGTCATCTGCACTTCTGGCACGAAGCGCCGCTGTGTGCCGTGAACTGGTATATCGAGCATCTCGGCGCGCGGGGTACGGTGCGCGACCCCTGCGACGTGGAACGCGGTCCGGTGAGCTATCCGACGTTCTTTCCGGTGGGGCAGTTGCGACAACCGATCGGGACGGTCCGCGTCGCCAACACGGGGCTGATGTGGTACACCCGGCAATGTCGTGACGGCCGATGCGGCGAAGGGGCAGATGGTCCGCTGGTGCCCTCGCGGGGTCAAGTCGTGGATCACATGGGGTTGAGCTACCCTGACCTCGACCCGGTCATCGCCCATCTGGAGGAGGCGGGGATCCCGATCGTCGAGGGGCCGTATCCGTTCGGCGGGGCGCGCGCGATCTTGATCGAGGACCTGGACGGCCTTGCCCTGGAATTGATCGAGGTGGGCTAGGTACAGCCGGTACGCGTCGTCCGCGGCGTAAGGAGCCAACCATGCAGTCAGACAACAATGTGTCCCGCCGCGCATTTCTTGGTACGCTCGGCGCGCTCGCGGCGGCGCCCCGATCGTTCGCGCAATCCGGTCCTCCGATACCGATCACGTCGATCAATCACATGACGATCAGCGTTTCCGATCCGGCGCGATCGCTCGAGTGGTATCAGGGTCTCTTTGGGATGCCGATCGCGGCCCGGCAGGCGAACACCGTCATTCTTCGCCTCGGTGATGGCCCGCAATTCATGGCCATCGGCGGGGGCCCCAGCGACAATCCCGGTATCAATCATTTGTGTCTGTCGACTCCCAACTTCGACGACGACCGCATCGTGGGCATCCTAGGTGAACACGGCGTGCGGTCGGCTCGGACCTCCGGACCGATGGAGGTGCGCGTGCGGATGCGGGGTGCCGACTTCGGCGGTGCTCCCGAGGGGACCCCCGAGCTGTACTTCGGCGACCCCGACGGCATCGTGATCCAATTGCAGGACGACACATACTGCGGTGGCGAGGGCGTGCTGGGTGAAACCTGTCTGGCGCGGCCTGAGCCGGCCCCGACGTCCGGCCTGCTGCGGGTTCGCGAGTACAACCACTTCACGCTGTTCGTGACCGACGCGGAGCGGTCCATGGCGTTGTACCAGCAGCTCTTCGGCATGCCGGTCGACACGTACCAGGGCGCGATGCCCGTACTGCGAGTCGGGGCCGGCAAGCAGTTCCTCGCATTAGCGCCGGCCGGTGGTGGCCCCACGGGGCCGATCATTCACCATGCGTCCCTCATGGTGGATGACTTTGATCCGGATCGCATTCAGGGTGTGCTGGAGAGCTATGGCATCGCGCCCCGTGGCGATGCGCCAGGACCGGCGGGTCCGCTGCAGTCCTACGTTACGATGCGGATGCCCAACCGTGGCGGGGCGCCAGGCGGGACCCCGGAGCTGTACTTCACGGACCCCGACGGTATTCTCATTCAACTCCAGGACGCCCGGTATTGCGGCGGCAATGGGTATCTCGGCGAAGAGTGCGGCACACCGGAGAACCCGACGGGCAGGGTGTAGACGCTGAGGCCACATGGATGACGGACCCGAACAACGCCGGGGCTCGTTCGTGAAATCGGGCGCCATTGCGCTGGTGCTGTCGGTTGTTGCCAACCTTCTTGTCCGGGCCGGTGCCTCGGCCCTGTTTGACATCCCCCCTGAGTTTCCGCCACTACAGGGCGCGGGGCCGGTCGTCTTCTTCTCGGTGATCGGCGTCCTCGCCGCCTTGGGGGTCTTCGCCGGAATTGGCGGCGTGTCATCCCGGCCGGTCCCGGTGTTTCGCATCGTCGCGGGGGTCGTGCTCGTCGTGTCGTTCATTCCCGATCTCTGGCTGCTCACCGAGTCGGGCGCCGCGAGTTTTCCCGGTGCGACCCCCGCCGGCGTCGGCACCTTGATGTTGATGCACGTGGTCTCGGCGGCGGCCGTCGTCTGGGCCGTGGAGCGGAGTGGATGACGGCGTCATCTAGCGGTATGGCTGGGTGGGCGTTCTGGCTCGCGGTGTCCGGCGCGGTGTTCGTGGTCGTGGGGCCGGTGTTGCATCGGGTCGGGGTGCTGCCGCTGGGGCCGGCGCTCCTGGCCGTACCGCTCGGGGTCGTGCTCTCTCTCGTCGCGCTTTGGCTGTCTGTCATCGTGCTGGTCGGTGGCCGTCCCACGCCGGCCGGTCGTGGACTTGTCGTTGGTGCCGTGGTGGCGTCGGCTGTGACCGGCCTCCTGCCTGTCATCCTGGTGCTTCCGGGGCTGCGGGCGCCGGCCATTCACGACATCACGACGGATACGAGTACGCCGCCGCAGTTCGACGCCATCGTCGCCCTGCGCGCCGATGAGCCGAATTCGCTCGAGTACGGGGGCTCGGACATCGCGACCATGCAGCACGAGGGCTATCCAGACCTCGAGACCCTCGTTGTTGCTCTGCCGCCCGCGCAGGTCGTCGAGCAGGCCCGTGACGTGGCAACGGCTATGGGCTGGGAGATCGTGGCGGCCGACGGGCCGGCGGGTCGCCTCGAAGCATCCGACACCACGTTCTGGTTCGGTTTTACGGATGACATCGTCCTACGGGCGCGGGCCGTGACCGGCGGGACCGAGGTGGACGTGCGTTCGGTCTCACGCGTTGGAGTGAGCGACCTCGGCGCCAATGCCAGGCGTATTCGGATGTTTCTCGAGCGGTTCGCGGCGGCCAGCTCGTAGAGGACCAGCCCCATGCAGTGTAAACAGGACCGCGAGGTCGGCGACGTGATGGTCTTGGATGTGGCGCTGCCGGCCTTCGGCGACATTGGCACCGGGGTGACGAATCACGTCCGCGAACTGCTCGCGCGAGGGCGCAGACGTTTCGTGCTGAACTTCGCCGCGATCCGGTCACTCGACAGCCACGGTTTGGGCGACCTCGTGGCGAGCCAGCAGGCCGCCACCCGAGGCGGGGCTCGAGTTGCGCTGTGTCATGTGCATCCTTACGTCGCCGAACCACTCAGCATCATGAACGTCGATGACCTCTTCGATGTCTTCGAGTCCGAGCAGGATGCGCTGCAGAGCTTCGGATGACGGGCGCTCGCGCGCATCGGCGTTCGCAGCGCGCCAGTAGCCACGCCCGGCGCCTTCCCTAGCTGATGTCGTTCCCTGATCTTCGGGTCTTTCTCGACCATCTCCGCCGTGACCGCGATCTGGTCGAGGTCACGGTGCCGGTCGAACGCGCGCAGGAGGTGGCAGAGATTCATCGCCGGGTGGTAGCCGCCGGCGGCCCCGCCCTCGTGTTCAGAAACGTCGCCAACGCCGACTTCCCGCTGGTCACGAACCTGTTCGGCACCGGCCGTCGGGCCGAGCTGGCGTTCGGCGAACGTCCACAGCGGTTGATTCGGCGGCTGGTCGAACTGCTGGAGACCGCCCTACCACCGACGCCGGCCAAGCTCTGGCGCGCGCGGGATATCATCGGCGAGGTGCCCCGCATCGGCCTCCGACGGGGCGCGCGCGGACCGGTCACTGATGTCGTGACTGACGATGTGCGGTTGGACCGGTTGCCGGCGCTGACCACCTGGCCCGACGACGGTGGTCCGTTTATCACCTTGCCACTCGTGTTCACCGAGCATCCCGATGGCCGGGGACACAACCTCGGCATGTATCGGATGCAGGTGTACGACTCGGCTTCGACCGGTATGCACTGGCAGATCGGCAAGGGGGGCGGGTTTCACTATCACGTGGCCGAACAGCGTGGAGATGCGCTGCCCGTCACCGTCTTCTTGGGTGGGCCTCCGGCGCTGATCCTGTCGGCCATTGCCCCGTTGCCCGAGAACGTACCGGAATTGATGTTGGCGTCGCTGATTGCCGGTGAGCGGTTGCGGCTGGTCGAGGGGGTCGGTCCGCATCCCCTGGTGGCCGGGGCCGAGTTCGCACTGATGGGCACTGTGGCGCCAGGGACACGTCGGTCGGAAGGGCCATTCGGCGACCACTACGGGTACTACTCCCTGCAGCACGACTATCCGGTCTTCGAGGTCCAACGGATGGCCCGCCGTCACGATGCGATCTTCCCGGCCACCGTGGTCGGAAAGCCGCGACAGGAAGATTTCTTCATCGGCGACCTCCTGCAAGAGCTGTTGTCACCGCTGTTTCCGGTCGTGATGCCGGCGGTCGAGCAGCTCTGGTCGTATGGTGAGACCGGGTATCACTCGCTGTCGGCCGCCGTGGTGAAACAACGCTACGCGCGCGAAGCGATGGCCAGCGCCTTTCGTATCCTGGGTGAGGGGCAACTGTCGTTGACCAAGTTCCTACTCGTGACCGATCAGCCGGTCGACCTGAAGGACTTTCGGGCGACCCTCGAGCACGTGCTGGCGCGCACCAATCCAGAGACCGACCTCTACGTGTTCTCGAATCTCTCGATGGATACGTTGGACTACACCGGCCCTGCCGTGAACCTGGGTTCCAAGGGGGTGTGGCTCGGACTCGGTGACCCAGTGCGTGATTTGCCGGGCGAGTTCTCGGCGTCGGAGCTCCCGCGTGGTATCCGTGATGTGCGGGTGTTCTGTCGGGGCTGTCTGGTGGTCGGGGGCCCATCGTCGAGCGACGACCCGACGGCGGCGGCCCGCATCGCCGCGCACGACGCGTTCGCCGACTGGCCGCTGGTAGTGCTGACCGACGAACCCGCTCGCGCCGCTCGCAGCGCCATGAATTTTCTGTGGACGACCTTCACTCGATTCGAGCCAGGCGCCGACATCTATGCGGCGTCTACGCGGGTGGTTCGCAATCACCTGGTCCGGACCCCGCCGATCGTGATCGACGCCCGTCTCGCCCCGTCGTTCCCGGCCGAACTGTCGTGCGATCCGGACGTGGCGGCCACGGTCTCAGACCGGTGGAGCGACTATTTCCCTGACGGCGGCGTCGAGATGGGCGATGCCGAGCGCGGCCATCTCGACTAGGCCCGTCTGAGGACATACCTACTGGACATTGTTGGAGCGAACGGTTTACCGTCGCTCGGGTAGTCATTGCGTGTTGATAGACGCCATCTTGAGGATTGAGACATGAAATATCGAGGCTTGCTCGCGGTGGCGGTCGGCATGATGGTGTTGGTGGCTGGTGTGTTCGGGTCGGCGCTGGCGCAGGACGCGCCGGCCGGCTGGACCGTCCCCCGGACCGTCGACGGGACGCCTGACTTGCAGGGCGTCTGGGCCAACAACAGCGTGACGCCGCTCGAGAGGCCCCCGCAGTGGGCTGGGAAAGCCCGCCTGACGGACGAGGAACTGGCCGAGTTGAAGGTGGCCGCGGCCGCCGTCGTCGCCAGTGGTCTCGACGCCCAGTTTGGTGACCAACTGGTGCTCAAGGCGCTCGAAGGTCTCACCGACGCCGGTTCGTATGACACCACCGGCAACTACAACCAGTTCTGGATGGTGGATCGAGACTTCACGCATCAGACCTCATTGGTTATCGATCCCCCCGACGGCCAGGTGCCGGACGTCACTGAGGCCGCCACCCGTCGGTCCCAAGAGCGCCGGGCCTACCTTCGCGAGCATCCGGCTGACGGCCCCGAGGACCGACCCCTGGGTGAGCGTTGCGCGAATTTCGGGGTGCCCCGTCTGGGCGCCGGTTACAACAGTTACTTGCAGATCTTTCAGACCCCAAGCCATGCCGCCATTCTTAAAGAGATGGCCCACGACGTGAACCTGGTCTCGCTCGATGGGACGGCCCATGCGCCGGACGGCGTCCGATTTTGGAATGGTGATTCGCGCGGCCGGTGGGAGGGCGACACCCTCGTCGTCGAGTCTGCGAATTTCTCGTCCAAGAGCAGTTTCCGGGGCTCGTCCGATGGATTGCATCTGGTCGAGCGGTATACGCGCGTGGGGCCAGACACGCTCAACTACGAGGTGACCATCACCGACCCCACGACCTGGACCCAACCGTGGACGGTGCTGATTCCCCTCAAGCGAAGTGAAGATGCCATCTTCGAGTACGCCTGCCACGAGGGGAACTACGGCATGGACGGTATTTTGTCCGGGCATCGCGCGGATGAGCGTGCCGCCGCGGCGGCGACGACCCAGGGCCAATGAGCGCGCGAACCTGGCAGAGTGTCGGTTTCCTGGTAGGACTGGCGACGATGGTCGTCGCCGCTCCGGCCGCCGGACAGCAGGACATCGAACGCGAGAACCTCACCGACATTCGTGAAATCAATGTGGTGGTCGAGGACCTCTCGGACGAGGCTGAATCCGCGGGATTGACTCGTCGCGCGCTGCTGGATGCGGCCGAGCGGACACTGGAAGAGCGGCGGGTCCCGCTGGGTGGCTCAAGCCAGGGCGCAGACCTCTATGTCAACGTCGCCACGCACCGAGGGTCGACCGGACTCTTCGCGTACTACGCCAGGGTGTCGGTGCAACAGATGGCCACCCTCGAGGGCAACCAACTTCGTGCGCGCGTCGACACCTGGGACATGGCCAGCCTCGGTGCCGTCGGCGAGGGGAACTTGCCTCAGGTGGAACAGGTCATCATTCAGCTCGTCGACCTGTTCTGCGACGATTACCTCGAGATGAACGACCCGAGACGGTAGCCACACCGAACTCGTCGTTCCTTCAGACGGGGCTGCGCCCCGAACCCCACGCGACCGCTGCGCGGGGACCCCAAGAGCCCCACTCGGCGGCCGCGAGGCGCGCAGGTGCGCGCCGAGGCGACATCCAGGGCCGTTTTCTGGCGAGGCACTCCTCTCTCAATGAGACGTAGGAGTCGGTTTACCTCGACCGGGCCACAGATCTCATTGTGCCGCACGGCTTCAGCCGTGCGATCGCAGACCTGACGGTCTGCGCCAGAGGGCCCCCCAGGGAATAATCGCGAGATCGGCTCGGTCTACAACAACAGCGACGGAGGGTGCGCGACGGCCGCCGTTGCTGACCACCGGGACCGCCGGATGCCGCCCGGTGACAGACATGGACAACAGACCAGTGCGATACCCGCGCTGGACACACGCGCTGAGACAGGAGACCGAGATGCAGAGCATGGGCAGCACGACGCGAAAAACGTTCAAATGGATGGTGCCGGCTGGGGTGTTGCTGACGCTCGGTCTCTTCGCCGCGGCTGACGTGGCCTGGAGCCAACCACCGGACGGACCAGGAGGTCGACGCGGTCGGATGGGGCGTAGCGGTGGCCCTGGTGGCCTCATGTTGCCACTGGGACGCCTCGATTTGACCGATACACAGCACGAGCTGGTCAGAGGCGTGATGGAGCACAACCGGGAGGCGACACACGCCGCGGGAGCCCGAGTGCGCGAGGTGAGAAGGGCGCTGCAGGACGCCGTGACCGCGGACGTCGCGAATGAGGGTGCGATCCGCGCGGTGGCCGCCGAACTCGCCAATGCCGAAGGTGACGTGGCGGTGCAGCGCGCGTTTGTCCGATCGCAGGTCTGGCACCTGCTGACCCCGAACCAGCAGGTGACAGCCCGTGAACTCGAGGCCGAGATGAAAGAGCGCATGGAGCAACGACGGGGCCGCCGCGTCGAGCGAGGCGAGCGACGTGAACGGCGGCGGTAGGGATAGTCGGTATCACCTCCACCGGCTTTTCGCTGTCGCCCGCGACTCGCGGCGGCTCCCACCACCGGCGCGGTCCCTCGGGGCCGCGCCGTCTTCCCGTTGACAGACTGAGATGGCTGACATTGCGGAAGCGACGCGGCTGCCAATCGTTGCGGTCATTGGCTCGGCCGGGCCAGGCCTGGCCAGCACCATCACGAAGTCGCAGCATGAGCTTGCCTTCGCTATCGGTGCAGCGATCGCGAGACAGGGATGCCATCTCTTGACCGGAGGCGGGCCTGGAATCATGGCCGCCGCAGGTCAAGGATTCTGTTCGATCTCCTCGTCCCTGGGCGTCTCGATTGCGGTCATTCCGGCGGGTAAGCCGCCGACCACGTATCCGAACCCCTGGGTGCATCTGCCCATCCGTACTCACTTGCACGGCGCGGACCCGACGGGCCCGGATTCACGGAATCACATCAACATTCGCTCTGCGCGGATCGTGATCGCGCTAACCGGCGGACGCGGTACGCGGGCTGAACTGGAGTTGGCGATTGAGCACCACGCCGCGCACAACCGACCGATGGTGTATGCCTGCCTCGAAGATACCGACGACATCCATGGACTACGACGTGGCGAGCTCGAGGCGGCAGGTGTGGTGTGCTTCCAAACGGCCAGGGAGGTTGCGGGCACGTTGGCGGCACGACTCAGATCGACGGACGCATCATCACCGCTGTAGTCGTCAGCGGCTCGACCTCCAGCGATTCCGAGTCGCCGCGCCACTTCTCACTCGCCCGCGTCGTCCAGGTCCGCCTTCATGTGCTCCCAGGCCTGACGCGCCTCCTCCACGGAGCCTTCATCTTCGATCGTCGTGATGTCCCCCGGATCACGGTCCAGCGTGACCGCTCGCAGCACACGGCGCATGATCTTTCCGCTTCGGGTCTTGGGTAGCATCGTCACGAAGTTCAGCTCGCCCACCACGGCGATCGGGCCGAGCTCTCGTCGGATGGTGGCGATCAATTCCTGGCGGAGATCGTCGGAAGGCGTTTCCTGCTGCTTGAGGAGGACGAACGCGGAGATCACTTCACCGCGCGTCTCGTCCGGGCGCCCGATGACGCCGCACTCGGCCACGGCCGGGTGCTTGAGACAGGCGCTCTCGACCTCGATCGTGCCGATGCGGTGGGCCGCGATCTTGATGATTTCATCGGCCCGTCCCCCGAACCAAAAATAGCCGTCCTTGTCGACATGGGCCGAGTCGCCGCTGAAGTACAGCCCAGGGATTTTCTCCCAGTAGTCGCGGCCGTACCGTTCCGGTTCCCCCCAGAGCGACGCGACCAGCCCTGGGAACGGCCGCTTGATCACCATGATGCCCTTCTCGTCGGTGTCGCACGGAGTGCCGTCATTGCGCACCACTGCCGCCTCGATGCCGGGTAGCGGGTGGGTGGCCGACCCGGGCTTGATCGGCAGGATGCCGAGCCCATATGGGTTGCCGAAAACCGGGCCGCTGGTCTCCGTTTGCCACATGTGGTCGATGACCGGAATTCGATTCTTGAGGATAGTGTGCTGCAACCACTCCCAGGCGGGCGGGTTGAGAACCTCGCCGGCCGAGAAGATACGCTCGACGCCGCGATGGTCGACGCTTGCCAACGGCCCGTCTCCGTAACGCATCAAGGCACGGATGGCGGTTGGCGAGGTGAAGATGCCGGTGGCGCCGATCTCTTCCACGGCGGCGCGCCAGGTCGTCTCTGGCTCCGGATAATCCAACGCGCCTTCAAACACGACGGATGTGCAGCCGATGACCAGCGGCGCATAAATTTGGTAGCTGTGTCCGACAATCCAACCGATGTCGGAGGTGGTCCACCAGATGTCATTCGGCTTCAGCCCAAAGCACCAGCGCGCCATGCTGACGATGTGCACCTGGTAGCCACCGTGCGTGTGCACGGCCAGCTTCGGCTTCGCCGTGGTTCCCGACGTGGCCAGGATGAAGGCCGGCTCGTTCGCCTCCATCGACTCGTAGTCGCTCGAGTGGCCGGTGCCGCCGGCCAGAAAGCTCGTCCACGAGATATCTCGTTCGGGATTCAGGTCCGGGGTCGGGTCGCCGCGCTGAAGCACCACCACCGTGTCGACGGCATGGTCCGGCGCACGCAGCGCCTCGTCGACAATCGGTTTCAATGGGATGTTCTTCCCCTTGCGATAGGTGATGTCTGCCGTGAAAACCACCCGTGAGCCGCTCGCGATGATGCGGTCGGCCAGCGCGTGGGCGCCGAAGCCGGCAAACACCACCGAGTGAATGGCCCCGATACGCGTGCACGCCAGCATCAGGACGATCGCCTCGAGGCAGGTCGGCATTGACACGGTGACGCGGTCGCCCTTGCCGACCCCGAGGTGGCGGAGCGCGGCCGCGGTGCGCGCGACTTCATGCCGGAGCTGGGCGTAGGTCAGCACCGAACGCCCCCCGCGCTCGTTCAGATACATCAGGGCGGCCCGACCTCCGGCACCGGCCGCGACGTGGCGGTCAACCGCGTTGTACGCGAGATTGGTGCGCGCACCGACAAACCATCGAAACGACGGGTGGTCCGATTCGAAGACGCGGTCCCAGGTGCGGAACCAGGGGACCTGCTGGGCGGCGCGCTCCCAGAACCCCTCCGGGTCGGCAAGTCCCTCTTCAATCCAACGCTGGACGGTTGGCGACGTCAGGTTCATCAGGTCTCCTACGGGGTAGTGGGTCGGCCCATCGTGGATGGGAGTATACGTTGCGCACTAGCACTCCGTGGTGAAAGTCCTGCGTCGCACCGAGACCGGCGCTGGGCCGCCCGAACAAGGCGAGAAGAGGGAAAATACCGGCAGTATTTGACCGATGAACAACACCGATCGGGCGGCCCAGCGCCGGTCGAATGCAGCGGGATTTTCACCACGGG
>PAUN01000079.1 GCA_002712885.1 Acidobacteriota bacterium
CCATGTACACGGCGCCGTGCAGCGGAGTCTGGTCGTAGTCGTTGGTCGCGTTGATGTCGAGACCGAGGCCCAGAAGGTAGGTGACCGTCTCGAGCGCGGTTTCTTGTAACGGAAGGTTGTCGCCGAACCAGCGGCGGCCGTATTTGTCGGCGCCATCCACGTAGTCGGCCCCGGCCGCGACCATCAAGGCGGTGGTGCCGTCGTTGGCCCGGAGCATCGGATCGGCGCCGGCGTCCGCCAGGATGCGCATGATCTCGAGATCGCCAAAGCTGGCGGCGAGGAAGAACGGCGTTGCTCCAATATTCGATGGTGCCAGTCCGTTGTCCTGGTAGATCCGCCGCGAGACGAACGGTAGCCGCCGTTCGAGTCTGGCGTCTGGGTCGGCGCCACGCTCGAGGAGCGCGGTGACCACCTCCGGCATCACCCGTTGCACCGCGGCATGAAGCGCTGTGCGCCCGGCGCCGGCATGATTCGGGTCGGCGCCCTGTTCCAGCAGGAAGAGCGCCATCTCGGCGTGCTCGCTGTCTATCGCCACCAGCAGCGCCGCCGCTTCCGTCTCCTCGACGAATCGGTTCCGGGCGTTCGTGTTGCCACCAATACCGTCCGGCGCTGCCTCGTTCACATCGGCCCCCGCCGACAGCAGCAGCCGGGCCGCCTCGATGTTGCCCTGCTGCGCCGCGAACAGGAGCGCGGTGAACCGATTCGTGGAGCGCGCCGACACGGACCCGCCCACCTCGAGCAGCACCCGTGCGACCGGCGTGTGGTTTTCGGCGATGGCTCGCATGAGCGCTGTCTGGCCCAATGTGGCCTCGACCGTGTTGGGGTCGGCGCCGGCCGCCAGCAGGCTGCGCACCACCTCCAAGTTGCCGACCCGCGCCGCGGTCATGAGGGGGGTTTCGCCGTTGCCGCGGGCCAGGTTGGCGTCGGCTCCGGCCGTCAGCAGTATCTGAACCACGGGGAGGCTGCCGTTGAGACAGGCTAGGGCCAGGGGAGTGGTGCCGTGATCGTCCACGGCATTCACCGCTGCTCCCGTGTCGAGTAACAAGGTGACCAGCGCTGCAGCGTCGCGGTGTGCCGCCCAATGGAGCGCGGTCGTCCCGTCGCCATACCGGCTGTTCGGATCGGCACCGGCGGTCAGGAGACGGCGGACCGCGGCGGTGTCGGTCTGGCGCGCCGCGGTGATGAGTTGGAGACCGTCCGGGGATGTCTGTGCGCGCACCGGCAGTGCGTCAAGCAGCAGCCCGGCCGCCATCGCCAGACACAACACTGGCGCGACGGTTCGGAATCTTCCTCGACGGGGCACGAGAGACTGGCGCGTATTCGGCTGATGCATCATTACTCTTATTGAGGGTTCCGCCGGCCGTCTCTGCCGTAGATCAGCAGGGCCGAAAAGAAAAGGAACAAGAGTTGGGGCAGTTCAAGACTGACCATGCGTTGCGGCCGCTCCGGCTGTTCCGGTGATTCAAGCGGCACCGATGGGAGCCGCCGCTACCTTGACTCTCCTTGGTCGCCCTCATGATAATTCACCTGAACCGCTTTCGCGCACAAGACCCAAGCGGTGGTTTTTTGGACTCCGCCACCCGATGACACCACGCCAGCTGTTCGCCGTCGCCGTCGCTGTCCTGTGCTTCGATGTGAGCGCGGGAGCGGCACAGACCACCGGCACTGCCGGCGATGACCAGGCGCTGATTCAGCGTCACTGTCTCGGCTGTCATAACGACCGTACGCTGGCGGCGGGGCTCTCGCTGCAGGGGATCGACATCGAGACTGCGGGTCGGAATCCGGACGAAATCGAGCTCTGGGAGAAGGTGGTCCGGAAGCTGCGCACCCGCGCCATGCCACCCCCCGGTCGGCCGAAACCGTCTGAGGCCGAGTACGAAGGGATGGCGGCCCGCCTGGAAACCGCGGTCGATGCTGTGGCGCAGGCGTCTCCCGACCCGGGCCGACGACCCGCCGTCCACCGGCTGAACCGGGCCGAGTATGCGAATGCCGTCCGTGACCTGTTGGCCCTGGAGATCGATGTGCGGTCGTTCCTGCCGGCCGATGACTCGGGATACGGGTTCGACAATATCGCGGACGTGTTGTCGGTCTCGCCGATGCTGACCGAGCGTTACTTGTCGGCCGCGAGGAAGGTCAGTCGTCTGGCGGTGGGGGACCCGTCGCTGGCGCCGACCACCGAAATCTTCGCCGTCGACAAATATCTCAAGCAGGACGCACGAGTCAGCGACGACTTGCCCTTCGGGTCGCGTGGCGGCCTCGCCGTGCGGCACACGTTTCCGGTCGACGGCGACTATGTCGTGAAGGTCTACCTGTCGCGCACCTATGACGGGCGGCTCCGTGGGCTGGCGAATCGCCACGACATCGAGGTGCGGCTGGACGGCGCCCTGGTGAACACGATTGCCGTGGGTGGCCCGGTGGTTGATGCTGACGGGAATCCGCAGCGTCGCGACTACCGGAATTCGGCCGACGATGGCCAGGAGGTTCGGTTCGCCAGCCCGGCCGGTCCGCATCTTCTGGCTGTGAGTTTTGTCGGCCAGGCGTCGGTGCTCGAAGGTATGCGGCGGCCGCACTACGCGGTCACCAGCTATGAATACGCCGGCGACCAGACGGTCGATCCTGGCCTCGGCCGCGTCGAGTTGCGTGGACCCTATGACGTAACGGGGCGGGGCGATACGCCCAGTCGTCGGGCGCTGTTTACGTGTCACCCGGCGGCCGGCGTCACCCCGGGTGGTCCCGAAGAGGTGGCGTGCGCTCGCGAGATACTGGCGAGTCTGGCGCGGCGCGCGTTTCGGCGACCGGTCACGGACGTCGATCTCGACATGCTGCTCGAATTCTTTCACCTCGGTCGTGAGGAGCGCGACTTCGACTCCGGCATCGAGATGGCGCTTCGGCGCACGCTGGTCAGTCCAGATTTCCTGTTTCGGCGTGAGCGCGATCCCGACGGAGTGGCGGTGGAGGCGACCTACGCGATCAACGAGTCGGAACTCGCGGCAAGGCTGTCCTTCTTTCTGTGGAGCAGCATTCCTGACGACGAACTGCTCGACCTCGCCGAGCGCGGCGAGCTCCGACATCCTGGCGTGCTGGAGGCGCAGGTCGAGCGGATGCTCGCCGACCCTCGGGCGGGGGCCATCGTGGACAACTTCGGCGGGCAATGGCTCTATCTGCGCAACATGGCGCTCGTGGCGCCAGACCCGTATGCGTTCGCGGACTTCGACGCGAACCTGCGTGGAGCGATGGCGCGAGAGATGGAGCTGTTTCTCGATAGCCAGATGCGCGAGGACCACAGCGTGCTCGAGCTGATGACGTCTGACCAGACGTTCGTGAACCAGCGACTCGCGGAGCACTACGGTATCCCAAACGTGTATGGCAACCACTTCCGCCGGATCACGCTCGACGGCGAGTTGGAGCCACGACGTGGGCTGTTGGGCAAAGGGAGTTTGCTGACGGTGACCTCCTACGCGCACCGGACGTCTCCGGTGGTGCGTGGGAAGTGGCTGCTTGAGAACATTCTAGGGACTTCGCCCCCACCCCCCCCGCCGGACCGGCCGGCGTTGGCCGAGAATGACGATAATGGCGCCGCCCCTCAGTCGGTGCGCGAGCGGATGGAGGCCCACCGCGCGAATCCGGTCTGCGCGAGCTGTCACCGGGTGATGGACCCGCTGGGGTTCGCGCTGGAGAACTTCGACGCGATCGGCCGCTGGCGGACCACCAGCGAGGCGGGCACGCCGGTTGACGCTGCGGGTGAACTGGCGGACGGGACACTGGTGAACGGGCCCGGGTCCCTGACGGCGGCACTGTTGAAGCGCCCCGAGAGTTTCGTCACGACCGTGACCGAGAAACTGCTGACGTATGCGCTGGGGCGCGGTGTAGAGTACTTTGATGCTCCGGCGGTGCGTCAGATCGTCAGCCAAGCGGCGGACGACGACTACCGCTGGTCCGCGTTGATCGCGGGTATCGCCCGCAGCGTGCCGTTTCAGATGAGGAGAGGTCCTGCGTCATGATCATCACCAAGCTGGCGTTACCCCGTCGGACGTTCCTCCGTGGCGTGGGTGCGACCCTGGCGCTGCCGCTGCTCGACGGCATGGTGCCGGCGCTGTCGGCCATGCGCAACACCGCGGCGCAGCCGGTATCCCGGCTCTACGTGGGGTACGTGCCCAACGGGGTGATCATGGATAAGTGGACGCCTAGCGCCGACGGCACCGGGTTCGAGTTGCCACAGACGTTGGCGCCGCTGAAGCCGTTCCAGGATCAGGTCACGGTGGTCAGCGGACTCGCCAGCGAGCCGATGTTCCCGCTGCCGGGTGAGGGCACTGGCGACCATGTGCGTGCGGCGGCGGCGTTTCTGACCGGCGTGCATCCGAAGAAAACCGAGGGGCCGGACATTCGAGGCGGGACGTCGCTCGACCAGATCGCGGCCGCGCGATTTGGTCAGCAGACGCAGCTGGCGTCGCTCGAACTGAGCCTCGATCCCAACGAGTTGATCGGTGCCTGCGAGGCCGGCTGGAGTTGCGCGTACGCCAATACGCTGTCGTGGCGGAATCCCACCACGCCGCTGCCGATGGAGAACCAGCCACGTGCGGTTTTCGAGCGGCTCTTCGGCGACGCCGACGATACGAGTCAGGCCGCGCGGTTGGCGCGTATTCGTGAGGACCGCAGCATTCTCGACTCCCTGGTCCAGGAGGTCGGTAACTTTCAGGGCACCCTGGCGCCTGGCGACCGGGACAAGATCAACCAGTATCTCGACGCCATCCGCGACATCGAGCGTCGTATTCAGTTGGCCGAGACGCAGAGCGCGGTGGAACTACCGGAGCTGGCCCGACCCACGGGCGGCATTCCCGACACGTTTGCCGACCACGCGCGGTTGATGTTCGACCTGCAGGTGCTGGCGTTGCAGACCGACATGACCCGCATCATCACATTCATGATGTCGCGCGAGGTCAGCCCGCGTACCTATCCGGAGCTGGGTATTCCAGACCCGCATCACGGGTTGTCCCACCACCAGAACAACCCGGTGCAAATGGAGAAGTTGGCGAAGGTCAACCTGCACCACATCCAACAGTTTGCGTACTTCCTTGACCGGCTGCAGTCGACGCCGGACGGGGACGGCACATTGTTCGACCACATGTTGATGATGTACGGCTGCGGGATCAGCGACGGTAACCAGCATCTGCACGTCAATCTGCCCGTCTTGCTGGCGGGTGGCGCCGGCGGGCGTTTGCGGGGCGGTCGTCATGTGCGGGTCACCGAAGGCACACCGCTGACCAACCTGCAGCTCACCCTGCTGGACAAGCTGGGGGTGCCGATCGAGCAGTTCGGTGACAGCACCGGCCAACTGGAACACTTGTCCGGCGTCTAGAATCGTAGATAGCCGTCCGCACGCTGGCGCGTAAAGCCTCGGGCAGGGAACGGATGAGGCGGCGGTGTGGCGCAGGCCTGAAGGCCTGCGATCGCACGGCTAAAGCCGTGCGCCGCCCACTCCATGGGGACCCCTGAATGTGCCACTCCGCAGCTGCGGGGCACGCCCTGTTACGGCCAGAGGATTTGCCAGTCCGCGAAATACTCGACGGTGCCCCAAGTTATTCGTAGGGTCCCCGACGGCACCTCCTCGTTCTCACCGCCGAGATTCGGTTCCAGCGTGATGGCCATACTGGGAGCGGCTTCCGCGAGCACGCGGCGGCTCATGGACGCTTGTCCAAAATCTCGCGACGGGTCGTAGTCGGTGCCCCACTGCCGAGTCTCGAGGCTGACGATCAGTTCGGCCCCGGTCTCTCGTGGAAGCAGAAACAGGGTGTACTCGCCGCGCGGCACGTCGAGGTCGCCGATACGCACGTCAAGATCCAGGGTCAGGCGCGTGGCCCAGTTCGCACCGACCCGCCAGACCTCGTCGTAGGGCACCAGTCCGCCGAAGATCGTGCGACCTCGCGCGTGGGGTTGGCCGTAGTCGATGGTGATGCGCGAGGGACCCGAATGGGACGGCGTGCCCGGGAACCATCCGCCTCCCCGCGTGACCCGGCCATCGAATGTCACGCTCGTCGTCACGCGCCCGCTGGGCGCCACGTGCGGCTTAGGCCGAGACTCTTGGGCTGCAACGGACGCCCCGAGGAGAATGGCGGTTGACAGCGTCAACCCGAGGCGAAAGGGTGATGTCACCATGGTGGCACGGGAGAACGGATGTCGGTGCTCGGGTTGCGAGTCACTGTCCCACCGGTCGCGCTCAGTGGTGGTGATGGTGATACGCCTCGTGCTCCGCGTGGGCCTTGTCACGTTGGATCTTCTTGGCGTCCTTGCGGGCAAGGCCCAAGGTGCGCTGACGGGTCCCGTCCGAGCTGACCGAGGCGAGCGAGAGCTGCTTCTCCAGCGAGGTGCTCTGACAGGCTGGACAAGCCGGGGCCGTCGTATCCTTGGGTAGCACCAGGAGCTCGAATTCGTGGTGGCAGTCGCGGCACGCGTATTCGAAAATCGGCATCTGTCGTTCCCGGGACTCGATGGAAGCCACGTGCGAACAAGTCGCGATTCCACGCGGCGGATTGGTCGCAGATTATCACAGCGGAGCAGACCCGCGGGAGCCCATGGGCGGTTCGCGTGGGCGCTTCACGGTAAGATGCGCGCGGAAAATAGACACCGCAGATAGGGAGGAGTTCTATGGGACTGATCAGCCTCATGCTCGTGCTCGGAACCGCCGCCGCACAGGCGGTCGTTCCGCCGGGAACCGTCGCGACTGGCGCGGACTTGAAGAGGGTCTTGGCGGAAGCGCCGGCCGGCCCAATGACGGTCGCTCGAATCGAAACCACTGACACGACGCGGGTCAATCTCATTCATCGGACTGTCCCGCAGAACGCCATCATCCATCCCACCGGCTGGGAGGTGCATCACATCACGGACGGCAGGGGGACAGTTGTCACCGGGGGACGCGTCGTGCGGTCCACTGGCCCGGACGGTGAACGGATCGCCAAGATCGAAGATGGCGACCGTCGGGTGGTGACGATCGGTGATGTCGTCATCATCCCCGCGGGCACGCCACACTGGTACTCCGACATAGACGGCTCGGTCACCTATCTCGAGATTCGCTACGACCCGGGATCCAACTGAGCGGATTGCGAGTCGGTCTGAGGCGCCGGACGTGGCCCCCCGAGCCTATTCCGCGCGGAGCGCTGTCGCCGGTGTGGTTCTCGGTGGGATGCGAGTGACGGAGACGAGGCCCCGCCGGGCCTCGTCTCCGTCTTCAGCGGACGAGTGAGTTAGGGCTGCTCGGTCGTCTCATCCTCAGTGCGGCCCGACCGCAGGCTGTTCTCGAGACCGTAGTTGCCTTCATGACACGCGTATTCGTAAATTTGATACGTGTTGTCCCGGTTCAGCGGCATTGCCACGGTCCACGGCGCCGTGAACGGTTTGGGGTCTTCGATCGTGACCGAGTAACTGATGGTGTCGGCACCCACGCGCGTGAATCGTTCGACAATCTTCAGCGCCTCGCTCTGCTCGATACCTCTGACTCCCCGGCTGGCGATGTTGGTGCCGATCGTGCCCTGGTCGTTGTAGTTGCCGGTCTCGACGATCAACGTGTCGCCTTCCCAGCGTCCGCGCGGGTCGCCGTTCCAGAGGCGGATGTTCTCCGACAGGGCCGGCCGGTCGTCTACCGGAATGACACGCGCTTCATGAATCATCTCGTAGAAGAGGATGACGTAGCCCGGCACCTGCAGGATCTGATAGCCGGCGCCATACCCGCCTGGGAACATGCCACCGGGTATTCCACGTGTGATACACCGTTCCCACGGCGTGTGGGTTAACCAGCCGTCCGTCAAGTTGATCAGGTTGTTGTTCCGACTGGCGATGGCCTCCCGTCGCAGCGGCACGCGGCCACTGGGTGGGTCGACGACCATCGATTGGCGCCGTTCGTTCCGCAGCGCATCGCCGGGACCGTCACCCCAAGGGCCCGCGGGTCCGGCTGAACGGGCGTCGGGGTTGGGCTCGGCTGGAGGACGCTGTGGCCGGTTGCTGCCCGGGAACCAGGCGGCCAGAGGCGCGAGCCGCTCCAGGTCGATGTCGTTGGGGGCTTCGAACGGGGTCGGGTCGAAGTTGGTCCAGACGCCCTGGATGTCAGGCTGCCCGTGGGCCGCGGTCTGCGCCAGGGCTGGGGTGCTGGCGGCCACGACCAGCGCGAATGCGAATGCCGGCACTGTTGTGAATACGCGGTGTCGCATGCTCATAAAGATTCTCCCTTTGTCTCAAGCTTTCAGCCGCCGCCTCTCCAGTTGGCGACACGCGGCGGATCATTCACGTTCGCGGTCTCCAGAGACTATAAAACGAAGACAGGTAAAACCCTCGGACATTTTGTCCCATCGCCAGGTTGGGCTTCTCGTGACTTACCGAGCCACCTGCGCGGGCGATGCTGGTGGACAGCGCTGACCGTTCGGCGTGCTATCACCGACCGGAGGCTCGTGTCGGTCTCGGTATGACTTGAACGGAGACGTGGATCAGGTGTACAACCTCGGCCGGCGTTGGTCACCGACGGTGCCCAGCCGGTGGGGGGCAGCTGTTGGCCCGGGGGAGGTTGGTGTATGGCAAGACTCGATCGAATAGTCATTCTCGTGGTGGCCCTAGTGGTGGCCCTGGGTGCCGCGCCACCCCTGGCCACCGCCGATGAATCGTCTGGAGAGCCACCATCCGTCACCGGTGACGGGTCGACCGCCGACGCGGTCGCCACCCGGACCTGGGCTGTCGAGTTAACCGGTGCGTTCTTTGTCGAGTCGTGGGACATGAATCAGTTCCGCGAACAGCTCGCCGGCGGGGCGGTCAGCCTGTACCGTCAATTGAGTCCACGTTGGGCCATCGGCTTCGAGGCCCAGATGCTGCATGTGAACCAGACTCCGGCTAACAACGTGTTGATGCCCGCTTTGAGCGTGATGCTTCGCTGGACCGCTCTGGAGGTTGGCCAGACGTCCGTGTTCTTCGAGGGGGGGGCTGGGCCGTCCTACGCCTCGGATCGGGTGCCGGACCATGGGACCCAATTCAACATCGTCGCGCAGACCGGCGTCGGCCTGTCGCGTCGGCTCGTCTCTCGGGTCGACATGCTGGGCGGCGCGCGGTGGCTTCACCTGTCGAATAATGGTCTAGACGGTCGTTGGCGCAACCCGGATATCCAGGCGCTCGGGCTCTATATCGGCTGGCGCGTTCACTAGCCGCCCGTGCCTGGGCAGATTCGGTGCCTCCTCAAGCGACACTTCACAACCGCGACATCAGAGCCGCCTGGACGCCGTCAAGCCCGTGAGCCAGCTCCTTCTGATCACCGCGGGGAACGGGTGTGGAGTGTGGTCCGGGTGCCGGCCGTGGCGGATCAAGTTACACAATTCGACCATGCCCCTCCGGGCCCGCCGCGTTCGCGGTCGATGTCTAGCAGGTCAACGAGATCGCAGTTCTTGGCGAGGGACAAGTGTCGATGCTGGTGACTTTGAGCCTTCCTCCCCGATTGTCGCCAGGTACTCCACAATCTGCCGCACCTGGTCGTCGGTGAGCTCACGGCTCGAAATTGGAGGCATTTGCCCGTAGCCCTCCCGGACAATCGCCAACACGTACTCGGGGTCGAACCGACCCGGGACGAGCGGCGGGGCGATGTCGCCTTTACCCGCCTCACCGTGACACATCCCGCAGACTTGCGCGTAGGGTGCGGCGCCTGGATGCTCGTCCTGGGCGCTGGCGGTCGGGATCGATCCGAGTATGGCGATGAGGGTGGCGATAGCAGTACGGCGTGACACAGATTCCCCTTCCGAATAGAGAGGTAAGGCAGCCTGTGGCTAGTCCGGCAGGCTGAACGCCACGAGCGACGCGTCCGGTCCGGCGCCGGTGGCGATCAGGATGAATTGTTTGCCGGCACGTGAGCGGTAGCTCATCGGGTTACCGCTGGTGCGGAACGCTGTGGGCACGCGATACAACTCGCGGCCCGTGTCGGCATCGAACGCATAGAGATACGGGTCGCCCCCACCGAGGAACACCAGTCCGCCGGCTGTCACCATCGGACCGTTGGCGCCACGCGTGCCGAGGCGATCCGGCAGGTCGGCGTCGCGGAGCAAGGGATGATTTCGCATGACCCGGCTGCCTTCGCCAAATGGCACACTCCAGGCGATGTCCCCGGCGTTCAGGTCGATCGCCACCAGCCGTGCATACGGCGGTTTGATCAACGGGATGGGCCCCAGGGGGCTCCGCTCGATCGGAACGTATCCGTCCAACCCTTGAAAGATGCCTGGTGAGGCGCCCCGAGCGCAGTTGTTCGTGTAGGGCACATCGACATCCTGCACGTTGGGGTCGATCGCACACACCTGGTTCGGGGTGCCGCCCTCCGATGTCCGCACGTACAGGAAGTTGGTGCTCGGGTCGAGTGCGGCGCCGCCCCAGTTGGCGCCACCATCGACCCGCGGGCGCTGTAGGGTGCCTTTGAGGCTGGGCGGTGTGAAGAGCGGGCCGAGCCGGAACGTCCGCAGATGTTCCAGGGCCATGGCGTGTATTTCCGGTGTGAGGTCGTTGGCGTCGTCGAGACTCACACCCTGTCCAGAGAATGGCGGCGGTTTCGTCGGAAATGGTTGGGTCGGATAGGGAACCTCACCCGGCACATCCGTCTCCGTGTCGACCGGTCGCTCCTCGATCGGCCACACCGGTTCGCCGGTCACACGGTCAAACACATACGTGAACCCCTGCTTCGAGACCTCGGCCACCGCGTCGATGCGGCGGCCGTCCACCTCTAACGTCATCAGGTTCGGCGCCGACGTCAGGTCGTAGTCCCAGAGCCCGTGGTGCACGGTCTGGAAGTGCCACTCGCGCTCGCCGGTACGGGCGTCGAGTACGACCAGCGACTCGGCAAACAGATTGGCGCCCAGCCGTTGACCGCCCCAGAAGTCACTGCTGGGGGTGCTGGTCGGCACATAGAGCAAGCCACGTTCCTCGTCGAGTGACATCAACCCCCACACGTTGGCGTGACCGGTGTACCGCCATGAGCCATCCTGCCAGGTGTCGGCCCCGAAGGCGTCGTTCGATTGCGGCACGGTGTAGAACACCCATCGGCGTTCGCCTGTGTGCACATCGAACGCTTGGACGGCGCCGGGTGTGTCGAACCGGTGCTGCACGCGGTCGGGCACCCGGCTCCCGATGATGATGAGGTCGTCGAAAATGACCGCCGGCGATGTCTGGTCGAATTCATCACTGGTGACCGGGTTGGGGAAGTCTTCCGTAATGACGATGTGCCCGTCGTCGCCAAACGAGCGGATTGGCTCGCCGGTCTGTGCGTCGACGACGTAGATGCGGTCTCGGCTGTTGATGAACACCCGCATGTCATCACCAGTGCCCCAGACCGCCGCGCCACGATGCTTGAAGCCACCGGGTCCAGCACCGCGGGGGCCGGTCCGGTAGGCCTCCGGGTCGAACGCCCAGAGTTCCTCACCCGTCTCGGCATCGAGTGCCACGATCCGGGTGTACATCGTCGCAACGTAGATGACGTTGCCGACCATCAGCGGAGTGGCTTCAAAGCTGCCGGGTCGCGTGTTGAACTCCTGATTGGGAAATTCGTTCGGCTCCCACGTCCAGGCGACCTCCAGTTGCTCAATGTTCGACCGGTTGATGTCTCTCACTGGTGAGTATTTCGAGGCGTCTTGCGTGGCACCGACGTAGCGCCACTCGACCATCTCACCTGACCTGTCCTGGGCGGCCAGGGGCACCGTGGCCGCCATCACTGCGACCAGTGCGACCCATCTACATATCTTCATGAGCACCTTGAAAGAGGAGCGATTGAGAAACACTGCCTCCGAAGCCCGCCTACCATTTGTCGAACCGGACCAGTTCCCGGTCGATCATACTAATGGTCGGTCGGCCCGACATGGCCATGTTTCTGGCCAACTCGGTCTGCAGAATCTCGACCACCGTCTGCACGCCCTCGGCCCCATAGGCCGCTAGTCCCCACATCGGTGGACGCGCCACCATGACCGCGGTCGCCCCGAGCGCCAGCCCTTTCAGCACGTCGGTGCCGCGCCGGAAGCTCCCGTCGACGAGGATCGGGACCTGGCCGTTGACCGCGTCGGCCACCGCCGGCAGCACATCGACCGGCAGGGCGCTGTGACCGCCCACCACGCCGCCGTGATTCGAGACCACGAGTCCATCGGCGCCGCGCTGCAGGGCCGTTCGGGCATCGTCGACACCCATGATGCCTTTGACGACCACCGGCACGTTCACGGCCTGGGTCAACTGTTGGACCGCGTCCCAGTTGGTGGCGATGGGTGCGCCGTCGGGGGACACGCCAATCGTGACGCACAGCGCCTTGCACCCGGCCGCGACCGCCCGCGCGGCGTCATCGCCAGCCCGGCCGGACGCGGCGTACACCTGCGACCAGACCGGCTCGCTGCTGGCGCTGACAATCTGGTCGATGGGATGGCTCGACTCGCTGGTGGCCACCATAATCGCCTTGGCCGCTGCGGCGCCGCGCGCCGTGCCCAGCTCACCGTCCGCGTGCAGATCGCCCTGGTTCGCCACCGGGCCCACGATGATCGGCGCGAACATCTCGTAGCCGAACAGTTCCGTCGTCAGGTCGAGGTCCATCGCGTACACCATCAGACGCTGACGGAACGTCATCTTGTCGAACGAACGACGATGACCGCCGCTGATGGTCTGATACCGCGCCGGCGGGAGCACGAGTCTGGACATCGACTCGAACTCGGTCGCATTGACCAGTTCCAGCAAGGGCGCGAGGAGTCCCGTCTGCGGGCCGCCGGATGAGGGTGGCTGACCGGGGCTGGCCGCTCCGGCCACGAACGCTCCGAATGTCCGTAATGATTCCCGTCTATCGACCGTCATCTTCCGTGTACCTCGTCCCCCGTTGCGTGTCGGCTAGGGGAAATTCGTCTTCACCATCGTGCGGTTGATGTCGGCGAGCGTGGCCGCACCGACCGACGCCATCGCGTGTCTCAGTTCGGCGTTGATCATCTCGATCACCTTCTGCGCGCCCGGTTCGCCAAACGCGCCGAGCCCCCAGCGCGAGGCGCGACCAAGGCACACCGCGTCTGCCCCCAGCGCCAGCGCCTTGAGCACGTCCGTACCGCGACGGAACCCACTATCGATGATCACCGGTACCTGGTCACCGACCGCTTCGACGACCTCCTCCAATACTTCCAGGGTGGACGGTCCGTAGTCGAGCGACCGCCCGCCGTGGTTTGACACGATGATGCCGTCCACCCCGTGCTCCAGACACTTCTTGGCTCCCTCACCGGTGAGGACGCCCTTGGCCAGCATCGGAACCTGGCACATTGGCTTCAGGTCGTCGAACAGTTTCCACTCGTACCACAACCGGCCGGCGCCTACCCGATAGGGGTTCGGCGGGTCCGGCCGGGTGCGTCGGGTGACCTCACGGGGCCGACCACCCAGATGACGGACGTGCAGGTCACGTTCATATAAGGTCGCCTGCTGGTCGATGGTTACGACGATGGTCTGCGCTCCCGCCTCCTGGCCGGCGTCGAGGGCCTCGCGGTTGGGGTCGAGCTCGCGCGTGGCGTACCGCTGATACCAGAGCGGTCCGTCAGCCTCCTCGGCTATGCGGGTATACGGAAAACTGGACGCGTTGCTGACGATCATCGTGGTCGCCGTGGTGGTGGCGGCGCGGTACATGCCCAGCTCGCCATCGGGGTGCAGGTCCCGCTGTCGTGACGTCGGCGCGAGCATGATCGGGCTGGGCATCGCGTGTCCGAACAGCTCGGTCGACGTGTCGACATCGGCCGGAGCGACCCCACCGCCACCGACCAACTGGACCCAGTCGAACGCGTCGCGATTGCGATACAACGTGAACTCGGACTCCGTGCCGTGAGCGCTGAAGTCGTAGGTTGAGAGCGGGACGTTGGCGCGGAACAGGGGCTCGAAGTCGAAGACATCCCGTATTTCGTCGAAGCCCATGAACCGGCGGTGCGAGCCGAGTGGCCACGGGTCACGTTGCGCGTGCAGCAACGGCGAGGCGGCAAGAAACGAGCCCAGACCGGCGATCGCCTGGCGCCGCGAGAATCCTCGGCGCCACGCGTGTTCAGCTTTTCCCACGATGCCTCCAGTGTTGTGCCCCTGCCTGCGCGGGAATCCAGGCTGCCGATGCCGGGTCGCGCGTCTCAGCCGGTTCCGCGTCGTGGCAGGGAATACTGAGAGAATCTTAACAGGGTGCTGAAAAAGGTCCGAGGGGGTTTTCGCCACAAAACCTTAAATCACCCCCACCGTCCAGAGCATGTAGACCATGGCCATCGCGGTGACGCCGTTCACCAGAGTCACGCCGCCGAATGACACCAGGGCTGCTTTCAGCGACATCCGTGAGAGCGACGTGCAGACCCAGAAGTAGCTGGAATTCACATACTTGATGATGATGGAACCGGACGCACCGGCCAGCATTGTCGCCTCTGGGCTCAGCCCCAGGGTGTCCATCATCGGGGCGGCGACCGAGGCGGCGGTAATGACGCCGACCGTGGTCGAGCCGGTAATCATGTTGCCCGCGATGCCAAGGACGAATGGGAGGAAGATGGCCGGTAGCCCGGTCGCCGCCACCGCCTCGGCGATCGCGTCGACTGCCGGTGTTTCACGGAGAATCTGACTGAGCGCGCCGCCCAGGCCGGTCACCATGATGATCATGGCGGAAGCGCGGAGGGCGTCCTCGACCCAGACGCTCTTCCGGTCCTGCGCCTGGCTCGCGTTGGTGTTCCGGTAGGCGAGCAGAATGCCGATGCCCAGCGCGACTACCGGCCATCCGAGATACAACATTGCGGCGTTCATCAGGTGATCTGGCGGCAGGGCGAATGCGGCGACACTTTTTCCGGCAATGAGCGACAACGGAATCAGAATCGGCGCGTATGACCGCCAGGTTGACGGAAGTTCTGACTCCCGCCCCTGTTCGATGAGGGACTGGCCGATGAACTCGCGAGACGGTGGCGACACGATGTGAGGCCCGACCACCAAGGCGTAGCCCCACCCCGCTAGTGCCGCGACCAGGGTGCACAGACCGCCCCACAGGATGACTTGACCGATGTCGGCCCCCACCAGAGCCACCGCCGCCAGGGGGCCAGGGGTCGGCGGCACCATGGCGTGGGTGAGCTGCATCGCCCCGACCAGACCGGTGGCCATGACGCTCATATTTACTCCGCTGTTGATCGCGGCCGAATGCACGAGCGGATTGAGGATGAGGTAGCCGACGTCGGAAAAAATCGCGAGCCCAATGACAAAACCGCTCAGGGTCAACGCGAGCGGCATCCGGGCTTCGCCGACCCACTTGATCATCGACCCTGTAATCCGTTCGATGCCCCCGGTGTGTTTGAGCGCCTCGGCCAGGATCGAGCCGAGCACGATCACCACCGCGATGTCCTCGATGGTTCCGCCGAAGCCCTGTTCGAACGCACGGATGAACGCTTCCCGGTCGAAACCGGGCAGTAACCCGAACAACACAATCGGGACGAGCAGCGCGATGAAGACGTGCCACTTGGATGCGGTGATCAGCAGGAACAGGAGGGCGACGACGGCCACGAGGCCGCTGATGGCGATAAGTGCGCTCTCGGTAATCATGGGCGACGATCGTGTCGGAGAGGCCGGCGCGCGCCGCCTACCCGACGTCGGGCGGTCAAGGCGATGTCTGGCAGCCCGTGGCAAAAGTCCCGCTGCATTCGGGCGACGCTCTCGCACTGCGGGGCTTCTACTACGGGCTGCGGGGGATCCTATCGCAGTCCGGCCGATACGTCCGTCACCTGCACCTCGGGGTAGGCATCCTGGGTGTCGATAGCGCCCGCTGCCATGGTCGATACGCCCCATGGGCGCAAAGATATACTTCTGCTCGTACTGGATTCTTGCGGACCATGACCCACACCGATGGCGGTGAGGGACGCGTGATCATCCCATGACCATCAGCGGACCACTGCTTACCTGGGAGCAGGCCTATCGGGCCGGAGCGTCCGTCGTAGGCGGAAAGGGCTGGAATCTCAGTCGGCTGTTTCGGTATGGATTCGACGTTCCAGTCGGAGGCGTGCTCGATGCGTCGGTGTATCGAGCGCTGGTCGAAACGCCGGAGATCGCGGCCTGTCTGGCCGAGGTGCGTGAGGTAGAGGCCGACGACCTCGCGACCCCGCGGGTGCACGATCTGCTGAAGACTAGGCGGGCCCAGGTCACGGGTCTGGGGCTGCCGATCGCGACGCGGGCGGCCGTCGCCCGGTTTCTACGAGACCATGGGCTGTACGACCAGCCGGTCGCGGTCCGCTCGAGCGCGGTCGGCGAAGACAGCGCGGGTCTGGCGTTTGCGGGTATCCACGAGAGCGTCCTCAACGTGCGCGGGCCTGGTGCGGTGTGTGAGGCGATCGCACACTGCTTCGCGTCGCTGTGGACGCCGCAGGCGTTGGCGTACCGGCGGCGCTTCAACGTGGGCGATCTGGAGACGCCGTGCGCGGTGGTCATCTGCCGAATGGTGGGTAACGAGACGACCGGTCCGATGGCGGCTGGCGTCGCGTTCTCCTGCGAGCCGGTGACGGGGCAGCGGGAGATGGTCACCATCAACCTGGCCCGCGGGCTTGGAGATGCCGTGGTCCGCGGCACGGTGCAGCCGCAGCAGTTTCAGGTGCGCCAGCAGCCGGCGAGCGTGGTTGAACGGACGGACGACACCGGGGACGCCGCGATTCTCGATGACGCACAACTGTCGGCCCTGGCCCGGCTTGTCATGCGCGTTCACTGGGCCCTGGGCGAGGGCCAAGACCCACAGGATGTGGAGTGGGCCTTCGACGGCACCACGTTCTGGCTCCTCCAGTCCCGGCCTGTCACGCGCCTCCCTCGTTGGTCGTTTCCCGGTCTACCGGTCGGGCCGGCGATGTGGTCGAACGCCAATATCGTCGACTCGTTCCCGAACCCGGTGACCACTATGACCTGGTCGGTGCTGACGACTGCCGCACAGGGGGTGGTGTATGCATCGGTCGAGGCCGTGGACTACCCGATTCCGAACGGGATGGAGGTGCTGCGATGTTTCGGTGGCCGCCCCTACTTTGACCTCGACAATCTGCAGTGGGCGCTCTTTGACTCAGTCGGGGTTCCGCCGGTCGAAGTAAATCGCACGATGGGTGGATTTCAACCGGAGATCGTCCTGCCGGCCGATGGCGGAATGCGTGGACGTGTCGGCGCGGCCCGTGTCCGACGGCGATTCCGCCTGTTGGGCCGGTTTCGTCGACTCGCCAGAGAGGCGCCGCGCGACATTGCCTTGATTATCGATGAGGCGAAGTCCTTGCACGAGACGGACCTGACCGGACTGAGTGACCAGGCGCTCCTGGCGGAAATGAGGCGGATCCAGGCGGTCGGGGTGCAGTACCAACCGACCTTACAGTTGGCCGCCACGTATTCCGGAGCCTGGACCGCCGTGGCCCAGGACCTCTTGGAGTGGGCGACCGGCGATCGCCAGGACTCGTTGGTGTCGGGTCTGCTCGCGTCGTCGGGTGATGTGGCGAGCGCGGAGCAGAGCTACGGGTTGCACGAGCTGGCGCGCCTGGCAGAGCGCGAGCCGGCGGCTGTCGACGTACTGGCCTCGGAGGACCCGCAGGCCTGGCGGGGGTTGGCGGCGGGGTCGACCTTCCGCTCAGCGATGACGCGGTATCTCGAACGGTTCGGGCACCGTGCGGTCTTCGAGATGGAGTTCGCCAGCGTGCGCTGGTACGAAGACCCGAGCTACCTGAGAGACCAGATACGGTTCCATCTGGAACAGCCCGATCCGTCCGATCCGCGGGCTCGCGCGGCCGCGGTCCGTCGTCGGGCTCTGCGCGACCTGCAGAACGTGCCGTGGTACGTCCGTCCCGTCGTGCGACGGTTGCTCAACCGGTCTCGAGTCGGCGCCGGTTTGCGCGAGAACGCCAAGTCCGGGATGGCGGCCGCGGTGGCGATGGCGCGTCACGTGTGTCTGGAGTTAGGTCGCCGGTGCGTGGAGCGGGGACACCTCGTCACCGTCGACGACATTTTTCACCTTGCCGCCGTCGAGGCCGAGGCATATCTGGATGGGGCATGGGACGGAACCGGCGCGAGCCGCCTCGTCGACGATCGTAAAGCGCGGCTCGAACGCCAGGCGCGTCATCGACTGCCCGGCGTGGTCTCCGGCCCCGCGGGGGCTCGACTCGTGCCGGTTCCATCCGCCACGGACGGTCCGAGCCGGTCGGATGCGGGAGCCCGCGTCTGGGCCGGGCTGGCCGCGGCGCCCGGCACGTCGGCCGGGCCTGCCTGCGTCCTGTCGTCACCACACGATGCGGGCCGGATGACACGCGATGATGTACTGGTCGCACCGTCCACGGATCCGGGGTGGACGCCCTTGTTTCTACGCGCCTCGGCCATCGTGATGGAAACCGGCGGCTACCTGTCGCACGGCGCCGTCGTGGCGCGTGAATTCGGAATACCGGCGGTGGTCAACGTCCGCGATGCGATGATTCAGATCCGCGACGGTGATCGGCTTCAAGTAGATGGTGACAACGGGGTTGTGACGCACAACCCTCAGTCGTGACCGTGGCCCGTCGCAGGCCTCGTCTCACGACAGTTCGCCGCGCAGGGTGCGTCAGCGGAGCGACCGCCCGCTGCTATACTGCGGCCACTCGCAGAGAGCATCAGGACAGTCAGGAACGGAGGAGAACCCAGATGCGGAGTGCTTCCGCCGCTATGCGGCGCGTCGGCCTGCCCCTCGTCGCGCTCCTCTCGCTCGCGGGCGCCGACGGGCTCGCCCAGCCGGCGCCGCCCAACCCGTTGGGGCAACCGTTGCTCGATGCATCGGGCGTCATCCGGGACGACGCTTTCATCCGCGTGTCGCTGCGGCCCGACGATGAGCGGTACGCCGGCATCGACGGCGACCGGATCAAGGAGTGGTTACTGGAGGTCGACGCCATCTCGCTGGCCGACCGAGACACCGGCAATCTCTTCTGGGGCCGCAATGTCGGCACTGCCGGGCATGTCGTGACCCAGGATTGGGTGGAGGGATACTTTCGCCGATTCGGTCTGCACGATGTCTCCCGTCAGCCATTCGAATTGAACCCGGTGTGGCATCCGACCGCCTGGGACCTCACGTTCGCCGTGGGCGGCGAGACCTTTACGCTCGAGTCCGCGAGGCCGCCGCAGGGTGCCGTCTCGACCCCTGATGAGGGGGTCGAGTTCGATCTCGTGTGGCTTGGTGGCGGGAGTGCCGCCGACTACCTGGGTCGCGATGTGGAGGGGAAGGCGGTGCTGATTCAGGACATCCCGCGGCCCGGCACCCTCCGACACTCGATTCGTGACGAGGACGCGGTGGCCCGGGCGATCGAACGGGGCGCGGCCGCGGTTGGCATCGTGTATGGCATCTCGGACAACTTCGCGGTGTGGCAGCGCACCGGAGATCGGCCCGGGTTCAACGTCGGCTACGAGGACGGCATGCGGCTACGCGACCTGCTCGGACAGGGTGAGCGGGTCACCGTGCGCTACACGATGGAGAGCGAGATGCGGGCCGGGCTGACCGCCGCTAGCGTTTGGGGCACGCTGCCGGGAGCCAGCGACGAAGAGGTTCTGATCATCGCGCACATGGACGGGTACTTTCAGGCGGCGCTCGACAATGGGTCCGGACTGGCGGTGATGGTCGGACTGCTCGAACACTTTGCGGGGATTCCGCAGGCGGAGCGTCCGCGCACCCTCCGGTTTCTCGGGTCGGTCGGGCACCACGGCGGACCCGGGACCTCCTGGCTGCACGACAACCGGGACACGGCGCTCGCGAGCACCGTCCTTGCCATCAATTTGGAACATGTGGCGGCGGTCCGCACGAAATACTGGGGGCCTCGGTTGCGGATGATGAATGCGGTGTCGCCGATGCGGTGGTGGGTGAATGGCAGTCCGGCGCTCTTGGACGTCGTGCTGGACGCCTTCGGCCGGTTCAACGTCGGCATCACCGCCGACATGGAGAATGGGGCCTCCGGCGAGATGGGGCGGATGGCGCGCGACGTGCCTTCGATCCAGGTCATCACCTCGCCTGAGATCAAGCATACGGAGCAGGACACACCCAAATGGATCCCCGCGGTCGGCCTGGAGCAGATTACCCGGGCCTACGCGAGAATCATCGACCAACTGGGGCCGCTGTCACGAGACGAGCTGCAACCGGCCACGCTTCCCGCTACTGGCGGCGGTGAGTGAGTTGGCCGATCTCGCCCCACAGGACTCGTGAAACGAATCTGCGTCTTTACGGGGTCGAGCCCGGGCACGCTCGAGGCTTATGCGGCCGCCACTCGGGTGCTGGCGCGGGTGCTCGTGTCACGAGGGCAGACGTTGGTCTATGGCGGCGCGAAGGTCGGCCTGATGGGTGTGCTGGCCGATGCGGTGTTGGACGGTGGCGGCGAGGTGATCGGGGTCATCCCCGCCCACCTGAAAGCGAAAGAAGTGGCGCACCGGGGGTTGACCGACTTACGGGTCGTCGACTCGATGCACGAGCGGAAAGCGGTGATGGCGGAGCTTTCTGACGGCGTCATCGCGTTGCCCGGTGGGTTAGGGACGCTGGAAGAATTGTTCGAGATGCTGACTTGGGCGCAACTCGGTCTCCACCGGAAACCGTGTGGCGTCGTGAACGTCGAGGGCTATTTCGACCGCCTGCTGGACTTTCTGGACCACGCGGTTGGACAGCGGTTCATCTCGGCGACTCATCGGGGCTTGCTGCTGTCGGACGCTGACCCGACGAGGTTGCTGGGCCGCATGGCAGACAGTCGTGTCCCTCAGACAGGGAAGTGGCTTGGCGGGGACACCCGCCGCTGACGTCTTGGTTCACGGTCTCCGATGGCGTATTCTGCCCATTCGAATGTTCGGGAGGACTCTCTGACGTGATCCACTCGCACCGGTTGACCAAAGGGCTGGCGGCGGCGTGCGCCTGTGCCATCGTGTGCGTGGCGGCCGAGTCGGCCGCACAGTCGGTCCGCGTCCAGCGCCTCTCGGAGGGGCCCATCATCAGACCGGACCTCCACCCCAGTATCGGGGTGAACATACAGGGGCCGTCGCTCATTAAGGTGCCTGACTGGGTCGAGGACCCACTGGGGGCGTATTACCTGTATTTCGCCGACCACAAGGGGCGGTACATCCGGCTTGCCTACGCTGACGACCTCGAGGGGCCGTGGCAGATCCATCCGCCGGGGAGCCTGCAAATCTCCGATTCACAGTTCTTGACCGAGCCGCCCGAGATCTCCGACGAAGAGGTCGAACGGATGACGGCGGTGCGCAGGCGGAACGGTGCCGCGGCCCTGTCCCACGACGTGCGGACCGAGGCGACCACGCCGCACATCGCCTCGCCTGACGTCCACGTGGATGAAGCGAATCGGCGCATAGTCATGTATTTTCATGGGCTCGATGGCGTGAGCCGACAGGTGTCTCGGGTGGCGACTTCCGGCGATGGGATCACATTTTCGACTCGACCTGAACGCCTGGGACGGACCTATATGCGGGTGTTCCAGCACGACGGCTATACCTATGCCATGTCGATGCCCGGCCAGTTCTATCGATCTCGAGATCCGCTGGGCGGATTCGCAGAGGGGCCGAGGCTGTTCAATTCGTCCATGCGCCATTCAGCGTTGCTCAGGCGCGGCAACACCCTCCTTGTCTTCTGGACCCAGGTCGGTGACGTGCCGGAGCACATCAAGCTCAGTACCATCGATCTCGCGGACGACTGGGCAAGCTGGACCGAAACGCCGGGCGTCGAGGTGCTGCGTCCCGAGTACGACTGGGAGGGGGCAGACGCCCCTCTCAAGCCGTCGGTGCGGAGCACCGCCTATGGTCACGTCAACCAGCTCCGCGATCCAGCCATATATGAGGACGCCGAGAGCGGGCGGGTGTTTCTGGCCTACGCGGTCGCGGGAGAGAGCGGTATCGCGATCGCCGAGGTGCACCTTGACTAGTTCTTTGACGGGGCTGGGCCCCGAACCCCACGCGGCGGCTACCCGGGGCCCCGAGTGTCCCACTCCGCCGCCGCGGGGCGTGCATTGTCGCGCGCCTTGGCTGGGTCTTTACGTCCGTCGGGCCGCAGTGTGAACCGTGTACCGGACTTCGATCAATCGTCACGCGAGTGGGAGGACTGGAATGACTGACAACCGAGGGCGTTTCATGACACGCGCCGGTCTTGCCGCGGTGGTGGTATCGCTGGCGACCGTCGCCGGGTGCGGTGGGGGAGAGCCGATGGAGGCCGATCCCGAGATGGCGATGTCCGAAGCGGAGACCGGAACCGGGAGCGACTGGGTCGACCGCCCGCTGCCGAACCCGACTGGAGAAGTGATTTTGGACTGGGCGAAGTTACCCGATAATCGTGAATGGGGGTCGACGGCCGGGATCGATATCGGTCCCGACGGCCACGTCTGGGTCTACGACCGGTGCGGCGGCCTGGCGCTGGCTGGCGGCTGCGAAGAGAACCCGGAGCGCGACCCGATCTTCAAGTTCAACAAGGACACCGGCGAGATTATGGCCCAGTTCGGGAAGGGTCTGTTCGTGCTGCCCCACGGAATTCACGCTGATGATGATGGCAACGTCTGGGTCACCGACTCTCAAGGCAACGAGTCCGGGACGAAAGGCCACCAGGTCATCAAGTTCAGTCCCGAGGGCGAGGAGTTGCTGCGGCTCGGAACCGCTGGCCAGCCGGGGAGCGGGCCGGGGCAGCTCAACGAACCATGCGACGTCATCACCGCCCCCAACGGCGATATCTTCGTCTCCGATGGTCACAGTGGTCAGAATCCCGATCCGCCCGAGGGGGCGACCGGTCGCATTCTGAAATTCTCGGCCGACGGGACCTTCATCAAGGAGTGGGGAGAGGTCGGGTTCAGGCCCGGCCAGTTCCGGACGCCCCACGCGATGGAGTTCGACTCGGCGGGACGTCTCTATGTGGCGGACCGTGGCAACCATCGTATCCAGATCTTCGACCAGGAAGGCGAACTGCTCGACATGTACGAGCAGTACAGCCGGATCAGCGGGCTCTTTATCACCGCCGATGACACGCTGTATGCGATTGACTCTGAGTCTGGCGTGCAGAATCACCCGGGATGGAAGACCGGCGTGCGAATTGGACCGGCCGGCGAGGACCGGTTGACCGGGTTCGTGCCACCGCATCCACACGAGGTCCGGTTCTTGCAGGGTGTGGCTGGCGAAGGCGTGGCGGTGGACGCCGATGGGAACGTCTACGCCGCAGAGGGTCCCGGGTCGCGTCCGACCGCTGGCGGCGGGGTCACCAAGTACGTCGCGAATTAGGACCTACGACGGGGCTGGACGATCACTAAGACGGGGCTGCGTCCCGGACCCCACGCGGCGGCTGCCCGGGATGCACGGTCCGAAACGGTCTACTGGAACGTGACCCGCGACACACTCGGTGGATCGTCGCCCTCGAACGTGGGGTGGACGACATACAGGTCGTCACCGATGACCGCGGCCGTTGTCGCTGGCGTCTCGAAGGTCGCGACCCCCGCCACCTCGGCGGTCGACCAATCGTCCGTGCTCGTGAGAGCGACCACGCGACTGTCCGAATTGCTGACGATCGCCAGCCGTCCGGCGGACCAGACGATGCCGTCACCGCCTGGTATGGCCGCCGGGAGGGTGACGGCTGCTGCCGACGACGGGTCGCGCACCGGTATCTTCCACAGTTCCTCGCCTCGCGCCACCAGTAGATAGCCGGCGGGGTGTACTTCGATACCGTTGGGACCGCCGGTCTGGTCGTCGAAACGAAGCAGCAACGATGCCTCGTAGTCACGGGTCACTTGGTACACCGCGTTCAGCATGGTGTCCGTCACATACACCGTTCCGTCGTCCGCCACCGCGACGTCGTTGGCAAAGTAGGCGGCGTCGTCCGGTGGGTTGGTGACCGCTGCGGCGAGATCGACCAGGACGATCCGGTCGCCCGAGGTCAGGTCATAGACCGCCAACTCGGCCTGTCCCGCGGTGCTCCCGTCGAAGGCTGCGCGGTCGGAGTTGGCCACCAGCAGTCGGTTCCGCACTTCGTCGACCTCGATGCCGACGGACGATACCAGATCTGGATCGGCGATCACCGTGCTGACGCGTCCGTCCGGGTGAATCTCTAGGATCGAACCCTCCGACAACGACCCCGTCAGAATCCGGCCGTTGGTCCGGTCGTATTCGACGCCCTCTGGGATAAAGCCGCCGCGCTCGGCCACGATCACCTCGGGGAATGAGGCTGGCGATGGTGCCTTTTCCGCGGGGATGGTGCTCGGTATCGCCTCTTCCGAGGGGGCCTCAGGTTCGGTGGCACACGCGACGAGAAGGGCACTGGACAATGCGATGGCGACCGGTGTGGTGCGCATGTGATTGGGGCTCCTGAGTCTCATCTGACGGACGGTTCCAGTATATGGTCCCGAGGGCGGTCGCGGATAGCGGTGGGCCCGCACGGCAGCCGGGGCGCAGCTCCGTCCAAATGCAGATACCATCATGGGATGATCACTTCCTGTTCGGACCGCATGTGTCTGTGACGGCGACCGCCGCCAGCGGTGTCGCCAACCCGCGTCGTCGCAACATCGCGATCATTGCCCACGTCGACCACGGCAAGACCACGCTGGTCGACGCCATGCTCCACCAGAGTGGCGTCTTCCGCGCCAACGAGCGGGTCGAGGAGCGGGCGATGGACAACACCGAACTCGAGCGCGAGCGCGGTATCACGATCATGGCCAAGAACACGGCCATTCACTACGGCGATCTGCTCATCAACATTGTCGACACGCCGGGACACGCCGATTTCGGCGGCGAGGTCGAGCGCACACTGACGATGGTCGACGGCGTGTTGCTGCTCGTGGACGCGTCCGAGGGGCCGTTGCCCCAGACGCGGTTCGTGTTGCGGAAAGCGCTCGAGCACGGGCTCAAGCCGATCGTGGTCATCAACAAAATTGACCGGCAGGACGCGCGACCCGCGGAAGTGCTCGACGAGATCTACGACCTGTTCATCGATTTGGACGCGACTGAAGACCAGATCGACTTTCCGGTGCTCTACGCGAACGGGAAAGCGGGCACGGCCAGCCTCGATGCGGCTCTACCGGGAGAGAATCTGCGACCGCTGCTCGACGCCATCGTGGAGCACATGCCTCCGCCGACCGGAGATGCGAACGCGCCGCTCCAGGTCCTGGTGTCCAACCTCGACTCGAGCGAGTATCTGGGTCGCATCGCGATTGGGCGCATCGTCAACGGCCGGGTCGCGTTGGGAGACGAGATCGCGGTCTCGAAGATCGATGGCCGGATCGAACGAACTCGCGTCACCAAGCTGTATACGTTCGACGGTCTGCAGCGGGTGGAGGTCAAGGCGGCGGCGGCCGGGGACGTCATTTGCCTGGCCGGCATCGACGACATCACTATCGGCGAGACGATCACCGACTCGGAGAGTCCCAGGCCTATTCCACCCCTGCATGTGGACGAACCGACGGTATCGATGATCTTCGGAATCAATACCTCCCCCATGGCGGGGCGCGACGGCAAATTCGTGACGTCGCGCAACCTGAAGGAACGACTCGCGCGAGAGCTCATCGGCAACGTCTCGATTCGGGTGCAGGACACTGAGTCTCCCGAGCAGATGAACGTGATCGGTCGTGGCGAATTGCAGCTGTCGATTCTCATCGAGATGATGCGTCGGGAAGGCTACGAGATCCAGGTGTCGCGGCCACAAATCGTCACGCGTGAGGTCGACGGTGGTATCGAGGAACCGGTCGAGCATCTGGTGGTCGATGTGGCAGAGGATTACCAAGGAGTGGTCATAGCCCAGCTTGGGACCCGGCGGGCCACGATGACGAAGCTGGTCAATCACGGCAGCGGGCGTATCCGGCTCGAGTTCCGGATCCCGACGCGCGGCCTGATCGGATTCCGCTCGCAGTTTCTCACCGATACCCGCGGCACCGGCATCATGAACCACTTGTTCGACGGCTGGGAACCGTGGCACGGTCCGATCGCCGGTCGACCCACCGGCGCGCTCGTGGCCGACCGCTCGGGCAAGGCGACCGCCTTCGCGATCTACAACCTGCAGGAGCGGGGGGAGATTTTTATCGAACCGGGCACCCAGGTCTACGAGGGGATGGTCATCGGCGAGAACGCCCGGACGTCAGACATGGATGTCAACGTTACGAAAGAGAAGAAGCTCACCAACATGCGGCAGTCCACCGCCGACGACGCATTGCGTCTGGTACCGCCCAGGCTACTCAACCTCGAGCAATCGATCGAGTTCATCAACGACGACGAATTGGTCGAGGTGACGCCCGGGAGCATCCGCCTCCGGAAGCGCGTCCTGGCGTTCAACCAGCGCCCCAAGAAAGACAGCTAGCCAGGACTCAGACGGGGCTGCGCCCCGAATCCCACGTCGCTGTGTGGGGACCCCTGGACGCCCCACTCCGCGCTCGCGAGGCGCGCGTTGTCGCGCGCCTCGGTGTGCTCCGGATAACTGGACTAGTCGGCCGCGCCACTCTAGATCTTCCTGCGCTTCCAGTTGCCGCGCCGGAATACCAGCACCCCGATCACCGCGAGCAGGCTTTGGCAGAAGGCGATGGCCGCGAACAGTCCGGTTGGCCCGAACCCCGCCGGGCCGGACAGCGTCCAGGCCAGCTGCAGTTGGACCACCCAGAAGACGAAGAAATTGATCCAGGTTGGCGTCGTGGTGTTGCCCGAGCCATTGAACGCTTGGACCGTGACCAGCCCGAAGGCCCAGAAGACGTAGCTGAAGCAGATCGTCCGGAGACACGCAATGGCGGTGGCGGCTGCGGTCGGTTCGGTCGTGAATAACGCGACGATTGGCTCGGCGAGCGCGAAGAGGCACAGCCCGATCGACCCCAGCAACGCCGAACTGCATCGCGCGGTGAACCAGACGGACTGCTCGGCCCGTTCCGGATTCCCGGCTGCGAGGTTCTGGCCGACTAGCGTGGCCGCCGCATTGCCCATGTCCCAGGCGGGAAGCAGCAGGATGGAGCGTCGACCCGTAGTGCGGCTGGGTTCGGAGGAGCGGCCCCGTCGAAGCACCACGTCGGTCGGAGCCGTCGGCTCGGCGTGGGGTTCGGGGCAACGCCCCTACTGAGTTATCATACGAACACAGTTGTTGCCGTGATCCGCTCCCGGTCAGCCGACTGGGCTTCAAAGTTTCAAGGAGGTTTCCGTGAAACGTTTCATCACTACGGCCATGACCGCGATGGCGATCGTGGCGCTGGCTGCCCCCGTGTTCGCGCAGGGGGCGGAAATCCCGTTCGTCTCCGTGCCCGACTTCTTGAAGTACCCGCCGACCATGAATCTGGGGGAGACCCTCGGCATCGCGGAGAACTCCAAGGGCCACCTGATCTTGCTGAACCACCCAGGCTCCTCCACGACGGGGCCCCTGTTCGGCAACGCCACGACCAACCTGCTGGAGTTCGACGACCAGGGCAACTTCGTGCGCGAGATCGGACAGAACGTATACGGCTTCGGCTACGGACACTCGGTCCGGTTCGACAACGAGGACAACCTCTGGGTCGTCGACAAAGGCACGAACGCCGTCACGAAGATCAACCCGGCCGGCTATGTCACGCTGAATCTCGGGCGTCGGCCCGAAGGATTCGATGAATACAATCATCCGCCTGCCAGTGAGGCGCGCGCTGTCGACGGCTACTTTGGCGGACCGACGGACGTCGGGTGGGACGCCGAGGGGAACATCTACGTGAGCGACGGCTACATCAACTCGCGCGTTGGCAAGATGGACAAGTGGGGGAACTGGCTGAAGTCGTGGGGCAGCTACGGGAACGAGCCCGGACAGTTCCGTCTGCCGCATAGTCTCCAGGTGGACCGCGAAGGCAATGTCTATGTTGCTGACCGCTCCAACCGCCGGATTCAGAAATACGACAGCGACGGCAATCTCCTGAAGTCCATCGTGATGGCCGTGGCGTTCGACAAGAACTACCAGCCGGTCCTCGGCAACAGAAATCCGGACCGGCCCGATGCGCACGCTCCGTGGGCGCTCTGTATCTCCAGCGGCGACACGCAGTATCTGTTCGCTTCTGACGAAGATCCGGGCCGCATCTACAAGATGACGTTGGACGGTGAGATGCTGGGCTGGCTCGGAGAGTCTGGTCGCGGACCGGGACAGTTCAACTGGATCCACGGTATTTCCTGCCGCAATGAGAACGTCCTGTTTATTGCCGACATGAACAACTGGCGGGTCCAGAAGCTGTTGCTGAACCAGACCCCTCGTACCTCGAACGAGCAGTAGCGGGCGTCAAGACCGCCCGACCGCACGGGACCCTTGCGGGCAGGCGATGACCAGTGTTGTTGGCGAGAGGTGCGGGCGCGTACGCGTGCCGGCACCTCCGTTCCTTCCAGCGAGTTCTCCATCCACAGGTCCAAGTGCTCCGCTTGCGGCCACAGCGCCACCCTTTTGAGATTCAGTCTCATTTTCTATTGACGACCAAAACGGTCGGATATATAGTGGCGATCTCAAATTGAGATTCAGTCTCATTTAGTCTCACTTTGAGCGGGTGGCAAAGAAAGGGCCCGCGGGTGTGGCAACACCCAGCGGGCCAACTGAACGGTCACCCAGCGCTTCCTTTGAACGTGGTTGGAACCAGGTCGCGTGAGCTGTCGACGCATCCAGCAGTGCCTATTGTAGAGATGGTCGTCGTGGCGCGCAACCGTAACTCGGAGACCCGCCCTTGACGACAAAGACTGACCAGGTCCGTTCCTGGCGCACGCAGACGATTTTGGCCTTGGCGCTGTGCGCCCTCGCCACCACCGCGACCGCGCAAACTCAGCATGGCGATGACTCTCAGTCCACACCGGTCGACACGGCGGTCGCCGGTGCCCCCGCCGCGGCTGGCGATGTCGACGACAGCCAAGATTCGGGCGGGAGTGTTCGGGCGAACGGGTCTGTTGTTGACGTCGAGACCGGCGAGCAGCAACCTGATCTGGCGGAAGCACTGCGCCGCCTCGATCTACTCGCCGAAGAAGTCGAGCGCTTGCGGAGCGGAGAGGATGTTGAACCGGTCAGCGTCGAAGACGCGCGGCGGCTGGGGTTGGCTCCGTCAGCGGCGGCCACCTATGGTCGCGACCGTGGCGTTTCAATCGCCGGCTACGGCGAGATGCTTCTCGAGAATTTCGCCGACGAGAGTGAGGCCGGCACACCGACCGGCCGGACCACGCAGTTCGACTTTCTGCGCGCGATCATCTACGCCGGGTATCGGTTCAACGACAAGTTCCTGTTCAACTCGGAAATCGAAATTGAGCACGCGGACGAGGTCTTCGTCGAGTTCGCGTATGTGGACTACCAGGCGAGCGAGCACGTCGGGGTGCGGGGCGGCATGCTCCTGGCGCCCATGGGCCTGGTCAACGAATTCCACGAGCCGACGGTGTTCATCGGGGCCGAGCGGCCGGTCACCGAAAGCCGGATCATCCCGTCGACCTGGCGCGAAAACGGGGGCGGTGTCTACGGGGCGTTCGATAGGGTGGCGTTCCGCGCCTACGTCATCAACGGATTCGATGGACTGGACTTCTCGTCTGGTGGTTTGCGGAGTGGGCGCCAGAAAGGCAGCCGAGCCAAAGCCACGAGTATGGCGTTCACGGGGCGGGTCGACGTGACCCCGACCCCCGGGGTATTTGTCGGCGCCAGCCTGTATGCGGGTGACTCCGGACAAGGACAGGTGGTTGTGGACGACACCGAGTACGGCGTGCGTACGACCATTTTCGATGTGCACGGTCAGGCGCAGGTGCGCGGATTGGATATGCGGGGGCTTTTTGCCCGAGCGTATGTCGGCGATGCGGCTCAGCTGAATCAGGTGCTGGACACCGGGGTGGCGGAGCGTATGCAGGGGGCCTACATACAGGTGGGCTACGACCTGCTGTCTCAGACGAATTCGGGTGACATCGCGCTCACACCGTATGTGCGCTACGAGCAGGTCGATACGCAGGATCGGATGCCGGTCGGTCTTGCCCGGAGCCTGTCGACTGACAACACCTATGTGACGGCCGGAGTCGAGTTGAAGCCAATTCCCAACATTGTGGTCAAGGTGGATCACGCGTGGGTGAGTAACGATGCCGATACCGGCATTAATCAGTTCAATCTGGCCATGGGTTATGCCTTCTAGGTTGTTGCGCCGGGTGATGTCTTCCGTGGTTGCCGGGTCGTTACTGCTGTTGGCGACGGCCGGCGTGTCGGCCGCGGTTCAAGGGGGCCGGATCACCCGGGAAGAGGCGCTGGCCGCCGTGTTCCCAGAGGCCACCGTCGAGGCGGAACGCGTGTTCCTGACCCGGCCGCAGATGGCGCGGGTCGGCGAACTGGCCGGGGTCGAGGTGGCGAGTGGACTGGTGGCCCGCTACGTGGCGACCGAGAGTGGACGGATCGTGGGACGCGCCTATGTCGACACCCACGTCGTTCGGACAAAACGAGAGAGCTTGCTGATTTCACTGGAGGTCGACGGCCGGGTGAAACGCATCGACGTGACGGCGTTTCTGGAGCCGACGGAGTATCAGGCTCGCGAACGCTGGTTACAACAATACGACCAGCACGTATTGAACGACGATCTGGCGGTGCAGCGGGCGATACGTCCGATTGCCGGTGCCACCCTGACCGCGGGCGCCACGAACGCGGCCGTGCGACGGGTGTTGGCCATCGACCAGGTGCTGGAACAATCCGAAGAGACGGTGGAGCGGTAGCACGATGAAGTGGTGGGAACAGTGGGCGTTCAATGCGTTGCACGGCGTGGTGGCCGTGACCGGCGTCCTGTATTTCTATATGAAATACCTCGTGACGGCGGTCGACCCGTTTGCGGTCATCAATCACCCGTGGCAGCCGGCCATGCTCTCGCTGCACCTGTTGGCGGCGCCGTTCTTCATCGCGTTTTTTGGCATGCTGTTCCGCTCGCACACGCTTAAGAAGCTCACGTCGCCAAATGTCGGGAATCGGCGTTCGGGCTGGATCTCGTTGCTCAGTTTTTCTGCGATGGCGCTGTCCGGCTACCTCCTGCAGGTGGCATCGACGCCGGCCCTGCTGACCGTCATGCTCTGGGCCCACATAGCGACCAGCGTGGTCTTCGTGGCCGGCTATAGCCTGCATCTGGTCATCGGTTGGCGTATCAGCCGGGTCTCGTCGATGGCGGCGTCCACGCTGCCGCGCCAGGCCGGCCTCCCGACGTGAGCCGCGCGACGGTGCTCCTGGCGCTCGGCGCCCTGTCCTACCTCCCTTTCTATCCAGTCACCGCCGCCGGCCCGGTCAGCGTCGAGCGTACGTTGTATCTCATGGGCACGCGGGCGACGCTCGCCGTCGAGTCGACGGACCGAGCGGCCGCCGTGCGACAACTCGAGCGCATGGTCAGGAGCCTCGAGCGGACCGAGGCCAACCTCAGTACGTGGCGGCACGCCAGCGAGTTGAGTCGACTGAATCGCCATCCTGTCGGACAACCCTTCCAACTGGGGCCTGACATCTGCGAGCTCTGGCCCACCTTGACCCACTGGCATCGGACGACCGCGGGCGCGTTCGACCCCGGTGTCGGTGCGTTGATCGACTTGTGGGGACTTCGCGAGGCTGGCCGCCACCCGCCCCCGGAGAGTCTGGCGGCGGCTTGGGCGGTGACAGGTATCGGACACTTCGAGGCTGACCCCGATCCGGACGCCTGCCGGGTGACGCGTCTGGTCGACGCCACGCTCGACGCCGGCGCGTTCGGCAAGGGCGAGGCGTTGCGTCGACTGCAGATGGACCTGGGGAGTGAGGCGGCCTGGCGGGTCGACCTGGGTGGCCAGGTGGCCGTATCCGGCGTGGCCCCGTCGTCCAGACGCTGGCCCGTCGCTATCGCGCACCCGGCGCGCCGGTATAAGGCGGTCACGGAGGTCGTCCTCGCCACCGGCTCGCTGGCCACCAGCGGCGCATCAGAACGTAAGCTCGAGGTCGATGGCGAACCGATCACTCACATCCTCGATCCACGCACCGGCCAGTCGCTCTACCGACACACGTCGGTCACCGTCTGGCACGAAGACCCGCTCGTCGCCGACATCCTGTCGACTGCGCTCTACGTGTTGGGGCCGGACACTGGCATGCGCTTCGCCGAGTCGCACGGGCTGGCCGCGCTCTTTCTTGTCCCGCCCCATTCTTCAGAGAGCATGACCGTGCTCGTTCGGCCTAGCCAGGCCTTTGCCGAGCGCTTTCCGACAGGCGTCGGCGCCCGCCATCCCACCGTGCCGTAATTTCGATACGACACTAGCTTGCTCGCGTGGCCCGTACGGTCTACGATCGGCTTGACTGAGGACGTGCAGCCTCCAGCGGCGAGACGTCCCCACCGCACCGATGACTAGGCGCTTCACACGTCTTCGTGCCTGCGCGTTCGCGGCCCTGTGGCTGTGCGCGGTTCGCCCTGCTCTCGGGCAACCTGCATCTGGGTCCGATACGGCTGCCTACCGCGCCCTGCTCGACCAGTATTGCGTGACCTGCCACAGCGAAAGTCTTGTGGCCGGCACTGGCGCTGCGAGCAGTCCACTGGTGTCGCAGTTGCGAGCCGTGGGACTCACCCTCGATACGCTCGATCTGGACAAGATTGGCGACGGGGCTGCGCACTGGGAGCAGGTGGTGCGCAAGCTGCGCGCCGGATTGATGCCGCCGGCCGGACGTCCTCGGCCTGACAACGCCACACTGGACGGCTTCCGTGCCTGGCTCGAGACCCAATTGGACGACAACTGGACGGCGGCGCCTGACCCAGGTCGGACGGCCACCTTCCACCGGTTGAACCGGGCCGAATACCGCAACGCCATTCGAGATCTGTTGGCGCTCGAGATCGAGGTCGCTGACTTTCTGCCGGCCGATGATGCCAGTTTCGGGTTCGACAACATTGGCGGCGTGCTGCGGATGTCGCAGGCGCTGCTGGAGCGGTATCTGACGGCGAGCCGGTCGATCAGCCGACTGGTGGTCGGGAGTCCACCGCCGACTGCGGTCTCCGAGACGTTTCGAGCCGCCCAAGACGAACAGCAACATCAGCGTGCGCAGGGGTTGCCGGTTGGCACGCGTGGCGGCATGTTGGTGGACTATTTGTTTCCGCTCGATGCCGACTACGACCTTCGCATCCAATTGAACGGCAACCGCGGGTTGCGAGAGGAGCATCGGCTGGAGGTGACGGTCGACGGCGAGCCGGTCGAACAGTATGTCCTGGGACCCGCCCCCGGCGACGGGGAGGCCAATCCGTATGTGACCAGCTCTCAGCTCAACTTGCGCGTGCCGGTCGGCGCGGGGCGGCATGACGTGGGGGTGGCGTTTACACGCCATCCACCGGTGCTGGTAGAGCAGGTGCGGGAGCGTTTTCAGAACCCTCGGACGGCGGGGAACGCTGGTGGCCCGGGCGGTAGCCTGCCGTTTGTCAGCACGGTGACCATCTCTGGACCTCATGATGCCCGTGGTCCCGGTCAGACCCCGAGCCGTGACCGCATCTTCACGTGCCGTCCGGCCACCGCGGCGGACGAGCCGGGCTGCGCCCGGACCATCCTGTCGACCTTGGCGCGTCGCGCGTATCGCGGCCCGGTGGCGGACACCGACCTCGCGGTACTGCTCGACTTCTACGAGATGGGTCGCGCGAATGGTGGAAGCTTCGAGGACGGCATTGAACTCGGTCTCCGTCGATTGCTGGTCAGCCCGGAGTTCCTGGTGCGTATCGAGGCGGATCCGGTTGGGGCGTCGCCGGCCACGCCGTATCGGGTGACTGACCTCGAATTGGCCTCCCGCCTCTCGTTCTTCTTGTGGAGTGGGATCCCGGACGACGAACTGCTCATGCTGGCCGAGCGCGGGCGGTTGAGCGACGCGGCCACCCTCGAACAGCAGGTGCGCCGGATGATTGCGGACCCGCGGTCAGAAGCGGTCACGCGCAACTTTGCCGGCCAGTGGCTGCAACTCCGCAATCTAGAGTACGCGGTTCGGCCTGGTGACCCGTATTCGCTGGCGTTCGACGAGACGCTGCGTCAGGCGATGTTGCGCGAAACCGAGCTGTTCGTCGACAGCATCATTCGTGACGATCGCGGGGTGTTCGACCTGCTGACCGCCGACTACACGTTTCTGAACGAGCGGCTCGCCGGCCATTACGACATTCCAAACGTCCAGGGTAGCCACTTCCGTCGCGTCAGCTTGCCGGCCGGGAGCCCGCGTGGCGGTTTGCTGGGCCACGGCAGTATTCTGACGCTGACGTCGCACGCGATCCGTACCTCGCCGGTACTCCGCGGTAAGTGGATTCTGAACAACATCCTCGGTACGCCACCTCCCGATCCGCCACCCAATATTCCGGCGCTGAACGACAAGAAGACCCAGGCGAGGGTGGCGACCATGCGTGAGCGGATGTCGGCGCATCGCGCCAATCCCGTGTGCGCCGCGTGTCACTCGATGATCGACCCGGCCGGCTTTGCGCTCGAGCGGTTCGACGCCATCGGGCGGTCGCGCGAGGTCGATGAGTCGTTCAACGCGCTCGATACGTCCGGGACGCTGCCGGATGGCACAGCGTTCGATGGGGTGGCCGAACTGCGAGCGGCGCTGGTCGAGCGACCCGATCGGTTCGCCACCACCGTCACCGAGAAGCTGCTGACCTATGCTCTTGGCCGCGGTCTCGACTACTACGACATGCCGGCCGTGCGGCGNATTGTGCGTGAGGCGTCCGAAGAGGACTACGGCATGCACGCCATCATCGTCGGCATCGTGAACAGCTATCCGTTCCTGCACAGGAGAAGCGAGTCATGATCGTTACCAAGAAGGCGCTCCCACGTCGTACCGTGCTCCGTGGTATCGGGGCAACCGTCGCCCTGCCGTTCCTCGACGCGATGGCGCCGGCCCTGACGGCCACTGCCCGCACCGCCGCGAATCCACTGCCGCGATTGGGATTCGTGTATGCACCGAACGGCATGTTTCTGCCGAATTTCCATCCGGTCGGTGGCGGGGGACGGGGCTTCGAGATGTCCCCGATTCTCAAGCCGCTCGAGCCGTACCGCGAGCAGATGGTGGTGGTGAGCGGCCTGTCCAATCGAGGGCTTGTCAGCACCAATGAAGGCGGCGGGGTGCACACCCGCGCGCACGGCGGCTGGTTGAGCGGCGTGCTGCCAAAACGTACCGAGGGGGCCGACATCGAGGCTGGAAAAACGGTCGACCAGTATGCGGCCGACACCCTGGGTGCCGACACCTCGTTACGGTCGCTCGAGTTGACCACCGAGTCGAATTTCACGGTCGGCAACTGCGAGAACGGCTACAGCTGCACGTATCAGAACTCCACGTCCTGGCGCACGGCCACGACACCCCTGCCCCACGAGCGCGATCCGCGGGTCGTNTTCCAGCGTCTGTTCGGCGATGGCGGCAGCGTCGAGGCGCGACTGGCGCAGATGCAGACNGACCGCAGCATCCTGGACTCGGTGACCGAGAGCATCGGTCGTCTCGAGCGGCGCTTGGGTCTGCGAGACCGGACGTCGGTCGAGGAATATCTCGACGCCGTACGCGAGATCGAACGGCGGATCCAGCGGGCCGAGCAGAGCAATGCCACCACTCCGCTTCCGACGGTGGAGCAGCCGAGTGGCGTGCCGGATGACTATGACGAGCACATATCGCTGCTGTTCGAGATGTTGGTGCTGGCCTATCAGGCCGACGTCACCCGGGTGAGTTGCACCCAGATGGCGCGCGAGCTCAGCGGGCGCACCTATCCCAACATCGGCGTGCCGGAGGCGCATCACAGCGTGTCGCACCACCAGCTCGACCCGCACAACATCGAGCAATACACGAAGATCAACACGCATCAGATGTCCCTGTTCGCGGGCATGGTCGAGCGGATGCACAACACGCCGGATGGCGACGGTACTCTGCTGGACCACAGCATCCTGCTGTATGGCACAGGCATGGGTGACGGTGACCACCACACTCCGTACAACCTGCCCGTCACGCTGGTTGGCGGCGGTTGCGGTCAGCTCGCGGGCGGGCGCCACATGGTGTATGAGCTCGACACACCGTTTATGAATCTGGGTGTGACATTGCTCGACAAGGTGGGCGCGCATGTCGACAGCGTGTCCGATAGCACGGGGCGGCTGGCGGAGCTGTGATGAGACGGGGCGGCGCCCCGGCNCCCCCCGCNGACGCTACTACGNAGGGACCCCGAAGGCCCCGCTCCCGCCCGCGAGCCGCGCCTGGGCGCGCCTTGGCCCGAGGGAGTTCGTCGTGAAGACACGTATGTCGGAGATTGAAATGAGACTGCTGCGAACCGCGCTCGTCGGATTGCTCGCATTGGGCATATCGGNACCTGCCTTGGCGAAGGCTGACGCACCACTGATGGATGCCGTGCGTGCCGGCGACGTGGACGCCGTGCGCGCCCTGCTCGACCAGGGGGCCGATGTCGATGCNCGCATGGGCGACGGNTCCACCGCGCTGCAGTGGGCCGTGCATGAACGGCGACCCGAGATGGTCGACCTATTGCTGGATGCAGGCGCGGACGTGACCGCCGCGAATCGGCACGGCGTGAGCCCGGTCTGGCTCGCGGCGGAGAACGGCGACGCGGCGATGATCGAGCGGTTGCTCGACGCCGGCGCCGACCCGAACCGCACGATGCCTGGTGGCGAGACGGTGCTGATGACCGCCGCCCGCACGGGAGACCAAGACGCTGTCCGATTGTTGCTCGTCCGCGGCGCCGACCCGAACGCGCGCGAAGAACTGCGTGGGCAGACGGCGCTGATGTGGGCTGCCGCGCGGAACAACGCGGCCGTCGTGCACGCCCTGGCCGAACTGGGTGCCGATATCCAGGCCCGGACCGACAACCCCTCTCCCGGCCGCGGGCGGACGTTCGCGAGCGTACCGGCTACCGGCTTCACGCCGCTGCTTTTCTCGGTGCGCGGCGGCCATCTGGAGGCGGCCCAGGTGCTGCTCGAGGCAGGCGCCGATGTAAACGACATGGTGTCTGACGGTCAGAGCGCGCTGGTGATCGCGGCGGCCAACGCCAACTGGGAGATGGCGGCCTATCTGCTCGACCGGGGCGCTGACCCCAACCACGCAGGAGCGGGCTGGAATGCGCTGCACCAGACGATCCGCACGCGCCGGATGAATACCGGATTTGGTACCCCCGCGCCGTTCGCTTCAGGGACGCTCGATAGTATCGATCTCATCCGCAAGTTGCTCGCGGACGGCGTCGACGTCAACGCCCGGATGACACGCAACGGCATGCGCGACGGCCAGCGAAATCGATTCAACCGGCTCGGCGCCAACGCCCTCATGCTGGCCGCGAAGGTGACCGACGTGGAGGCGATGCGGGTGCTGATGACAGCCGGCGCCGACCCGGTCATGCCGACCGCCGACGGCACGACGGCATTGATGGTAGCGGCCGGCCTGGCGCTGTGGAATCCCGGTGAGGATGGTGGCTCGCTCGAAGGTCAGGAAGACGAGGTGCTCGAAGCGGTCCGTATGCTTGTCGAGGCCGGTAACGACGTGAACGCCGCCAACTACCGGGGTGAGACCGCGTTGCACGGCGTCGCTTTTCGAGGCGCCGACAATGTTCTCGACTACTTGATCGCGCAGGGCGCTGACCTCGATGCTCGCACTGTAGACGGCTGGTCGCCACTGGCGGTCGCCCGNGGCCTGAGCTATTCGGACTTCTACAAGGCGCAGGTGCTGACCGCGGCACGCCTCGAAGAGGTGATGGCCGAGCGGGGCATGGACACCGAGGGCGAAGGGCACAAGGTGCCAGGGTCCGTCTGCTACGACTGCTTGCAGACCCACCGCGACCAGATTCGCTTCGTGGCGGACCGCGACGAGAAGATGGAAGCGATCTTCGACCCGGCCGACCGCGGAATTCAGATGCCGGCGGTCAACGAGCCCTAGGACACCCCGGGCAGGTCTGAAGACCCGCGGCTACGAAATCTCGATCTGGCGGCCAACCGCATCGGGCTCCGGCTCTACGGTGCCGTGAAGGCCCACAACTCTCCCGCAAACCCGCCGCCGGCAATCGCTACCACCAGATACTGCGTGTCGTCGACCATGTAGGTCATGGGAGACCCCGTGGCCGGTACGGGCAGGGCCACGGTGCCGACTTCTTCGCCGGTCGCCTTGTCGTAGGCGCGTAGCGCCGAGCCTCGCACACCCTCGTCGTTGGTGAATAGCCCGCCGTCACCGGCGATGACCAGCGTCTTGGTGACCAGGGTGCCGATCCGCGCGTTCGCGACCCCCGTACGCGGGACGTCCACGCCCTGTAGCAGCGGGTGATTCCGGATGTTGTCCGGCGTTTCGCCGTGCGCCACCTGCCACGCGATTTCCCCACGGTTCAGGTCGATGGCGGTGATCCGTCCCCAGGGTGGTTTCACGATGGTGATGCCGTCGATGTTGGTGCCGCCGAACCCGCCTCCACCCCGTCCGCCCCGACCACCGCGTCCCCTGGCGGCGCCGGCCGGCGGCCGCGGTCGTCCCATGATGTAGTCCATGTTCGACCGCTGGGGATTGCTCACCATGCCGAGACTATGGACCTCCGTTTTCGAATACTGATAGAAGATGCCCGTTTCCGGGTCGAATGAGCCGCCAGGCCAATTCGAGCCGCCGGTCAGCCCCGGCAGGTGCAGGGTGCCAAGGGTGCCATCCAACGTGGCCACCGACGGAGGCGAGAAGAGGGGGCCCATGCGATACCGTGTGACCAGCTCCTCGGCTCGGCTGCGCAACTCGGGGGTAAAGTCGATGAGGTCGTCCACGCTGACGCCCTGACGGTCGAACGGCGGCGGCTTCGTCGGGAACGGCTGGGTCGCCGACGTGACCTCGCCTGGGATGTCGGACTGCGGTACCGGTCGTTCTTCGATCGGCCACACTGGCTCGCCGTTGGTCCGGTCGAGCACGAAGAGGAAGCCCTGCTTGGTTGGTTGGGCCACGGCCTTGATTGCCCGGCCGTCTACGGTGATGTCGACCAGAATCGGGGCGCTGGGCAGGTCGAAGTCCCACACGTCGTGGTGCACCGTCTGGAAGTGCCACACCCGGTTGCCNGTCGCGATCTCGATTGCGACGATGCTGTCCGCGAACAGGTTGTCACCAGGACGATGCCCCCCGTAGAGGTCACCGGTCGGCATCTCCACCGGGAGATACACGTAGCCCAACTCCTCGTCGATGGTCATCTGTCCCCATACCCCGGTGTTGCCGGTGTAGCGCCACGAGTCGTTGCCCCAGGTGTCGTTTCCGAGTTCGTCAGCGGTCGGAATCGTGTGGAAGATCCACTTCCGCTCACCAGACCGCGCGTCGAAACCACGCACGTAACCNTTCGGTTTCTCTTTTGTGGCCGGTGCGACCCCGGCCAGGTGCGCCGCACCGATCATGATGACGCCGTTCGCGATGACGGGCGCCGCGTGCAAGCCGATCTCGGCGTCCGATGCGAGATCCTGATCAAGTCCTTGCTTGAGGTCGACCATCCCGTCTTCGCCGAAGTCGGATATCCGCCCGCCGGTGAGCGCNTTCAACGCGATCAGGCGGTATCCCGGTGTGACGTAGAAGACGACACCGTCGTCGCCGTCGTCCCAGTAAGTCAATCCTCGCCCGGACAGCCGGCGCGGCGCGCCCGAGCCCCGTTCGCCCTCGTTGAGTCGGTGAATCCACAGCATTTCGCCTGTCGTCGCATCCATGGCGACCGCGGCCCGCCGCGTGCCGGCGGTCGTATAGAGGACGCCGTTCACCATCAGCGGGGTCGACTGAAAGATGTACTCGGGTCCGGGACCAAGGTTCGCGGTGCTGAACCGCCAGGCCAGTTCGAGATCATCGAAGGTGTCGGCGTCGATTTGGTCGAGGGCCGAGTACCGAGTGTGTCCAAGGTCACCCCCGTAGGTCGGCCATTCGCCATTGGGCGCGCCCTGCTGGGCTGCGACCGGTGCGGCCATCAAGAGAAACAGGGCGACCAGCGCAAGAACCGAACGATCGTGTGATGTCATGAGTGTCTCCGAGTCGAGTGCATTCTAATTGACGGTCGCTGGTCGCGGGCCGTTTACGATGGTGCGCTCGAGTCTGTCCCCGATCGAAAAATCAAACACGGTTGAGTCCAGTCCCCTCGCAGGAACGTCGAGGCTGTCGCCACGAACTGGTCCGACAACCCCTCGGCCACGAGACTGAGATGGCCGCCGTTCGGCACGACCCACAACCAAGAGNTCGGGATGGCCGCGTGCATCGACAGCGCGATCTCCNGCGGGAAGAACGGATCACGGACCCCGTGCACGATGAGGGTCGGGGCCGCGACGCCGGACAGCGCGTCCGGGGTGAACGCCATGTCGTCATGGCTGTCGGCGAATCCGCGGGCCACACGCCACAGCGCCCGGATCTGTTCGTCACAGCGGCGATGCAGTGTCCGCATCATGCCCCAGCTGTCCTCGGTTTGTGCCTCTTCGGTGGTGCTTCTCATCAGGGTCCGAGCCTGCTCGGGAAAGTGGGTCGTGGCGCTGATCAGCATCAACGCCTCCACGTGGTCCGGTTGCTGGGTCACCAGGTGGAGTAGGGTCATGCCACCGCCGCTCATCCCGATCGCCTTGACTCACTTGAGGCCCAGATGGTCGAGCAACGCGATGATGTCGAGCGCGGACTGGCGCATCGTGAACTCGTCGCTGGGGTTGGTTGAGCCGCCGTGGCCGCGCAGATCCGGAATGATGAGTTGGTAGTCCTGGCTGAATTGTTCGAGCCCGCCGAGGATTGGCGACCAGGTCTCGCCGGACCCAAAGAAACCGTGAAGCAGGAGCAGTGGTTCGCCCTGTCCGACGAGCTATTACCGCAGCTCGATGTCGTTGACCGAGACGGTCTGAGACGTGGTTGTCATGGAGGTAGTGTGTACCAGGTGACGCGTAGGCGTCGGCTCCGCGCGTTGTCACACGGCGCCGGGACGGCTATGCTCCAGGAATCGTAGAAGGAGAGCAACATGAGGTTCGATAGATTCGCACGCCCCTCTCGTCGATTCACCGTCGGCTGCGCCGCGCTGCTGGTGGTGGCCCTGACCGTTCTGTCGGCGCCAGGTCGCGCCGGCGCTCAGGATTCAGGCGCGTGGGTCGGCACGTGGGCCACCGCGCCGGTGCTCCTGCCGCCACCGCCAGACGACGCACCCGCCGGGCGCGGACCGGGTCCCGTGCGGATTCACAACCAGACCGTCCGGCAGATCATTCACACGAGCATCGGCGGCTCCGCGGTCCGGGTGGCGGTCACGAACCTCTTTGGGAGCGAGCCGCTCGACATTGGCGCGGCGCATGTCGCGTTGCGGAGCGGCGACGCCTCCATCGACACGCACGACGGGGCTCGGCTCCGGTTCGGGGGGCAGTCGTCGACCACCGTCGCTCCCGGGGCGATGGTNGTCAGCGATCCGGTCGAGATGGGTGTGCCGGCGCTGTCCGACCTGGTGATCGATCTACACGTCGCGAGCGACTCGGCCGCGGGCGACGGCGCCACCGTCCACGGAACCGGGCTTACCACCAACTACCTGTCGCCGGTTGGCGACCACACCGGGGTGGCAGAGTTGCCGGTCGAGCGGACCTTCCAGTCCTGGTTCTATCTCTCCCGTGTCGATGTCCTGGCGCCGAATGGCACGCCGGTCATCGTGACGCTCGGCGACTCCATCACGGACGGTACCGCATCGACGCCGGATACCAACAGCCGGTGGCCCGATTTCCTGGCCCGTCGTCTGGTGCAGCGGCCAGGCCGTACGCCGCCNGGCGTGCTCAACGTCGGCATTGGCGGGAACCGGGTGCTGAGCCACAACGCGGGTCTCGGAATCTTGGCCCGGGGTGCGAATGCGCCGGCACCCCCGCCGCCGAACCCCAATGCCCGCTTTGGCCCCAGCGCTCTGGCGAGACTGGACCGCGATGTGTTGGCACAGCCTGGCGTGACGCATGTCATCGTGTTGGAATCGACCAACGACATCGGGATGGCGTTCGACTCAGAATCACCCACGGTGGAGGAGATCATCGCCGGGCACACGGAGTTGATCGAACGCGCGCACGCCCAGGGCCTCAAGATCTACGGCGCGACGCTGGCGCCATTCGAGGGCGCGTTCTACTTCCGGGACATCGGCGAAGTGAAACGTCAGGCGTTCAATGAGTGGATGCGGACATCGGGCGCCTACGATGCGGTGATCGACTTCGATGCCGCCGTGCGCGATGCNGCGGAGCCGAGCAAGTTCCGCGAAGACTACCAGTCGGGCGACTGGCTGCATCCGAGTGATGTCGGCTATCGCGCCATGGCGCAGGCCATCGACCTGACGTTGTTCGATCAGTAGGCCCGGCTTCTTCGTGGTGTCGTACCCGTCTGGCGTCGCACTGACCGCATGGGGGTCTCAGTGAACACGCAGTCACGCAGCCGTCGTCTCTTCCTCGTCATCCTTTTGGTACTCGGTTGTTCCGCGTGGCCGGCTGTCGGTCAAAGCGTAGAACCGGCTCGCACCGCGTGGGGCGCACCGGAGCTGGGTGGCGTCTGGGATTTCCGTACGATCACCCCCTTGGAGCGTCCGGCTGCGCTGAAGGACAAGGCGGTCTTGACGGCGGAAGAAGCGGCGCAATTTACGCGCCAATCCGCCGAAGGACGCAACGCGGACCGGCGAGACGGTGGCGCGCAGCGTGACGTTGAACGCGCCTACAACGACTTCTGGTGGGACTGGGGCGACAGTCTGACCGACGACCTGCGTACCTCGCTGATTGTCGATCCACCCGATGGCCGCATTCCGACCCGAACGGCCGCCGCGCAAGAGCGAGCGCGTGCGGACCGGGACGCGGGAATCCGCCCGGTGCGGGGGCGGGTACTGATCGGATCCCCCGCGCATGGTCCAGAGGACCTCGGGTTATCGGAGCGTTGCATGCTTGGGTTCAACTCGGGACCGCCGATGTTGCCGAGCGCCTACAACAACAACGTGCAGATCTTTCAGACGCCAGACCACGTGGTGATTTTTAGCGAAATGATCCACGAGGCGAGGGTGGTCCCGCTGGATGGTCGTCCGGGCCTCCCGGATGGAATGCGGCAGTGGATGGGCGATGCGCGTGGTCGGTGGGAGGGTGACACGCTGGTCGTTGAGAGCGACAACTACACCGACAAGACCGGCAGTTTCTCCACGATTGTCGCCAGTTACGGGTCTGGCGAGTCTNTGCATCTGGTCGAACGTTTCACCCGGGTCGACGCCGACACGCTGCGCTACGAGTTCACCGTGGACGACCCCTCGACCTTCTCCGCGGCGTTCACCGCGGCCATCCCGATGCAGCGCACCGACGCCCCGTTGTTCGAGTANGCCTGCCACGAAGGAAACTACGGGATGACCAACTTGTTGACGGGCGCCCGCGTGCAGGAACGCTAGGTTTCCGGGCTCTAGCGCCCGCGGCGGTTTGTGCGGCATCCCACACTGACGGATCTGACCTCCGTGACGATGGCTGGAATGGGTGCGACGGAGCCCCGTTCGCGTTGGGACCGCTGGGTGAAACCAACCCCACTTGGCTGTGCGCCTGGTCCTCTCGGTTGGCGACCGAATCCGNCTGGTTGACCTGGGCCAATCGGTGGCCGACCGAGAAATCCGCCTCCCGGCGCGATCGGTTCCGCGATTGATTGGGCGTCGCCCCCGTCCCACTCGAGCAAGAGAGCGATCTCCACCTCGTGACCGATGAAATCCTGGAGGTCAAAGAGCATGTCGCCGTCGGCCAGCAGCTCGAANTGGTGGCTCTCGTCGACCCAGAAGGGAGCGCCTCGGGCCTGGTCACTGGTAGCGTTCGCCCAAAGCACCATGTCTCTATTGAGGCAGCCACGCACCGGAGCAGGTTCCGTCTCAGCCCTCGTGCGGAGCTGCGCGCCGGCCGTGAGCCCAACCGGTATGAGCAGAGCGAGCACTGCGACCAACGTCGGTGTGCGTCGGAAGTGCATTGCTGACCTTTCATGCTGGCGGTGAGCGGCGTGCTACTGGGGCCAAACCACGCCCTGATAGTCCGTGGTCACCGGACCCAGGCCTTTGTAGACGAACTTCTGCACCCGTTTGCCCTCATACGTCTCAGTCGTGTAGATGTTGCCTTCCGAGTCGGTCGCGATGCTGTGGGCGCCGAAGAATTGGCCCGGCTGCCGGCCACCGTCGCCGAAGCTGGTCAGATACGCGAGGTTGACACGGTCGATGATGTGCACTCGCTGGTTCACGCCGTCAGCCAGGTAGATATACGCCTGCTCAGGATCCCGCGAGAAATCGATGTCCCATGCGGCGCCAGACCCGGTGGTGTTCGGCAAGACGAGCATCTCGTCAACGAACGTCCCATCTTTCTGGAACACCTGGATCCGGTCGTGCGCACGGTCGCACACGTAGACCAGACCGCTGTTGGAGACCTCAGCGCAATGTACCGGGCTCAGGAACTGCTGCAGATTCGGNCCCCCGGGGACGTAGCGCTCATCGTAGTCGTCGTCCGGCTCGTTTCCGTAGGCGCCCCAGAACCGTTTCAGCTCGCCGGTGTCGGCGTCGACCACGGCCACTCGTCGGTTGCCATAACCATCGGCGAAATACATTTCGTTCGCCGGTCCGTCAAAGGAGATCTTGGCGATACGGCTGAAGCTGTCGAGACTCAGACTGTCGCGGCCCCGGCCGGGCACGCCGACCTCCAACAGGAAGTCGCCGCTTCGTGTGAACTTGAGCGCGTGTGAGTCGGTGCCCCCGTTGCCTCCCACCCACACGTTGTCCATGTGGTCCACGGTGACACCGTGGTTGGACGAGGGCCAGGTGTAGCCCTCGCCCGGGCCGCCCCAGCTATTCACCAGATTCCCGGCCGGGTCGAATTCCAGGATCGGTGGGGCGGGGAAGCAACAGTCTTCCGCGGTGGGCGGGTCGCCCATGGCGGATGTCTCATTCCCCGCCAGCGTCGACGCGCGATGCACAATCCAGACGTGATCCTGCGTGTCCACGTCGACCCCGATGGTGGAGCCCAGCAGCCAGTGGTTCGGCAGCGGTTTTGGCCATAACGGGTCAACCTCGAACATCGGTGCCTGCGGGCCGCTGGCCTCGCCCATCGCCTCAGCCGGGGCTGCGGCCGGGGCGGCCGTGTCCGTGGCCTCTGACCCGCCGCTACACGCCGCGGCTATCGCCATCAGCGTTATCGCCGCCAGGGGACCGACTCTCTTGAGAAACGACATCCTGCACCTCCTTACCGACCCGGATCGGGAATTTGTTGGCGGCCCATTATGTGCTCACGTTCCGATGGCGGGTCCACTCCAAAATGTGGCAATTGGACTCAGCGGCGACCCCATGCCCTGCNCGATCCGAAGCGGGGCGGCCGTACACACGGCTCGGCTCCACTTCTGGTACGATCCCTCTCTTGATGTCGAACTTGCCAACGGGCGGCGTGTCTCTCAATCCAGTCGACAGACCTGCGGACGAACGGCCCGTGGCTGACCCAGCGAGACGTGTATCTCAATGGATGGCCATCACGGCGGCGCTCATCGTCGCCGGTTGTGCCACGGGGGAGCCGGCTGATTCAGGACCGGGGCCGGATGCAGTGGCCGTACCCGCTGCGCAGAACGTAGAACTGGCCCAGGTGGTTGGCGCGGCCGCCGAGGGCGATGCGACGGTCAGGGCCATCGTGCTGCTCGAGCCCCACGACGACCTCGACGTGCCGCTTCCTGACGAACTGGCCGTGATGGACCAGATCGGCCGTCAGTTCGTGCCCGGCTTCATCATCGTCCGAGCCGGTCAGACCATCAATTTCACGAACAGTGAAGACGATCTCCACACGGTCCACGTCAAAGACAGCGCCGGCGACTCGATTTTCAACGTCGCGTCCATGAACGGCAGCTCCTACATGCATACCTTCGAGGTCGGCGACGACTTCACGGTGGTGTGCAACACCCACACGGAAATGTTCGCCGACATCATGGTGGTCGAGACACCGTACTCGGCGGTGGCCGAGCGTGATGGNGCGTTCGTGGTGGAAGATGTGGTTCCTGGGCTCTACACCGCGACCGTGATTTTCGGAAAGGATCGACGCCAGCGAGAGGTGGAGATTGTCGCGGGTCGGAACGAGCTCGACCTGAGCGGTAATTAGACGAGGCTGCGCCCCGAGCCCAACGCGGGCCNTCGCGGGGGCCCCATAGCCCCACTCCGCGCCCGTCCGTTGTTCGCACCTGTTTCGGGTCTTTGGGCCGCTACAGCACGTCGCTGTCAAAATACTCCGGCAACGTCGTCTTCGTGTCGCGCAAAATCTCGACAATGGCGAGCCGGTCCTCGCGGCTCAGGCGTTCATAACGAGGTTCGGGGGCCGCGCCCGACAGCACCACCCACATTCGTGCGTACACTGCCGCGAGCGCCTCGGCCGGCAGCGCATCGAACGCGGCGGCGTAGATGAGTGGACTACAGGGATAGCGCAGCAGGCGACCGTCCAGGTCGAGCTGATGCAGCGAACGGGTCTGGTTGTCGAACGGACCCTGGGCGGAGAACCGCTCGGCGAATCCCGATGTGCTCCTGAGACCGGCCGGCAACGGCGCTTCGTCGATGAACAGCAGATAGTCCACTAACTCCTCCGCTGTGTCCGCCAGGTCAATCTGGGGTTGGTCCCTCGACGTGCCGCCCGTGGTCTGCGGCGCGTGACCCACGACGCGGGCCTCCCATCCAATTCGGACCAGCAGATTGGTCATGTGGTTGCGGTGCTCGAGCACCAGCATGGCCACGATGTCGCTGTACGGCGTGGGGTACCCGGACAGGTCGAACAGTCCCTCGAGCGTCGCCAGTTCTGGCGCCGGGTCAGACGGTCCGCCCGGGAGGTACTCCATCGGTTCGGACGTGTTGCCCAGGTGGCTCAGCGCTGGAGGTGCGCCGGTCACATACCAGCTTCCCCAGCGGTCCGCGAGCGGGCTGCGGTGGTCTGTGGTCCAGCCGACGGCGTAGGCATTCGGGTCATCCGGCATAGGCAATGTATTGAGCGTGACGAGTCCCGGCACGCCCAGCGTGTCCCAGGACAGGTGACAGGCCAGGCACTGGTCATTGCGTTGAATCTGCGGTCGCTCGGCCGGCTTCTGATCGATCGAAAAGAACAGCACACCCTGGCTGGGGTCCAGCGAGGCGATCTCCAGCACGTCGCCGCCGCGGACCCACCCCACCGCCACTGTGTCGTTGAAGAAGATCGCCCGCGGGTTTTCCGGGCTGATCCGGTTCGCCTGGAAACTTGTCTGCGAGAAGACGGTCACCTGCGACTCGACCGGCACGTTGAGCGCCGTGAGAATCGAGTGGAGATACCCGGTCGTGGGCTCGAACGCGAGTTCGAGGTCGCCGGCTTGGACGGCGTCGTCGAGCGCAGTCACGGCGTCCGTGGTCGGGCCGTTCGAGTACCGGATCGCAGGGTGATCACGGGACTCACGAAACACACCACCCCGTTGTCCGTTGAGCGTGGTCGCACTCAGCGCGGCCAGAAGCGCGACGACGGTCACCCCGAGGNGGGCGTGCGCGCTGCCGAATCGCGACCGCCGCAGCTGGGCTCTCATTCCACCGTCCATAGCGTCACGTTGGATTCGTCCTTGATGAACAGTCGGTTTCCGGAGATCGTCGGCTGGGCCCAGGTGGCGGTCGGAGCGACTTCATAGCGGGCGACCTGGCTGAAACCGGTGCGGTCGGTTCGGGCCACGACGAGGTCGCCGTCGTTGTTCAGCAGGAACAACAGGTCGTCCGCTAGCACCACCGCGGAGTTGGTCGCCTCACGACCNTCGGTGCGCCACAGCGTGGCGCCGCTGCCGGCGTCGACTGCGAAGAATTGTCCGCTCCGCAGGTGCGACATGCCGAACAAGGTCTGGCCCGCCAGCACCGGGTTGCTCATGAACATCGACACCTCGTCGGTCTCCCACAGCGTCTCAGTAGTCCAACGTCCGTTCTCGAGTCGTGGCCGGAAACGGGTCACCCCGAGGTCGTGTCCCGTGATGATNACGTCGTCCCCGTCCACAATGGGGGTGATGGAGTTGTTGGTCGACCGGGAGACGAAGGGACGTTCCCACAGCAATTCGCCGCTCGCGGCCGCCACGCCCACCACGTGGGCCTGGGTGACGGTCACGATCTGACGCACGCCCCCGAGCTCAGCCACCATCGGAGACGCGTAGGCGGGGCCGTCGCCGTCCCAGCTCCAGACCACCTCGCCAGTGCCGGCGTCAAACGCCGTGAGCGCGCCGTCATTCTGGCCACCGAGATGAAAGATGACGTGCCCGGCGTCGGCGACCGGCGAGAGCGCCGTGGCATACAGCGGCTCGACCGACTCAGCCGGTATTCGCCACAGCAGTGATCCTTCGTCGGCGTCAACCGCCGACACAACGCCGTTGATACCCAGGGTGTACACCGCGCCGTCGTAGAACAACGGCGTCGACTTCGGGCCAGGTCCATGCCGTGAGACACCGGCGTTGTCCCTGAAGGGCGCATCGTAGGCGGTGCGCCAGACCACCGCCCCGCTCGTCGCATCGAGCGCCATGAGCACCTCGTCGGTGTCGAGGCGNCCAAAGGTGTAGACGCGGTCGCCGACCAGGATGGGGGTGGCGTAGCCGAGCCCCGTCTCCGCCTGCCACTGGCGCGTCAGCCGGGTTGGCCAGGTGGCCGGTTCGACAAATGCCGCCGCCGCGCCGTCCCGACGCGCGCCACGCCACTGCGGATAGTCGAGCGGTCCATCTTGGGCCTCCACGGTCTGTGCGAATCCCGCCAGCAGCGCTCCGGCGAGCCACGCCAGGTGTCGGTGTTTCATCTCGTCTCCCGTGCCCCGACCATCCGTCGTGCGCGACGCGCTGTCCGGCGGGGAATTTCGATTGTACCTCCGTGAGCGGACAGGCTACACTGGCCGAGCCGAGACCACAGTGATCACGATGAAATTGCCGGTCGTCCTGTTCGGATTGCTCGTGGCACTGTGTGTGGTCACGAACCTGGCATTNCTGACCGAGGAGGTGCCGTTCAATGACCNGCCAGAGCCGAACGGGGGGCTGGAGCGGATNTACAACGGTCACGGCATCACCCATCCCCGGTTTCCGTCGATGAATCACGGCGGAGATGGGCCGGCCCGGCATCGTCCCATGTTGTGGCTCGGCTGGACGTTCGGTCTGCTGCAGCTCGCCATCATCGTCGGCTGTCTGATGCTTGGGGTGAAGCGCACCGGGCCGGTTCGGCTGTGGCTNGGCGGGAGCGGCGTGGTACTCGGCGGGCTGTTCACGATGATGGTGCTGTCGTACAGCGGCTACCTGGCCGACGAGACGCCCGAGCTGGTCATGTCCTTACCCGCCCCGACCGCCTGGTTCCTCTACGGCTTCTGGCCAGCCGAGTTCCTGGTCGTCCTCCTCTACGTCCTGTTGTTCAGTCGGTCGATTGCGACGCCCGACGACATGCAGCGCTTTCGGGAGATCGTCGCGGCCCGGCGCGCCGATATCGGTCGCTCTGATCATTCCAGCCCCGGCTCGCTNTAATGGACGACTCCCGATCGCTCATCACGCTCGCCTTCGTCGTTGTCTACCTGCTCATGTGCGTCGGTGTCGGCGTGTGGGCGTTGCGGCGCACCAAGTCCCCCCGCGACTTTTTTGTGGCGGGTCGCGACCTGGGGGTCATGGTCACGGGGCTCGCCCTCTTCTCGAGCCAGATGAGCGGGTTCGGGTTCGTGGGGGGGCCTGGGCTTGTCTATCGAATGGGGCTGAGCTCNGCCTGGATGACCGTCATCGGCCCACTCGCCTTTTGCTGCAGCTTCTATCTCCTGGCTACCCGGTTGCGCATGATCGCCGAGCTGCGTGACACCATCTCGCTCCCGGACGCGGTGGCGGCCCGATATCGGAGCGAACGGGCCCGTTTATTGACGGCCGTCGCTATCTTGCTGGGTGTCCTTGGTTATCTCGGGACGCAGATACTCGCGATGGCCACGGTGCTCCGCGACGTGCTGAACAACGTCTCATTCATTCCCGAGGTGTCCATCCTGACCTGCATGGTGATCGCATGTGCCGTGCTGGTGTTTTACTGCGTGACGGGCGGAATCGTGGCGTCGGTGTATACCGATCTGGTGCAGGGCGCGATCATGATCGTGGCGGCGGTCTTTGTGTTCTTCGCGGCGCTGAGCGCGGTGGATGGTGGGTTGACCAGTCTGGTGACCACACTCGTCGAGGATGATCCGGAGGCGGTCAGTCCGTGGGGCACGCTCGGGATGATGGGCTCGCTCTCCTGGTTTGTCGTGTTCGTGCTCGGTTCGGCCGGGCAGCCGCACGTGATTACCAAGTTCATGATGAATCGGCGGGTCGAGGATGCGCGTCGCACCCTGCCCGTGAGCGCCGGCGGGTACATGTTGTGTTCGTTGCTGTGGCTCGGCATCGGACTGGCGATGCGGGCGCTGGTGATCCAGGGCGGGCATCCTGAGCTGGCCAGCCCCGACGAAGCGGCNCCGCAGTTTCTGCAGTTCCACGCGAGCCCGATGCTGGCCGGTGTTGTCTTCGCCGGGCTGTTCGCCGCCATCATGTCCACCGCCGACAGTTTTCTCAACCTCGGCGCGGCCGCCGTGGTGCACGACATCCCCCGGGCCTTGTACGGACGGTCGTTGTCGCACGAACTGTTCTGGGCGCGTGTGGCCACNGTGGTGCTGGCCGTCGGCTCCGCCATCTTCGTGCTCTATTCACGGCAAGATCTCGTGGCACTGTTGGGTGCCTTCGGTTGGGGCACGTTCGCTGCGGCGCTGGTGCCCACCGTGGCCATCGGGTTCAACTGGAAACGGGCTACTGCGACCGCGGCCAACGTTGCCATCGTGACGAGCCTCATCGTGAACTTCGGCATCGAGGTCTTCGATCTGGCGATCCCCTACGGNATTACGGGCGGTTTCGTCGCGCTGCTGCTGTCGACGACGCTCTTCTTCGGTATCTCGTTGGGGTCTCCGCCCCCGACGATCGACCCCGACATAGAGGCTGTGATGGACTTGTGACGGCCAGTAGGTAGGCGCGGGTCTCCAGACACGCCAGCCTCCCAAGGGTCCCATCACCCCGGAGTGCGAACCCTGAAGCCCCACGTCCTTCGAGCGCCCCCCATGCAGATCATCAAAGACGGCGGACACCGGCTGTTCGAAGAGGATGAAGAGACCTCGCGCTATGTCGCGGAGCTGCTGCGTGATCTGCGCACGCGTGGCATCGATGCGGTGCGCGAGTACAGCGGCAGATTCGACGACTGGGCTCCGCCCGAGTTCGAGCTGAGCCCGAGCGAGATCGACGAGGCNATCGGGAGATGCGATGACCAGCTGATTGCTGACACGACCTTTTGTCAGGGNAACGTCCGGGCGTTCGCCGAGATGCAGTTGACGACGATGCTGCCGCTGGAAACCGAGATTCGTCCCGGTGTGGTGCTTGGCCACAANCACATCCCGGTCAGGTGTGTTGGTAGCTANNTCCCNGGTGGGCGCTATCCCATGTTCGGGTCGGCCCAGATGAGCATCATCCCGGCCAAGGTCGCCGGGGTCGATACGGTGATNGGNTGNACGCCGCCGGTGCGGGGNGAAGGCTATTTNCCNGCNACGATCAACGCCATGCATCAGGCGGGGGCCGATCGGATCTTCGTGCTGGGNGGNGTGCAGGCGTTGGCGCTGATGGCCTACGGNATGGGGNTGGTGCCACCGGCCGACATGCTGTGNGGNGCCGGCAACCGGTTCGTGGCTGAAGCGAAGCGGCAGCTCTTNGGNCAGTGCGGGCTCGACCTGCTGGCCGGNCCCACCGAGATCGCNATCATCGCGGACGACGGTGCCGACCCGNCNCTGGTNGCGTGTGACCTGCTNGGGCAGGCCGAGCACGACCCGAACAGTGGGCAGATTCTGATNTGCCTGAGCGAGTCATTTGCGCGTCGGGCGCTGGCGGAGCTGGAACGGCAGCTCGCGGTCCTCCCGACCCGCGAGATCGCCGGTGTGTCCTGGCGNGACAACGGGCGNGTGGTGGTNGCCGACGACCCGGATGAGGCGATCGNCCTNAGCGACGACTGGGCCCCGGAGCATCTCGANATCCATGNNGAAGANGTCGACTACTATCANGANCGTCTCCGCAACTACGGCTCGCTGTTCATCGGCGAGGAGACGACGGTCGCCTATGGCGACAAGGCGATCGGCACCAACCACATCCTGCCGACCAGCCGCTCGGCCCGGTATACGGGTGGCGTCTGGGTGGGCAAGTTTCTGAANACGGTGACGTATCAGAAGATGACCCCGGCTGCGAGCGTCGAGGTGGGGCACGTGACGGCGCGCCAGTGCGAGATGGAGCGCATGCTGGCCCACGCGATCACCGCCAACGTTCGAACCATGCGTTACTCGTCAGAGGAATGAGCTGCGGCGCCTGAGGCATCACAACGGATGTTCAACCGGACGCTCCCCGTCGACGGGGGCTGGACCGCTTGATAAGGTCGGACTCCCGCGACTCTGCACCAGAGCCACGCCCGTGCCGGAGAGACGTAGCAGCGGGTCTTCTGACCCGCCCTCGCGCGACCGTCATCAACCACGGCCACGCGAGCTGTCGAAGGGCTACCAATTCATGGCGCGGTCCGACGTGGACTTGCCGCCACGGGCGACGAGCGCGTTGGTGGTCGTGCTGATGTGGACGACGTAGTCGAAGTCGCCGGGGCCGAGGTCATCGCCAGGCGTCGGTTCGGTGGCGGCAATCGTCTTGACCAGACGCACGAAATCGTCGCCGAGCGCACGGGCCGCGCCGGGCGGCGTCTCCGTCGTAACGGTGAGTGAGAGCGCGACGGTGCGTCCACGCTGGTCGATGCTGGCGTCGAGCACGGCATGGCTGTTGGTCACGACGGTGAGCGCGAACGATGTCTCGTCCGGGGTCAGAAGCGGATGGGTGGGCATGGTGCCGTCGTCGCTTCCGAGGAACCAGCTACGAATGGCCCTGACGGCAGAGGGGACGACGGTGAAAGCGGCCGCGCTGAAGGCAGCCGCCGTCGCGATGCCCATGACGTCGGTGGAGCCGACTTGGGTCACCTCGCGAGGCGTCATGGCCGTCACCATGTCCCAGTGTCCGGGCAGTGCCCCCCGGACCGGCGGACGGATTCGGCTGAACTGGTCGACGCCGGCCACGACTCCCAGGTTGGGCCATAGCTCCGCTGTTGGGCGCTCATCGCGCAGCAGAACGTCCTCACTGAAATCGAGCGCCGCAGTTGGAGCATCCAGCGCTAGCGCGCGTCGGATGCGCGCCAACGATGCCGGCGGGACGGCCGGCGCCAGTGCGGAGACGGCTTCCGCCGCCTGAGGCCGCGATTCGGTGGAAGCCGGAGGTTGTGCCCCCACCGGGGTGCCGCCGGCCGCGAGCAGAACCAACATGGTGCTGCCTGCGACGACGTGTGGCCGCCACGTTGCGCGTCGAAGCCGTGCGACCGTCGCCGCTGCTCGTGCCGCAGTCATGGTGTAGATTGATACTATACCCCGCCCTGTAGGCGGGCCACCTGCCCGACGGATGAGCGCCGACGGAACCGTCCCTGCAGGTCGTGACCGACCTCAGAGTTCGAATCGTGTCCGCGGGACTCGGACACCGCACCAGGAGGATTCATGACGTTCGTCGCGGAGCTTGAGCCGACTGCCGTCTGGCAGCACTTCGACAAGATCTTGACAATTCCGGGAGCCTCGAAAGATGAGGAGCGGATGCGCGTCCACGTGGTGGCGGTTGCCGATGGTCACGGATTACCCCATCAGATCGATGCCTCCGGCAACGTGGTGGTGCGGAAACCGGCGACGCCCGGCAAGGAGGGTGCGACGGTCGTCATTCTTCAGTCTCATTTGGACATGGTGCAGGAG
>PAUN01000080.1 GCA_002712885.1 Acidobacteriota bacterium
CGTGGAGGCTGGCTACGCTGGGTTACAAGCCAAAACTATGGACCCGTTGGACGCGCAGCAATTCTTTGTGGAGCGGCTCATGCTGCCCTTTCTCAAGAAGGCGGATGATGGAGGAGAAGTCCCTTTGATCGTCCGAGCAACCCAGTTCCTGATGCGGCGAATCGATACTGATCTCCGGACCATTGTGGACGAGCTACTGCCGTACTTCGAAGGGCAGATTGCGTGCGTTACGGGGGTGACCATCAACACCGCCTCCGGTAATTTCTTTTGTCCGTCGACGCAGGCCGTCCGCAATGACCGGGCGACCGGCAAAACTGTGACGTTGGCCTGAGAGCTAGTGCTGAGTCGTTTCGATGTCGTCGAGTGAGCTGCCGTACACTCGCGTGAGCCGTAACCTGCCGCATTGAACCCCCTGCCCGCCAGCGGTAGGATGAGCATTCCATCATGTTCCTGACCGCCGGCAGCCGGCTCGGCATCTACGAGGTCACCGCCAAGATCAGCGAAGGCGGGATGGGCGAGGTGTATCAGGCCCGAGACACGAAGCTCAACCGGGATGTGGCGCTGAAGGTGCTGCCCGAGGGCGGGGTCGAATAGTGGGGGTTATGTCAACAGGGGTGGGCTAATTGTTGCCTATCGTCTGAGACCCCGACGCGCTGAACCGGCCATCACCGTCAGAACGTCGCGAGCCCCATGAACGGCGTGGCCGTGCCGTTGGGGATCTGCATCATCGTCCAGGAGACCATGAACTCCCACCGTTGCAACCGGGCCGCGACCTCGGCGACCTCCAGGTAGTAGCCGTTGTCGATCGTCGGCGTCCCCCACATCGGTATCAACATGTCGTGAATCGGACGGTTGTGCTGGGCCACCCCGGACGGCTGGGCATCGGCCACCGCGTCGCCGCCGAGAATCGCGATGTCCCGCTCCTTCAGCCATGGCAATATCGACGCATGCAGGCCGGCGGTCTCGCCGCCGTAATTCCACGGGCCTTCCGCCTCGCGCCGCGCCCACCGACCGGTCCGGAGGAACACCGCATCGCCGCTGCCGATGGTGATTCCCGAGAACTCTTCCCACGCCTCGAGATCCTCCACATACAGTGCCTGACTCTTCTCGAGGTATGGCACCCCCTTGAGCAACGGCATGTCGATGAGGACGCCACGTGTCACGTAGCCCGGACCCATTTTGTCGATCGAAGCCCCGCCCATGCACCCTTGGCCGGTGTACATCATTGGACGCCCGCCATAGATCCGTTGGGGTCTCTCCGTGTAGCCTTCGTCCTTCACGGGGTAGTGGCAGAGCGCGTCGATATGGCTGTTCCCGCCGTCGTGGGTCGCGAAGCTGATCGCATCGAGGGCGGCGCCGCGGATCTCGGTGGCCTCAGGGTCTTGCCCGGGTATCCAATGCTGGTTGAGGACCCGCATGTTCGACGTGTCCGGCATCGGCTCGTCCAGGTTGACCGGGTCCGGGAAGTGATAGAGGCGGACCGAGATGCCCTCCGTCACCAGCGCCACGGCCGCCTTCGTCTTCTCCGGNGTGATCAGATTCAACGTGCCGCGGTCGTCGTCCGGGCCCCAGCGGCCCCANTTCTTCTGCTCTTCGANCCACTCGAGCATCTGCTCGTGGGTCACCANGCGCTCGGGCAGCTGCGTCGTGGGGTCTGGCTGGGGCCGACTCCGTTGCTGTGCCGCCGTGACGGAGCCTTCCGGGCCGATGTATNCANTGACGCCGAGCAGCGCCAGCACGCTTGCACCCNCCAGAACAACGCCACGCCNCATCAGGATGGCCATNCTTGTCATAGTTGCCTCACTCATCCACCCGCAGAACTACCNNCCCTTAATACCGCCTATCGTCTCCCACGTCCAGGCATGGCGCCCATTCCCTTCNAGATCTGTTCNGACCTTCAAGGACGGCACCAACTGGCTATTTGTCCATCGAGAATGCTCTGTCGANNNCTTTTGTNGGCCGCCGTGTNGTNTNTTNTTCGACTGGAACCGGCCNCGTTACAAGNGCANTNGGTGGAGAACTTGTCGGCTTTGACGGGGAGTGATTGACAGCGGGCGTTGACTTGGAGGACGAGCGCATCGTCATCGGGGCGCAGAAGATCTTCGATGGTATCGAGAACCGGATGAGCCTGATTCATCGGATATCCGACCAGGCCACCGGCCGGGAACACGTCTACGGATACGAAGGTACATATCGCGTTAACCCGAAACTGCTCGAGGCCCTGAAGATCGCCGCCACCTGCCGGTTGTTGGAGTCGTCAGCGGCCCGCTCGACCGCCGTTGACCGGCTCCGCCGGTCGCTGCGCCCCCGCATTGCTCCCCCTGCCCGCCAGCGGTAGGATCGGCTGGGGCGCCGCGGGCTCGCGTGAGCTGTAACCCTCCGCATTGAACCTCTGCCAGGCTCGCCTGCGGTACTGCGGTGGCCGGAGTGAGCCGGAAGGAGATGACGCGAATGACTCGAATGTGGCGACTCGTGCTTGTGTGTCTGGTCTTTGTGCTGCTGGTTGACGGGAGCACCGCGTTCGCGCAGACGTCGACATCCGACTGGGATCCGGTCACGGCCGACCGGTTACTCAGCCCGGAAGACGGCGACTGGATGAGCTACCGACGGACGTACGACGTCACCGGGTTCAGCCCACTCGATCAGATCGACCGAGCGAACGTGGATGAGCTCAGGCTCGTCTGGGCCCATTCGATGGGCGACGGCAGCCGGTGGGTGCCGACGCCGGTCGTGGCCAACGGGCTAATGTTCGTCGCGGAAAGCGATCGGATCACCGCCTTCGAGGTCACATCCGGCGACGTCGCCTGGGTACATCAGCGGAGCTATCCCGATGACATCCGGCAGTCGCAGGCGCTCGGCCGCTCGCGTGGCGTCTCGGTCTACGGCGACATGATTTACTGGGGGACCGCTGACGCCGCGCTCGTCGCGCTCGACGCGAGGACTGGCGAGCAACAATGGGAGGTGAGCACCGGCGACTACAGCACCGGGCTCGGGCACGCTCATCCGTCGCTGATCGCCGATGGGAAGGTGATCTTGGGGTTTGTCGGCGGCGACCGGAGCGCACGCGGCGCTGTTGTGGCACACGACGCCGAGACGGGCGAGCGGCTCTGGATCACCTATACCGTACCGGCACCGGGCGAGCCGGGCTACGAGACGTGGACCGAGAACGAAATTCCCCCATTGGGTGGCCTCACCTGGGGCACCATCAGCTACGATCAGGATCTCGGCTTCATCTACCTTGGCACTGGCCAGCCGACGCCGTGGGCGTCAACCTTGCGCGGGCCTGGTGATGCGCTTTATACGAATGCCATCCTGGCGCTCGACATCGACACCGGGGATATCCAGTGGCACTTCCAAGTGGTTCCAGCCGACAACTGGGATCTCGATTCGCCCCACGAAAGCATGCTGGTCGACCTGGAGTTTGGCGGCACGGTCGTCAAGGCACTGATCGAGACCAGTAAGATCGGGTGGGGCGTCGTCCTCGACCGGGAGACCGGACGCTTTCTTCACGCGTTCCGCACCGGCTTCGACAATCTCATTACCGGATGGACAGACTCGGGGAGCCCGATCTTCAATCCGGAACTCATTCCGACGATGGCAGACGTCGACTCGGACCGGGTCTTCGAGGTTTGCCCGCATTATCACGGAACGCGGAATCTGAACGCGCCGAGCTACAGCCCAGTGACCGGACTCTACTATCTCGGCATCAACAACAGCTGCATGGACGTCACGTTCGTTTCCGAGGAGTATGAGCCCGGTCGAATCTATCGTGGAATCGCGTCGCGGGCGAAGGCGGTGCCGGGGTATGACTACGTTGGTGAGTTTGTGGCATTCGACCCGGTCACCGGCCGGCGCGCCTGGGAGTATCGTTCGCCGGGCGGCGTGGCGATGACCGCCTCGGCGCTGGCCACTGCCGGTGGCGTGGTCTTCGGTGGCACTGCTGACCGGCGCCTGTTCGCCGTCGACGCCGAGACCGGCGAGCTGCTCTGGGAAACGCGTTTGAACGGTGACATCTCGGGCGCCCCGGTTACCTTCGAGGTCGATGGCCGGCAGTTTCTCGCGGTTGGCGCCGGTGGTCGAATCGCGCAGACGACATCATTTGCGCGATTCACTGACACCAACATTCCGCAGGGCAGCGGCGTTATGTGGGTGTTCGCGCTGCCGGATGACATATCCAGGCGGTAGAGCGACGACGCGCTGTGGGTGGCGTTGTTCTGGAACGCGACGTGAGCGAGCAGTCAAGGCTCGCGACGCCTTGGCAAGTCTCATGCCCCCCGCCAACTCGCCAAAGCCCAACGCTTCGCCCGTGACTGGGACGCCGCGCACCTGTGTGAGCGGAATTGCCCCCCGGCCAGTAGGTCGATGAACTTGCCGTGCGCCGTCGGAACCTGGCGGCCAATGAGCAGCAGATTCGGGTCAGCGACCCCAATATCCTGGGCAAGCAGGTCCTCCAGGCGGCTCTCGCTCTCCATCGGATCGAACGACACAGGCGCGGGTCGGTCGCCGAGCTTCCAGAGTCCAACTTCAATCGGCATGCCGTTTCTCGTCGCTCACGTGGAAGCGTCAGCAGCCGAGCCAGACGATGCCGATGAGCGGCTTCAGAGGGCCGCTGTTCGCTGAGGTGTTTGGAAATATTCGGACAAAGTTCGCACAAAGCATCGGCTTTCGATCGCGACTCAAATCACGCCCGGCTGATTTACTGAGGAAAACTGGTGCGGAAGGGGGGATTTGAACCCCCATGAGCCATTGGCTCGCTAGCCCCTCAAGCTAGTGCGTCTGCCAGTTCCGCCACTTCCGCGTAATGGTACGACTGTCGTGACGATCGATGCGGCCGGGGCCGCTACTGCGGCTCGGGCGGGGCGTCGGCCGGCTCTTCGGTTGGGGTCTGCGTCGCGTCCTCGGCTGGTTCGGCTGTTTCGACCGGGGCGATGTCGACCGGTAGCGTCGCCGGTACGGCCTGCTGGAATCCAGGACCGTCAACGCCGCTGAGGACCGACCCGGTACCGCGCTGACCCATGATGGCCAGCGTCATGGATCCGATCATGAACAGGGCGCCCAGTACTGTAGTAGCGCGGGTCAAGACGCTGGCGCCCGCGCGCGCGCCGAAGGCGGTCTGGCTGCCGCTACCACCGAACGCGGCGGCGATATCGCCGCCCTTGCCCTGTTGCATCAGGACGACGATAACCAGGAGCAGACACACGGCCACATACAGCGCCGTCAGCAGGATGTTCAACATTGTCTTTAGATTATAACGTGTTAGCGAGTTGACGGACGGCTGGCCGTGACGATCGCCGCGAAGCTGACCGGGTCGAGGCTGGCGCCGCCGACCAGCGCCCCGTCAACATCCGCCCGGGCCATCAACTCTGCGGCGTTCCCAGGCTTGACGCTCCCGCCGTAAATTACCCGGCACGCCGATGCGGACGTATCGCCGAAATGCGACGTCAGGTGTTCCCGGATGTGCCGGTGCACGGCGTCTGCTTGGTCCGGCGTCGCGACCCGGCCGGTTCCGATCGCCCACACTGGTTCGTAGGCGACGACAAGCGCGGCCACCTGCTCTGGGGTCAGACCGGCGAGTCCCTTCCCCACCTGTCGGTCGAGCACGTCGAACGTTCGGTCGGTTTCCCGCTCGTCCAGTGTCTCCCCGACACAGACAATAGGTGTGAGCCCGGCGTCGATGGCGGCCCGGCTCTTGGCGTTGACGCCCGCGTCAGTTTCGCCGGAGAGCTGGCGGCGCTCCGAGTGTCCGATGATGACCTGGGTGACGCCGACGGCGTGCAGCATACCGAGGCTGACTTCGCCGGTGAACGCGCCGTGCGGTTCCGCGCTGACGTTTTGGGCGGCCACACCGATGCGGCTGTGCGCGGTGGCCTCGGCGAGCGCCGGAAGCGCCAGGAACGACGGTGCCAGCACGATGTCGACATCCGACACGGTCTCAACGAGTGGCAAGAAGCTGCGGGCGTAGTCGACCGCTTCCTGGACGGTCTTGTGCATCTTCCAGTTGGCGGCGACAAATGGTGTGCGCATCAGTTGGTTCCCTCACCGGCGTCGGGCAGAACGTCGAGGCCTGGGAGACGCCGGCCGCCAAGCAGTTCGAGCGACGCCCCGCCCCCGGTTGAGATGTGGGTGATCTGGTCGGCGACTCCGGCCCGGCCAACGGCGGCCACCGAGTCTCCGCCACCCACTATGGTTTGGGCGCCGCTGTTGGCCACCGCCTTGGCGATCGCCATCGTGCCCGGCGCGAATGCCTCGATCTCGAATACACCCATAGGGCCGTTCCAGACGATGGTCTTGGCCGCACCAATGATGTCGGCGAATCGCTGCACGGTCTCCGGGCCAATGTCCACGCCGAGTCGATCGCCGATGGTCGGGTCGTCGACGGCCAGCGTGTCGTGCGCCGCGTCTGCCTCCAGACGGGCGGCCACCACGTGGTCAGACGGCAATTCGAGACGCACACCGCGCTCGGTCGCCGTCCGCTCGATGGTCCGGGTGGCGTCCATGAGGGTGTCTTCGACGAGCGAGCGTCCCACTGCCAGGCCCTGGGTCTTGAAAAATGTGTAGGCCATGGCGCCACCGATGAGCAGCGCATCCACGTGCCTCAGGAGATTCTCGATGACCTCCATCTTGCCGGAGACCTTCGCGCCGCCGAGGAGCGCCACGAACGGACGGGACGGCGACTGAAGGAGACCACCCAGATAGCGTAGCTCTCTAGCCATCAGCAGACCGGCCGCCGCGTCAGGCAGATGGTTGACGATGCCCGCCGTCGACGCGTGCGCGCGATGCGCCGCCCCGAACGCGTCGTTGACGTAACAGTCCGCGGGCGCGGCGAGCGCCGCGGCGAACACCCGGTCGTTGGCCTCTTCTCCCGCGTGGAACCGTAGATTCTCGAGCAGAACCACCCCCCGCGCACCCACCTGTCCCATCGCACGGGTGACGGCGTCTCCGATGCAGTCTTCTGCGAACACCACGCGGCGTTCGAGCAACTCGGCCAGTCGGTCGGCCACCGGACGCAGGCTGAACTCCGGGTTGACAGCGCCGTTCGGCCGACCAAGGTGCGAACCAACGACCAGCGTGGCGCCCCGGTTCAGCGCGTAGGTCAAGGTGGGGAGCGCTGCGCGGATCCGCGTGTCGTCCCCGATCACCCCCTCGCGGATCGGCACGTTGAAATCGACCCGAACGAACAGCCGCCGACCCTTGAGGTCCAGCTCGTGGATAGTCTTCTTGGTCACGGTCGAGGCGTCGTGAGACCTAAGGTTTTCCGACGAGTCGCCCGTCTGGCGGCGTTGCTTCGTCGGTCACAGCCCACCTTGGCTGCTCCCTCCTTGCGCCTAGCCAGACAGATGCCTCGTCAGAGAACCCCCCTCAGACGTTTTCAGCAACCTGCTAGAGCCCTTTGTCGGCGAGGAACTTGACCAAATCGACACAGCGAGAGGAGTAGCCCCACTCGTTGTCGTACCAGGACAGTATTTTCACGAAGTCGCCATCCATCACCTTCGTGTACGCCGCGTCGACGATAGACGAGTGTGAATTGCCCTTGAAGTCGATGGAGACCAGCGGGTCGGTGGACACATGCAGGATGCCCTTCAATGCGCCGTCGGCGGCCGCGCTGAACGCTGCGTTGACGGCGTCACCGGTGGTCGCGCTGTTCACCTGGGCGACGAGGTCCACCACCGACACGTTCGGGGTCGGGACCCGGATCGAGATGCCGTCCAATTTGCCCTTGAGATCGGGCAAAACCTCACCCACCGCGACGGCGGCACCGGTCGTGGTGGGGATCATGGAAAGGCCCGCCGACCGGGCCCGACGCAGATCCGCGTGCGGTAGGTCGAGCAGGTTCTGGTCGTTGGTGTAGGAGTGCACCGTGGTCATCCAGCCGCGCTTGAGACCAAACTCCTGGTTGAGCACCTTGGCCACCGGGGCCAAGCAGTTCGTTGTGCACGAGGCGTTCGAGATGATCTTGTGCTGGGCGGGGTCGTACTTCTCGTCGTTGACGCCGAGCACGACCGTCAAGTCTGGCTGTTTGGCCGGGGCGGTGATGATGACCCGCTTGGCGCCGGCCGCAAGATGCTTGGCCGCGTCGTCCCGCTTCGTGAAGATACCAGTCGACTCCAACACTACATCGACCTGCAAGTCGCCCCAGCGGAGATTGGCGGGGTCGCGTTCGGATGTCACTCCAAAGCGGGGATCGCCGATTCGGATCCCGTCGCCATCAACGGCGACCTCGTCGCTCAGGTTGCCGAGCACCGAGTCGTATTTGAGGAGGTGGGCCAGCGTGGCGGTATCGGTGATGTCGTTGACCGCGACGACCTCGATCTGGTTCTCGCCTCGCGCCGCCCGCATGATGTTCCGGCCAATACGGCCGAATCCGTTGATCCCTACTCGAATTGGCACACGTCTTCCTCCGGTTGTTGGTCCGTCCAAGGGCGGGGTGTCGTGGCGTGAGGCCTTCGTCGCGTCGGGCGTGAGGGGACCGCCACGCGGTCGGCCCAGTCAAGCGAGAGCCACCATGCGGGCCACGGGCCCGTCAACAAACGGTCTATTCTATTGAGGCTGGCTGGTCGCGGTCAAACCGGCGCGTACCGTATACTCGGACGACCGTCCATTGATGTATTTCCTCTACAGTCTGGCCATCATCGGCTACGCCGTGGCGCTCGCTCCGCGACTGCTGTATCAGGCGGCGCGTCACGGGAAGTACGTAGGCACGTTGTCGGAACGGTGGGGTCGGCTGCCGGCCACGCTCAACCCGGACCGTGCGCCGTCCATCTGGGTCCATGCCGTGTCGGTGGGGGAGGTGCTGGCCACGCGCGCACTGATTCCGGCGCTCCGCGAACGATATCCCGAACATCGTCTCCTGTTGTCGACCACGACACAGACCGGGCGCTCGGTCGCGGCTTCGGTGGAGACGCTCGACGGCGTGTTCTACTTTCCGGTCGATCTGGCACCCGTGGTGAAGAGGGTGCTCGAGCAGGTGCGCCCGGCCCTTTTCGTGATGGTCGATACTGAACTCTGGCCGAACCTGCTCGCCCAGTGCGCGCGACGGGGCGTCTGTACAGTGCTGATCAACGGACGCGTCTCGGACCGTTCGTACCCGCGGTATCGGCTCGTCCGACCGTTCTTCCGACGAGTGTTGGCGAACCTGTCGCTGTGCTGCGCGCAGAGCGATGAGGCGGGACGACGGCTAATCGATCTCGGCCTACCGGAGGACCGGGTCATGGTCACCGGGAACCTGAAGTTCGACACGCTGCCAGTGCCGGCAACTGGGGCGTCTTGGATGCGGCGGAGTGTGATGCGCGCATTTCGAATCACGGTCGGTCGCACCGTCATCGTGGCGGCGAGCACGCATCCCGGAGAGGAGTCGACGGTGTTGGATGCCTTCGCGGGTCTCCGCCAGCGAGATAAGGACGCGCTGTTGTTGCTGGCGCCCAGACATCCGGAGCGGTCCTCCGAGGTTGTCGCACTGGCGAGACGTCGGGGGTTGGATACCGTGACGCGGAGCACCCTCCAGGTCGACCGGGAGCCTCGGGCGGCGGTGGTGGTGCTCGATACGATTGGCGAGCTGGCGACGCTGATGCAAATCGCGACCATCGTGTTTCTCGGCGGTAGCCTGGTGCCGACAGGCGGGCACAACCTCCTCGAGCCCGCGGTCTGGGGGAAGCCGGTGGTGTTCGGTCCGCACATGCAGAACTTTGCCGAACTCGCGGAGTTGTTTCTGATGCATCGGGCGGCCAGGCAGATTGACTCTACTGACGCCCTCCAGCCGGTGCTCGCCGAATTGCTGGGAGACCCGGTGCAGCGTGCCGCCTTGGGGGCGGCGGCTCGCGCCCTCGTAGACGCGAACCGCGGCGCTACGGATCGAACCCTGGGCGCGGTCGCCTCCCTCTTGCCCCTCGCGGGTGGCGCCGATACCGGTGCCGTACGGCCGTTCGGGACTCAATGATGCGTCGCGCGCTCAGCCGCCTCTATGGCGCCGCGGCATGGCGACGGCGGCGCTGGTATGCGTGCCGTCCCGAGGAGCGTCGACAGTTACGCCGGCCCGTGATCAGTGTGGGGGCGCTGAGCGTGGGTGGCAGCGGGAAGACACCGTTGACGGCACACCTGGCTCGGCTCCTGCTGGCCATGGGCGAGCGGCCCGCTGTATTGAGCCGCGGCTATGGGCGCGACGATGCAGTCGACGGGGTGGTGGTCGTGCGGGAGGCCGGTCGTATCGTTGGCCGGTTGAGTACCGCCGGCGATGAACCGTGGATGCTGGCTCGGTCACTCGACGGCGTCTCCGTCGTCGTCTCCCCCGATCGGTATCTGGCCGGTCGCCTGGCGGAGATGCACCTGGGCGCCACGGTGCATCTGCTGGACGACGGGTTTCAGCACTTGCCGCTCGCCCGGGGCACCGACCTGCTGGTCGTTTCGCCGACCGACCTCGAGGCGGCCGTGCTGCCGATCGGACCATTGCGGGAGCGATTGTCGACCGCCCGTTGCGCGGACGCCGTGGTAGTCGTGGGGGCCAATGCACGGCAGCGCGGCGCGGTCGCCGAGCGTCTATCGCTCTCGCGTTGTTTCGGCGCGCGGCGGCGGCTGGGCGCCGCCCTGGTCCGGGCCCCGCGGGTCAAACCGGGTGAGGTCGCACCTGGGACGCCGGTATTCGCCGTGGCCGGTATTGCGCGGCCCGAACGGTTCTTCGACGATATCCGCGATGCGGGCTTCATGCTGCGCGGCGCACGGGCCTTTCGTGATCACCATTCGTATTCGCCCCGCGATTCCGCACGGTTGCAGGATGCGGCCCGGTCAGTTGGCGCTCAGGTGATCCTGACGACCGAGAAAGACTGGGTGCGGCTGGAGTCAATGCTCCCACTGGCGCTCCCGGTCGCCACGGTCGCGCTAGCGCTTGAGGTGGAGCCGGCCGACGCGTTCCGAGTATTTCTTGCCGAACGGCTCGCGGCCGAGCGGAGTAACGCCGCATGAGCGAGCCCCACGACAGCCAATCGATCGCGCGCCGTCGTCACCCGATCCGCCATCGGTTCGAGTATCTGGCCGTGGTGGCGGTCCGGACGGTGGCTCGTGTATTGCCGCGGTCATGGGTCATATATTTCGCGGACGGGGCAAGCCGGCTGTTCCATCGGCTGGATCGACGGAGGCGCACCATCGCGTTGGCCAACGTGCGCGCCGCGTTTCCCTCGCGCTCGGAGGAGGCGTGCGGATCGATCGTCCGGGGTGCGTTCACGCACCTCGGACGACACGTGTTCGACCTCCTCCGGTTCGACACGATGAGCGGCGAACAGATGCTCGAGCTGGTCGAGTTCGAGGGGGAGGATCGCATGCAGCGGGCCGTGGCCGCCGGGCGCGGTGTGATCTATTTCTGCGGGCACTTCGGGTTCTGGGAAATGCAGATCTTGGTGCACGCCGTCCGTCACGATCCGATTCTGATGGTGGCGCGCACCCTCGACAACCCGTACCTCGAAGTGATGATCCACCAGCTGCGCACCCGGGTGGGCACGCGCGTCATTGGGCGCCAGGGCGCCGTGCGACGTCTGTTGCGCGGGCTCCGCCAGGGCGAATCGGTCGGCATGCTGATCGACCAACATCTGCAGGATAGAAGCGCGGTGACGATCGATTTCTTCAATCGTCCGGCCTCCACGACGTCGGCGATCGCCAAACTGGCGCTGCGCACCGGGGCGCCCATCATGCCGGTGTTCGCGCTGCCGCTGTCGGGGGGGCGCTACCGGTTAGTGTACGAGGCCCCGGTCGTGGCGCCGGACCCGGATGACCCCGATGCCGTCCGCGTGCTGACCCAGCGGTGCACGGATGTGCTGGAACAGTATGTGCGTCGATATCCTGAGCTGTGGCTCTGGATGCACCGACGGTGGCGCGTGGGCGTCGATGCGAGCACGGCGGACGTCCCATCGGCGGAGCCGCGTCTGCGAGCCTCAGAGGGGAAGCGCTAAGCCCCATGCGCGTGCTCGTCCGAATGCCAAACTGGCTCGGCGACATCGTGATGGCGTTGCCGGCCTTCGCGGCGTTGCGGGCTCACTTCGACGAGGACGAGTTGGCACTGGCCGGGCCACGGGCGTTCAGCCCGCTCCTGGCGGCAGTGGCCGGCGTAGACCAGGTCGTGCCAGTGCGTCGAGACCTCCGCGGCGGACGCGCACGCCACGCCGACGTGGCGCAGCTTCGCGAGGGTCGGTTCGATCTAGTCGTGCTGCTTCCGAATTCGTTCGGCGCCGCCTGGGTCGCCAGACGTGCCGGCATCCCGGAACGGTGGGGGTTCGCCGGACGCTGGCGTGGCCGGCTGCTGACCCGCGCGGTTGCCCGGCTGACATCCCGGACCCACCAGGTTGAGGAGTATCTGGCCCTCGTCCGCGGCCTCGACATCGACCCCGTCGGGTCCGAGCCCCAGCTGCAGGCTCCTCCCGAGATGTTGGCGTCGGCTCGGCGTCTGCTCGACGCGACCGGTGTGGCTGCCGACCGACCGCTGGTCGGGATGGCCCCGGGCGCCGCCTATGGGTATGCCAAACGGTGGCGTCCGGAGCGCTATGGGGGTCTCGCGGCGCGACTGGTGGACCAGTCCGGGGCCGTCGTCGTGCTGGTCGGCAGCGGACACGACCGCGATGCAGGCCATGCAATAGAATCCTCGCTCGCGTCGCCAGGTACAAGCCGACGAGGCGCGTCGGTCGTGAACCTGATCGGTCGCACCGATCTGGCTCAGCTTATCGGTCTCCTCGCGTCCTGCCAGGCGTTCGTCTCCAGTGACTCCGGCCCCATGCATCTGGCGGCGGCGCTGAGGGTACCCGTCACGGCGCTCTTTGGTCCGACCGATGACCGTTTGACCGCGCCCGTGGGGCGCCACGAGGTGCTGACCCACGATGTCTGGTGCCGGCCGTGTTTCTTCCGAGACTGCCCGATCGACCACCGCTGCATGACTCGTATCTCCGAAGACCGAGTGTTTGAGGCGGTGGCGAGGCAGATGTCAACCTCGTTGACTTCGACCCAGGACGCTGACGCATGAGGCCGGCCGTGTTCCTGGATCGTGACGGGACCATCAACGAGGATGTCGGTCATCTCGACCGGCGGGAGCGATTCAAGCTGTTTCCCTTTGCCATCGACGCCGTCCGGTTGCTGAATCAGGCTGGTCTCCCGGTCGTGGTGGTGACGAATCAGGGAGGGGTGGCCGCCGGTTTCGTGGACGAGCGGTTCGTCGTCGAACTGCACGAGTGGCTCCGGCGGCGATTCGAGGCCGGGGGCGCCGCGATCGAGCGCATCTACTACTGTCCTCACGACCCGCACGCTGCCCGTGGCGCCTACCGTCAGACCTGTGACTGCCGGAAGCCGGCGGCTGGGATGCTGCGGCAGGCCGCGGCTGACCTCGATCTCGACCTGGCCCGGTCCTACATGGTCGGTGACAAGTGGAGCGACATGGCGGTGGCCGCTCAGGTCGGCGCGACCGGTATGCTTGTGCGGACCGGATACGGGGTCACGCAGGCGGCGCGACCCGACCCGCCCGCAGACGCGATCGTCGTGGACGATCTAATGGCCGCCACTGTGCGGATTCTGGAGCATTTAATCTCTGAAGGTGTCCGATGATTCCTGCGTCCGTACACCCCGCGCCTGGCGACCACGAGCTACTGGTTCGTCTGACCCGCCTGATCGAGTCGTTTCGTCGCCCCCGCATCGCTGTCGTCGGGGACCTCATCGCCGACGAGTTCATTTGCGGAGGGATCGATCGGGTGTCGCGCGAAGCGCCGGTGCTCATTCTCAAGTACGACTCGACCGAGGTCACGCCCGGGGGCGCCGGGAACGCCGCCCACAACGTCGCGGCGCTTGGCGGTGTGGCGTGCCTTGTCGGTCTGCTCGGGACCGATGAGACCGGACGTCGGCTGGTTCGGCGCTTCCCACGGCAGGTGGTCAGGACCGGTCTGGTCAGACCGGCCGGCTATCACACGCCGACCAAGACGCGCATTCTGGCCGGTGGCGTCCATTCAGTGCGCCAGCAGGTCGTCCGGATCGACCGCGACAGCCAGCCGGTGACCCGAGAGATGCGGGCGCAGGTCACTGAGGCGGCGGTGGCGGCCGTGGCTGGCTGCGATGCGGTCATCGTGTCGGACTACGGCACCGGTCTCGTCACCCCGGCTCTGGTGGCCGCCCTGAAGCGTCGACTCCCGCGACGGGGACGGCGTCCGGCCGCACCGATCTTGCTCGACTCCCGATACGCGCTCTTGAAATACCGTCGGTTGACGATCGCAGCGCCCAACGAATCCGAGGTCGAGCAGACGCTCGGGGTCACCCTGGGCGACGACGCCCACGCGCTGGAGCGCGCGGGGCGCGAGCTCCTGAAGCGCACGCAGATGCGGGCCATGCTGGTGACGCGGGGCAGTCGCGGGATGGCGCTGTTCGAGCCGGGCCGGCCGACCCAGCACATCTCCATCTACGGGACGGATGAGGTGGCCGACGTGACCGGCGCCGGCGATACGGTGATTGCGACAATGGCGATGGCGCTGAGTGTGGGCGCGTCGGCCTCCGAGGCGGCGCTGCTTGCCAACTATGCCGGTGGCCTCGTTGTGATGAAACGGGGCACGGCGACGCTGAGTGGCGACGAGTTGCAGCAGGCCGTCGCGACGGATCTTGCGTCGGGACAACACGGGTGATGGCGATGACGACCCCCGGTGCATCGGTCATGTCGGAGGCGGAACTCATCGTCCGCGTGCGCGCCGACCGGGCCGCCGGCCTCACCTACTCGTTTGCGAATGGTTGTTTCGACGTCCTGCACGTCGGGCATGTGCGGTATCTGACCGGCGCGGCGGCCCAGGCCGACCGGCTCATTGTGGCGATCAACGACGACGCGTCGGTCGCCGCGCTCAAAGGGGCGGGACGCCCCGTCCAGGCCGCCACCGACCGCGCCGATCTCATCGCGGCATTCCGGGTCGTGGACTATGTCGTGCTGTTCTCCGACCTGACGGTCGAGCGACTGCTGACGACGCTGCGCCCCGAGGTGCATTGCAAGGGGTGCGACTACACGGTCGAGACGGTGCCGGAACGCGGTGTCGTGCTCGCGTATGGCGGGGGGGCCGGCCTCCTCGGCGCCGGGAAAGGCCCCCCCACCCCCGCCGCCAC
>PAUN01000001.1 GCA_002712885.1 Acidobacteriota bacterium
AACGCAGAAGAGCGACCGAGACCGAACGAAACCACGATCAATTGCCCGCCAATTGCCCGCCAGCAAGAGAGGCGCGAAGGGCGAGCACAGCGTGCCCCGCCCCGTAGAACTGAGGGCGGGGCACTCGCGGACGGGCGGCTCCTGTCGATCGGCGCCGCACAAGCGCTCTTCTCGTTGCTGGGCACTACATACGGTGGCGACGGGCAAACCACTTTCGCACTCCCCAATCTGTCTGGACTGCCCGCGAACTACATCATCTGCATAAGCGGCGACTTTCCGCAGGCGTAGTTGACCACGGCTCGCCTTCTCCACGTCGTAGTCGACGTTCCTTGAACGCGGGCGCCGAGCCGTCCGTTGGTGTCTTGGCGCAGCGCGGAGTTCCGTCTTCACGCTTCGATGCTTGACTCCTCCCTAGGCACCCCGGACAATCGGGACATTCGCAGGCGCATGGAGCATTGAGCTGGGTCCTCTCAGGACACGGTCCGGGCACATGGGCTTCGAGACGACATCACGCACGCAGGGGAACCCATGAATCGACTGACCGTTTCCGTCGTCGTTGTCCTTGCCGCATGCGCGCTGGTAGTTGGCGCGTCCGCGCGTCAATCTGGTGACTCGGCCTACACGCCGAAGCGGATCAACAAGGCGATCGAGCTGCTCGAGGCCGGTCAGCCCGTCTACTACTTTCAGTTCCCCGGCGGTGGGTACGACGAGGGCAAGGAACTGGCGCAGACGTGGGCCGACGCGATCGGCTACAACGTCGAGCAGGCCCCCTTCAGTGCGCTGCAATTCAAGGCGTTCATGCAGGGCTTGATCGATGGCGGGCCGACCAGAAGTGGCCACCGGACACCAGCCGTCATCGTCACGCTGCCCGTGGGCGGCATCGACGAGATGACGGTGCGAGCCAACTATTGGATGGTAGAGCAGGTGCTCGCCGCCGGCGCCCACGGCGTGCTGATGGTGCACATGCGCGAAGAAGGGGCGGCCCGAGCGTTCGTTCAGGCGTCGCGCTATCCGCTGGCTCCCAAGACGCCAGGCATCGGAGAAGGGCTCCGCGGCAGCGGTGGACAGGGACTGGCGGCCCAGATGTGGGGCATCACGGCGGCTGAGTATCTTCGCATCGCCGATCCCTGGCCACTGAACCCTGACGGAGAACTCCTGATGGGGTTCAAACCGGAGGATCAGGTGGCGCTCGAGGTGATCGACCAGACCATGGCGGTGCCGGGAATCGGCATGGTCGAGTGGGGACCGGCAGACATGATGATGTCATTCGGACTGATCCGCACTCCTGGGTCCAGCTACCCGCCGGTCGTGACGGACGCGAGAGATCGCATCCTCGACGTGGCGCGCCGAAACAACGTGGTCTTCTCTGAAGTCGGCACCAACGCCGGCAATGTGATCGAGCGGGTGGACGACGGCATCCTGTTCCACTTCGCCAACGAAGAAGCGGCCCGAATCGGACGGGAGCACACCGAGCGGGTGATGCCGTACTAGGTTTCCGAGCGAGCGCGGAAACCACCCGTCAGCGTTCTACGGAACCTGCTAGATTTTGGGTGGGGTATCCCAGAAGAATTGGGACAGCAGGGTGCCACCGCTTCGCTGGATCTGCGAAATGAGAAGCATTGGCTGTGTCACAGGAACCGGCCATTGATGGGGTAGCGGCCGACCCTCGGTATCTCGACGTGTCAGCCCCACCCGAAGTAACCCGACGCCTGCCGGTCGAGACTCCGCGACACGCCTTGGCCTATGCCTTCGCGGGTACCGGCAGCTTTCGAGATGCCTCCGCGCCGAGACCGGTCAAAACAGAACTGGTCGACGCCACGGGATCCCCGGGCGTCGAGACGGTCGGTCACCGGTCGCTGGTGCTCTTCAACGGAGGCGACGAGGTCGTAGTGCGAGCCGGAGGACAGGGCATTCGGTTCCTGCTGGTCTCAGGGCGACCAATTCAGGAACCGGTCGCCTGGCAGGGCCCCATCGTGATGAACACCCAAGCACAACTCCACCGGGCGTTCAACGAACTGCGTCAAGGCACGTTCATCAAAGAATAGACGACGCGTACGTAGCCGCAAGCTGAGACTAGGGTTTCTTCTCGGCCGGTGTGGGCGGCGCGACCGGTCGCGCGTATTGATCGACGATCTCCGGCCGTTCCCCATCGGTGGACACACCGGCGCCATCCATGAGCATCGTGATGACCTCGATGGTCGCGCGCGACGGTCTGGGCAGTCCGCCGCGGTGGCCCTCGGCGATGAACAACGGCGTCCGGTCCTGCTTGTTCCGGGTGTTCCATACACGGATGTCGGCACCGTGGGCCGCCAACAGGTCCACCACGGTCGGGAAGCTGCCGTAGGCCGCGCCGTGCATGGCGGTATCGCCGTCGGCGTTCACCGCGTCGATGTCTGCACCCAGATCGAGCATCAACTGTGTAGCGACCAGCGCTTCGGGCTCGGTGCCCGCTTCTTCCTCAGGGGCGGCGGTGCCAAGGCCGGCGGCGGCCATGAGCGGCGTGGACCCATCGAGATTCGGAATGAGGGGATCGGCACCCAGGTCGAGCAGCAGTTGCATCAAGGTGGCGTCCGCGCGATCGGCGGCCAGGAGGAACGCGGTGGCTCCGCCCGAATTGGTACGAGAGGCCGAATTCGGCTGGCGCGGAGCGTCCTCCTCCAGACGGAGGTTGATATCGGCGCCCAGCGCGACAAGCTCGCGCACGAACTGGAGACTCGTCAGGTTGCCGGACCCGATCGGGGCCGGGTCGCCACGGTCGCTCTCGTCCGGCTTGCGCACCCAGCTCATGGTGTGTAGCGGGGCAAACCCACTCCGCAGATCGTTCGGGTCTGACCCGGCGTGCACCAGCGCGACGGCGAGCTCGAAGTGGCCGTTCCGGATGGCCATGATCAACGGGCTGATGCCATCGTCCACCGGCCGGTAACTGGCGTTGTTTACCGCGCGGTCCGGCCCGTCCTTAACCCGTTGCAGGACCTCCTCCAGGTTCGCACCGGCCTCGAGCAAGGTGTGCACGACATCGATGTGGCCCTCGCGCACTGCGAAGAACAGCGGCGTGAACCCGGACTTGAGCCTGACGTCCAGGTCGGCCCCAATTTCGAGCAGGGCATGGGCCACCGAGGCGTGCCCCTCCGCCGCGGCCCACATGAGGGCCGTCTGGTCGCGCTGTTCGACCGCGTTGGGGTCGGCGCCGTGGGCCAGCAGTGCGCGCACCGCGCCGAGACTGCCGGTCCGGGCCGCCGTCATCAGCACGGTCTCACCACCACGCAGTGCCGTGTTCGCGTTCGCGCCGCCCTCGAGCAGCAGGGTGACGATATCGGCATTGGCGTTTGTCGCCGCTACAGACAACGGCGGCACGCCGTAGCGATTGGCCTTGCCGACATCGGCCCCCGATGTCACCAACAACCGAGACGTGGCGACATCGTCGTGGAAGACCGCCCAGTGCAACGCCGTCATCCCGTCGACCTGCGGTACGTTCACATCGGCGCCGCCATCGAGCAGGCTGCGCACCAGCGCCATGTCGCCCCGCTCGGCCGCGTTGGCCACCGTAGCGTCATCGGCGGGCGCCGCGCCGGCCACCCCGACGGCCAGCGTCATCACCAGAGCCGTGCATCCCGCGATTCGCTTCAGATCCATCTGTCTCTCTCCTGCCTGCCGTTTTCCTCAGCCCCGTAGTCAAGCGGAGCAGTTTTCTGCCGAGGCGACTGCCTGGCAAGGCGCGACGAGGGAGCAGCCAGGCGGGCTGTGACCGAGGACGTAACGCAGTCCACGCTGGCGCCTCGTCGGAAAACCTACAGTGCGACCGGGTCGAAGAGGTTCTCGACCTTCCCGCTGCTGTCGCCGAAACTGTCCAGTCGGACACCCACCTTGTCCAGTAGCGTGAGGTGGAGATTCCCGAGCGACGTGCCCTCGTGATACCGGATGTGCTGGCCACCCTTCATGCCGGTCGCGGCACCACCGGCGACCAGAATCGGCAGGTTCACGTGGTCGTGCAGACTGGGGTTGCCCATGCCGCTGCCATACATGTACACCGTGTTGTCGAGCAACGTGCCGTCGCCCTCGGGTGTCGCAGCGAGTTTCTGCAGGAAGTCGGACCACAACGACACGTGGAACGTATTGATCTTGGCGATTTTCGCCACCTTTTCCGGATCGTTGCCGTGATGACTGGTCGGATGGTGCGGGTCGGGGACGCCGATTTCCGGGTAGGTGCGATTGCTCAGCTCACGGGTGAGCTGGAAGCTGACCACCCGGGTGATGTCTCCCTGGAACGCCAGCACCCGCAGGTCGAACAGGAGCTTCGCATGGTCGGCAAACATCTCCGGCACGCCGACGGGTCGATCCAGATCCGGCATGGGGTTCTTCGACGCGCCGGCCTCGGCCTGCTGAATCTGGCGCTCGACTTCACGGATGCTGTCGAGATACTGGTCGACACGGGCCCGGTCGCTGCTGCCCACGGTTCCCTTGAGCCTCGCGATGTCGTCGTTGAACGCATCGAGCAGGCTGGCTCGGCTCCGGAGCGCGGCGCGGCGCTCCTCCAGCGAGCCGCCCTCACCGAACAAGCGCTCGAACACGAGACGTGGATGCGCTTCAGAGGGGAGCGGCGTGGTCGGTGACGACCACGACAGGTTGTTCTGATACACGCAGGCATAGCCGTTGTTGCAGACCCCAGCCAGGGGGTTGAGGTCCATCGACAGTTCGAGCGACCGCAGCTGCGTCTCCTGACCCATCTGCTGGGCGGCGAGTTGGTCGGCGGTGGTCCCGAGATGGTAGTCGGAACTCTCGGTGTGTTTGGCAAAGGCGGCGCTCAGAAATCCGGAATTCGACGTGTCGTGCGTGCCTGGATAAGAGTTCTGCAACTCCATGTTGGTCACGACCGTCAGCTGGTCCTTGATCGGTGCCAGCGGGCTGAGGCACGGGGTCAACTGTCCCAACGCTCCCTGGCCCTCTGGCGTCCAGCGTGCGTGGTCACAGCCCATCGGCACGAACACGTAGCCGAGCCGGCGCACCGCCTGGGCCGGGGTCTGGGCCAGCGCCGTCATGGCCGGAATCATCGCGTCGAGCAGCGGCAGCGCCAGAGTGGCCTGCACCCCTTTCAGGAACGTCCGCCGCGGCAACGCCTTCTTGGTGATGATCATGTCGAGTTCCTCATCTGAAACGGTATGCTCTTCACAATTCCCAAAATGAGCGACGAAAACCGGTACCCATCCGGCTCCGTGTCGCGCAAGATCTGACGAATGGCGGGGGCATCGTAGTACTCGACCCCGCGTCCGAGTGCGAACGTCAAGAGCTTCTCGGTCACCCGGCTGCCGAAGAGCTCCGGACGGCTCAGCAACCCGGCCTCGAGCCCGTCGACGCCGACAAATTCACCGACGCCCGGCAGTCCGCCCGACGCATCCATCGCCCCGACGTCGCCCCCGTGCTCTCGCCAGCGACCCACCGCATCGAAGTTCTCGAGAGCGAACCCGACCGGATCGATCGTGTTGTGACAACTGGCACAGACTGGGTTGTTGCGGTGCTGGCTCAGCCGCTCGCGCATCGGGAGCCCGGCCTGGACCGAATTGTCTTCGAGCACCGGCACGTTCGCGGGCGCCGGTGGCGGCGGGGCGCCGTAGATGTTGTCGAGCACCCATTTGCCCCGAAGGACCGGCGACGTTCTGGTCGCATAGGAGGTCACCGAGAGGATGCTGCCGTGCCGGAGGAGGCCGCCTCGCTTGCTGTCTTCATCCAACTCGACCCGGCGGAAGCGGCTACCGTGAATACCGGGAATGCCGTAGTGCCTGGCCAGTCGTTCGTTCAAGAAGGTGTAGTCGGCCTGGAGGAGGTCAAGCACGCTACGGTCTTCGCGCAACACACTGTCGAAGAAGAGCTCGGTCTCCTGCCGAAACGCCTGACGCAGGTTGTCGTCAAAATCTGGATACAACCGGGGATTGGGGCTGACCGCGTCGAGATTGCGCAGCATCAACCACTGACCAGCGAAGTTGCTCGCCAGGTTGTCCGACCGTGGGTCGGCCAACATTCGCCGCGCCTGCCGGTCGAGTTCGTCCGGCTGGCTCAGCCTGCCTGCGATCGCCAGGTCGAGCAGCTCGTCGTCCGGGAGACTGCTCCACAAAAAGAAGGACAGTCGGGACGCCAGCTCGAGGTCGGTGATCTGATACGCCCCGGCGGCACCCGCCCCCGCGGGGTCGAGCTCGACTCGAAAGAGGAATTCAGGATTGACGAGCACAGCGGTCACGGCGTTGCCGATGCCAGCGTCGAAATCGCCGGCCGACCGCCCCTCGCGGTAGAAGGCCATCGCCTCTGCGACGTCCGGCCCGGACACCGGTCGACGGTAGGCACGCTTCATGAGCGTGGCCAGGATCTCGCGAGCACAGGTCTCCTCTGCCGCCTCGCCGGCGGCCGGCGTGCAGACGAAGAGTCGGTCACGGCTTGGCGTCCGGGTGGCGCCCCGTGGCGCATACGGCCCGGTGATCGAGACCTGGTAGATGGCCGGTGTCAGCCGGGGATGTCGCTGCTCGTTGAAGTGTGACAGCAGCGGCTGGCGCTCGGTCTCCAGCAACGATGACGCTCGCTTGAGAAACGTCGCGCCCACATCGTGCGGACCCGCCGTCACCGCCAGCCGGAGCGCCAAGTGCGCGTCCGCGAACTTGTCGTCGCCACCCTCGGGTCGCTGCACCGTGAACGTGGCCACCGGCATCCGGTCGAGCAGCAACTGCACCGTGTGCATGGCGTCGCCCCGCAGCCCACCGATGTTGCCGGTCCGATTGCGCGCCAGGCGGATGCTGACGTCGTACTCGCCGTCCTGGGCGAAGGTGTAGGGGGCGGTCATCCCGCCACGGGTGCCCATCGGCAGACCGGCCACGTGGTCTTCTTGCGTGGTGTCGGCCGGCACGCGGATGACATCGCTTTGCAACGATGTTTGCGTGCTGCCAATCGCCAATCGGCTGATCTTCTGCGCGGCCGAGATGTAGCGGTCAAGCAGCGCCGGAGACAGATCTCCCACATTGACGTTGTCGAAGCCGTAACCGCTCTCATCGGGCGGCAGCAGTGCACGGGAGTCGATGTCGAGCGCCAACAGATCCCGGATGGCGTTCTGATACTCGGTTCGATTGAGACGTCGTAGCGTCTCGGTACGACCCGGATTCGGACTGTCCGCCGCCGCCTGGTCGAGCGACGATTCGAACCACGACACCAGCGCCCCCCGGTCGGCGGCCGACGGCTGGGGTCGCGTGGACGGCGGCATGGTGCCGGTGCGCAGCTTGCGAATAACCTTTTCCCAAATCTCGGCGCCTTCATGCGCATTGGCGACATCGATCTGTTCAAGTGACAGGCCGGCCGTTTCGAGCCGGTCGCTGTGGCAGGTCACGCAATAGCGATCGAGCGTCTCGCGGGCACTCGACGATGACGGTTGTGCGATCGCCGTCTGCGCGCCGAGAGACACTCCGAGTGCGACCCCCATCGTCGCCGCGCGCGCGATGAACAGGCGGGGCCGAAAAAGGTTCGAACAGGTCGTCAGCGTCAGGTGTCTCATGCGTGACATTGCCACATTCGCCTCGATAAAACCTGCATGGTTCCCGGTACGTCTATCCTATTGCGAATACCACCGCAAGTCACCTGATATCAGCGTCCTTCTGCGTAGCTGAACTCGAGAATCGCGCCCGGATTCGCCAGTTCCCGCGTCGATTCGTCTGCGGCGTCCCGGGTGGGACCCTCGTTGTCGGTCGCCACGTAGAAGACTCTCCCATCCGGGCGAATCGCCAGGTCGCGATATCGGTTGGTCGATTTGAATTCCATCGTGGGCGTGTCGAGGACCCGACTGTGGTCGGGGCTCAACATGAGTCGATAGACCGCGCCTCGTGTCAGGCTGGCCAGCAGGAGCGAATCGGCCCACCCTGGCACGCCGTCCGCCTGGGTATAGAGGTCCAGACCACCGGGGGCCACGGTCGCCGCGCCGTTGGCGGCGAAGTCGTAGTCGTTTTCGACCGTGAAGAAGGTGGCCAACGGGCCTTTGAAGTCGGCATGGCTCCACTGGCTCTCCATCTGGCTCGGCACCGATTCCGGCGGGTCGCGGGGGTTGCCCAGTTCGCCGCATGGTGTGGGCGCGGACGCTGACCAGTTCGCATATTCGTAGGCCTGGTCGTCCTGGTAGCCGGCGACGTCCGGCCAGCCGTAGTTGCCTCCGGCTTCAAGACGGTTGACCTCGTCGTCGGTGCTCGGACCATGTTCAGCCTCGAACAACCGGCCGCTCGCGTCGAACACCAGCCCCTGCGGGTTCCGGTGGCCGTAGGTGAACACATGGCTCCGCACCCCATCGATGATGGGATTGTCGTCGGGAATGGACCCGTCGAGGTTCAGCCGCAGAATCGTGCCGGGATACTTCGACCAGTCGCCACGCGCCACCTCGTCGGTCGAAGGCAAGACCTGCGCGAGGTTGGAATTGCACCGGTTCCGCTGCCAGTTCGCGCCCTGGTCACCAATCGAAAAGTACAGCTTCGCGTCTGAACCGAACACCAATCGTCCGCCGAGGTGGTCGTCGTGCGCCGGCAATCCGCTGATGACCTCGACGACGTCGCCGAGGGTCGAGCTCGCGGGGTCGTAGGTCAGCCGTTGAATCCTGGTCCGCACGTCGACGGTGTCGCCGGGGTCGATGTCGTAGTTCCACGCGACGTAGACGAGATCGTGACCGGTCCCCTCCAGCAGCTCCGGATGCAGCGCCATCCCGAGCACGCCGTCTTGCCGGACAGCCTGGTAGGCCTCGGGAATCTCATGGGCCACGGTCTGCGATCCGTCCATCGGATTCACACGCACAATCCGTTTCCCCGCCCGCTCCGTGACCCAGAGATAGTCATCCGGTCCCCAGACGACCTCCCAGGGAGATCCCAGGCCCGTGGCCACGACGCGCGAGGTGAAAGACGGCGTGGCCGGCGCGACGACGACCGGTTCATCCACGACTGTCGCATCGCCACCGCAGGCCACGACAAGGCCGAGCGTGCACACGACCGCGTTTCGGATCATCGACACTTCTGCATTCCTCCTGGTGTCGCCTACACCGCGACGACAGGAGCGTAGTCTATCCGCCGAACCGGGCGACGAGTGCCATGGTCGCTCTCCATGAACTCTTCTTTTTATTACCTAAAAATCTTGGTCAAGGACGAGGTGCGCGAGGCGCGCGGCGTCGGCGCCCTGGATGACCTCCGGGCCGATCTGGGGGTGGCCATGCGGGTCTGGGCTCGGCGTCCGGCCTTCGCGCTCGTCGTCATTGCGACGCTGGCACTGGGCATCGGCGCCAACGTCGCCATCGTCTCGGTGATCGACGGCGTTCTGCTGAAGCCGCTTCCGTCTCCAGAACCCGGTCGACTGGGTGTCATCTACACGGAATTGCCGCGTCAAGGACGCGCGCGGCCCGCGGTGGACGCCGGCTTCGACACCCACACCGTCCAGACCGTGAAGCTCTCGCTCGTAGATAGTCACTACCCGTACAGCGAGTCGGCGCGTATCGGCGAGTGCTACCGCCAGTGGGTCGAGCAGCTGGCCGGTGTCAGCGGGATCGAGATGGCAGGGGCCACCAGTCAGCTCCCTCTCGACGGCAATGCGCTCGACCTGGGTCCGTAAACGAGTGAGGCCCCAAGCCTTCAGGCCTGCGGTCGCACGGCTTAAAGCGTGCGCAACAATGGAATCTGTGGCCCGGCCGAGGTGGACCGGCTCCTACGTTGCCTCAGGAGACAGGCGCCTCGTCGGAAAACCTACTGCTCGGCGGTGGCCGCCGGCGGCACGTTCCCCAGCGGCTTGAGCGCCGCGATGCCCGGTCCCGATGGGTTCCTCAGCGTGAACCACAGCGTGCCGTCCGCGTCGCGATCGATCTTGGGGGTGTGCACGCGCAACTCGGGGAATGGGAAGTAGGTGAACTGCTCGGTGGTCTGGTCGAACTTCACCATCGAGTTGTAGATCGCGTTCTCGATCCACAGATTGTCCTGAGTGTCAGGCCATACATCGTAGGGATTGCCGTCCTTGAGCGGCAGCTCGTATTCCGTCACCTCACCGTTGACCGGGTCGATTTTCGTAACGGCGTTCCCGAAGTAGTGCGCCGCCCACACTTTGCCTCGCGAATCGATGGTGGGACGTCGGGCCGGGTTGGCCATCGGAAACGACGTCCATTCCGCCGTTTCCTGGTTGTACATGAACATCGCGGGCGTGTGCAGACCGACGGCCCAGACGCGGTCCTGCGCATCGACCACGATCCCGTACCCGCTGAATCCGGCTAGCGGCTCCCATTCGGTGAACTCCTTGCTGGCCAGTTCGAATCGGGCGATCTTGCCGGACGAGGCGAAGTAGGTGTACCAGATGTTCCCACGTGAATCGACCCACATGCTGTGCGGGCCCGCACCGGTCGTCGGCATCGGGTAGCGGGTCATCGCGCCAGTGGCCGGGTCGAGTTCGCCGACATGGTCGCCGGTCAGCTCCACCCAATACACCTTGCCGCGGTACTCGATGATGCCGTGCGGCGTGACGTTGATGTTCTCCGGGTTGTCGATCCAGTATTCGGTCGTCCGGGTGGTGAAATCGCGATCACGCGTGTCCACCTTGAGGATGGCGTTCGACCCGTTACCGGACACCCAGATCACACCGGGGTCCGCGATGCTGGCGAAGACGCTGTGGATGCTGCCTCGGGGCGTCACGCCATTCGACAGGGTCGGCCTCGGCGCCCGATTCAGCTCGTACTGAACGTAGACGGCCTTCGACAGTTCCGCTTCGTCCCGGACCAGCGGGTCTAGTTCGAGGTCGCGCGGCGTCGAGTTTGGACCAAAATTGGCGGTCAGATACTGGATGATGCTTTCCTTCTGCTCGACCGACACGAGGTCGTACGTGACCTGCGGCACCCCGGCCGCCATGTCGGCCACGCGGCCATTCGGGTCAAACATGCGATCGACAGCTTGCCGCCACCCCGCCTCGTTCTTGCGGCCACGTCGGTGAAAGCCCGCCGGCCCGTGACACCCGAAGCACGACTGCAGCATGACCTCCCGCGCGGGACTCGGGGGATACAACGTGTCGAAGTCGACCAGCTCGGCCACGCGGTCGTCGGCCACTCCCCCGCCGTAGTTCCGTTGGGCGGTGGCACCCGCCGCACCGGCGCCCTGGGCCACAATCGCACCGGTCGCGTTCAGCTCCAGATTCGCGGCCGCGGTCTGACCTGCCCTCACCGCCACCGTCTCGACGGACGATTCGAACCCGTCCTCGATGACCTGCACCTCGTAGGAGCCCGGTGGAAGATTAAAGATCTGATATCGGCCGTTGACCGTATAGACCGTGTACGCGATCCGTTGCTGCGTCTCTCTTGCCTTCACCCGGAACGCCACCACGGCCCCCTGGTCGGCTGTCACACTGCCGGCAATCACGCCGGCCCCTCCGGTGGACTGGGCCGACGCTGGAGCCTGAGCGAGGCACAGCAGTGCCAGGCAGCCCCCGCCGATTCGCAACGCCAACAGTGACCTCGTGCGCCGGACGGTCAAATATCTGTCCATCGGTTCTCCTCTGGGATACCGGGACCGTAGCACGCCGATACGGCCGGCTTCAACCGATCCGCAATCGGTATTCAACCATCGAAGATTGGTATCATTGGCGCTCATCCTGGAATCGCGCATCATGACGACGCTGAAACTGGCGCTGGCCGTCGCAGTCACGTGTGTTCTCGTCGGCACGCGGACGACGGCTCAGACACCGACGTCCGGCCCAGACTCGGTCGCGACCTACCGCGCCCTGCTTGACCGCTACTGCGTCACCTGCCACAACACCCGGCTGCGCACCGCCGGTCTTTCGCTGGACGAGGGCGCGATGAATCTCGCCCAGGTGGGTAGCGCACCGGCAATCTGGGAACAGGTGGTGCACAAGCTGCGGAGCGACCTCATGCCACCGCCGGGGCGACCGCGACCCGAGCGCGCGCGCTACGACGGGTTCCGCGCCTGGCTCGAAACCGCCCTCGACCAGTCAGCCGCGTCAACCGCTGAACCGGGTCGGGTGCCCACGCACCGCCTCAACCGGGCGGAGTACGCCAACGCCGTTCGTGACCTGCTCGGCCTCGACATCGACGAAGAGGCGCTGCTCCCGGCCGACGACGTCGGTCACGGATTCGACAACCTGGCCGGCACGCTGACGCTCTCTCCCGCGCTGATGGAGCGGTATCTGTCGGCAGCACGTCGGATCAGCCGTCTCGCGGTCGGCGATCCGACCATTGCGGCGAGCTTCGCCTCGAAAACCTACACCGCCCCGATCACGCTCATGCAAAACGACCGCATGAGTGAAGACCTGCCCTTCGGATCGCGCGGCGGTCTCGCGGTGCGTCACCACTTCCCGCTCGATGGCGACTACACCATCCGGATCCGTCTGACCCGCAGCGTGTATGAATACATCGTCAATCTCGACGAGGCCCACGACCTGGATGTGCGCGTGGATGGCCGCCGAGTGGCGCGATTCCGGATAGGCGGCGAGCAACGCGGAACACCGGCGCCTGTGAGCTTTTCCGGCACGTTTGTCGCCGCGGGCGGCACCGGCTACCCGACGCAGGCCTGGGACGACTATCGCACGTCGGCCGACGCCGACCTGGAAGTCCGGTTCACTGCGAAGGCCGGCACACAGGTCGTCGCGGTGTCGTTCATCGGCAAGACCTGGGAGAGCGAAGGGGTCAGACAGCCGGCGCTCCGGGAGTACGGAGCCACGGTGACCGAGACCACCGACACGTCCACGCGACCGGAAGGCCCCGGCGTGGGCACGGTGACGGTCGACGGACCGTTCGACGCGACCGGGCCGGGCGAGACGCCGAGCCGGACCCGACTGTTTGTCTGCCGCCCCACGGGACCGTCTGACGATACACCCTGCGCCCGTACCATCTTCACCACGCTGGTCCGTCGCGCCTACCGACGCCCCGTCACCCCGGAGGATCTCGAACCGGTGCTGCCGTTCTTCGAGACCGGGCTCGCCAGCGGTGGGTTCGAGGAAGGCATCCGAGCCGGGCTCGAGCGGATCCTGATTGACCCGGAGTTCCTGTTCCGCATCGAACGGGACCCGGCCGGCACCGCGCCGGGCACGGTGTATCGCTTGAGCGACATCGAGCTCGCGTCCCGGTTGTCGTTCTTCGTGTGGAGCAGCGTCCCGGACGACGAGCTGCTGGACCTCGCCGAAGCCGGTCAACTGAGTGACCCCGCCACACTTGAAGGTCAAGTGCATCGGATGCTGGCCGATGCCCGGTCGACGGCCCTGGTCGACAACTTTGCCGGTCAGTGGCTGTCGCTGCGCAGCGTGCGGGGCATCGCGCCGGACCCGAATCTGTTTCCCGACTTCGACGAGAACCTGCGCCGCGCCTTCCAGCAGGAAACCACTCTGTTCCTCGATAGTCAGATCCGCGCTGACCGCAGTATCACCGAGCTGCTGGGAGCCGACTACACGTTTCTCAACGAGCGGTTAGCGCGACACTACGGCGTCCCCGGCATACTCGGCAGCCGATTCCGGCGGGTGCGTCTGGACGGCGACCGCCGCGGACTCCTTGGACATGGCAGCATTCTGGCGTTGACCTCCTACGGGAACCGTACGTCACCGGTGTTGCGAGCCAAGTGGCTGCTCGACAACGTGCTGGGCACACCCCCACCGCCGCCCCCGGCGGACATCCCGGCGCTTCCCGGCGAGAACGACACCGGCACCCCGCGGTCCGTCCGGGAACGGCTGGCGCAGCATCGCCGCAATCCGGCCTGTTCGGCCTGTCACGCCACAATGGACCCGCTGGGGTTCGCGCTCGAAAACTTCGACGCGGTCGGACATTGGCGTACTACCGATGCTGGTTTGCCGATCGACGCCTCGGCGGTCCTGGCCGACGGGACGACGAATTTCGAGGGACCAGCCGGTCTGCGCGGCGTGTTGGCTGGACGCTCGCACCAGTTCGTCGAGACCGTCACCGAGAAGCTCCTCACCTACGCGCTAGGTCGTGGGCTCGAGCACTACGACCGTCCGGTCGTACGGTCAATCGCGCGCGCCGCGGCCGAAGATGACAACCGGTGGTCGTCGGTGATTCTGGGAATCGCCACCAGCACGCCGTTCCAGATGCGAAGGTCGGAATCATGATCATCACCAGAAAGGCACTACCGCGCCGCACGGTGCTGCGGGGACTCGGCGCGACGCTGGCCCTGCCGTTGCTCGACGGGATGGTGCCCGCGCTCACCGCTCTGGAACAGACCGCGGCGCGACCGGTCAGACGGTTCGGGGTCGTGTATCTGCCGAACGGCGTCGTCATTGACCAGTGGACGCCCGCCCCGAGCGACGACGGGACCCCATTCCAGCTCTCGCCGATTCTCCAACCGCTGGCTCCGTTTCGCGACCGGTTGGTCGTGCTGAGCGGGCTCTCTCAGAACACCAACGGCTTGACCGCGCGCAGCGGGGCCGTGCACGGCCGCTGCGCGACCAAGTTCCTGACGGGGGCGATTCCGCGGCCGTTCGGACAGGAAGGCAACGACTTCCTCGCCGATGTCTCAGTCGACCAGCTTCTCGCCCGAGAGCTGGGCCGGGATACCCAGCTGGGGTCGCTGGAGCTCTCGCTCGAGTCCGGTGACAAAGGCGCCGGCACGTGCGACGGCGGTTACAGCTGCACCTACAGCCACACCATCACCTGGCGTGGTCCGACGACGCCGCTCCCGATGGAGCACGACCCGCGGGTGGTCTTCGAGCGTCTGTTCGGTGACGGGGGCAGCACCGATCCGGCCGCCCGCCGCGCCAGACGCGCGAGCAATCGCAGCCTGCTCGACTCAGTGCGGGAGAAGGTCTCGGACCTGCGACGGGGACTGGGGCCGAGCGACGCGGGCAAGCTCGACGAGTATGTCGACGCGGTGCGGGACGTCGAGCGTCGGATCCAGACGGCCGAGGCACAGAGCAGTCGGGAGCTGCCGGTGATGGACCAGCCGGCGGGGGTCCCCGCGACCTTCGCCGAGCATGCGCGGCTCATGTTCGATCTGCAGGTGCTGGCGTATCAGAGTGACCTGACCCGCGTCATCACCTTCATGGTCGGCCGCGAGTTCAGCAGCCGGACCTACCCGGAGATCGGCGCGCCGGGCGGGCATCATCCGCTCTCCCACGAACACAGCGCCGCGAGCCTGGAACAGCTGGTCAAGATCAACGTGCACCACGCCGAGCAGTTTGCCTACTACCTGGACCGGCTGCAGGCGACGCCCGACGGTGACGGGTCGTTGCTGGACCACGTGCTGCTCTACTACGGAGCCGGCATGGCCGAAGGCGACCATCAACCCTGGAATCTGCCGCTCGTGCTGGCGGGGGGCGGCACCGGGCAACTGGCCGGAGGCCGGCACCTCCGTTTCGGTGACACGAACGACGCCGACGCCAGCTCCGCTTCACGAGGATCAGGCCAGGGAGCAACACCGCTCGCCAACCTGCACCTCACCGTGCTCGAGAAGCTCGGGATGCGGCTGGACGGGATTCACGACAGCACCGGAAGGTTGGAGTTGTAGGGTGATGCGGCGTGTGACGTCCACGGCGGTCGGGGTGTTGCTGGTCGCAGCCTCGGGGCTGGCGGCGGGGCAGCCGGGCGCGCCGCCGCTGGTGCAGGCCGCGCGCAACCAGGATGTGGACGCGGTGCGTGAGCTGCTGGCTGGCGGCGCCGCGGCGAGCGATCCGCAGGCGGACGGGTCAACGGCCTTGCACTGGGCGGTGCATTGGGAACAGGCCGAGACGGTGGACCTGCTGATCGCCGCGGGCGCCGAGGTGAACGCCGGGAACGACCTGGGCATGACCCCGATCGTGATGGCCGGCACGAGTGGCAACGGCGCGATCGTGCGTCGGCTACTGACCGCCGGAGCTGCCGTCGGCGCTACTGGCGCCGGTGGCGAAACCGTCCTGATGCTCGCGGCCCGGGCCGGCAGCCTCGACGCGGTGACGGCGCTGCTCGAAGCCGGAGCGAACGCCAACGCCAGGGAGACGACCCGCGAACAGACCGCCCTCATGTGGGCGGCATCCGGCGCGCAACCGGACATCGTCGCCATGCTCCTCGAGCACGACGCGGACGTGCGGGCACGGTCGCGGACCAGCTTGCGGGTGTTCAACATGGGGGGCAGCCGTTCGGCCGGTTCCGCGTCGAGCGGCATCGCCGTCGAGGAGGTGGCCCAGGGCGGGAGTACGCCGTTGCTGTTCGCGGCCCGGTCCGGCGATGTTGAATCCGCGCGGCTGCTCCTCGACGCCGGCGCGGATGTCCACGACACCACCGCCGACGGCAACTCCGCCTTGATCATCGCGGCCCACAGCGGCCAGGGCTCAGTGGCGGCCCTGCTGCTGGAGCACGGGGCAGACCCCAACGCCGCCCCACTGGGCTACACCCCACTGCATGCAGCGGTGGTGCGCGGCACGCTGCGTGACCGCAGTGTCGCGAGCACCGACCCCGGGGCGGGAGTTCCCCTCGTCCGGGCGCTCCTCGCCCACGGCGCGGATCCGAACGCGCAGCTGCAAAAGGGCACCCCGGTCAGGCGCTGGAGCCACGACTTCGCAATGATGGCACGGTGGGTAGGGGCCACGCCGTACTGGCTCGCGGCGAAGTTCCTGGAAACCGACATGATGCGGGTGCTGGCGGAGGCGGGCGCTGACGAGAAGCTCGCCAGCGGCGACGGCATCACCCCGCTGATGGCGGCGGCGGGGCTCGGCTACAGCCGCGGCGGCGGCAGCGCGTTCATCAAGGACCGGCGCGATTTTTCGTCCTACAACCCCGTGGCCTCCGCCGCCAGCGGTTCACGGATCCCGGAAGCGGAGGAACGCCTCGCGCTGGCGACGGTGACCACTGCGCTCGAACTCGGTGCGGATGTGGACGCCGTCGACGACGCCGGCAATACCGCCCTGCACGCGGCCGCGTCGCACGGCATGGACACGCTGGTGCGCACGCTGATCGACCGCGGCGCCGACCCTCGCGTCACAAACACCCGCGGACAGACGCCACTGGCACTGGCCGTCTACTCGGACGGCATCGCGGGCGACCGCGCGGTGCGTGAGAGCACCGCCACGCTGTTGGGCGAGCTGGACTCCACGGCACACCCGGCCGAGCCGCACGCGCACGTCGAGGCTCAAACGCAACAGAACCCGGTCGATGCCACGCCGGCATCGATCGCGGCCGGCGCCGCCCTGTATGCGCGACAATGTGCCGCCTGCCACGGCGCGACCGCGCGGGGCGACGGGCGCCTGGCCGCAGCCACGGCCGCCTACGGTAGCCGCCCGTCCAACCTGACGGATACCGTTTGGCAGCACGGCGAGAGCGACGGCGAGATCTTCACCGCCATCCACGACGGGTTTGCCAATGGCCAGGAGGTGCTGATGGACGCCTTTGGCGACCGATTCGCCGACGACGAGATCTGGCAGATCGTGAACTACCTGAAACAGCTTCGGTAGCCGCAACTCGTGCTCACGATGGGGAAGGAACTATAAAGCGTACCCTCCGTGCTGTCGTCGTCGGCGCGTCCCTCGCCCTGACCGCGGTCCCGGCCAACGCGCAGCTCGCGCAATGATACGTCCGATCTGGAAACGCTCGCGGCCGCGGCGGCGGTCGCCCACGAGCAGACCAGCGAGCTCTCGTCAGCGGAAGATGGACTCGTCGCCCGTCGTGAGGACTTCGCCCGCTGTCAGGAGGAACTGGAACGGGTGCAGCGAGACCGGGAACGCCGGGGCGACCCAGCGCCACCCCGCCTCGCAGAGCAGTGTCGCAGCGCGGCACTGTCGGCGCAGGGGCTCGAGGTGCACTACACCTCGGCGGCTGTCGCGGTGTAGGAAGGTCTCACAAGGCTGGCCTCCGCCGTCCAAACCGTAGAGGTGAGCTGCCAAGTGCCGCTTGGAGCATTCGCCGCCGTCCCCCCGCCCGAGACGCGGAGTCCCGCCTGCCGGAGCGTCCTCGCCAGCCGGCCAGGAGCGCCGCTGGCTGCGCTGCGCGTCGTGTGCGAGTCGTCACTGTCGGCAGAGGAGTGTGCCGCCTGTCTAAGGTAGGCCCTAGGTTTCCTGGCGAGACGTCCGCCAGCCGTGACGAGTCGTGGGACGAATCATGGTTGGGCTGGGGACCGTCTGGAGCTTCCTGAAGCTTTGATCCGCACGGACCACTTCCCGCGTCCTCCTGACAACGGGCGATGGCGCGCAGATAGCCGCTGGCGGACGGCTACACCGTGAGATACGGCAGTGGGCCACTGCTGTCGCCGAACTGCTCCATCGGCAGCCCCAGCTTGTCGAGCACGCTGACGTGGAGGTTGGTCAGCGGAGTCTCGCTTGGATACTTGAGGTGTCGTCCGCCCTCAAGGTGCCCGGCGCCGCCGCCGACGAGCAGCGTCGGCAGATCCAGGTGGAAGTGCAGGTTGCCGTCGCTGATACCCGCGCCGTAGACGAAGAGCGAGTGGTCGAGCAACGAGCCGTCGCCGTCCGGCGTGTTGCGTAACTTCTCGAGAAAGTAGCCGAACTGGGCGATATGGTGCGTGTTGATCTTCGCCAGCATCGCCAGATTGTTCGGGTCGTTCTGGTGGTGCGAGTAGCCATGATGCCCGCCCGGCACACCAATTTCCGGGAATGAGCGGCCGCTGACCTCTTTTCCGAACATGAAGGTGCTGACGCGGGTCAGGTCGGTCTGATAGGCCAGGGCCAACAGGTCGAACATCAGCCGTGCGTGCGCTTCGAAGGTGTCCGGAATCCCGATCGGCTGTTCGACCACCGGCACCTCGCGGTCGCTCTGCTCTTCGGCCCGCTGAATCCGCCGTTCGACGTCACGGACCGCGTCNAGATACTGGTCCATCTTGAGTCGGTCGCCAGCCCCGAGCGTCCGCTCGAGACCACCCGCCTCGGCGGTCACGAAGTCCAGGATGCTGCGGTCCTGACGCAGCCGTGCGAGCCGGGCCGACGCGTCGGTGCTGTCGGCGGCCCCGAACAACCGCTCNAACACGGCGCGCGGGTTGTTCTCCATCGGGAGCGGCGTCGTGGCATTCCGCCACGCGATGGTGTTGGTGTAGGCGCAACTGTAGCCCTGGTCGCAGGCCCCCAGCACTTCGACCGAGTCGATCGCGAGTTCGAGCGACGACAGCTGAGTCTGCTTNCCCAGCTCGCGGGCCGCAATCTGATCCATCGAGACGCCAGCGCGTATATTGGGTCCTTCGGTCTTCGTGGCGTGCACGCCGGTCAGCCAGGTCGCGGCGGCCCGGGCATGGTCGCCCACGCCCTCGCCCTCCCGCGGGATCGCCGGTTTGTCGGCCAGGCCACTGAGCACACACAGTTGATCACGCACCGGCTCGAGCGGAGCCAGAATCGGCGAGAGTTCGAGCCGGCCTTCTGCGGCGGGAATCCAGGCCCGCATTTCGACCCCATTCGGGACGTAGATCGCGCCGAGCCGCCGCACCGGGTTGGCGGCCGTGGCCCGCTGGGCCGACAAGGCCGGGACCATGCCGTCCAGGAGCGGCAACGCCAGCGATGCACCGAGACCACGGAGCACCGTGCGACGAGGGAGATAGCGTTTTGTGATNATCATGGTGCTGCTTCCTCAGACGGGGCCCATTCCGAACCCCATACACACATTCTACGGTCCCGCCTGCTCCACTTCCACACGGCCCGNCGACGCCGGGTCGGCGCGGCGCATCTGGAACGGCACGCTCTTGACGATCCCGAGGATCAACGACGACCATCGATGTCCGTCGGGTTCGGCGTCCCGCATGATCTGTCGCACGACTGGCGCGTCATAGAACTCAAGACCGCGACCGAGCGCATAGGTCAACAGCTTCCCCGTCACGGTGCGCGTAAACTCTCCCGCCCAGGGCTCGACGAGCAACGCCGCCCGAAACGCCGCCGGCCCGTCGAACGCCGCCCCGTCGGGCAAAGCGCCGGACGCATCGATTGCGGTACCGGCGCTGCCCTCAGTCTCGCGCCATCGCCCGACAGCATCGAAATTTTCGAGCGCGAAGCCGAGCGGGTCGATCCGCGCGTGACAGCTGGCGCACACCGGGTTCGAGCGATGCTGCGCCATCCGCTCGCGCATACCGGCCGCCCGCGCCTGATCCGCGGGCTCTTCGAGGCCCGGGACGTCCGCCGGCGGCGGCGGTGGCGGCGACCCGAGCAGATTCTCNAGCAGCCACTTGCCACGCACGACCGGTGATGTCCGGTGCGGATACGACGTTACGGTGAGCAGGCTCCCCTGCCCCAGCAGCCCGGCCCGACGGGTGTCACCCTCCGGCCAGGTCACCCGACGAAAGTGGCCGCCGTACACGTTCGGAATCCCGTAGTGACGCGCCAAGCGTTCGTTCACGAACGTATAGTCGGCGCTCAGCAGGTCGCGCACGCTGTGGTCGCCACGGAACTGGTCCGTGAAGAACAGTTCGGTCTCGCGGCGGAACGCTTGGCGAAGATTGTCGTCGAACTCCGGAAACTGCGTGGCATCGGGCGCCACCGTCGGCAGGTTGCGCAAGTACAGCCACTGCCCCGCGAAGTTCTCGACCAGTGAGCCGGACCGTGGATCGGCCAGCATGCGGCGCACTTGTTGTTCCAGCACATCCGGGTCCGAGAGACGCGCTTCANCCGCCAGGTCGATGAGTTCAGAATCGGGAATGGTGCTCCAGAGAAAGAACGACAGCCGCGCCGCCAGGTCGATGTCGCTGATCCGATACGGCGCGCCGGGGGTCGCCGTCGTCGGCTGCTCCTCGATGCGAAACAGGAACTTCGGTGAGACGAGGAGTGACTCGATGGTCCAGCGGATCCCGTCCTCGAACCCACCCCCNTCCAGCCGTCCGGCGTCGTAGGCGGCCAACAGTGAGGCGACATCCGCCCCGGTGGCGGGTCGACGATACGCGCGGGTGGCGAGCCCGGTCACGATCTCGCTCGCACAGAGCCGTTCGTCCTCCGCCGTCGCGGTGGACGAAGACGGGCGACAAGCGAAGATCCGTTGCCGGGCGGGTGTGTCGGCCGGCACGACGCCGTCATACGGTCCCAGGATTTCCACCTGTTCCACCGCGGGGGCGTTCGGGTACAGCACGTAGGTGTAACTGGTGATCGGCGGCGGCGGCGGACGGGCATCGACCGGCAGCGATTGCCCGATGAACCCGGCGAACGAGACCCCCACCAAACGCGTGCCGGCACTGATCGGCAGCCTGACTTCGAGCGTGGGCCGGTCGCCCAGCGCGAAGGTGGCCACCCGTTCCCGGTCGATCCGGACTTCGAGCTGATGCGGCGCNCGGGCCCGGCCACGCAGACTCACCTTCAGAAGATACTCGCCATCGAGCGGAAAGTGATGCTCGACGGCGAGACCCCCGCGCGATCCGAGCGGCAGGTCGTCGCTGACCCGACCGGTCTGCGACAGCAGCGGCGAGGTCTTATAGATGGCGGTGGTGGGCCGCAACGTCGGGTCGCCGACGGCCTGGCGGCTGATCTTCGCGGCGGCCAGCAGATACCGTTCGAGCAATCCTGGAGACAGCGAGAGCACGTCGCCGATGTTGTCGAACCCATAGCCGGATTCGTCGGCGGGCAACAGCGCGCGTCCATCGATCTCAAGCCCCAGCAGGTCGCGCACCGCGTTGGTGTACTCGGCACGGTTCAGTCGGTGCGCGGCCGGACGACCGGGGTTGGGGGCGAGGGCGGCCGTCTCGTCGAGCGCCGTCTCGAAATACGAGACCAGCGATGTATAGGTCGACGCGTCCGGCCGGGGTCGCCGCTCCGGCGGCATCATGCCAGTGCGTAGCTTGCCAGCCACCTTCTCCCACAACGCCGGGTCGTGACCTACTTGGCCGGGGTCGGCTGTGTCGAGCGCCAAGCCTCCAGCCAGGGTCCGCTCGTTGTGACAGGTCACACAGTAGCGGTCGAGCACCGCTCGCGGCGAGTCCGCGGCGGCCTCCACGGCGGTCGTCTGCGCGGCCGCGCGTGACACACCGGTCGGCGCCAGGCACAGCCCCATGACGACAGCCGCCACCACACCTCGCCGCACGTGTGCCGAAGTCGCGGAGCCGTCGAAACGATGGAGTCTAGAGTCCATGATGAAGTTCACGAGTCAGCGCGACGGGCTGTCCGCGTCGCCGAACGCGGTCAGCCCAAACGTCAGCTGGACACCCGCATTCGGGTCGGCGCCCAGCTCCCTCAACACGCGAGAGGCTTCCTCGTGCCGCGCGAACGTGGTGCAGCAAATCAGATGTCCGTCGGCGACCCGGAGCGGCGTCTGCCGTGCCGCATTCGTGGCATCGATGCGCGCGCCGGCCGTGACCAGAAACCGGATCACGTCATTCGCGTTGTGATAGGCGGCGGCATGGAGGGCGGTCTCGCCGTGTTCATTCGCGGCGTTGATGTCAACACGCGCGTCGAGCGCCACTCCCAGCGCCGCAATCGCTTTGGTCTCGTCCCACTGGTAGTGGGTAATCTCCTGTGCCGCGCGCTTGCCGAGCCCGGCCGCGATCATCACGGCCGTCGTGCCGTCCTCGGTGGTCAGGGCCGGGTCCGCCCCCGCTGCCAACAACACGCGCATCATCGCGGCGTCCGCCACCTTGGCGGCCGTGATGAACGGTGTCGACCCGATCCGGGTGACCCGCCCAGACCCGGGCGATTGCAGCACGCCGACCTCGAACGCGTTGGTCAATCGTTGGGGACGGGGCATCCGAGCGTTCGGGTCCGCCCCACGTGCCAGCAGTTCGCGGGCAACGGCCAACTGACCCGTTTCCGCCGCCACATGCAGCGCGGTGTAGCCGGCCTCGGCGGGTGCCGGGTCCGCCCCGCGTTCGAGCAGATCGAGGGCCATCGCCTCGTGACGCTTGGTCAGGGCCAGCATCAGGGCGGTGACCCCGTCCGGCGCCCGATCGTTCACGTCCGCGCCGGCGTCGAGCAACAGGTTCACCCCGTCCTGGTGACCCACGAGAATCGCATAGAGCAGTGGGGTAAACCCACCCTCCGGCCGTGGCGGGTCGCCGTCTCCGTCGCGCGGCAGCCCGGCGGGATTGACCGCCTCGAACTCGCTGAGCACTCTGGCTTCGCGGACGATGCCACCCGGTCGCCCTTCGCGGGCGTCGACGTGCGTGCGGGCCTGCACGTCAGCACCACGCTCGACCAGCATCCGGGCCACTGCCAGATGTCGTTCGGCCGCCGCCCACATCAGCGCCGTCTGGCCGCCGGCGGTCGTGGCGTTCAGATCCGCGCCGCCATTCAGCAGCAACCGCGCCGCCGGCGTGCTGCCAGACCGCACGGCTAGCATCAGGGCCGTGTCACCCGTCTCGCGAGTCGCCGACGGGTCCGCGCCCGCCGTGATCAACGCGTCGACGACGGAGACGCTGCCGTTGACGGCGGCCAGCATGAGGGGGGTGACACCCAGATCGGTCGCCCGGTTCACGTCGGCCCCGGCCGCAACAAGCCGCCGGACCGTATCGAGATCGTCCCAGTGCGATGCCCAGGCCAGCGCGGTTGTTCCGTCGGCCTGTGGGGCGTCGACGTCGACCCCGCCAGTCAGCAGGCGATCAACGGCCACGAGATCGCGGCGCTGCGCGGCGTCGGCGAGATCACTCGCAACGGCGACGCCAGGCACGCAGAGGGCGACAAGCAGGATCAGCACCCCGCGTCGCCACCGAGCGATCCGACCGACGACCGCGACCGTATCTTCCATCGTCACACTGACTGTTTAGAGAAACTCGTTCGGATGTTACCGGAGCCGTCGCGCGGTGGCAATCAGGAATGATCGAATTCCTCTGGCGCCAGACGCTCCGACGAGTGCTATCGTTACCCGATCTCATGACTAACACCGTACGCTGCGCACTGGCGGCGCTGGTCGTTGCCCAGGTCACTATTGGCGCCCAGGTATGGCTCACGGCGGGTCTGTCGGCGCAGACAGCCATGCCCTCGACCGACGCCGGCGAATGGCCGAGCTACGGCGGTGACCTGGCCAATACCCGGTATGCGCCGCTGGACCAGATTGACGCTGGCAACTTCAACGACCTCGAAGTCGCGTGGCGGTTCAAGACCGACAATCTCGGCCCGGGACCGGAGTTCAAGCTCGAAGGCACGCCGCTCATGGTCGGGGACGTGCTCTACGCCACCGGGGGCACCCGCCGGTCGGTGATCGCCCTCGACGCGGACACCGGCGAACTGCTGTGGGTCCACGGCGAGCCGGAAGGTGAGCGGGCCGTGGCGGCGCCGCGTCTGCTCTCCGGCCGCGGGCTGGCGTACTGGACCGACGGCCCACAACGCCGCGAGGAACGGATTCTCTACATCACGATCGGATTCCAGCTGGTAGCGCTGGACGCGGTCACCGGCCAGCGCGTGCCTGACTTCGGGACCGACGGGCGCGTGGATCTGAAAGCGGCCGCCACCTACGGCGAGCGGCGCGCCATCGACCTTGTCACCGGCGAGATCGGCACCCACGCGACCCCGGTCGTGGCCGGCGGCGTGGTCGTGGTCGGCGGGGCCTTCCGCGACGCGCCGGCCCCAAGGACGCACAACAACACGAAGGGCCTAGTCCAGGCGTTCGACATCGAAACCGGTGACCGGCTGTGGACCTTCAACACTGTGCCGGGACCGGGAGAACATGGCCACGACACGTGGCTGAACGACTCCTGGGGCGTCAACGGCAACAATGGTGTCTGGACCCAGATCTCGGTCGACGAAGAGCTGGGACTCGTCTACCTGCCGGTCGAGACCCCGTCGGGCGACTACTACGGGGGACACCGACCGGGCGACAACCTGTTTGGTGAAAGCCTGGTGGCGGTCGACCTGCGCACGGGCGAACGACGGTGGCACTTCCAGCTCGTGCACCACCCGATCTGGGGATTCGACATGGCATGCGCGCCGATCCTCGTCGACATCGTCGTCGACGGGCGCCCAATCAAGGCGGTGGCGCAGCCTGGCAAACAGGCGTTCCTGTATGTGCTGGACCGCGAGACCGGTGAGCCGGTCTGGCCGATCGAAGAACGACCGGTGCCGCAGGGCGACGTGCCGGGCGAATGGTACTCACCGACCCAGCCGTTCCCGACCCGCCCGCCGGCTTACGACCGGCAGGGCTCGTCCATCGATGATCTGATCGACTTCACACCGGAGCTGCGAGCCGAAGCCGTGGAACTGGTCTCGCGCTACCGACTCGGTCCGATGTTCACCCCGCCGGTGGTCAGCCGGGCGGACGGCCCGATCGCGACACTCGGCCTCGGCGCGGGCAGCGGCGGCACCAACTGGCCCGGCGGCGGGTTCGATCCAGTGACGCGCACGGTCTACGTACCCTCACAGGCCAACTTCTATTCGTGGGAGCTGATCACCCCGCCCGACCCCGAGCTGTCGGACATGCGGTATGTGAAAGGCACCGCCACCCGCGGGGTTGGCCACGGGGGCCTCCGCGACCTCAACGTGCGCGGGCTGCCGCTGGCGAAACCACCCTACGGACGTCTCTCGGCCATCGACGTCGACGAGGGGACCATCCTCTGGCAGACACCGAAGGGGGCGACGCCTGACCGCATCAAGAATCATCGAGCCTTGGCCGGGCTCGACATTCCGCCGACGGGAGAGACCTGCTCGGGACTTGTTGGATTGGTCGTGACCGCCACCCTCGTTGTCAGCGGCGAATGCAGCGTCCACGTCACCGAGAGCGGGCAGCGCGGAGCGATGCTGCGCGCCTATGACAAGGCGACCGGGGCCGAGGTCGGCGCCGTCTACCTGCCGGCGCAGCAGTCGGGCTCGCCAATGACCTACCTGGTCGATGGTCGTCAGTACATCGTGGTTGCGGTGGGCGGCGGCAACTACACTGGCGAGTATCTCGCGTTCAGACTGCCGGAGTAGCCCGGCTACGGTTTCCTGCGGAGGAGGCGTAGGAGTCGGCCCACCGCAACCGGACCACAGATCTCAGTGTGGCGCACGACTTTAGCCGTGCGATCGCAGGCCTGACGGCCTGCGCCACAAGGTCTCACCCCTACGGTACGAACTTCTGGACGCGGCGCCCGTCGAGGGTCTCACCGACGAAGAGGTTGCCGTGTGAGTCAAGCGCGAGGTTGTGGGGCGATTCGAACTGGCCGGCCCAACGCCCGCGGCGGCCAAAGCTGTCGGTGACCTGAAGTAAGTCGCGGTCCAGCACATGGACAGCATGACCGCCGCCGTCCACGACGAACAATTGGCTCTGCGCAGGGTCGGGGGAGAACGCGATATCCCACGGCGTCCCACCGACCGCGCCATCTCCTAAATCGGCCTCGATGAACGCCTCGTCGACGAACGTACCATCCTTCTGGAAGACCTGGATCCGCTGGTTGCCCCGGTCGCACACGTAGACCAACCCGTCGGTGGCGCCGGTCACACAGTGCGGTGTGCTGAACTGCTGGGGAGGCTCGGCGTCGCGACTGAACCTGGGCATCAGCCCGTCGTCCGGGGCGTTGCCATACCCGCCCCAGTGCCGCGCGTAGTCGCCGGTCGTCGCGTCGAACACGATGACCCGGCGGTTGGTGTAGCCGTCCGTGATGTACGCCTCGTTCGCCTCGCCATCGACCCAGACATCCGTCGGCTGCCCGAGGAACATGGTGCTGTCGCTCCCCTCGGTACCGACGCCGAAGTCGCCGATCTGCAGCAGAAACTGCCCGTCCGGGGTGAACTTGAGTACCAGTGCGTTGTCGGTCGTGGTCTTCGCACTCGGGTTATACGGCAGCCCACCGCCGAACCCGACCCACACGTTGTCCTCGTGATCCACATAGATGCCGTGGGTTTGTGTGCCCCAGTCATACCCATCGCCCGGTCCACCCCAACTCTGCGCGATAGCGCCATCAGGCGAAAAGGCGATCACCGACGGCGTGTCGGCGGCACCCGATTGGCTGTTCGGCCGGTGGATGATCCAGACGTTGTCGCGCGAATCGGTGGCCACGCCGACGACATTTCCCAGTAGCCACCCGTCGGGCAACGGCTGTGGCCAGAACGGATCTACGGTGAAGCCGGACGCCGGTTGGGCCACCTCGGACGATCTGGCGGGCATCTCCTCAACCGGCTGAGACGGGGGCGCGCCGCAGCCACAGGCTACCCCCAACATCAGCGCCAGCGCGCCGAACGTTCGGTCAGAACTCGCGTGTGGCATACCAATCCTCCGCACGTCTTTCCGCGCCGCGCTAAAACACGGCGAGGGGATTAATTGCTGATCCGGCACCGTTGGGCACGACGTGCGGCGACGCCATGAACATGAATTCCCACTGGTTCAAGTCGTTCGCCGTCTCGGCCAGATCCTCAAGACCTAGGTTATCGAACAGGTGGACGCCCAGCGCCACCAGAGCAAAGAAATGCACCGGCACCGTGACTCCGTCGACCTGGCCACCTTCTTGCGGCACGTCGGCGCCCAGTAGGGCGATGTCACGTTCTTTGAAGAATGGAATCAGCGAGGGGTGATAGCCGCCCCGCTCACCGATATCGCGACCCGTGCGGAGAAACAGGGCGTCGCCCGGGGAAATCGTGATGCCGGTCTCCGCCTCCCACGCCTCGATATCCTCCCGCCGCACAGCCCGACCCGGCATGTCGATCAAGACGCCACGCGTGATCAATCCTTCTCGCAGATTCGCGACACCCATCCGCGTGCAGCCGTCCTCTTTCGAGGCCACGTCCTCGAAGTCGAGACCGTTGTAGACCTTGCCGTTGTAGGCCACGTGACACAGGGCGTCCAGATGACTGACCGCGCTGCCGTGGTATTCGATTTCGTAGCGCTCCCAGAAGTACCCACCCTCGGTGTTGATGTCGAAGACGCTCCGGCTCGATCCCACCAGCACCGGGGGACGGTTCGCGCTCGCCTGGTCTGGATCGTCCAACCGCTCGATGGTCATCTCGCGCGCCATCGACACCACCGTCCCCCGCGTGACCAGCGATGCCGCTTCCAGCCGCTTGTCCGGGGTGATCAAATTGAGCGCCCCAAGCTCGTCGTCGGCACCCCATCGCCCCCAGTTCGAGAGCTCCATCATCCAGGTATCGTACTGCGCCTTGCTCACCTCGGCGCCCGAGTCACCCTGCGCTCCAGCCCTCGTAGCCGACCCGCAGATGAGGATCATCGCCACCACCAGCCCACCGGTTACGCCCATCCGTTTCATGATTCCTCCGAAGACCACATTGCAACCCGTAACCTACGCGCGCATCGCCCGGTCGTGCAGTAGCTCGACGGTGCGCCAAGCGGCCTGGATCCCACCCTCAAGCCAGGCGGGACGCGTACTGGCGCCGGCGCAACCGATATAGAAGCGTCCGTCCGGTTTGCTCAGTTCGGTCAACAGGCTTTGGGCCGGCGTGCGACCGTAGGCGCCAAGGCTATACGGAATCTTCTCCCACCAGACGGCGTAGGCGTGCTCGAACTCGTCGCGCATCTGTGGGTGCACCTTACTCGACTGCGTCAGCACATGTTCGACCCGCGCCGCGATCGCCTGGTCCGACAGCCCTGCGATGCCGCCGTTGCCGTAGAAACCCAGCAATACGCCCTTGTTCGAGAAGTAGTCATTCGACGGATAGGAAAACTCGCCAAGCTGGAGGCTGCGCGACCAGAGGTGGCCCCCGAAGATCCCGTCGTCCTGCTCCCAGAACCGACGACGCATCTGCAGCCCCATCTTCGAGGCGGTGCTGTGGCCGGTATTGTTGACCGCCTCCCGCATGTCCGATGACAGATTCACGTCGACCTGTTGCAAGACGGCCATCGGCAGGCAGCAGACGCAATAGTCGGCGGTTTCCTCGCGCTCCTGGCCGGTCCGGGTGTTCCTGACCGTCACCCGGACCTGGTCGGCGGTGTGGCGGATCGACCGGACCTCGGCGTCGAGGGTGACCCGATCGCCCAAGGCGCGTTGAAACGCCAGCGGAATCTCCATCATGCCGCCGACCGGCTGGAACACCGGGGCCGGTCCGCCGGTGCCGGCATAGAGCGAGCGCACCCGTGCCCCGAAGCCGGTCTGCAGCAGCGCGCCCAGATCATGTCGATCCCGGGACCCGCGAGACCTGGGCGGCCGATACACGTGGTCTTCGGTGTCCAGGTAACCGGCGCGGACCAGAAACGACACCAACCGCTCCTTGTCGTCCGTCGTCAGCCGGGTGTCGATGTCGCCCTGGTCCATCGCCTTGGCCAGCAGTTCTGAGGTCGACCCCCAGAGGTCGGCCTTCACTTCGCGCAGCCGCACCGGTGTGCCTGACAGCGGTCCGAGCTCGGGGTTCTCTTCATAGAAATAGTTGGCGTCGGTGGCATCGACGAAAATCTCGAGCGGTACGCCCAACTCGGAGCAATAGCCGATCACGCCCGCGTCGGCGTGGGGCAACCGCCAGGCCCCGCCGTTGAGGTAAAGCCCGTCGTCGAACTCGCACACCTGCCGTTCGCCGCCGATCTCGGTGTGCGACGCGCCGCCCTTCACGGTCCAGCAGAGCCCGCCCACCCAATCACGCGCCTCCAGCACCTGGCACTCGTACCCGAGCTTCTCGAGCTCGTAGGCGACCGTCAGACCGGAGATGCCAGCCCCCAGCACCAGGACCCGGGTACCAGACGCTCGCCCCGCGAGTCTCGGCCGCTGGGCCGCCGACGCACCCATCAGCCCCCAAGCGTCCATGGCGCCCATGACCAGCGACGACCCTCCGAGGGTCGCGAATGCCTGCAGGATGTGCCGTCGGGTGAGGACGGTCTCATCCAGTCGTGTGCCTTCGTTGCTCATGCCGCCTTCTTACCTGCCTCTGCTCAGGTCGGAGTGTATCTGAAGTGCCGACGAGTACAGAGACGGGGGATGAGGGGCCGGCGCGAGGAGGGAGCATGCAGGCGGCATGTGACCGACGAAGCAACGCCGCCAGACGGACGCATCGCCAGGAAACCTAGTTCACCTTGAGGGTCACTTCCTGCACACTGTTGTTACCGTAGCCATTCCGGTTCCACTCGGCCTGATCGGGCTGGCATCGACCGGCGAGGTCGATCGCGCGCGCCCGCAAGGAGACCAGTCCGGGTTCGTCGATCCGCGTCTGGAGCTCCCACCACTGCCAACTGTGCCGCTTGCGCTCGCCGGTCAGAGACGCCTGGTGCCAATCACCGCGTCCGACGCTGACCTCGACCCGTGCCACCGACGCGGCACCCGACCAGGCCACGCCGCGGATCGTCACATCCCCGCACGTGACCTCTTGCCCGGGGCCAGGATCCGTGATCAGCGCACGCACCTGCATCAGGGTAACCGGCTCCCTCACGCTGTCGCCGTTCCGCTCCCACTCGTACCAGTACTTCTCCGCCTGGTAGTGCCCGTCGTAGGGGTCGGCGACCACCTCGACGTCGGTCAACCACTTAACGGAAGCGACCGCATACCAGCCCGGGACAATAACCCGCAGAGGAAAGCCGTGCTGGACCGGAAGCCCTTCGCCGTTCATCGCGTAAGCGAGCATGACGCCGTTGTCATGTGCCTGGTCGATCGTGAGACTACGGCCGAACGAAATCGGTTCCTTCCGACCGGCCACTGAACCGCTGTCAGCGCCCAGGAATACGACCTCACGACCGTCTGGACGCACCCCGGCTTGATCAAGAATCTCGGCCATCGGCACGCCGGTCCACTCCGCGGTGCTGACCGCCCCGAGGTTCCACTTCTCACCCGCGATCGGCGGCTCGAAGAGCGTCCGGCCGTTGCCGGCGCACTCCAGCGTGGCCACCGTAGTGTGTGACTTCATTCCCCGGAGGTCGGTCAGACTCAACTCAAGTGGCCGGTCGACGAGGCCGTGGACCCTCAGGGTGAACGCGTCGGGATTGAACTTCGGGATCTGAAAATGGTTGCGGACATAGAAGTGCGCGTTCGGCATCACCACGCTGCCGACCAGCGCCGGGATTGACGTCTCGCAGTTGAGCGGATGCGCCTTGTGCACCACGAGGTTCGACTCGAGTGCGTATTGGCACGCCTCTTCCGGGTCCACCGCGGCCAGGTCACCGACGTCGGGCGGGTCGGCGTTGCACCCGCCGCTCGCCACCACCATCGCGCAGGTCGACGCGGGGTAGATGTCGAGACTGCCGGCTTGTGAGAACGGCTGCATGAATCGCCGCAGTTGCGCCTCGTCGGACGCCTCGGCGATCAGAAAAAAGGTGTGCTCCCCCTGAACCACGGCCTCGCCCTTGATCGTGATGCCGTGCTGCTTGACGTTCGGCCGGCTCAGATAATTGAGGAGCCCCGCGCCCGCCTCGGGGTCGAGCGCCGGACACCGGTCTGGCTCATGCTGATGCCGGACAACGAAGAGCGCCATTGTCTTTCCCTTCGGGTGACAAGCAGAGGCTCCCGCAGTGGTGTTGCACGCGCTGGCCCGCCGCGAGACTGAAATCGAACGGACGACTATGCGCGGGCGAGACGGGAGCCGAGCGGCTCGCGATCCTACACCGACTAACCGTTGGATGGCCAGGTCGCCCCCAACCGACGCGGCCGGACCGGTGAGAAGCATCAGGGAGAGTTGCCCCGCTCGAAAAATAGGTAGGTCCAGTCGGGGTCGTCGCCCTCCTGAACAAGCGGATTGGGCTCCCCCCACAGACGGCGGCGAATCGCTGAGGTCGCGTGCCATTGCGTGGAAGCTTGACCGACCCGTTCGACGAAGTTTTCGGTTGACACCAGCTACCCGCCGCACGCGAGCGCAGCCGAGAGCTACCAAGACACTGCCGCGAGCGCTTGTAGAGCTTTCTGGAACAATAAATGGCGGAGAGGGTGGGATTCGAACCCACGTGCCGGTTACCCGACAAGACGCTTTCGAGGCGCCCCCGTTACGACCACTTCGGTACCTCTCC
>PAUN01000002.1 GCA_002712885.1 Acidobacteriota bacterium
GAAACAGATTGGCACGGGGAATGTGTATTTTCCTGCCGTGGAGCCGCGAACGGCGCTGGCGCACGTCAACAGGTCGCCTTGGAACTACGGATGTCGTGCGGTGGATGCCCCGGGGGGCCTGAACGCCGGGCAGTGACAAGAGGTTGCCCTTACGGGCGGACAACGACGTGAGGCCGTCCTAGACTCTGGTAGTTATCACCGTGGTTGTTCCTGCGCTTGTCGTGACCGCAGCGGCTGGGCAACCGCCTAGCGCAGACGACACGGAGCCGGTCCGACGAAAGACGACATTACAAGCCCGCTCGACGCCCTGAACAAGCGGATAGGGCGNCCCCACACGCGGACTACGGACNTCCACTGCNGACTACGGGCCTCCACGNAGCGCTTTGTGTCGAAAATGCCCGTTCGGGGGGTCGCGGTCAAGCGTAGTTCCAGATGGCGAGGCACACCTCTCACTGCACAACGAAACCGGCTTCAAACTCTAGGGTTTTCGGGCGGGGCATCCCATCTGGCGTTATTGCTTCCTCGGTCACAGGCCACCTGCCTGCTCCCTCGTCGCCTAGCCAACTGCTGGGCGCCGCGCTAGAAAACCGCGCCACGTCGTTCTTTAGCACCCTCCCAGGGTTTCCGGCGCGGGGCATCCCGGCGGGTGATGAGAGCGGACATCTCTCTCCGTGAGCCGGTCGACGAGCCAAACTGTCCTCGCCTTGCCCNAAGGGCGCTTCGCGCGGGCTAACCGGGTGACCTCGTCACGAATCCCGGTCTCACTGTCTGTCGGGGCTAGTGCCCTAGGTGACCGCAGAGATGACTGCATCGGTCATCTCGGCCGTCGTGGCGGCGCCGCCGAGATCGCCGGTTCGCGTCTTTCCCGCCGCCAGCACCTGTTCCACCGCCGTCACCACGGCGGCGGCCGCGGTTTTTTCGCCAAGGTGTTCCAACATCATCGCGCCTGTCAGAATTTGTGCGACCGGATTGGCGAGGCCCTGGCCAGCGATATCCGGCGCCGAGCCATGCACCGGTTCGAACATCGACGGGTGCTCGCGCTCCGGATTCAGATTGGCGCCCGGCGCGAGACCGATCGACCCGGCGATGGCGGGTCCGAGATCCGAGAGAATGTCGCCGAACAGATTGCTGGCCACGATCACGTCGAACCAGTCGGGGTGCTGGACCAGGTGCGCCGACAGAATGTCGATGTGGAAGTGGTCCACTCGCACATCCGGATACTCCGCGGCCATCGCCTGAAACCGTTCGTCCCAGAAGGGCATGGTGTGGATGATGCCGTTCGACTTCGTGGCCGATGTGACGTGTTTGGCCGGGCGTGTGCGCGCCAGCTCGAACGCGTATCGCAGGACGCGGTCGACGCCCACCCGTGTGAACACCGATTGCTGTACCGCAAGCTCCGCCGGTGTCCCCTCATACAAACGTCCACCAATCTCCGAATACTCGCCCTCGTTGTTCTCGCGGACGATGAGAAAGTCGATATCGTCGGGTCCGCGATCCGCGAGCGGCGTACGCACGCCAGGCAACAGACGAACCGGCCGCAAGTTGACGTATTGCGCGAATCGTCGCCGGATGGGGATCAGGAGTCCCCACAACGACACGTGGTCGGGCACCCCAGGGTAGCCGATCGCCCCGAGAAAGATTGCGTCCCGATCGGCCAGTTCCTCNATGGAGCGACCACCGGTCATGCTGCCAGTGCGCGCGTGCAGTTCGCACGACCAGTCGAAGTCCGTCCACACGCACGAAAACTGGAATCGCTGTCCCACGGCATCGATGACCAACCGCGCCGCCGGCACCACTTCCTTGCCGATGCCATCCCCCGGAATCAACGCGACGCGATACGTTCGTGCGCTCATGTGCCTCCCGTTCGTCAGGACCCGCGGACTTTGGCGATNTCCTGGGTCGTCAACCCAATCTCACGCAGGACTTCGTCAGTGTGCTGACCCAGCATCGGCGCCGGNCGCCCCGGTGTCAGCGGGGTATGTGACAGCTTCACCGGCGTTCCCAATGTCTTGATCCGCCCCAGCGTCGGGTGGTCGGTGTCGACGACCAGATCACGCGCCAGGATGTGCGGGTCTTCCATGACGTCGGCGTAGGTGTTGATCGGTCCGCACGGAACGCCGTGGGTCTCNAGCCTGGCCAGCCAATGGTCACGCGACTCGGTCGCCATGACCGACTCGATACGAGCCGCCAACGCCGCTCGGTGGGTGACGCGACTGGCATTGTCAGCAAAATCCGCCTCCCGCGCCCACGCGGGACGCTCGAGCGCGTCGCACAGACCTTGGAATGTGCGGTCGTTGGCAGCCCCCACCGTGATGTATCCATCGGCACAACGAATGGCCTGATACGGCGCGTTCATGCGATGCGCCGAGCCGAGCGGTTGCGGCACGCCGCGANNGGAGAAGTACTGCGTAGCCTCCCACACCGACAGCGCCACACCGGCGTCGACCAGCGACGTGTCGACGCGCTGGCCACGACCGGTCCGACCCTTGGCGAGCAGGGCCGAGAGGATGCCGGTCACCGCAAACAGCCCGGCGCCCAGGTCAGTGATCGGCACGCCCACCTTCACCGGGGGGCGACCCGCCTCGCCGGTGATGGACATCAAGCCGGACACGCCCTGCGCCACGAGGTCGAACCCACCCTTGCCTGACGCTGGCCCGGTCTGCCCGTAGCCGGAGATCGAGGCATAGATCAGCCCCGGATGCTCCGCCGCCAGCTCCTCGTAGCCCAGCCCAAACTTTGCCATCACGCCGGGTCGGTAGTTCTCGACCAGGACATCGGACGCGAGCGCCAGTCGCCGCACAGCGGCCCGGCCATCGGGGTGCTTGAGATCGAGCACCACACCGCGTTTGCCGCGGTTCACCGCGTTGAAGCTGGGGCTATCAGTCCCGACGGCACCGGGCATACGACGGGTGGAGTCGCCACCGGGTGGCTCCACCTTGATCACATCGGCGCCCATGTCGCACAGTAGCATTGTGCAGAACGGCCCGGCCATGATCTGCGTCACGTCAAGAACCCGTATGCCGTCGAGTGCGTGTGTGTCTGTCACCACTGTCACCACCGGTAACGTGGCCGGTCAATCCGATCACAACCGATCAGGAGAAATCACCCGTGTCCACGTCCCACACCTTGTTCACCATCGACGGCCCGACGGCGACCCTCACATTCAGCCGCCCCGAGGCCAGAAATGCCATGACCTGGGCCATGTACGATGCCCTGGTGGAGGCCTGCGAGAGGGTTGACGCGGACCCCGCCGTGCGGGTGTTCGTCCTCTGCGGCGTCGACGACGGCGCCTTCGTGGCCGGCACCGACATCCGTCAGTTTCAGGACCTCCGTACCCGCGAAGACGCGCTGGCGTACGAGACCCGACTCGACCGCGTCATCAGTCGCCTCGAGCGCGTCGCGAAACCGACGATCGCCCGGGTCAACGGCGTGGCGGTGGGTGGCGGCTGCGTCATCGCGATGGCGTGCGACCTGCGCATCTGCGGTCCGGGGGCCCGGTTCGGCGTGCCCGTCGCCCGCACCCTGGGCAACTGTCTCTCGGCCGCTAACTGCTCGCGTCTCCTGGACCTCGTCGGACCCGCGCGCCTGAAGGACCTGATGTTCACCGCCCGGCTGCTCGACGCCCAGGAGGCATTGGCGGCCGGGCTCGCCACACAGGTGGTCGACGCAGAGGCGCTCGACCGCACGGTGGCGGATACGGCATCGCGGATCGCATCCAACGCGCCACTGACCATCACCGCCACCAAAGAAATGGTGCGCCGCCTCCAAACACACCGCCGCGGCGCGGCCGACGCCGGTGACGATCTGGTGGTGGCATGCTACACGAGCCAGGACTTTCGAGGGGCGGTGGCCGCCTTCATGGAGAAGCGCACGCCGGTGTGGACCGGCAAGTAATGCGGCGACAGGCGCCCTCGTAAGGGGTCGGGTCATCGAGGCATCCCGGACACCAGATATTCGAGGCGGTCGAGGCCGCCGACGACGTCATGGCCGAGGTGCACCCGCACCGCGCGGCGACCACGGGCGACGAGCACCCGGAAATCACCCAACGCCTGCGCTGTCTTCACGGCCCCGAACGTGTAGCCTCGGCCCGGGATCGGCAGGTCGCTGGGGTCGTCCGCCGTGATCTGCACGAAGACCCCGGTGTCCGGTCCGCCCTTGAACGCCTGTCCGGTCGAGTGCAGAAAGCGCGGGCCGAAACCGAGGCTGGTGGCCACGCCGTGCGACGCGCGGACCGCGTGCCGCATCCGCTGGAGGACGGCCGCGTGTTCCGGGGTCATGTCCAGATAGGCGAGCAGGGCCAGGTAGTCGCCCTCCCCAAGACGACCGACGTGTGCCGCGAGCAACTCTCCCACGCCGACGTTCGGACCCGCGACCTCCCGGAGCCTCGTCGACATGTCGGCGTCCATATACAGCGCAAGNCCGTCGTCTGACGCCACCGGCGCCTCGGACGGAAACTCACCATCGCGCTCGTACGCCGTAGCGAGTTCGCGCGNCGCCACCTTACTGGCTTCCACGTCTGGCTGGTCGAAGGGATTGACGCCCATTACCGCCCCACACACTGCAGTGGCGATTTCCCACCGAACGAACTCCGCTCCCACATCGTACCCGTCGTCGAGACCAAGCTCCACCACTGGATGCGCAGCTACGACCAGATCGTCAAGCGCGCCGGACGTCGGGTCCGACTCCCCCGCCAGACGCATCACGACAAACAGCCGGTCCGCTCCATAGTCTCCCGGGGCGCCCAGAGATTCGTCGACGATAGGTATCACCCCCAGACCGTTCTTGCCGGTCGACTCCGCTAGCAACTGTTCCAGCCAGCCACCCAGCGGGGCGATGGCCGGGGACAGCAGTAGCGTCACCTTGTCGCGACCAGCTGCGGCGGCCAAGCCCAGGACGAGCCCCAGCCGCACGCCGGGATTCTGACCAGCGGCCACGCCCGCCCCGCAGCGGTCGGCCATGCTGCGGGCCCGATCAAACAAGAATGCCACGTCGAGACCGCAGAGAGCCGAGGGGACCACCCCGAAATTCGAGAGTGCCGAGAACCGCCCACCCACCGACGGCACACCGGGCCAGACGGCGCGAAACTGTCGCTCACGGGCGAACGCTTCCAGCGCCGAGCCGGGATCGGTGATGGCCAGAAACCTCGAGCCGACCCGATCGGCGCCCACCACCTGCGCTATTCGGTCGATGAAGTACTCGGTCAGGAGGGTCGGCTCGAGCGTCGTCCCCGACTTGCTCGACACCATGCACGCGGTCCGAGACAGGTCCAGACCCGCTGCGATGCGACCCACCTGTGCCGGATCGGTGGAGTCGAGCACGTGCAGCGTTGGTGCGCCGGCGGCGGCCGGCAGGACGCGGCTCAGCACCTCGGCCGCGAGACTGGAACCGCCCATGCCGAGCAGCAGCAGGTCGGTGATNCCGTCCGCANGAATCTGACTCACCAGCTCCGCCAGCGCTCTGCTCTCCGGCGGGTCCGTGACGAGATCCAGCCACCCCAGCCATCGCGACTCGTCAGCCCCGGTCCACAGACTCGCGTCTCTGGCCCAGAGCCGGCCCACACGGTCGTCGTTGTCCCAGGCTCGTGCCTCGGCGTCGAGCGCGGCATCGAGCATCGGCCCAAGTCGCCAGCGGACTGGCTCGGCCGTCAGCGGGCGCCACCCCTCGTGTCGGACCAATCCCTGGCTTCGAGCCGCGCGACCTTCGCCATACGGCGAAGATGTCGCTCGTCGCCAGAAAACGTGGCACCCAGAAACGCGTCGACCAGTTCGGTGGCCAGAGACGCCCCGACGATTCGCGCCCCCAGCACGAGCACGTTCATGTCGTCGTGCTCGACCCCCTGATGCGCGGAGTAGGTGTCGTGACAGACCGCGGCCCGGATGCCCTGCACTTTGTTCGCGGCCACGCTCGCGCCGACACCGCTGCCGCAAATCATCACGCCGCGGTCGACCTCGTGTCCGCGCACCGCGACGGCGACCGCCTCGGTGAAGTCCGGGTAGTCGACGGCCTGATCGCTATCGGTCCCCACGTCGACCACCTCGTGTCCGTCGTCCCGCAACACGCCCAGAAGGCTTTCCTTGAGATGAAATCCCGCGTGGTCCGACCCGATCGCGATACGCATGGCTTCGCTCCAGTTCGGCGCGGCCCGCACGACCCGCGCCTCTGATTCCGAAGCGGGATCGTACTACACCACGGGCAAAGGCTCAGGGCGCCTGCCGTCNACAAGGGCTGTTGTTCGAGCTACTCGGAGGCACACTGCGTGCGACCGGTGTCGTCCTGGAAATCAACAGTGCCGGGGACCTGATAGGATCGCCCGACGGTCGGGATACTGGAGGATGTTGATGACGAAGAAGAGAATGATGCTCGCCCCAGTGACATTCATAATGACAGCGCTGTTCGTACTCTCCGTGGCGCCATTGGCGGGGGCGCAGCTGACATCTGCACGCCAGGGACCGATTGTTTACGGACATCACCATTTAACGGTGACCAGCATCGATGAGAGCACGAAGTTCTGGGTCGACGCGTTGGGTGGGGAGGCGGTGACAGCCGGCAGCCTGGAGTTCATTAAATTTCCCAATGTTCTGGTCTTCATGCGGGAAGCCACTCCGACTGGTGGTAGCAAGGGCACGACCGTCAATCACCTCGGGTTCTCGGTGCCCAGCACACGGGCAATGGTCGAGCGNGTGCGCGCGGCCGGCTATCCGATCGTGACCCGCGCCGAGCTGCCTCCGGCACTGCCGGTGGACGACGGGCTCGCTCATATTGCCGATCAGGATACCTACATCGGCTTTGCCATGGCGCCAGACGACGTGAAGGTGGAGTTTATCGAGGACCGGTCCCAAACGGAATCGATCGCCCTACATCACGTGCATTTCGCTGGACCGGTGAACGAGATGAAGGCGTGGTATGTGGAGACTTTTGGCGCGGCGCCNGGCATGCGCGGGTCGTTCCAGGCGGCTGACCTGCCGGGGGTGAACTTGACGTATTCGGCGTCACCAGAAGCACCCGTGGCCACCCAGGGTCGATCGATCGACCACATCGGGTTCGAGGTGGACAATCTCAAAGCGTTCTGTCAGAAGCTGGAGGCGGAGGGGGTCACGTTCGATCGGCCCTATGGCGAAGTGGCGGCCCTAGGTCTGGGGTATGCGTTCTTCACCGATCCGTTCGGCACCTACATCGAGCTGACTGAGGGCTTAGATGAATACTAGCGTGGGGCTTCCTCGTTGACACGGGCGGCGGTGAGGATATTGAGCAGACCGAGGTGCCTTCGTAGCAGGCGTAATCGCACATCGGGCCGTCGATACGTTCGATCGGAAAGATCGCCGTCCAGGGACTCGTCCAGATGGTCGGGTGGCTGACTGTGAANGCATAGTTAGCGTGTCGGGACCAGCAGGCCGAAAGCGCTCCTCTCGGGTCCGAAGAGAAGACGCTGACCCACTGCAATCACGTCTGGGAGCCGATCCGTAGAACGGGGGAAGTCTTCCAAACGGTACGTCTGATTGGAACCGGAGACCACCGCCGACCGAAGGGCACTCCACCAGACTTGGGGGCCTACAATGCACCGATGTGTACCGACACAGAACTGGCCCTGTTGATAGATCGACTTCGAGCCGGCGCGCGCACGACCATCCTGACCGGCGCAGGGGTATCGGCCGCCAGCGGGGTACCGACCTTCCGGGAGCCAGACGGTCTCTGGAAACGACACCNTCCGGAGGACCTAGCNACGCCGGAGGCGTTCGCGAANGACCCCACGCTGGTGTGGGAGTGGTACGACTGGCGGCGTCAGCTCATCGCGGCCTGTGAGCCAAATCGGGCCCATGCGGTCATCGCCGACTGGAGCCGCCGCTATCCCGATTGTCGCCTGATTACTCAGAATGTCGACGGACTGCACGAGCGCGCGGGCGCGGAGGATGTGATTCGGTTCCACGGCTCCCTGTGGGAGGTCGGCTGCTGGCGCGCCTGCGCAGGTTCGCCGCACCGATGGATGGACCGAACCGTCCCGTTCGACCCATTGCCACCACGCTGCCCGCTCTGTGACGGCCCGCTCCGTCCGGGCGTGGTCTGGTTTGGCGAGGGGATCGATGAGTCGGTNCTCTCGCGCAGCGACAACGCCACAGCGTGCGATCTATTTCTGACCATCGGAACCTCGTCGATGGTCTATCCGGCCGCGGGACTCGTTCAGCAGGCGCGGCACCGAGGCGCGTTCACGGTGGAGCTCAATCCTGGCGCCACTCCGCTCTCCGACGGCGTCGACCTTGTCCTTCGGGGCAGGGCGGAGACGGTGCTCGACGCCATCGAGCAACGCCTAGCGGGGCGCTGAGGGCCGAGGGGCGTCGCGACGCGGGACGGGTCTGAAGACTCGCGGCTACGTACCGGATCGCCGAGGCCGGGGGAGTGCAGGAGGGTCTAGACTGGGTGGTCGTCGGGGCCACTAACCCGACNAGACAGTCGATCCAGGGCGGCCGAGAGCTCGACCGGNAACCGTTCGGCGTCGAGGAGTCGGCGTACCCCGGCGGGCAGTGCCGCCACCTCGTATCGACACCGATCTCGGATAGCGTCGAGGGGCGACGACGGGTCCGTCAGGCGTCCGTCCCGCATTACGCGCCGCAGCAGCGGCNTGCCCTGCGGAGGTCCCGACTCATCGGACATCCCCATCACGTCTCGCCGCGCCTTCCCGGCCTCAGACACCCTCCATACCTGTTTCGCGCCGGGCAGCGTGCGCTTCCCAGGGGTCAGCTTCGCGACCGGCACCGTCGTGCCGTTTCGCACCACCTCTACCAACTTGTAGACGCCACTGAGCGACGGCGCGTCAGCCGAGGTGGTCACCGCCGTCCCGACGCCGAACCCATCGATCGGCGCGCCAGCCGCGATCAACGTGTCTATTCGGTGTTCGTCCAGATCGCCGCTCACGAAAATCTTCGTTTGGCGCAGTCCGCCGCCGTCGAAGATGCCCCGAACCGCACCGCTGAGTCCGGCCAGGTCACCACTGTCCACGCGGACAGCGGCCGGCCGCAATCCGGCGCTCACGATGCNCCGCGCGGCCGCCAGCGTGTCGTAGGTGTCGATCANCAGCACTGAGCGCGGGCCGTGCACGGCGCAATACCGTGTGAACGCGGTGAGCTCATCGTCGTGCGCCATCACCCACGAATGGGCCATGGTCCCCGACACCGGGATGGAGAACCGATGTCCGGCGTCGACATTCGATGTCGCCTCGCACCCGGCCAGATACGCGGCGCGGGCCGCATACACCCCAGCGTCGAGTCCGTGCGCGCGACGAGCGCCAAACTCGATCACCGATCGTCCAGCCGCGGCCTGGATAACGCGTGACGCCTTGCTCGCCACCGAGGTCTGAAACAAGATGATGGCGAGTAGTGCGGTCTCCACCAGCTGCGCTTCCGCCAATGGCGCCCTCACCCGAAGCAGCGGCTCGCCCGCGAACACCGGCAGGCCCTCGGTGACGGCCCACACGTCTCCCGTGAATCGCAACCCTGGCAAAAAGACGTCGAAGAAGTCTGATGAGGCGCCAGAGAGCCCCGGAACCGAACGCAGGTAAGCGATATCGTCGGCCGTGAAGTGCCAATCGCACAAGAAGTCGAGTGCCTCCTCCAGGCCGGCCGACACCAGATAGGCNCGGTCCACCGGGAGTTCCCGCACGAACAGCTCGAATGACGCTACGGTGTCCTCAGCGGCGGCATGATAGCCGGCCGCCATCGTCAATTCGTAGAGATCCGTCGACAGGGCCNCGCGCATCGGATGGATGGTAACGTATCACCGATGACGACGTCGTCAGGCTCGCCGGCGCCGCGTGCTCACTTAGATTCCACAGCCCTGCTCGTCATCGACGTNCAACGCGATTTCTGTGTCGGCGGGGCATTGGCAGTTCCGGCCGGCGACCAGGTGGTGCCGGTCCTCAACCGTGTCTTGGCAACCGCCCACGACCGGANGCTGACGTGCTACGCGACGCGCGACTGGCACCCGGCCANCTCGCAACACTTTCTCCCGCGTGGTGCCTGGCCCGTGCACTGCGTCGCCGGCACCACNGGNGCACGGTTCCACCCCGACCTAGGCCTACCGACGGATACGGTCATNGTCAACAAGGGCACAGAGACCGACGGCGACGGTTACAGCGCGTTCGACGGGTGTCTTGACGCTGGGAGTAAAACGGTGCTGGCGAACGACCTGGCTCGGCGCGATGTCAGCCACCTCGTAATCGGCGGACTCGCCACCGACTACTGCGTCCGGGCCTCGGTGCTGGACGCCCTGACGGCGGGATTCGACGTGACGCTGCTGTTGGATGCCGTAGCCGCCGTGGATCAGACCGCTGGCGATGGCCAGCGCGCCCTGGACGAGATGCGCGCGGCCGGCGCTACGCTCACCACGGCCGACAAGCTATGAACCCGGCCGCGCGACATACGCGCGCCAACGGCACCCCTCTCGATTCGTCAGCCTCGTTCTGCCGCACAAAAAAAGGTGCGCCCCGACCGGAGCGCACCTTTTCCCTTGGTAGCCAATTCGATATGGACTACTAATTTCCACCAAGCGGACTCGGTCCACCGCGGAAGGTCAGCAGGTAGTCTCGAATCGACTCGATCTGGGCAACACCGTCCTGCTCGAACTGCGGGTAGAANGACCCTGGCAGCTCCGTAAAGAACCCCGGCATGCGAGTGCCAGGCTGGATCGCTAGCGGACTGACCAGCCAATCGACAATCCAATCCGGCTGCAAGCGCTCCGACGCCATCCGAAGATCGGGAGCCAAGTTCGACACGTCTTCACCCTCCGGAATCGTGTCCAGCACATGGCACTGCTGACAGCGAAGCAACTCGAACAGTTCCTCGCCGGTATCGAGGACCTCTCGGTCAGTCACCGTCTCATGGGTTTGGAATGGCCCGACCGAGTCGGACACCGCCGCGAAATAGTCGATCACCCCATTCCAGTGGTCGTCCTCGAGGCCAAAGGTCGGCATCCGCACATCGAGCCAGGGACGGATCGTGATCGGTCCGCGGAAGAATGCGTAGAGCCAATCTGGCTTTACCTTGGCCCCCTCCGGTGTCAGCAGGGGCGGCGCCAGTGACGGGTCCTCCACCAGGTCCCGGTAGTCTCCACCATCACCTTCAATTTCGTGACAAGCGACGCAGTTCCGGCGCCGTGTCAGATTCCGGCCATTGACGATGAAGTCCTTCCGCGCCGACCTGGCCACGTGGGAACGCTTCGGCTGGATGTCGCGCTGGAAACTCATGACCGCCGTGGTCAGCAACCGGGCCTCGTCCTCGGAGAAGCCGTAATCTGGCATTCTCAGTTTCTCGAGCGGCTGGAGAATGCGGTTGGTATCGTAGATGCGTGGATCTTCGAGCTTGTTCTTGATCCAGTCTCGCTTGGTGTGCGGAATGTCGTGGATGAACGCGAAGTCGAACTGCGGCAGCAACTTGGTGCCTTCTTCCGACAACTCGGTCCCGATCGCTTGGGTGTCCTCGAACCCNCTGATNTCGTGACAACTGAAACACCCGTATCGTCCGATGGCCCGCTCGCCCAACTCGACCAAACGCTCCTCTGAGCTCATGGCCAACATGGTGGCCTGGGCCTCTTCGAACGGCACGATCGCGCGCATGTAGTCCAGTAACACGTCGTCCACATCCGAGGCGGCGTAGGTCGCCCCGGCGGCCCTCGGGTCGCCCCCTGTCAACCCCGACAGATACGTGGCTACGTCGGCCACCTCGCTGTCGGTCAGCCGCAGGTCCGGCATGTAGGTCTCGGCGCTGTAGTGTCGCGGGTCGCGGACCCAGTCAAACAACCACTCAAAACTGGTCTTGTCGCCGACCGACTGTAAGGGTTGCCCGAATGTCCGTCTCGGTCCAGCATCTTCGCGTGACTCATCGCCGGTGATATGGCAGGCCAGACACCCGACGGACTCGACGATCTGCTGACCGTTGGCGGCGTCTCCCCTGGCCGGATTCGGCATCGCCAGTTCGTGGCCCTCCGAGTTGGCGAACAGATACGCGACCACCGCGTCGATCTCGACCTCGTTGCGAACGTCATACTCGGGCGTGTCCGTGTTCGAGTTGTACCAGACTCGCGGCATCCACGTACTGGCCTTGATGGCGCGCGGGTCCCGAATCCAGTCCGCCACCCACTGCTCGTCGAGTTTCGAGGCAATCTTCGTCAGGTTCGGACCTGGCTTCCGCAGATTCTGGAACCCACGGGTCGTGTGACAGGCATAGCACCCTGCCCGCTCATACATCCCGTAGGCGAGGTTGAGGTTGGTCGCTTCCGGTATGAATGTCTCCTCTTTGTGGCACTTGGCGCACGAGGCCTCGGTCATATTGGTCGGCAACATCGGGTAGTCCCACAGATGCGATTCCTCCCAGCCGTAGTCCTCTTCCCACTGCGCCATCTGCTCCGGGCTCGACGGGCTGTGCGCGACATCGGTAAACGAAATCGACTGGCCCATACCCTCGTGACACACCGTACAGCCAGTCGACTCCACCGGGTGCGGCGACCCGCTGCCGACATACGCATCGAGGTTCGGATGGGTGCGGAACGGCTGTGGATACTCTTCGTAGCCATCGCGGTCGATAGCCAGATGGCATGTCTGGCACCGGTCCATCTTGGCCACCCGCGTGAAGTTCACGTCGTCGACCATGTTCGGCGTGATGACCTGTCGCACGGTCAAGGTCGGCGCCATGAAGTCGAGCATCGGGGCGTTCAACAGATAGTCGTCGATCAGGCTGGGCTGCAGGTCGCTGACCAAGCCCTGCAACCGGTCGGTCTCCCCCGTCAACTCGCCGAGTTGTTCGTCCAGTGTGTCGACGTCCGCGTTGATCGCACCGATCTGGTCACGCAATTCTTCACGCTGGGCGTCCAGCGCCTCAACTTCGAGTCCGAGCCCCACCCACTCCTCGTGTTGTGCGGCGATCTCGTCCTCCCCCTCGAACTCGACCGCCTCGTCTGGATGTTCCGCGTGCGCTTCCTCCCGGCCCACCTCGAATGCGTAGCGTTCGACGTCGTAGTTCGCCTTGAAGAACTGGAAATTTTGTGTCGCCACGAACAGTTGCCGTTCGACCTCGGCGAGCTGACTCTCGAGCTCGGCCACCTGATCGGCATTCGCGGCGACCTGCTGCCCGGCTGTCTGGCGTGCAGCCGTCAACTCCACCAGCCGAGTCTGGTCGACATCCGCCTGAGCCTGCTCCAGCCCCAGCCGGGTGACCTCCATCTCGAGCTGCGAGAACTGACGTTGGTAGTTCTTCCACTCCCGGTCGTAGTCGTCCCAGACCATCCAGACTGTCGAGAACAGCACGAACAGACTGGACGCGGCGAAGACCACGTTCAGGAAATCGATGTTGTAGGCGTGTCCAACTGCCCGTTTATCTGCCATGGCGCGACATCTCGCCGTCCGGGGACGGCCTAAAAGTCAAGTGTCCTAGCCTAGATATTGAGAAAGAACTCCGGAATCGACACGATGTACTTCAGATTGAACACCCAACGCATCAGCATCTTCACCGGTAACGACAGCATGGCGAGAAACAGCGTCACGGTGACGTAGTACCGTGCCGGCCCGAGTTTCTCGTAGTACTTGGCAAGCCCCTTCTTGGCCAGAATGACGGGGAGCACGGCCACATAGAAGACCGTGAGGCCAATCCCGAAGATCTCCCGAATGAACCAGTTGTCGGGCAGCGCCATCCCGAGTCCCCGCACCCAGATGTACTCCGAGAGCTGGACATTCGTCAGCGCCTCGAGCTTGTGGATGTCCCAGAACTCGAACGGTCCGAAGAAGTTCCAGTTGGGACCACGCAGGAACGTGCCCAGCACGATCAGCGAGGACCAGAGCACCACGAAGCCAAAGAGAAAGATCGTGATCTCGGCCTTGCGCTCGTTGAACGTGTAGTAGCCGTTCCCCTTCGGGTTCCTGTCGACGTAGGGAATCGCCATCAGCCCGACGACGATGAGCGAGGGGAGCACCACGCCGGCCAACCACGGGTCGAAGTAGACCAGCATCTCCTGCAGCCCCAGGAAATACCACGGGGCCTTCGACGGGTTCGGCGTGTTGGCGTTGTTGGCCGGCTGCTCGATCGGCGCTTCGAGGGCGATCGACCACACGATCAGGACCACCATGCAGACCACCATCGCGATCAACTCGGTGTAGACGAGGTCCGGCCAGGTCCACACCCGATCTGCCTCGTCCTTCTCCACCGGCGGCTCCCCGGCCGAGATGCGTCGGTCGTTGCGCACCCCTTCCCGCAGCGAGTACCAGGTAAAGAAGATGAGCAGGAAGATCAATGCCACGATCGGGACATTGTCCGGCTTGCCGATGATGAGCTGGAAGTTCTCGTCAGTCAGCCCAAACCCGAAGAAGAGCGTCAGAAATCCCATCAGGCCCCAGCCCCAGCTGTTGCTGGCGAACGCCTCGCGCTTCCAGACGATCAGCACCAGCGCCGAGACCGTCATAGCGAAAAACAACCGGGGGTCGGCAAACAGGTCGATAAAGCTTTTCAGCGCGTCCATAAGTCGTTATCCGGTCAGCGAGTCACACCTGATTCCTAGAGCGGCCCGGAGATGCCGCCATCCTTGCGCACACGCCAGAAATGCACGGCCATCAGGAACCCGATCACGAGCGGCAGGGCGACACAGTGCAGCACGTAGAACCGCAGCAACGCCCCCTCCCCGACCAACGTGCCGCCGAGCAGCGCGAACCGCGCGTCGTCGGCCTGGTGCACCAGTGGGACCCCGCCCAGCGCCATGAACTGTGCCCCGGGGCCCTCATAGCCCAGCAACGGTGTCGCCCGGGCCATGTTCGAGCCGACCGTAATCGCCCACACCGCCAGCTGATCCCAGGGCAACAGATAGCCTGTGAACGAGAGCAGCAGGGTCAGGACCAGCATGATGACCCCAACATTCCAGTTGAACTCCCGGGGCGGCTTGTAGGACCCGGTCATGAAAACGCGGAACATGTGCAGCCAGACGGTGATGACCATCGCGTGCGCGCCCCACCGATGCATTTCACGCATGATGCCCAGCGGGACGTGCTCCCGCAGGCCGACGATGTCCGAGTAGGCGTACTCGAGGGTCGGACGGTAGTAGAACATCAACAGTAAGCCGGTGAACGTCAGCACCAGAAACAGAAAGAAACTGATGCCACCCATGCACCAGGTGTATCGCAGCCGGACGCCCGACTTGCGCAACCGCACCGGGTGCATGTGCAGGAAGACGTTCGAGAGCATGACCAGCACCCGGTTCCGATCGTTGATCGGCGCGGTGTGCCGGAAAATCGATGTCCAAACCTGCGTTTCGGTAATCCAGTCCCAGGCGCGGACGAGCGCGGGGGCTTTCGGTTCGATGGTCTTCGTAGCCATGTGTCGGTTAGCGGTGGTACGCGGACATGAATGTCACTTCTAGACGTCGAGTATCTGGGAGGCTCTGGTGTCTCTGGCGCACCGTCACGTTTGAAGAAAGGAATCCGAGTCGGCCCACCCACCCAACTCTTCCTGGAACTTCTGCCCCTTGTCCACCAGAATCTGACCGTCTTCTGCCAGCCCGATCCGGGTGCGCTCCAGCGGTCGCGGAGCCGGCCCCTCGAAGTTGATCCCGGTCGGCCGGAACCCGCTGCCGTTGCAGGGGCACTTGAACTTGTTCTCCGCCGACAACCAGTTCGGCGTGCACCCCAGGTGCGTGCAGATCGAGAACAACGCGTAGAAACCCGGCGCCTCGTGGGTGTAGTCGTTCTCGGTTCGCACGATCCAGACGCCCTGCGTGTCCTTGTATCGTTCGTCGACGCCGATCCCATAGTCGTCGGGAAACCCGACCGCGAACTGCGAGGGCGGCTCGTTCAGTACGTTCGGGAACATGAAACGACCGGTGGCCGCCAGGCATCCGGCGTTGGCGGCGGTAAACGCGCCCCACGCCAGTCCCATCCAGCCGCGACGTCCCATCAGAGGCGACTCATCATCATCGACCGGGGCCTTCTTCGCACCGCGGGCGGCGGGCTTCGTCGTGCGCCCCACAAGCTTCGCGTCATTCCCGGTGGCTGCGGTCGCCGCGGCGGGCTTGGCGGCCGGTTTTGGCGCACCCTTCGCAGCCACGACCGGCGCCGGCAGGGTCTCAGGATTGGTGGTCTTCGGTTCGTCAGTCATTCTGCAGTCTCATCGTCTACACGCGGTCAGCACACCAATCCGCACCGGTCCGTGGGTCCAGCGTCAGCCTACTGCCGCTCGGCGACGTTGCGACCGAGCGGCGCCGCCTCAAGGGCTTCCAGCGTCTGCATCGCCTCCTGGCGTACCTTTAAACTCTCATCCCCATCGGCGAGTGCCTCGACCCGCGCCCGCAAGTCGCCCGCCACACTCGCCGCGCCGAGCGCGGCGACGGCACGCAACCCGCTGATCATGACATCGCTCGCCGGGTCCTGGAGCGTGGCAGATGCGGTGACCTGCCCACTCACATACTCGCGGTCGAGCATGCGACGCAACACCGTCAACCCGCGGTCGTCGGCGTGACGCGCCAACGCCACTGCGGCGTTCCACTGCACATCGGATACCGGGTCATCGAGGGCGGCGCGCAGCGTCGTGGACGTCCCGTCGTCGGGTAAGCCCCCCAGGGCGTACACGACCATCTTCCTCACCCCGGCGTCGGCCGACTGATACGACTCGACGATGCTCGGTACGGCGGTGCCGTCTCCCAAGGCCCCCAGCGCCCAGATCACGCTGATGACCGTCTCGCTGTCGGGGTCATGGAGCGCCTCGGTCAGCGTGGCGACAGCCGCGGACGGCACCGGATCCAATCGACCGATGGCCAGGGCCAGATACCGACGGACCCGCGGGTCGTCGCCGGCCGATTCCACGAACGCACTCACCAGCGCCGGGGCCAGGTCGGGAAACTTCGCTTGGACGTCCGGATCGCTCATCAGGCGCGACAGCTCGTACGCCGCCGGCCACCGGCGATCCCGGCCGCCATTCTGGACGTCGTTCAGATACTCGACCGGCGACCGTTCGTCGGCCACCATCATCCGGAATCCACCGTAGATCGCGACGACGACGGCGACCACCGTGAGGGGAATCAGAAAAAACTGGACGGCCAGCGACGGTGCTGCTGCAACCGCGCTGAGGGGGCGCTCGGGCTCGCGCTCGCCAAGTTTCTGCATCAGAACGTGGAGGAAATCCGGGACATCGTCAACCCTGCGCATGACCAGCTTGTGCTTTATGGCACAAGCTGTCGCGCCAAGCGTTCACCATGTAAGACTGAATAGTACTATGCATCCCCCACCCCGTCAAGAATCCGACGACCCCGGTTTTCGAGTTGGGGCATCCCGCCAGACGGCGTTGCTTCCTCGGTCACA
>PAUN01000003.1 GCA_002712885.1 Acidobacteriota bacterium
AACCGATGTTGGCCAACAAGGGTTCGAGTCTGTGGGCCTGTCCGTCGGGCAGACATATTTCGCCGGTGACGAGGTCCTAGCGGTGGTTCGCAGGACGTTACCGCAGTAACCGAAACCCAACGCCGCGCCCGCGCGTGGGACGCCGCGCACCCGCGCTAGACATAACCTCAATGTTGAACCCCTGCCAGCCAGCGGTAGGATCGACTGCACATCCCGTCACGAAGAGGAGCGCCGCATGAAGCCGCTCGTTGCCGCCATCTTGCTCCTGTCAGCCACTCTTGGCTGTGGTGAAGGTGGACAGACTGCCGATGCGCTGCGGGAGCGTGCTGAGCAGGGAGACAGACCATCCTTGGGGTCAGATACTTCAGCGCGTTGGAAACTGAAAGAGCAATTGACCCATGGCGCCGAAAGAAGCTTTTAGCAGTATCGGGTTGTTTCAAGCTCCGGTACTCACTGCGGGTCACCGATGCATGGGCGTGGCGGCTCTGCTGGGGGCCTGTTTCGTGGTTTCGCACCTGGCAACTGTGGTTGTCACCTGCGTGGTGGAAGGGTTCAACTGGGGCGTTAACGCATGGATTCTGGACATCATGGGTTTTATCGCGGGCTTTTTCTTCGCGATTCAATGCTGGCTGTCTTCAAGCCGAAAGAGTGACGACTTTCGGAACGGAAATACTTGGATCTGCGTATGGGCCTTCGTAACCTTCGGCGTCCGAATCCTCGACACTCTAATGCTGTTTGGCGTGGTGAAATGGAGTACGGTTTACATTACACCGGTGGGGGCGGCCCTGTGGTCGAACATCGTAAGCGAGGTCGTTTTTGGAATGGCTTTCACCGTTACAGCTCTCGTTGGTGCGCTGGTGCTCCTGATCTGTCCTCAAGATGTGGACCCCGCGCAGACTGACAACTGATAGTGATTTGGACCCCAGCGACTCGGTCCGTGGAGTTGTCCACGAACGTTGGAACATTATTGGAACAAATCGATAGTGGGGGAGAGGTTGAGCGGTGAGCCCCGCTCAAATATTGCCGGTATTACTTAGGAAAAAGTGGTGAGCCGCCCCGGAATCGAACCGGGAACCTTCAGATTAAGAGTCTGCTGCTCTGCCAGTTGAGCTAGCGGCCCACACCAGGGATGGTACGCCCGGCAGGATTCGAACCTGCGACCTTCCGCTCCGGAGGCGGACGCTCTATCCAGCTGAGCTACGGGCGCCTGACGGTCACAAGAAAACGCCCGCCGACCGTCTGAATGTCCGGAAAAAATGGTGCGCCCGGAGGGATTTGAACCCCCGACCTACGGGTTCGAAGCCCGGCGCTCTATCCAGCTGAGCTACAGGCGCACGACACGTCATCATATCATCGAGGCCCTCACCTGTCCTGGCGTCAGAGGCCAAGTGGCTGTTGGACCAGCTTGGCTCGGCGTACTGCAACACCGCGCGCAGGTCGGCCGTCTGGCCGGTTCGCAGGTCGAACCACAGGTCGCCCAGGGCGGCGAGACGGTCGAAGGTGTTGACCATGGTGAAGTCCGACGGGGCGAGGCCGCTTTTGAGGCCGTCGTGGACCTCTTTCCAGGTCAGCGGGGTGGAGACTCCGGCGAACGGACTGGCGCGTGCACTGTGAACGGATGCGAGTGTCTTGCCGTAGATGTTTTGCAGGTAGTCGATATAGACGACGTTGGTGAGGCGCTTCTTGGCCATGTGCTCGACCGTGGCCGCTTTGGGGTGACGCGACGCCACGATGGTGGCAATAATCTGGCAAAAGTCGGATCTGGTTCACCCGCTGGCTGCCACCGATCCCACACGCCGGCGACGCACATGACCGATCGAACCTGCAGGTGAATCGCGAACGGACGCTTGGTCCTGTCCTCCCACCTCCATTCGTAAAAGCCCGACAGCGCCACGACGCATCGTCGTCGCTGAAAGATCCTGGCGTAGGTCCGCTTCTCCGCAATCCCTTCGCCCCGGGCGTTGATCAGCGAATACTTCGATGCGCCTGGACGGTTTTCGCCCAGAATGGTACCAGGCCCCACCGAAACGCGTCGAACGTGCGGGTGCCATTGCGCATGACGACGACGGGCGAATCTTGGATCGAAACCAAATTGAAATTCTGGCGCAACCATTCAAGGCTTGGCGGCTGTCCTTTCGAACTGAGAAAGGCCAGATCGTCGTCCGTGTAGGTCTCGTAGCCGCGTCCGCACACTGGGCGAGTATGTCGCGCAGAATGTCGGCTGTGTCCCACCCGTGCCGACACTCGCGAGCCTGTGCCGAGAGTCCGAGAAAGACCGAGGTCTCACGCGGTCGTGGCGGGCGATCTGTTCAGTCGAAACGCAGTTTCATGGCCCTCGGTTCTTGCCACCTATCAAGGGCGCTGGCGTTGGTGGGAAGCGGCCATCCCGGGTCAATCGGTTTGCCGAGATGCTGTGACAGGCTCTGGGCGTGTTCCGCATGCCACTTCGCCTGAAGCGGCTGCAGCGCGTCTGGCGCGACAGCGCGGACATCCGCATACCGGGCGCCCTGCGCCCGCACGATGGCCGCGGCGGCGATGGCGTCAGACCGGGCGTCGTGTGCCTGCAGGAGGTTGCACCCGTAGTGCGCGGCCACCGCCTCCAGTTTTCGGCTGCCTCGTCGATACCGGTCCATCGCCCGGTCGAGGACAAGGGGGTCGATGATGTCGGGTCTGCGGAGGGTCACGCCGTGTCTCTGGGTTTCTGCCAGCACAAATGGCCAGTCGAACGGTGCGTTGTAGATGACCATCGGGACACCGGCCTCGACCGCCTCATCGATCAGGCGGGCCATGTGACGGAGTGCGTCGACGGGTGCCACGCCCTCGAGCCGCGCCCGCTCGGTGGTGATGCCGTGAATATTGCTTGCTCCTGGCGGAATCTGCACACCAGGGTTGACGATGCCGTCCCAGCTCTCGTCCGACACCGTGCCATCGGCGGCAATCAGCACCACCGCGGCTTGGACAATGCGGTCCTCAAGGGGGTTGAGCCCGGTGGTTTCCAGGTCAAAAGAGAGGAGCGAGTTCTGGGTCCACTGATGCACGCGTCAACCTCATCGGTATGTGCAGAAAACCTGCTGGCGACACTCGGGTCACACTATTATGGCAATCCTGTGCACGCGCCTGGTAGCGCGGGCGCTCTCACGACATGACGTTTCGCTTCGTACACGCAGCCGATCTTCATCTGGACAGTCCATTCAAGGGCATTCGCGAAACCGATCCGCACGTGGCCGACGTGCTTCGCCGCGCGACGTTCGATGCCTATGCGAGTCTCATCCAGCAGTGTCTCGACCGTCGGGTTGATGCGCTGCTGGTGGCCGGCGACGTGTTTGATGGGGCCGATCGCAGTCTGGCTGCGCAGGTCCAGTTCGTGAAGGGGCTCGAGCGCCTGCAGGACGCCGGCATCCGCGCGTTCATCTGTCACGGCAACCACGACCCGCTGGACGGCTGGGGCGCGCGGATAGCGATGCCTTCAAATGTCCATCAGTTTGGCGAGAGCGCAGAGGCGATCGCGGTTGACCCGCAATCACCGTCCGGTCCGGTGGTTTGTGGCATCAGCTACCCAACACGAGAGGTCCGCAACAGCCTGCTGCCGGGCTTTCCGACCCGGGAGCCAGGTCGCTTTACCATCGGGCTGCTGCACGCGAACGTTGACGCCAGCCCCGGTCACGAAGCCTACGCGCCCTGCACGCTCGCCGATCTGACTGCGACGGGATACGACTATTGGGCGCTCGGGCATGTGCACACCCGCACCATCCTACGCGACCAGGCCCCCATGGTGGTCTATCCCGGGAACACTCAGGGGCGCCACTCCAACGAGCGCGGGTCACGTGGCGTCTACGTGGTGGACGTGGACGAGCAGGGGGCCGCATCGTCAGCGTTCGTTGCCGTCGACACGGTGCGATGGGAACATCTGGATGTTCAGATTGACGGTATGCACGACGACAGCGCCCTGTTCANNGGCCTGGAGGACCGAGTCGGGGAACTCCTGACCCAGGCTGACGGACGCCATGTGGTGTATCGCATCCGCCTCCAGGGGCGAGGGGCCATGCACAAGTCGTTGTCACGAACGGGCANCANCNNCGANNTCGTCACCCAACTCAACGCCANGTGGGCCAGCGGCGACCCCTTCGCGTTCTGCGGTGGGGTCGTCGACGCAACGCGGTCCGAGATTGACCGTGCGGCGCTGCTCGACGGGAAGGACTTTATTGGCGACTTCCTGGCGCTGACGGATGAGGTGGCGCGAGACGAGGGTCTCGTCGCTGACCTGCGACAGGAACTGGCGCTGCTCTACGAGAACNNGCGGGCCCGTCGGTATCTGGAGGTGAGCCTTTCCCGTGAGGACGACGTGCCGGCTCTTNTTGCCGTGGCCGAAGATNTCGTGCTGGGGCTTCTCGTCGACNAGTAGCCGCGCGCCATGAAGATTGACCGCATCCACATCGACGGTTTCGGCGAGTATAGCGAGACGTCGTTTTCGCCGCGGGCTCAGCCGGTGACCGTCTTTTACGGTCCGAATGAAGCCGGCAAGAGCACGCTCCTGGCCTTCATCCGGATGGTGCTGTTCGGATTCCCGCTGCAGGGGGCGGCCGAACACTTTCCGCCGCGTGCCGGCGGTAACCACGGTGGTCGCATCGAGCTCGTGCCCGATGCCGGTAACCGTCTCACGTTTGAACGCCACCATGGCCCCAAGGGTGGTCCCGTGACCATCACGGACCAGGACGGCGCCCTTGTCACAGACTCTGCGCCCGCGCTGCTGGGGGGCGCAACCTCGTCCACTTTTCAGTCGGTGTTTGCGTTTGACCTCGACGCGCTACAGCAGATCAAGTCGGGAGATGAGAGCGGCATCAACAGTCGCATCTACAGTGCGGGAACCGGCGCGGCACGGTTGCCGCTGGCGCTCAAGNAACTCAAAAAGCGTGCGGAAGCCATCTTTCTGCCACNAGGCACGAAGCAACNGGTGGCCNGGGTGCTGGGCGAATTGCGCGGGATCGAAACCCAATTAAGGGAAGTCGAGGCACAGTCGCAGGAGTATGGCGACGCGGTGTCCCGAAGCGCCCAGCTCGAAGAAGAAGGCGTCGCGCTCGACGCAGCCCATACCGCTGCGCGATCGCGAGTCGAGGAACTGAGTCGGCGGCAGCGCTCGTGGGCCGAGTGGGTCGCCCTGCTGGACGTCGAGACGAGGATGTCAGAGATTCCGGAACGACCCGGGTTTCCCGACGACCCGATTGACAGGCTCACCGACCTGGAAGACCGACTCCGTGAAGCCGACGAGTCGGTCGCCGCCGCTACGGCCATGTTGCAGCGTGCCCGCGACGAGGAGGAGCGTCCCATCGAGGGTAACGAGCTACTGCAGGTCGCCGCGGAGGTCGAGAAGATTCGCCGGGGGCGTAGCAGTTTTGACGCGTCGGTGCGCGACCTGCCCAAGCGAAACGCCGAACTGGGTGCCGACGAGACCGAGTTCGCACAAGCCCTGCGAGATCTGGGACCCCGGTGGAGCGAAGAGAGTCTGCACGGGTTCGATACCTCCATCCCGCGTCGCGACGAAGTGGAGCAGTGGAAGACTCGTCTCGCCTCGGCGAATGCGGATGTTCGGGATCGTACACGTGACGTCGAACAGGCGACGCAGGCGCTCGACGAAGCGAATCAGCGGCTCGAGGACCGGCGGGACCAACTGGCACAGCATGACGGCGGCGCGTCCAGCCGGATGTCGCCTGAGGCACTGCGCGAACAACGCTCGGCGCTGCAGGCCGCTCGGAGCCGACTCGCCGAACACGACCAGGCCGCCCAGCGTTGCGCAGACCTCGAAGCGCAGGCGGGTGGTGAGCCTGAGGCGCAGACGTCCGGGCGACGTTTCGTCATGCCAGCCGCGCTGGGTGTGTTTGGCGCGCTGCTGCTCGCGGTTGGATATGTTTCGGACAGGGATCTGGNGATTCTTGGAATCGGCATCGCACTCCTCGCCTTAGGAGTAGTCGCCTACATGCTGTCGCCGTCGTCCACAACGCAAAGTGACGGTCGAAAATTGAGCCGGCTCAACACCGAAGCGCACCGTCATGCCGAAGAGAGACGAGCGGCGCTGTTGGCCGCACTGTCACCGCTGGCGCTCGACCTCGAGGCCGGGCAACTGCCGGGACGTGACCAGTTGAACGATGTCGAAACGGCGCTCGTCAGGCATGAAGAGCGGCAACGGGCACGGGCGCAGCTTCTCGACGCGGNCGAGGAAGCCGCGAAAGATACCGAGCGAGCGCAGGAGCGATCCAGCGCCGCTGGACGTCTGCAGCATGACCAGCACGCCGCTCGCGACGCCGTAGCCAGTAAATGGAAGGCATGGCTCACGCAGCACGGCCTGCCCGAGACGTTGACGCCAGACACGGTGCCCGAACTGTTCTCCCGTGTCGAGACCGCACGTGTCGTTGCCAGGGCTGCGACTGAAAAGCGTGCCCGTATCGCTGCCATCAAGGAGGACATCGACGCCTATCACGCGGTCGTCAAGACGGCGACCGATGGCTTTCCTGGTTCCGGAACCAGCGCCGGCTCTGTGGGCGAAGATTCTTCGATGGCAATTGCGCAACGGGCCGACCGCATCGTGGAACGATTCGACCAGNCGCAGNAGGCGGTCCGGGCGCGCGCGGAAGCGGCGCGCNNGGCCGACGAGCGTGACGCCAGCNTGAAGCAGGCAGCCGCCCGGAGGACGAGCGTTGAAGACCGCGTTCGCGAGCTGCTCTCCCGCGCACATTCAGATGACCCGGAGCAGTTTCGACTCTGGGCACGCCAGCACCTCGAGTGGCAGCAGCTCGACCTGAAACAGAAGCAGCATCTNTCGGAGTTACGTGCCGCCTGGGGGCACGAGCAAGACCTGGATGCTCTACGACGAGACTTCGCTTCCACGACGAAAGAAGAGACGGACCGGGCACTCCACCACGCCGAATCAACGCTGGCCGACCTGGCGAGTCAGAGTACAGAACAGAAGNAAGAGCGTGGGCGGCTGCAACTGCGGATGCAACAACTGTCGAGCGACGAAGCCGCCTCGGGGCTGCGCGGGCGGCGCGAAGAGCTCAAGGAAGAACTCCGTGCACTTGCGGACCAGTGGTCGAAGCTTGTCGTGGCCAGGTCCCTGCTCGTCAGGGCCCGTAACAAGTACGAAGAGGAACGCCAACCCGACGTGGTGCGTCGCGCGGAGGCGTTCTTCCAACGCTTCACCGGCGGCAAATACACCAAGCTGCACGTCACCCTGGGTGAGCAGGAAATCAGCGTGGTCGACGACAGCGGACGCCGGAAGAAGCCAAAACAGCTCAGTCGCGGCACGCGCGAGCAGCTCTACCTCGCTCTCCGCTTCGGACTCATCGAGAGCATGGGCAAAGTAGAACGTCTACCGGTCGTGGTGGATGAGGTGCTCGTGAACTTCGACCTCGACCGTGCTCGGCGCGCCGCCACCGCCTTCGTCGAACTCTCCGGTACCAACCAGGTGCTCGTCCTTACCTGTCACCAGTGGATGGTCGACTTGTTCACCGAGGCAGCGCCAGACGCTGCCGTCATCGACCTGTCTGCGACGTGATCCGCGCAGAAACATGGAGCTTTCAGGCTCGCCCGAAGTCGGCGCACGCTGTCGCGTGCGGGGACCCGATCCAGATCCCGCTTCATCAGGTCACAGGTCGAATGTCGTTCCCGTTAGTGAGGGATCGCGTTCCCGCGGGAACGTCCCGGTGCACCGGGGCAGCCATNGCCGGGNGAAGCACGGTGATGGCCCAGTCCAGGTCGAGCCGTTCGCCGCACCAATAAGGTGTTGCCGAGCGTGGGCCAATGCTGATGCCCGCCGTGTNCAGGTTCGCGTTGGTCGCCGCCAGTGCTGTTCCCGCCCAGGTCGGGCCGGAGGTGCGACGGGAAGCGGGCGCCCGTCAGGCCAGAAGAAGNGAGCCTCTCCGTCATCCCGTAGCTCGACCGTGAATTCCTCCTCGTGCACGGCTCGGTGGTGACGCCGGCACAGCAGGACTAGGTTGTCGAGTCGTGTCGCGCCACCGTCAGCCCAATGCCGTATGTGCTGGTGCGCGTCGCATCTGGTGGTTTGCGGACCCCATCCCTATGGCCTCGTGAGCTTCCCTAGCAACCCCGTCCGACGCGGCGGACGTCGCTGGCAGGCAGCCCGTAGGGCTCCCTCGTCCGCAGCCAGGAGAATCTTCGAGCGAGCCCGGGTCACGCCGGTGTAGAGCAGCTCAGGTCCGACCAGTTCGTGCGCCTGGGGGGGNAGTACCAGTAGCACCGACTCGAATTCGCTGCCCTGCGAGCGGTGCACGGTCATGGCCCAGGCGGTGTCGTGGCTGGGCAGGGCCGCGAGTGGGACACTGCGTGGCTCTTGGGGGCCGGAGAACCAAGCGGTGATACCCCGTCCATTCTTTCCGTTCAGCAGGACGCCGACATCGCCGTTGAAGAGGGCGGTGTGGGGGTCGTTTGCGGTGACCAGCACGGGGCGGCCGTGCGCCCATTCGCCGGNGGGGAGGCCTGCTCGNCGGAGCCTGGACTCGACCCGNGCGTTGACGCCTTCGACGCCGTAGGGGCCGCGCCTCAGGGCGCACAGGATGCGGACCTGCGCCAGGGCGGCGAGGGCTTCGGCGGGGCCGGGCGCGCTGACTACGGCCATGACCTGAGGCCAGATCTGTTCCAGCGCGTTGTCTATCTGGNCGGATGAGTAGGGGAGGAGTTCCTCTGCATACCCTTTGTTGGCGAGGATCTGGATTGCGGCATCGTCGTCGTAGTCGCGAATGGCGGCAGCGAGGCGACTGATGCCGGGGTGCGATTCGAAGCGGTAGTTTCGGTCCAGCTCGACGTGGCAGTCGGCCAGGGGGCCGGCCTGTCCACGGGCGGCTTCTCCATCGCTCTGGCCGGCGGCGGCGGCGATCATCTCGGCCAGCACGCGGCCGGGCTGGACACTTTCCAGTTGACGATGGTCGCCGAGAANGACCAGGCGGGTGCCGCGCCCCAGGGCNGACAGCAGTCGGTCCCACAGGACGAGGTCGAGCATGGAGGCTTCGTCGACGACCACGACGTCGTACGGCAAGGGGTTGCCGGCGTGGAAGCGGCATCGGTCGGTGCGCNGATGCCAGCCTAGCAACCGGTGGAGGGTTCGCGCCTGGAAGGCGGCTCGCTCCAACCGGGGACGGACGGCCGCCAGTGGTCCCTGGAGGTCCCGTGCGGCCTGGCCGATCGCTTCTCCGAGGTGGGCCGTGGCCTTGCCGGTGGGGGCGGCGAGGGCCACCCGGATACCCGGCTCCCGGGTGGCGAGCAGGGCCAGCAGACGTGCCGCCGTGGTGGTCTTGCCGGTGCCGGGCCCGCCGGTCACGAGGGCGAGGGCCCGCCTGAGGCCAAGCACGGCCGCGCGCCGTTGGGCGGAGTCGGGGTCAGGAAAGAGCTGCGCGAGATCGGCAGGGGCGTCTGGCTCAGGCGGGCCGTTGACCACGTGTCTGCCGCCAACCTTCTCGTGTGCCAACTCTCGTAGTCTGGCGGCCACACGCGTCTCGGCCTGGTCCAGGCGCCATGACTGGAGGCGCGTGCCACGCAAGACCAGAGGCGCGGGGCCGTTGCCGTCACTTCCACTCGTGACGGCGGGACACTGTGAGAGCAGGGTGGCTTCTTCGTCGCTCAGTTCAAGCGACGTGTGACCGGCGGCCCACGAGGCAAAGAAGCGGTCNAGCACGGGCGCGGCCGCGTCGGGAAGGCCCCAGCGNCGCCGCAACATCTGAATGGCGGCCTGGCTCATGCGGCTCCCCGGCGGTCCGTGCTCACGAACAGGCTGTCGATGTCGTCCAGCAAGCCCTTGGGTGGGGTGATTTCGAGCACGCCGTGGCTGGCCTCGGGGAGGACGCCACGCACGAAGAGGAGGCTGCCTGACATGGCCGGCGCGCCGGCGGCGTAGAGCCGCAAGTAGCGGCGTAGGGCCACCAGATACAGATGGATCTGCAATACGTAGTGCTGGCCGGCCGCGCACCGCCACATGGCGTGGCGGCTGTAGTCGGCGTAACGAGGTCCCAGGTAGTTGCTCTTCCAGTCGACGACGGCCCAGTGGTTGCCGACCCGCACCAGGCGGTCGATATAGCCGGTCAGCATGCCAGACAGTGCTTGGCCCGGCAGGCCGGCCAGATCCAGGGCATAGTGGCGCTCGTCGTCGTTGCGGGCGTGCCGGGCGAACATGTCTGACAGCGCCGGGCCGGTAATGCCGGCTCGACCTAGTGGGAGCAANAATTCCCACTCAGAGAGGCTCGTGTCCGATGCGGCTGTCTGGAGGCTGGCATTCAGGCTAGGGAGGCGCGTGGTCTTCAGGTCATCCAGTGTCTGCGTCAGGGCGGCCACGGCCTCGTCGGAATAGAGTCGGTGCCGTTGCAAGCCACGGTTCACGAGCGCGCCGGTGTCTTCCTGAAAGTCCCACTGTTCCAGCAGCTCATGCAGGCAATTGCCGGCGTGCGCGCCGCGAGCAAATGTGGCCATGGGGACGTCGGTGTCCATGATGAGAATGGTTGGACCGGTGTCATGGGTCTGGCTGGCGACATCACGCGCGACGACAGTGCCCGCGTCGTCAGATGGGACCGTCCCTCCAACTAGAGCGTCATCGATTGTTTGCGCCGGTGTTTCAACCGGTGCGTCACGGCGTTCCCGCTCTTCGTGNCGGCCATGAGCCAGCCGCGAAAAGCTGGTCAGGTGCCAGGCCTGCAGGTCGAGTACTGGGGCAGGGCGGGCGTGCAGCGGAGTGTTGCGAGGATCAGTGCCAGTCCAGGCCGCTGCGTCNGGCGACGGAGGGGGAGACACGGTCATTGCATCCGGACAGGCGCCTTGCAGGCGGCTCAGGGTGTCGCCGTGCTCGCATCCCGTGGCACTGCTCTTTCGGATGGCGGTGTCCGCGTACCAATCTTCCAGGCTGTCTATGTGGTCGTCTGTCCGTAGTAACCAATCGAGCGACGTCGGGGGCAGGGGAGACTTCCGGGTGTAACCCAGGGGGCCGGCGAGCAGCGTGACGCGGCGGCGGGCGCGGGTCAAGGCCACATAGGCCAGTCGCAGGTCTTCACGTAGGCGCTCGGCGGTGGCGGTGCGGTGTTCCTCGCGATTGTCTCGCTGTGACCCGTCGGCCAGCACCCAGCCGTCGTCGCCGCGCACGAGCAGACGTNCGGACATACTTCGGTCGGGCATCACCGACCATAAGTAGGGGCAATACACGAAGTCGAATTCCAGGCCTTTGGCCCGGTGTACCGTGACCACCTGCACGGCGTCGCCGTCTTCTTCCAGTCGACGCAGGCGTTCGTCCGACGAGCGGCCATCGGACATCCGCTCGCCTTCGAACCACTGGAGCAGTTTTTCGGGGGTGCGCTGGCCCTCGGCTTCCTGCGCCTGCAGCAGCTCCGCGAGATGTCTCAAATCGGTCAGGTGCCGCTCGCCAGACGGTGNCCGGGCCAGTCGCAGGGTGGCCCCGGAATGGGACTCCAGGCCGGCCATCAGTGCGGCAATGCCCCGGCGACGCCACAGCTCGCCCCACTCTGAGAAACTGGCCAGCCGCTCTTCCGCGTCCGCACCCGAGAGCGCGGCCAGCATGGCCGAGTCGTAGCCAAACAGACGGGTCGCCATGGCGGCGCGTCGCCACCCGGGATGGGTGGGCGAGAGCACCGCCTTCAGTATGGACGCCAGGTCGGACGCCGTCTCGCTCTGCATCACGTCCCCGTCATCGCGGATCACGGTGGGCACGCCCCGCGCACGCAAGGCGTCGTACACGAGCCGAGCTTCAAGGTTGGTGCGGGTCAGCACGGCCACGTGCGACGGGTTCNCCACGTCCTCGCCGGCTCCCATCGGNCGGCCCAGCAGGTCAACGATAGCCGCGGCCGTGCAGCCTGCCGCGAGCTCTCGACGTGGCTGGGCCAGTCTCCAGGCGTCTGTGTCCTCGTCAGGCACCACCCAGGCCACCAGCCGTCCCTGCCCGTCGGCAGGCAGGGGCAGGTCGGCGTCCTGGTGGGCGGCTGTCGCGNCCGGATACACCAGGGCTGGGTTGCCGAAGGCGTGGGTGCGTCCGAACAGGGTGTTCAGGGCCACCACCAGGCCGTGGGCCGACCGATAGGTCGTGGCCAGGTCGCTGACACGCGCGTCATCGGTCGGCCGGGCTGACAGATACGCGTCGAGGTCGCCACCGCGAAAACCGTAAATGGCCTGCTTCGGGTCACCCACCAGAATGAGCCGCCCGGGATTTGTGCCGCGGTCAAAGATGGCCCTGGAAATCTCCAACTGTTGCTGGTCGGTATCCTGGCTTTCGTCGATCAGGCCCACGGTCCACTTCTCCGACAGCCGCTGGGCGAGGGCCGCGCGGTTGGGGCCCGAGCACAGAGCCCGGTGCAAGTGCTGAATGAGGCCATCGAAGGTGACGGCGTTGTGGTGTCGGAGGCTTCGCTCCAGTCGCTGTCCAGCGGCCTGATTCAAGTGCGCCAGCCAGGCCCACCCAGTGACGCCGATACTGGCTTCCACCGCCTTGGCGGCGGNCACAATCGGCAATGCGCCCGCCTCGTCCGAGGCGGCCTTACCGACGGCGCCTCTCCGGCCAAACCACGATGCCGCGCCGGCCAATCGGGCGGCAACCTGGAACACCTCGANTGGGGGCTGCTGTGGGTCCAGGGTGTCGAGCAGCGCGTGCCAGGCGTCGAGCTGCGCCACCGACTCTTCGCCAGGGTTTTTTGCCGACTTGTTCAGGCTCACTGAGTCCCGGGCGGCAATCTCCTGAATCTGGCCCAGGTCGGCGCGGGCCTCCTTCACGGCCTCGAGCGTTGTGGCTACCCGATTTCTGGCCTCTCGCAGCGAGAGGGGCGCCGGTTCCATGCGGGTGGACGGGCGTTGGGTCAAGGAACGCCAGGCCGCGAGATCGTCCTCCACCGACCACTTGCCAAGGGCCGCCACCGAGGCCAGCAGTGCATCAGCGGCGAGGTCGGTGCGCCACGTGTCTCTAACGGCATCCGATTTCAACTCGCCGGGGTCTGGCAGTACCTCGAAACCGGCGGGCATGCCGCACAAGAAACTCTCGGAGGCCAGCACTTGCTGGCAAAAAGAGTGAATGGTCGACACCGAGAGCTGGTCGCTCTCGTCGAGCGCCAGCCGCAGACGCAAGATGGCCGTGTCGCGCTCCGGGGTGTCGAGGGCGGCNAGGCGGTCGAGCAGAATACGAACGCCCTCTTCGTCCGCTCCAGGGTCGGTGCGGGCGTCGGCATGGGCCACCAAGGTCGCGAGTTGACGGCGGGTCCGCTCGCCCAGCTCTCGGGCCGCGTCTTCGGTAAAGGTGACCAGTAACACCTGGCCGATGTCGTGGATGATGCCGTCCACCAGGAGGCGCGGCAACAGGTGCGAGATGGTCCAGGTCTTGCCGGTGCCCGCACTGGCTTCAATGACCGAGAGGCCGGTGGGCACGGCGGTGGTGTGGAGGTGGAAATTAGTCACTGGCCGCCCCGTACCGCGACACGGTCGCCGTCTGCGCGAACCAGTCGTCCACCGGGCCGAAGACCTCGGCGGCAAGACGGCGCCACTCGTCCATCGTGTCCCCGGCAAAGGGGTCCCGATCGCGCCAGGCCAGCTGCGCCGAGGCGCCATCGCCCTCACCGGGTGGGCCCTTGGGTTGCTGTTGCCACGCGTGCAGGGCCTTGGCCGTGTCGTCCGCACCGCACCGGCCCGCGTCGAACACGGCAAAGCTGGTCTTGGGCCCGAACGCCAACGGGTGTCGCCGCGCCTGCTGGCACAGGTGCAGCAGGTTGTCGAGGGCGGCGCGTGCCTGTTCCAGGGCCATTGGCGGCCTGCGGTCGAGCCTGGCACGCTCGCCATCTCTCGAGACCACGAGGGTGTCGCCGCGCATGCCGCAGGCGGCGGCAAAGGTCGCGCGGACCCAGACATCGAGACGATGGTCGGGCCGCCCCTTCAACTCGGTCGGCATGACCAGCACATGCAGGCTGCCTTCAGCATTGACGGTAATGTTCCCTGCGATCTGCGGGCGCCCTTCTCGGTAGACCAGCCGATGGGGCTCAAGCCGCCCACCCGCTTCCCGCACCGCAAGTCGGGCCAGGGCTGTGGCTTCCTGCACGCTCTGCCTGCCCATCGCCGCGCCAAGAGTCCCGTACGGCAGCAGACGGTCGGCGGCCAGGCGCTCTTCCAGGAAGGTGGTCCGGCGGTCCATGACGGCTCTGATGACCTCGGTTTGAATCTGCCACCGGGTCAGGGCCGAGGGGGCAGCCACCGGCTCCCGGTCCATGGCGAACGGATCGTCCCCGGCCCGGGGAAGGACGACCCCGATCGCACCCAGCCAAGCCGACCACGGATCTTTCAGCACCCGGATCATCTCGTGCAGCTCGAGGTCGGACGACTGGGCCTCGTCGGGTGGGTCGAACACGCCGGCCTGGAATGGAACGGTCACGTTCTGCCGGTCCTCGAATGCCCGGGCAATCTCGAGATGGCCCGTATGGAACGAGGCTCGCGGGCCGGTGAAACAGGTGGGGTTGAACGGTTGCAACGGGTGGTCTTCGATCAGGGCCAGATAGTCTGCTTCCCGGGTGTCGGCACTGCCGGAAACGGTCGCGGCGGCGACCCGCAAGAACTCATCAACGCACGCCGAGAGCGGCTCTTCCTTGTTGCTGCGAATGTTGCGCGCCGTGGCCGTCAAGATGACCCGGTCGCCGGCCGCCAGCAGCGCGTCGAGAAAGAGCTGACGGTCTTCTCGCACCGGGTCGCGGTCGCCGGGGCGGGGTGCCGCGGCCAGCAGGTCCCAGGCGGGCGCCTTGGCCCTGCGCGGAAAGGCGGAATCGTGCAGACCCATCACCGCCAGCACCCGGCAGGGAATGGCGCGCATCGGCTTGAACCCGCCCATGGCCATGCCTCCGCCGACCCTGGACACCGCGCGCACCTCGTCCTGGGCGGCCTTGTCCAACCAGTCGGCCACGGCGGCCGCGTCCATCGGAAGGTCGCACGCATGTTCGGTCTCGGCGGCGCGCAATTGTCCGATGAGATCCACGGCAGCGGTCGAGTCGAATCGACCGTCGCCGGCGGCGAGTACCTGGTCCAGCGCCTGGTCGAAGCGGTCTGCCCATAGGCCCGGACTGGTTTTGAGCTGCCAGTCCTCGAGCAAGCAGACCAGGTTGTCCAGCCAGTCTAGTGACGCGCTCATCGACGCTGGGTCGGCGCCCAGGTCACCGGACACGGGGAGGGCCTGATGGTGTCGGGCGTCCGACGCCGTGTCTTCGCTACCCAGCCACAGACCAGCCAGCAACCGGTCCAGGCCCTCCCGCCAGGTGCCCGTGCCCTGGTTGCCGGCGTCCATCGCCTGGCGATGCGCTGCGTTGAGTCCCCAGGTAATGCCCGACGCACGTAGGCGGTCGGCGAGCACCTCCGGGGTGGTGCCCAGCGATTCGACGCAGGCGGCCACAGCCGGCAGTTCCAGCAGTGCCAGGCCCTCGCTCAACGCGGCGCGACCGGCCGCCAGACCCAGCACTGTCTGTAGGCCTCGCACCAGGGGGTCACTGCGGTCGAGACGCCGCTCCGACAAGCGCAGCGGAAGTGATGGTTCCCCTTCCCGCAAGATGGCCTCGGCCAGCGGGCCGTAGGTGTCCAGGTCGGGAGCCAGAATCAAGACGTCGCTCGCGGTCAAACCAGGCAGGCTGCCAAAGGCGTCGAGCAGTTCGTCGCGCAGCACTTCCACCTCGCGCCTGGCGCCATGGCACCGATGCACACGCACCGAGTGGTCTGACGCGCTCGGTGTGGTGGTGACCATGTCTTCAAGGTCTCCAGCGTCACCCGGCTGCCGCGCCGCTCGGATATCGGCCTGCAGACGGGCCAGCCGCGTCCCGGAGCTGAGTTCGGGCAACGGGATGACGTCGTACTCCTGGCCTTCCGTGACCAGTGCGTCCTCGAAACTGCGAAAGCTGTCCACGGCTTGCTTTCCCAGATGGGACAGCAGTGGGTGTCCTTCCCAGGCGAGGTCCACTTCCTTGCCGGCTCGCATCTGCGCACGCCCGGCGCGCATGTCGCCCAGGTATTCCGTCGATGGGAGCAGGGCGCGCAGGCAGATGCGGGTTCTGGTCGCCAGGGCACGCAACAGCGGCAGTAGGGTTGGGGGCAAGGGCCCCGTGGCCAGGACTTCGAGCGTGGCGGGCAGCTCGCCATCGCCGGAATGGATGCGCGCCACGAGGTCGTCCAGACGCGCGGCCGGATGGGAGTGCTCGGCCAGTCCCTCACACAGCCGGCGCCACAGTTCGCGCTGCCAGGCTTCATCGCTTTGGGCCGATTCCGGCAAGGTGTCCCACGCCTCGCGGCGGTCCCAGGCCGCGATCAACTCTGGCCTGAAATACAGATACTGATCAAAGCGGTCGGCCAGTTCGCCGGCCAGCGCCTGTCGGGCACGGGCATCGGCGCACGCAGACTGGAGGCGCGGCGTCCATCCTTCATCGGCCATCGCCCCCAGCAGCGGGATCAGTCGCCAGGCCAGCCCCTGCGGGCGCCACGACGGATGGACCGGGCTCAGGCCGACCAGCTGGGCCATGCGCTCGACGAAGGAGCCGGGCAGCAGAAACGCAATGCCCATGGCCACGCCGTGGCGCCGGGCTAGCTCCGCTTTGGTGCGGTCCACCAGAGGCAGCGACGGCATCAGCACCGGTACCACCACACCGGCCGGACCACCTGGTGTGCCCAGCGAGTCCACCAGGTCGTCGAGTAGCACCGTCGCGTCCGATGCGTATTTCAGTTCCAGAGGCATCGCTCAATGCAACAGCTGGCGTGATCAAGCCGGTGGTTACGGCTGTAGGTCGGCTCGAGGGTGCGACGCCAGAATCTCTTTCGCCGCGTCACGTGCGCCGGGTTCGTCAAAGTGGTGAGACGCATAGCCGACGAAACGTAACTCGACGGTGAGTGCCCAATCGTGCTTTTCCTGCACCTGATTCACGGCCAGTTTGGCAAGATCGGGCCCGCGGGTTACGTCGCCGCTCACGATCCGTTGCAATGCCTCCACGACTGCTTCCGGGGGCGCTTGTCGGATGTCGATCGCGGTCCCCCCCCATCGATGCGGAACGGCCTAGCGAAGTCGGTTGCAGCGAGAGGGTGTGAATGACGCGGTCCCCGCGCCAGCAAACCGGAAACAGGTCGGCAACTCACGGCCGAATATCGAACGCCGCCATCTCGGTGGCGTTCCGGACGAACAGCGTGCCGTCGGCAATGGTCGGCACGTTCCAGGTCTTCCCCGCGAGGGCGGGGAAGCGGGCGACCTCGTCATGCCCCTCCGGCGTGGCGCGCACCAGCACGACATCCCCCCGTTCGGTGAGTACAACCAGATGTCCGTTGGAGAACAGGAGCTGCCCGTATCCGTAGCGGCCCCCCTTCCACACCAGTTCGCCGGTCTTGGCATCGAGGCAGGCCAGGATGTTGTCATCGAGGCCGTAGATGAATCCCTCGTGCAGGACCGAACTGCTGAACTTGTTCTTCATCCGGTTCGTGCGCCAGACCTCGCGGGCAGCGAGACCGTCGCCGGTGCCCGTCACCTCGACCATGGCCGACCCCTGTCCGTAACTGGCAGAAATGAACAGCCGGTTCGGGCCCACGACGATCGGCTGCGCCATGTTTGGCACGTTGGAGACGACCCAGGGGTAGTCCCACAGCAGCGTGCCGTCTTCCACCCGCAAGCCGGCCGCCCGCGCGGCCGTGACCACGAGAACTTGTCGCACACCGGCCAGCTCCACGAGCATCGGGGCGGTGTAGCCGGCCACGTCGTCGAGCGTGGTCCAGAGGGTGTCGCCGGTGTCAGCGTCGTAGGCCACCACCGAGCGTCCGGCGCGTCCGCCCGGCAGCACGACCACCATGTTGTCGACGACCAGGGGCGAGGCCGACATGGCCCAGGTCAGATTGCCGGCACCGGCATCCTTCAGGATGTTCGTCCGCCACAACAGACGTCCGGTGTCGGCGGCCAGGCTGCGCAGTTCGCCCCCCGCGCCCAGCGCGAACAGCCGTCCGTCGTCCCATGTGGGTGTCGCGCGGGGACCATCGCCACCCATTGTTTCCTGGAACTGTTCGTCCCACTCGTGCGTCCACAGCTCGACCCCGCTGTTGGGATCGTAGGCGGCCACCACCTCGCGGGCGCGTCGTTGTTCGATGGTGAACAGCCGTCCCTCGGCCACCACGAACGACGCATAGCCGCCGCCGATCGGGTGGTGCCAACGCCGGGGGAGTCCGTCGTCCGGCCAGTCGGTGGTGATGGGATGGTCGTAGCGACCCGTCTGGGTCGCTCCACGATAGGCGGGCCAGAAGCTCTCAGGGCGCCGGTCGGCTGACGCTGAGGATACGGTTCGCCCCGCGGTCGTAGGAGCCGATGGACCCCGTTCGGTCCGGTCAGACTCGAGTGCGTCGAAGTGCGCGTCTTCGTTGAAACGGGACAGCATGGGGCGAATGCCGCTGCCGTCGACCTCCAGACGAACCCCGATGGTTCGCGCCGCGACGACGGCACCGACGACCACCAGTAGCAGGAGGATCAATGCCCGGCCCAGCAGGGTCGACGTGTGGTTGCTCATACGCTCATCCCGTCTGGGCCAGGCGGGCCTTCAGGCAGTTGAAGAACCGGTCCATCATCATCTTTGAGACGCTGCCGAGCAGACGCTGGCCGACTCGGGCGATGGTGCCGGCTACCTGCACCGTGCCGTCGATGGCAATAGTGGTGGCGCCATCGTCCTCCGTCAGGGTGATGGTGGTGCCCCCGTTCACCATGCCCGGCTTCCCTCTGCCCTGCACGATGAGCCGGTAAGACGATGGCGGCACGAGATCCGCCATCTCGACTGTGCCCTCGTATCGGCCGGTTACGGCCGCGATTCCCATGGTCAACGCTGCTCGGTATTTGTGCTCAGCAATCGGCTCCAGGGATTCGCAGCCGGGCACGCAGGCCGCGACCGCCTCGGTGTCCAGCAAGAGATCCCAGACCTGTTGGGCCGGCGCGTTGAATGTGTAACTGCCTGTGACGTTCATGGTTCCCTCGACAATAGCACTGTGCGACCAGACTCAGGACGGGTCAGCCGGATGTTGCCGCCGAGCTGGGCGATGGTTCGGCAAGTGATTGAGGTGAACGGCCAGTGCGTCGAGGCTGGCCAGATTGTGCACCGGCAGAAAATCGTCGATGTGGGGCAGGGCGGCCAGCATGCCCCGGGTCAGCGGCCGGTAGTGGGGCGACCCCAGCAGTGGATTCAGCCACACCAGCCGGTGACAGCTCCGTTGCAACCGGGCCATCTCGGTCCCCAGCCGACGCGGCTCGCCGCGGTCCCAGCCGTCGGAAATCAGCAGCACCACCGGGGCGTGTCCCATCACCCGACGCGACCAGTCGACGTGGAAGCGGTGCAGCGCTTTACCGATGCGGGTGCCGCCGCCCCAGTCCGCCACATGGTGGGGCAGGCTGGGGAACACGTCGTCGACCCCGCGACGCGCGAGCTGGGTCGTGACCCGGGTCAACGTGGTGGCAAACAAGAACGTCTCGACGTGGTCGAATCCTCCGGCCAGCGTGTGGACGAAGTGCAGCAGGATCCGGCTGTAGCGCTCCATCGACCCGCTCACGTCGCACAGCAGCACGAGAGGTCGGGTCCGGGTCCGGCGTCGGCGACGGGGGAGCGTGACCAACTCCCCGCCGAAACGGAGGTTCCGACGCACCGCGCGCCGGATGTCGATGGTGTGCCCCGGCCCGGTCTGCCATCGCCGTGTGGTTCGGGTGCCCAGTTCCCAGCGAAGCGCCGCCATCATGGCGCGTGCCTGCGCGACCTCCGCATCGGTGAAGGTCGCGAAGTCCTGGCTACGTGACACCTGACCGGTGCCGTAGCTTAACGCCGCCACCTGCTCTATGCGGATGGCCGACGCGCCGCGACTCTCGCTGGCGTCGCTCGCGGGTCGGCTGGGCGGGGCGCTCCCCTCCGACGGAGGCCGCCGCGATTGGTCGGCGCCCGCGCGCGGCTCGGGCGTGGTGCGATTGTCGCCCCGGGGTGGCCGCCAGAAGGCCCGGAACGCGTCGTCGAACACCGGGAGGTCTTGAGACCGGCGCACCAGCATGGTCTGGAGCGTGTGATAGAAGTCGGCCCGGCGTCCCACGTCGACATAGTTCAGCGCTTCGGCCACATCGAGCATCCGCCCGGCCTGGGCGTCCAGCCCCACATCGCGGAGCAGTCGGCCGAAGTGCAACAGGTTGTGGAACAGGCGGCCGTGCGGCTCTGCCGGCCGGGTGTGGGTCATCCGCGCGCCCGTCAACCGCGGCTGGCGGTCCCAGTGGGGAGGAGGCTGTGCTCGAACAATGTGTGCGCCTGCTCGCCCCTGACCGCCTGCAGGTCTTCCTGGGTCTTCAGAATCAGTCCGAGCGTCTCGTCGATGGTCTCGCGGTCCAGTTCCTGCCGATCCAACGCGACCAGCGCGGCGATCCAGTCCAGCGTTTCCGAGACCCCGGTCACTTTGTAGAGCTCGGCCGTGCGCAGCTGCTGCACAAAGCGCGTCACCTGCTCGGCCAACCGTGCGGGCGCCTCCGGGACCTTCTGCGTGACGATGCGGTATTCCTTGTCGAAGTCCGGGTAGTCGATCCACCAGTAGAGGCAGCGCCGCTTCAACGCGTCATGCAGCTCGCGAGTGCGATTCGAGGTGATGATGACGATGGGGCGGGTGGTGGCGCGGATGGTGCCCAGCTCCGGTATGGTCACCTGATAGTCCGAGAGTAGTTCGAGCAGGTAGCCCTCGAACTCTTCATCGGCCCGGTCCAGCTCGTCGATCAGTAGGACGGGTGGTCGGTCGGCGGGCGCTTCGAGCGCGCGAAGCAGCGGCCGCTTGATCAAGAAGTCGGGGCCGAACAGATCAGCCACCAACGCGTCGCGCGCCACCGCGCCGCCGGCCTCGCGCATCCGGATCTCGAGCAGTTGCCGCGCGTAGTTCCATTCGTAGACGGCGTGGGTCACGTCCAGACCCTCGTAGCACTGCAGTCTGATCAGCTCGGTGCCGAGCGCCGACGCCAGTACCTTGCCGATTTCCGTCTTGCCGACGCCGGCCTCGCCCTCCAGCAGCAACGGACGTTGGAGCGTCAGGGCCAGATAGACCGAGGTGGCCAGGCCACGGTCCGTCACATACTGCTGGCGTGCCAGCAGCGTTTGGAGCTCGTCGATCGACGTGGGCAGCGAAAGGTTGGACACGCGAGTTCGGATTATATCGTTCGTGTGACGGGGGTAGGGTCAGTCCTTCCCCGTGGACCACTTCCTCGCCAGTGCATATTTCTCGTCGACGCCGATCAGGTCGTTGAAGGTATCGAACGCCATCAGCCGGTCGTCGGAGCCGGCGCTCGTGCCCTGCTCGCGCAGGTGCCCGTAAGCGGTCGTCAAGGCGTGGGCCGACGCGTAGAGACCGGTGACGGGATAGAGAATCAGGTTGAATCCCATCTCGGCGAGCTGTGCCTGGGGCAGCACGGGCGTGCGGCCCTGTTCCACCATGTTCGCCACCGTCGGTTTCGGGGCCAGTCGACCCACCTCCACCAGTTCCGCCAGCGACCTCGGCGCTTCCACGAACGTGGCGTCGGCCCCGGCCGCTCGCGCGCCGTCCACGCGGGCCAGCGCTTCGTCCAGCCCCACCGCCGCCACGGCGTCGGTCCGCGCGACGACAAAGAAGTCCGCCTCACCCCGCGCCTCCACCGCGGCGCCGATCTTCTCCAGATACTCCTGCCGATCGACGACACGCTTGCCGTCCATGTGTCCGCAGCGCTTGGGCCACTGCTGGTCTTCGAGAAAACAGCCGGCTGCCCCGGTGCCGACGAGCTCGGTGACGGTGCGCACGGTGTTCAACGCGTTGCCGTAGCCGGTGTCGGCGTCCACGAGAATCGGAATGCTCACTGCCCGACAGATCTGTCTCGCCCGCTCGATGATCTCGGTCTGGGTCAGCAGGCCCAGGTCCGGCTCGCCGAGCAGGGTGGCCGCGACCGCATAGCCGGAGACGAACGCAAGCGGGAACCCGGTCTGCTCCGCGATCTTGGCCGATAGCGGGTCGTAGACACCGGGGAAGACGAGTGAGCCGTGGGTGTCGATAACCTGGTGTACTCGGGACGGCATCCGGTGGTGGCTCCTGAGATTGTTGTGTCAAAGGCGGGCGATGGTACGGCGATTATAGCGGGGGCTGAAGGGGTCGGATACGATGGCGGAACCAAACTGGAACCAAGAAGGAGAACCGATGAGCGTGACCGGGCCCGCGAACGACGACGCGATTTCCCCCGAGATGCCCTACCTCTCGCGGTTTGTTGGCGTGCTCGGTTCCACCCTGCACTACGTGGAGGCGGGCGCCGGCGACCCGGTCTTGTTCCTGCACGGGAACCCCACGTCGTCGTATCTCTGGCGCAACGTCATGCCGCACCTCGAGACCGACGCGCGGTGTATCGCGGTTGATCTCATCGGCATGGGACAGTCCAACAAGCCCGATCTCGAGTATCGACTCGTCGATCACGTGCGGTATGTCGACGGCTTCATCGAGGCGCTGGGCCTGGAGCGGGTGACCCTCGTCGTGCACGACTGGGGCTCGGCGCTCGGGTTTCACTACGCCCGCCGGCACGAGAGCAATGTGAAGGGCATCGCTTTCATGGAGGCCATCGTGCGACCGATGACCTGGGACGAGTGGCCCGGCAGCGTGCGTGGGCTGTTTCAGCAGATCCGCACGCCCGAGGTGGGGTGGGACCTGATCGTCAACAAGCACGTGTTCGTCGAGCAGATCCTGCCGGGCGCCATTCAGCGAGACCTGGCCCCGGAGGAGATGGACACCTACCGCGCTCCATTTCTCGACCCGCCCACGCGGAAGCCGTTGTGGCGCTGGCCCAACGAGATCCCGATCGATGGCGAACCGGCCGATGTCGTCGAACTCGTTCAGCACTACACCGACTGGCTGACACGTTCGTCCGTGCCCAAGTTGTTGCTCTACGCCCAGCCGGGCGCCATCCTTCGTGCCGACCTGGTGGCGTGGTGCATCGAACACATCGAGGGGCTGACCTCCGTGGACATCGGTCCTGGGCTCCATTTCGTGCAGGAAGACCAGCCTCACGCCATTGGCCGCGCGCTGCGGGACTGGCATCGGCATATTTAGACCGGGCTGCGCCCGGAACCCTACGCGGTCGGTAGCGCCGGGACGCCAGAGTGCGCCACTCCGCCGCGGCGGGCCGCGCATTGTCGTGCGTCTTGGCCCAATGCGTAGGGTGGGGTGCCGACCGCGGGACCGGCCAGACCGAAATTGTGTTATTGAGAATGGGGTGAGTGACGGGGATTGAACCCGCAACATCCGGAGCCACAGTCCGGCGCTCTACCAATTGAGCTACACCCACCACAGCGTGCGCTTTCATTCTATGTGCGGCCCTCGGTTTCGTCCAGCCAACCGAGCCATGGCCGTTCACCGCTGTCACGCGACACCGGCCTTTCGCTACGGGCGGCCCGACGAGCCGCGCTAGAATGTGGACCGGATGGCCAGTTCCTCTTTGGTGCCCGCCGACGAACCGTGCGTTGCACCCTCGCCAGTGACCGCTGAGGTGCTCCGAGCGGTGCGTGTCGTCGTTGACGCGTATCGATTGTCGACCGAGTCACGCGACGTAGACGTCAGTCTCAATGGCTTGTTGGATGCGGTGGGGCAGCTGGTGCCTTTCGACGCTGCCGGCGTGTACGTGCTCGGGCGGTCGAACCGCCGGGTGCTGCATTGGCGCTGGCGTGGCGACGGGGGGCCGCCGCCCGGCCGTCGAGACCCGATCGAGAAGAGCGGACCGGTGGCGCGCGCGATCGAGCGCGGNGAGCCGGTCGCGACGAACTGCGACGCGGATGACCCCGCCGCGGCCGGTCTCGGGTTCGTCTCGTGCCTCGTCGTGCCCGTCGTCGGCACCCATGGCGCCGCGATGGGTGCCCTCGAGTTGCACGCGACCCAACCCAAGGCCTTCGACGCGCGAGCGGTCGAGATGCTCCAACTGCTGGGCACGCTGGTCGCCGGCACCATCGAGCGGGCTCGCCTCAAGGAGGAGGTGCGCGAGAAGCGGCGTATCGACAGTGACCTGCTGGTAGCGCGGCAGGTGATGGAAGATCTCATTCCGCGCACGATTCCGCCGTTGCATGGGTTCGACGTGGCCGGGGTCAANGAGGCTTCGTTCGAGGTCGGCGGCGACTACTACGAGTTCATCCCGCTCCCGGATGACCGCTGGGGCCTCGTCATTGCCGATGTCGTTGGTAAGGGTATTGGGGCCGCCCTGCTGGTCTCGGCGATCCGGGCGTCCATGTATGCCCTGGTCGGGCGGGAGTTGGCGACGCGGGCCGTAATGCGTCGCGCCAATCGCTTTTTCCACGATTCGGTGGAGGAGGGGAAGTATGTGACCTTGTTCTACGCCGTCCTCGACGTGCCCTCACGCCGGATGATCTATGTCAATGCCGGCCACCAGCCGCCCATCGTGTTGCGTGCGAACGGCGAGGTCGAAGAGCTGCGGAGTGGCGGGGTGCCGCTGGGGATGTTCGAGTCGCCGCGATATTTCGAAGGTATCGCGGCCCTCGATGTCGGCGACCTGTTCGTGCTGTACACCGACGGCATCGTCGAATCGAGCGACGCGCGTGAGGACGAGTATGGGCGGGAGCGACTGGTGACCACGCTCGAAGCCTGCCGCACCGAACCCGCCGAGGACATCTGCGACCGCGTCATGGACGACGTCCGCACGTTCTCTTTCGGCAGCCAGGACGACCGCACGCTTCTCGTCCTCAAAGCCATCGAGGAGGGGGCTCCCGCCCCCGTCTCGTAGCTGCGGGTCACCCGACCCGGCCACCGCGCCAGCAGATTGTTGACACACGTCAGAAGGGGTTTTCTGACGAAGTAACACCGCCAGACGGGCGCCGCGTCGGAAAACCTAGTCGTCCGCGTTGACCGGCCCGTGCGGGTACTGCTCGTAGTGCGCGGCGAGCAGGTCGCGACCAAAATCGCCCTCGAAGTCTCGCCAGACGCTGTGCACGTGGTTCGCCTGACCCTGCGTGTTGTCGTACTCGATGAGGAATGTCGGTCCCTGAATTCGGTAGTAGTGCGGCTCGCCTCGGGCCGCCCCGCCCATCCACCCGAACTTGATGTTGTCGAGCCCCGCCGTGCGGACTTCCGCCAACCGCTGCTCGGCCACCGCGGCCGGCTGCGCCATAGCGTACTCCTCGATGATGGACCACAGCACGCCGCGCTGGCTCGCGTCCATGTCCGCGTGCGATACGCCGAGGTCGTCCAGCATGGCCACCTCGCGCTCGTTACTCGTGAGCACGTCGCGTGGCGCCTCTTCCGACAACATGGCGCTCGCTTTCTGGGTCATATTCAGCGACGCCAACAACGCGCGCGCTTGGTCCTCTTCACTGCCCAGGACCCGCTGCCCTTTCTTCGGCCCGTCACGCACTTCGGCCGGATTGGTCCCGAAGAACTGTGGGCTGGCGGCGACGGCCGAGCCGTTGACGATGGTCCAGTTGTGCGACAGATGGTGCCCTTCGTAGCGCCAGCCCCAGGTGCCGCCGGTGGTCGGCTCGCCGAACACCATGAAGAAATACAGGTCCGGGTCGCGAATGTCGCGGCCTTCGAGTTCGAACAGAATCTGCTCGAGCTGGCGGATCGATTCCGCCTTGGTGAACCCATCCTCACTCAAGGCCGTCCGCAACAGGTCCAGGGCGGCTGAACGCTGGGTCGCCGTCATCGTCTTCAGCGGTACACCCTTCCGCTCGCGCGGGATAAAATGCCAATCGAACCGGTCCTCGCCGTCAAAGGGGAATCGTGCCGCCCGCTCCTGCTCGTCGCTGAGGGTGTCGAGAAACTTGATGGCCGCCGTGGTCATGCCGGTCGCCGGATCGGGTGTCTGCTGCGTGAACGCAATCGTGCCCAACAGAACGAGGGCGCAACCGATGTTCAAGATCATGCGGGCCATGTGCTTCCCCTTCGATCGCCGCGGCCATCGGGCGATCACCACGCGTAGAGACGGTTTTTAGAGTACGAGCCGGGAGCGTACCTTCGGGGAGGAGGGGAGTCAAGACGTGGCCGACCATCGTGCTGCGAACGCTGGCCAGCGGGGTGATAGGGTGGTCGCGGCTGGTCAGACCAGGTGGTGTGATCTGACCCGGTTTCGTATGGTCCCGTTCGCGTTGGCCGGTGGCGCCGTAACCGTCGTGCGTAGCCGAGTCCGAACGTTAGACACCACTGGCGGATCGACTCATACGTCACGCTGACACCCCGTTCAGCGAGGAGATCCTCGATATCTCGGAAACTCAGGCCAAAGCGGTGGTAGACCCAGACCGCGTGACTGATGATCTTTTGGAGGAAATCGGTATCCGCGATAGCTGGGCGGCTGGCTCGTCATACGCCGACTCTGCCACTGTGGGCGCTAACCTGACAACGCCATTTCATCGGGTATAACCATGAAGAAAAAACTACTCACCGGTGGCACCATTATCTTGGCCCTACTCATTGGTACGGGCTACATCTATCGCGCCGATCTGATGCTCCTCGGACTAACCTTCGTGGTCCCGGGTCACGCGTTTTCCGATGTCCCGTCCCCGACAGCGCCCGACTATGCCAACCCAACACACTGGGCAGCGCTGCCCGAGCGAGACGACCTTGCCGACACCCTTGCCGACGGCGAGACAGACCTCCAGGACACCGCCGCAGCCGACGTTTTTTTCGTGCACCCCACCACCTTCGTATCGGCGGACGCTTGGAACCAGTCACTCGACGATACGACCACCAACGAAACGACCGACCGAATGGTGATGCAGGGACAGGCGAGTGTCTTCAACGCATGCTGTCGCATATACGCCCCACGTTACCGGCAGGCCACACTGGCGGCGTTTTTCGTGGAGGGCGCCAGTGCACCACAAGCCCTCGACCTCGCCTATTCTGATGTAGTGGCTGCATTCCGCTACTACCTGGCTACCTTCAACCACGGCCGCCCATTCGTACTCGCTGGACACAGCCAAGGCTCGCGGCACCTAGATTTTCTCCTGGCCGAAGAAATTGCGGGAACTGCGGTAGCCGAACAAATGGTCGCAGCGTATCCGATCGGATTCGAGCTCAACGGTAGCAACGGGATCGCAATCTGCCGGACCGCTACACAGACCGGCTGTCAGGTAACCTGGAACAGCGTGGGTCCGCGGGCGGGGTCGCTCTTNGCCTCGCCAGATAACATCTGCGTTAATCCGTTGACTTGGTCGACGGACGGGGCCCGCGCGCCCCATGAGGCCAACCTCGGCGCAGTCAATTTCGCCGGTTCGGATACCCACGAACCTGGTGCCGCTGACGCGCAGTGCCGCGAGGGGCGACTGCGTGTATCAGAAATCCGTTCCAACCACTACACGCTGATGCCGCTCGGCCGAGACAACTTCCACATCTACGACTACGCGTTGTTCTACGTAAACATCCGCCAGAACGCGCAAGCCCGAGTAGACGCTTACCTCCGGGAGCGCAACTAACTAACTCGCGCGCGTGCTGGACGGCCATCGCACCGTCGAGGACTATTCGCTGGGGAGGTGGGTCAGTAAACAGCGCAGCAACCAGGACAACCTGTCCGCGACACGGCGTGACCGGCTGGGGGGCCTGGATGGCTGGGTGTGGAAAGCCGTGTGACGGACGAGGTACGTACGGACAGCAGCAAGGACCTATTCATGACGACCCACGAGTCCTCGAAGGCCTCGGCGATCTGCTTGCGGAGGGAGAGCGCCTCGTCGACCGGGATCGGTCCCTGCTTGAGGCAATCGACCAGCGTCGGCCGCTCGCTCAGCTCAAGGACACGCCGAGGCCGCCCTGGGAACCACCGAGGACTGGGCGCCGGTTTCTCCCCGGGCCCCGCGTCTGCCGGCTCGGTATAATCAGTCGAGTTTCCAAGGCACCAACTGGCGAGCGACGGCAACCTGCCGGACCTGATTGTGGTCGAGCACTGGCTCGAGGGGGACACAGGGCCCACACAGTAGCACCCCGGTGGAGGCATCATGGCACGATCAAGCCGACGGACATTTCTCGGACAGCTTAGCGCGGCCGCAGCCGCCATCCCCGGCTTCGGAGCGCTCGGGTGGGGGGCCGCCGCCGCTCCGGCCGGGACTGCCTGGCAGGGCGCGCCATCAGACACGACCTTCGACCTGTTGATCGCCGGCGGCCGGGTGATCGACCCCGGACAGAACCTCTCGGCGGTGCGTGACGTCGCCATCCGCCATGGGCGGGTCGCGCGCATCGGCGAGAACATCCCGCCGGACCAAGCCCGGCAGGTGTTCGACGCCACCGGCAAGATCGTTACGCCCGGCCTGATCGACCTGCACTCGCACGTCTACGAGCACGGCACCCCGCTGGGTGTTCCCTCGGATCTGGTCGGCATCCAGTCTGGAGTCACCACCATCGTCGACGCCGGCACCACCGGGGCGTCGATGTTCCCCGGTTTCAGGCGGTTCGTCATCGACGGCGCCAGAACCCGCATCTACGCGTTACTGAACCTCTCGACCGCTGGTTGCTGTACTGACGAGATCTATCTCGACCCCCGGCTCATCAACACCCGGGCCGCCCGCCGGGTCATCGAGGCGCACCGAGATCTGATTCTGGGGCTGAAGGTGCGGGTGCGGGGCCGGCGCGAGGACTTGGCCCACGATGTCGCCACCCTGACCACCGCCCGGGAACTGGCCGACGAGGCGGGCCTGCCGGTCATGATGCACTGGTCCACCGAGCCGGATCTGCTCGCCCTCCTGCGGGCGGGTGACATCCTGACCCATCCCTTCAACCCGCCGACCGAGCGATCGTCGAACGTCTTCGGCAGCCAGTTGACCCAGGCCGACACGGTGCTGCCGCAGATCTTAGAGCTGGCCGATCGCGGCATCTTCACCGACGGCCAGCTGGCCACCACCCACCATCAGTGGCAGGTGTCGGAGAAGGCGACCAACCAGGGTTGGTTCCCCGACGCCATTTCGACCGACGTGGCGCGGACCCCGGACCGGACCCCGGCCAGCGTGCTGCTGCCGATGTCGCAGTTTCTGCACCTGGGGCTGAGCCTCGAGCAGGTGATTGAGCGGGTGACGACGAACCCGGCGAAGATGCTGGATTATCCGGAAACGGTGGGGTCGCTCGAGCCCGGGTCGACGGCCGACGTGGCGGTGCTAGAACTCGAGCAAGGCCGCTTCACGTTTGGCGATGGCTCCCGCCCGGAGCCGCAGACGCGCGACCTGAGCCAGCAGTTCGTCAACGTGGCCACGCTGAAGGGTGGCGTGTTCGTCAAGGGCGGGATCGGGGTCTAGCTCGTTTCGGCCCGGGGGCCGACCATTCCGCCCACACTGGTAACGCGAACACGCCCGAGAAAGTCGTTTCCCAAGCCCTACTCGACAAGCCTCGTGCGCGCTGTGAGGAGAGCGAGGTGGAGGACGAACTGCGGAGCCTTGGTGCCTTCCACTTTCAGGTGCACGATTGGCACCTCTCGCAGACCTGGATCTATGCGTTCGGCAAGCCCTACACGGAATCGATTGGTATCGAAACGGTCAAGCAGGTGGAAAAGTTCCAACGGAGGAAAAAGGTGGCAGTACCCGGTGGCAGTACCGGACCGGTCCTTGTAAGATCAACAAAATAAGGCACGCGCCCGTAGCTCAGCTGGATAGAGCATCGGCCTTCTAAGCCGAGGGTCGCAGGTTCGAGCCCTGCCGGGCGTACCATTCTCTCCTTTAAATACGAGGATTTTTCTGTATTCTGCCGCCGAGTCGACGGAATATTCCTCGGGTGCCAGCCGCCAAAACGACCGATCATCGGCACAGATTGGCTTACTGAATTACTCCTTCCAGCGCCTTCGCTGACGATCCGGATCAGCTTGTCCGGTTCCAGCGGGAGGCGCAGGTGCGAGCCAGCTTGAACCACCCCAACCTTGGAGGCATTCACGGATTGGAAGATGGTGCTGGATCTGGTGGAGGGGCCGACCGTGGCGGATCGGACCTCGTATGGATGGTGTCGGAACCCGAGTGACTAGGAGCATACGATGCGCACACAAGTTGGTGTTTCACAATGTGGTCTGGTGATCGCCCTCGTCGTTATGGCCTGTGCGGCTGGTCGGGTGACCGTTCGCGCCCAGTCTGCTGAGTTTGTTCCTGTCACCGACGCGATGCTCCAAGAGCCTGCGCCAGAGGACTGGCTGATGTGGCGCCGTACGCTTGACGGCTGGGGCTACAGCCCGCTCGACCAGATCACCCGCGAGAACGTCGGAGAGCTGCGTATGGTCTGGACCCGTGCTTTGGGCCGCGGCAGTCAGCAGGGGACCCCGCTGGCCTACGACGGGGTGCTCTACATGCCGAACCCCCGGGATGTCATCCAGGCCATCGATGCAACCACCGGCGACCTCCTGTGGGAGCATCGACGGGAGGTACCGGAGAACGTCGGCGAGGGCGGTCTTGTGACCAACAACCGGAACATCGCCATCTACGGCAGGCTGATCATCGACACGAGCGTCGATGACCACGTATTCGCGCTTGACGCCGACACGGGAGACATGGCGTGGGAGACCGAGATTCTCGACTACGACACCTACCGGGCCATGCAGAGCTCCGGGCCCATCATCGCGAACGGGAAGGTGATCTCGGGCCGAAGCTGTCGCAAGCCTGACTCGTGCGTCATCACCGCCCACGACGCGAGGACCGGCGCGGAGCTGTGGCGTCGGCGGACAATTCCGGCACCGGGTGAGCCGGGTGACGAGACCTGGGGCGACGTGGCGTTCGAAGACCGCCAACATGTCGGCACATGGATGGTGCCGAGCTACGACCCGGCGCTGAATCTTATCTACATCGGGACGTCGGTGACCTCGCCAGCGCCGAAGTTCATGCTCGGTGGTAGCGACCTTGCGCACCTGTATCACAACTCCACGCTCGCCCTCGATGCCGACACCGGTGAAATCGTGTGGTACTACCAGCACCTCAAGGATCACTGGGACCTAGACCATCCCTTTGAGCGGCTCTTGGTGGACACCGCCGTCGCGCCCGATCCGGCCGCGGTGAGCTGGATCAACCCGAGACTGCAGGCTGGAGAGCTCCGCAGTGTGATTACCGGCATTCCGGGAAAGACCGGGGTGGTCTACACGCTCGATCGCGAGACCGGCGAGTTTCTCTGGGCCACCCCCACGGTCACCCAGAACGTCATCAGCAACATCGACGGGGCCACCGGGGTGGTGACGGAGAACTCCGAGGTGGTCTTCAGCGGGCTCGGCCAGGAGGTGCTCGCCTGCCCCTCCTGGATCGGAGGCAAGGACTGGGAGGCGGGCGCCTACAGCCCGCTGACCAACACGATGTACTATCCGCTGCGTAACACCTGTGCGCGGGTACTGTCGACGATGGAGGGCGGACTGGCGATCTACCGGCTCGCGGCCAGATTCCAGCTCGCGCCCGGTACCGACCAACTGGGTACGGTGCGCGCGATTTCGGTGGAGACGGGCCAGACGACCTGGCTCCACGAGCAGCGCTCTGCCACCATGTCGCTTGTTACCACCGGGGGAGGACTGGTGTTCGGCGGCGACGTGAATGGCCGCTTCCGCGCCTTCGACCAGGAGACGGGCGAGGTGCTGTGGGAGATTAACCTCGGGTCCTCGGTGACCGGCTTTCCGATCAGCTTCGCGGTCGACGATCGGCAGTACGTGGCGGTCAGCACCGGCAGTGCGGCCACCGCGTCGGGGTTTGTTCGCCTGACGCCGGAGATACGCCCGAGCGCCGGGAACAACCTGTTCGTGTTTGCCCTTCCGGTCCGAGACTGAATCGCTTTCCGGTTGGGCGTTAAATGGCTCATGGGACCTCCTCTCCGGTTGCAGAGCCTCTCTTGTTTCAGAGCCTCACTTGGTCCACATCGATTTCTCTTTAATTTCTTGGCGGTAAGCGTCATCCCCCGCCATTCCTTGAAGTCGAGAAGAACGAACGCGCTATGGCTACCCCAGTCGAAGAGCGTGCACGCATTGAGTCCATTGACGTTCTGCGGGGCTTCGCGCTCCTCGGCATCTTGTTGCTCAATATCACCCTATTTGGTTTGCACAGCGCCGGCTACTTCAACCCCCTGGTGCCGCTCGGTGAGACGGCTGCAGACCAAGAGCTCAACGTACGGGTCTGGGGTGCGGTCAGCGTGCTCTTTGAAGGGGCGATGCGGGCGCTGTTCTCGATGCTATTCGGCGCCGGCGTGGTCCTGTTCACGGCCGGGCGTGTGAACGCCAGATCGCTGCATTTCCGACGGAACCTGTGGCTGCTCGCGTTCGGGCTGGTCGATGCCTTTCTGTTGCTCTGGACGGGCGACATTCTGATGGTTTACGCCCTGGCCGGCATGATTCTGTACGGACTCCGTGAGTGGTCGCCACGTAGGCTGGTTATCACCAGCGCAGTCCTCATGGTGGTGATGGGGGTGGGGTTAGGNGCCGCTGGCTGGGGNTTAGGGCAATTGAGGACGGCCGATCCCTCCGNCCCCGGCTGGACAGGATTTGCAGCCCAGATGAACCCGCCGGTCGAGGCGTACGAGGAAGAGCTGGCGGAGCGACGAACGAGCTACCTTAGCGCGTTTGCCTGGTCGGCGGAACATATGGTCGGGGTCATCGGCACTTTTGTGCTCTTCGGGCCGGACGCACTCGCGATGATGCTTCTCGGTATGGCGCTCTTCAAGGTCGGGGTGCTCGATGCCTCTCGGTCGGTCGGCTGGTACGCTAGGCTCGCCGGGGTCGGTTTTGGCGTCGGTCTAGTGACCAACCTGTGGGAACTGCGCCATGCGCTTGTGGCCGATCTGGATCTNCTGGCAACCTTTCCGATATTTATGCCGACGTATCATCTCGGTCGCCTGGGGATGGCACTGGGCTATCTCGGCCTGGTTATGATCATGTGCAAGTCCGACGCGCTGCCTTGGCTACGTGGGGCGTTGGCGGCTGTTGGCCGAATGGCGCTGACGAACTATCTGATGCACTCACTCATTTGCCTGGTGCTCTTTACCGGCCTTGGATTTTCGCTTGTCGGGGTACTTGAGCGTTGGCAGCTATATCCGATCGTCTTNGCCATTNGGGCGTTCCAGCTCTGGNTGAGCCCGANGTGGCTNNNCCGTCACCGATTTGGCCCGGCNGAGTGGCTGTGGCGAACGTTGACCTACGGGANACGGCCGTAACGTGCTCCGCGTAGCGCTGACCTATCAGCCTCTGTGACGCGACCAGGTAACGCACGGAACGGAGAGATGCTGTCTACGAACCATTACGTGATGCTCTTGTGGTCGTGAGGGGTATGCATTCAGCCACGAGGACGATAGGAAACATTAGCGCCTCTCCGCCCGAGTTTNCGTGGGTGTGCGGCGTCCCACGCGTAGGCGAAGACGATATTAAAGCCCTCTCGACGCTCGAGGCTCTGGGCAAAGTATTCCCGCGTGAACGTCGGCCTGAGCCGGGGGCGGACGTTGGTTCGGNCCGCCGACCCGGAGGCCGCCGACCGGATATCGGGGCCGGCAGGCTGGTTGGTCCCACGGCGTCTACTGCAGGAAGCCAGACACGTCGTACGCGCCGACCTTGTTCTGGAAGAGATGCGGCACGATCACGCGCTGGCGCTCGCGGTCGTACGCATGGTCTGCCGCCACGTCGTCGCCGAAGCTCATGAGGACGCGCACGGCGCCAGACGGCGACACGTGCACGACCTGGCCTTCGAGCACGTTGGTGAGGATGTAGCCGCCGCGGCCGTCGATCTCGACGCCGTCGATCGTGCCGATCGGCTCGGACGAGAGCACGGTCTTCTCGCCTGTCGCCAAGTCGAGAGCAAACAGGCGCCCCGGAGCGCTTTCCGGGTCGGCCGCCTGTCGCATCGAGCCGACCAGGAGGCGACCGCCGTCCACCAGCAGCCCGTTGGGCGACTCGACCACCTCCCCTTCCGCGAACACCGAGGCGGTGCCGTCTTTGACCGCGAAGATGCGAAAGCCGTTCGTATCGGACACGTAGACGGTGCCGTCGGGGCCGGTGGCCAGGTCGTTGAGAAATATGGCGCCGTCCACCGTGAGTCTGGACGTGATCTCGGCCCGCTCGATGTCGATGGCGATGACCTCGTCCAGGTCCGCCACCCACAGGGTGCCGTCGTGTGCGCGTAGCCCCTTGGGTGCATTGAGTCCGGTGACCCAGGTGGCGTCCAGGACCTCCCCGTCAGGCGTGAGCCGTGCGATGTGTCCGGTCCCGTCCCGTTCCGCTGGGTCGCCATCGATCAGCGAGACGAACAGGGAGTCGGACTCGGTGTGCAGAAACGCGCTCTCCGGGGCATGCATCGCCTCCGAGACCATCCAGACCGCCGTGGAGCGCTCGCCGGAGGGCGCAACGGCCTCGACCGGCGTCGGGGGCGCCTCCGCGTCGTCGGCGGGAGCCGAACACGCAAGGAAGAGGCAGCTGGCCGCTGTAGCAGCCACGAGCGAGCGAAGAGATGCATGAGTCATTCAGTCCTCGAGTGAAGTGACAAACGCGTGTCGCCCGAGCGTTGCCGCTACGGGTGTACGGGCGAGCGTCCACTTCGTATGACGGCGAACGCAGATTCTAATGCCGCCTATCCTACACGGTGCCGTGTCAAAGACGATAGACGATATTAAAGCCACCTCGACGCTCGAGACCCTGGGCAAACGTTGGTTGCCTATGTATCAGAACGTGCCATGAAGGNCCGCTCCAGGACACGCAATGGTGGCAGTGCCGGTGGCATTATTGTGCAGAGAGGTCACGCACGGTTCAGCGCTATCTGGGCAGCATCGACGCGATCGGGCCGGGTTGTCGGCGGCTCAAGGTCCAAACCCTTCCACACCAAACGACGGGATTGACAACGCGGTAAGCGTCATCCCCCGCCATTCCTTGCTCAAGGGCTACGAGGATGCATCAGGTCCTTCATTCCGGCGTCACGTAATTCACCAGACCACCCGACTGTGTTTTGCACGGCGATCGAGCATTCGAGCAGGTCCAAACACCAGCAAGAGACTGGCCGCCAATGCGCCGCAGGCAAATATCAGTATTCGTTCATGGTGACTCTCTCCGAGCAACGTGGCGGCAATCGCCGGTCCCGTGGCCAGGCCCAGACTGCTCGTAAAGGCGCCGATCGCCGCCACCTGGCCACTGTTGTCCATCTCAGATGCGACTCCGAGCAAGTACGGGAAAGACATCGCAAAGAACACTGCGAAACCGACGCTGGCAACCCCAAAAACCAAGGACTGCGGGACGAGTAACATCCCTGTGACACTGGTCATCAGCACGACACCCATACAGGCGGGTAAGAGCCGGCCGCTACGGGTCGACCACCACGCGACGATCAACGCGGAGGGCGCACCAGTCAAGAGCGACACCGCGATTACCAGGTTAACAAAGTTCGTTTCAAAACCGTAATGCAAACCAAGCTCGATCCTGTAGGCGAAAGCAGCCATCTGTCCGGCCTGAAACGAAAACAGCGCCGCTAGTGCCAAGAAAATTTGCGATCGCGGCGCACGCTCACAACGTGGCTTCTTCCCGACGCCACTCTTGGTCATCGGATAAGGATCAAATAGAGGCAAAAAGATGAGTGCGATCGCCGAAAGGCCGGTCAATGAAATCCACACTACGCTGACACCGAACGTGGGCAGCAGAGGCATGAGCATTGCCGTGCCTAATCCACCGAGGCTTAGTTGAATGACAATCGCGAACGCAATCGTAACTTCGGGGCTCTCGGTGCGAGCAATNACCGACATCCCTGTACCAATGAGGGCTCCACCGACCAGGCCGTGGAAGAAGCGAATTATGTACAACGCATCTGTCGCACCGAACCAGCCAGATAAAACGTCGGCGCAGATCAGAAGCGTAATTAACGCGAACGCTGCCCATCTCCAGTTGAGTTGATTTATCAGAAAGATGATCGCGAACCCGCCAATGGCCGTCCCGTACATGTTTGCTGAAAAAACATAACCTGCGGTCTCACCCGTAAAAGCCGGATTTTGGGCAAGGCCGGAGACGATGACGGGGCTGAAGTTTGCGTAAAGGATGCCAGCGCTGGCCAAGATAGCCAGACCGACACGCGCGGCGAGCCCATTGGGGGCCAGAGAGTCAATGCCGATTACTAGACGAGTTTTCACGATAGGCCCTCAGCGTTACTAGGCAGCCACCCCTTCCCCTGTTCACCAGCTCAAAGAATCCGGGGTGCCCCCTCCTACCGCTGGCGGGCAAGGGGGGTGCGATGCAGGGGCTTACGACTTTCGCTCCTACTCGCGCCTGCCGCAATCGACTGTTAGAACGCCGTTTCCCTCCGCCGTGATGGCGTTGTCCTACAAGTCCGGTCGTTGGTAGCCGCCAAAATCGCTCTCTACGCGCTTGGCGATCGCCAAAGCAACGTCCTCACGTCCGGGGCGTGCCACGATCTGGACCCCGATTGGTAGCCCTTCAGGCGATGTTCCCGCCCGGACGACCGCGCCTGGCCAACCCGTGAGGTTATACGTGAAAGTGTAGGTGAAGCCGGACAGGTCGTCCATGTCTGGCCCGTGAAGCCTCGCGGGCGTCGCGTTGACCGGACACACGATAGCGTCATAGTCAGCCATGAACAAAAGCATGGAGCTACGGAATGAGTACCACTGCGTGATAAGGGCATCGAGTTCCACGGCATTCAATATCGCCTCCGGCCTTTGTAATGCCGACTCCGTGGTTCCGGCATCCCGCTGCAGTCTTCTCACGGCTGCACCGCCGTCCCAAAAGTACAGTGCGATAAGGTCGGACGTTTGCTCGATGCTGGTGGGGCGCGCTTCTTCCACCGAAGCCACGACCGACACGAGCCGTCGAGCGACGTCCTCAACCGTTCGCGCTGTCTCGGCCGTGGGTGTCAGGATACCGTTGTCCGTGTGGAACGAGACTCTCAGGCTACTCAGGTCGACGGCCTCCGGGTTGTACCATTGCAACGGAGCGACCCCTGGATCAATGTCGTCAGGGCCTGCGATGAGCCTGAGCAGTAGGGCCAAATCATCGACGGAGCGGGCGAGGGGTCCGATCTGCTGCGTTGAGTCCAGCACGCCTCCGAACGGATAAATGTGCCCCGTCCGCGGGACCCGACCCGCGGAGGGCTTAAT
>PAUN01000004.1 GCA_002712885.1 Acidobacteriota bacterium
TCCAACTGCTGGCGTCAGTCTCGCGCTCCTGAGCTGCGACCAGGGGGGGCGTGAGGCTGGTCAGTGCCAGCAACGAGCAGCCCATTCGGGTGTGGAAGTTGTTCATCGAGATGTCCGACAGTGGCGCCTGCTGACGCCCACCGATACGATAGCATCGCAGAGACACCGCGCGGCGGGTTTCACATCAGGAGACGTGTGATGCGGACGACGACGATGATAGCCAGGGTGAGCACGATTCTGGCGGTGGCCATAGCGGTGCCGGCCATTGTGTCGGGCCAGCCTGCTCGACTGGCGAAGGACTCACAGGCTCAGTGGGCAAAATTCCGCGGACCCGACAATGGCGCGGTGGCTGACGACCCCAGATTGCCGGACACCTGGAGTGAAACCACCAATGTTGTCTGGAAGGCGGACATTCCCGGTCTCGGGTGGAGCTCGCCGGTGGTCTGGGACGACCATGTCTTTCTGACCACCGCGGTCAGTGCCGACGAAGAGCGCCAACCGGTACGCGGGCTCTACGACCCGGGAGCCGCCAGCGGTGCCACCCGGTCGGTCGCGAATCATCGCTGGCTGGTGTACGACCTGGACTTCACAACCGGGGCGGTCCGGTGGGTCCGCGAGATGGCGGTCGCTGTACCCCAGATCGAGCGGCATCTCAAAAACAGTTTCGCGTCAGAAACCCCGGTGACCGACGGCGAGCGAGTCTACGTCTACTTCGGCACGATCGGTCTCGTCGCGGCCCTTGACCTGACCGGCGAGGTGCAGTGGCAACGCGAGCTGGGCGTGTTCANTGGTCGCCAGCGGTTCGGCACGGCCGCNTCGCCCGCCCTCCACGANGGGCNTCTGTATGTGGTCAANGACAACACGACCCAGTCNTTTCTGNTCGCCNTGGATGCTGGCACCGGGGACGAGGTCTGGCGAGTGGAGCGTGACGANGTCGAGAATTGGGCTACCCCGTTCGTCTGGGAAAACGACGTCCGCACCGAGATCGTCACAGCCGGATTGCGCCGGGTGCGGTCCTACGACCTCGATGGCCGGCTGCTGTGGGAGCTTGGTGGGATGACAGTCAACGTCGTGCCGACCCCGTTCGCCCGGGACGGATTGATTTATNTCAGTTCGGGGTATCCCGGCGGGATGCCCCGGCCGGTCTATGCGATTCGCCCCGGCGCATCTGGAGACATCTCGTTGAGCGAGGGCGAGAATGGCAACGACTTCATCGTCTGGTATCAACCGATGCTGGGCACCTACAACACCTCCGCGCTTGTCTANGACGGCCACTACTACACCCTGCTGGACCGGGGGTTTCTGTTGANCCACGACGCCAGGACCGGCCGAGAGGTGTATGGCCGCACTCGCATCAAGCCCGGGTCCGGGTTCACCGCGTCCCCGTGGGCCTACAACGATCGNATCTTCCTGATGGGCGAGGATGGCGATACGTTCGTCATCCGTGCAGGGCCCGAGTTCGAACTGTTGCGTACCAACACGCTGGACGAGATGGCGTTGGCGACGCCAGCGGTTGTCCGGGGCAGTGTGCTGCTGCGCACCCAGACGAAGCTGTACCGTCTGAGCAACGACGGCGGTCGGTGAGGCGCCGCTGAGACCATCCTGAGGNTCTTCCCATTTTACGCTTGACAGCTTCTAGACGGGGCCTCGCGCGAAACCGTGGACCACATTGTGGAGATTCTCGATACGCGTGTCTGACTGGTCGTCGGAGCCACGAATGGGGGGCACCGTGGTCTCGAATGGGTCAGGAACCGTGAATCGCTTTTCACGACCGTCGTCTTCGAAATCGCATCGGGACGAAGTGGGTNTCGAGTCGGGTTTCGACGAAGTGGGTGAGGAGACCCCGCGGGCTCGCAACGGCGGTGTGGCCGCGCCTGATCCTATTCCCACCGAAACACGCGCGATGCGATAAGCGTGCAGACAGCGAAGATGACGACCAGCGCTGCCNCGTCGCCTAGGTGGGCCGACCATGGGTTGCCTTGCCAGATGCCGGACATTAGCGACACCGCGGGGGTNAGTGGTAACGCCCTCGCCACGATCTGAAGACCGGCGGGGTAGGTGTCGATCGGTTGGAAGAGCCCACAGAACGGCAGCATGCTGTAGAGAACGGCACTGCCCAACGGCGGCGCGAAACGGGCGGTGCGCACCAGGCTCGCGATGATGAANCCGAGCGACAGAATGCTCCAGGTGCTGAGCAGCACCGCAAATGAGAACGACNCCACCGGGACATCGATGCCGGNGGGATAGTAGCGACGTCCGACGAACACCATGACGGTCACGGTGACCGCGGTGAAGATCAGCTTCACCAGCACGTGGGCGACCAGAATGGTGATGGGCGACAACGGTGTCGCTCGCAATCGCTTCAGAATCCCGCCTTCACGGTAGATGGCGATGATGGCCACCAGCGACAGCACGGTGTTGATCGAGACGAAGATGGCCCCGAACACCGGGAGACCGACTCGCATCTGCATGGCGAAGCCGGACGTGGGTTCGCCGAGCCTCGAACCGACCGTCCGGCCGAGCACAACAAAGATGGCGACAGGGATGACGAAATTACCGATGAGTCCCATCGGCTCCCGGACGAAGATCTTGATCTCCAACCATGTCAGCTTGGCGAGGCTGCGCAGTGTGGTGAGCACAGGCATCGGCGTNATTCTCGGACAGACCGACCGGTCAGCGTGAGGAAGACNTCCTCGAGGGTCGGTTCCTCCGTGCGGAACAAGGTGACGCGCATGCGATGTTCCGACAGACATTGAATCGTTTCGGTGACCAAATCGGTGCCGTGTCCCCGGATCGTGATATGGGCGTCCTCCGTGGTCACGGTGTCGACAGATGCCAGCGCATCGAAGTGCGCCGCCGCGTCAGGATACGTTGTGGATACGAGGACTGACCGTTGGGGGCAATGTCGGGCCACCAGCCTGGGCGGGGTGTCGTGGTCAATGATGCGCCCGTGGTCGATGATGGCGACGTGGTCGCACAGACGCTCCGCCTCCTCCATCAGATGGGTCGTGAGAAACACGGTCTTCCCGCGGGCCGGGATGTCGCGTACCAGGTCCCAAATGGTGTGTCTGGCCTGCGGGTCGAGACCGGTCGTCAGCTCGTCGAGAAAGACCAGNTCCGGGTCGTTGATCAGCGCGAGGGCGATGAAGAGCCGTTGTTTCTGGCCACCCGACAGCGTCATGAACCAGGCGTTGCGCTTGTCGCTGAGACCGAGCTGGTCAAGGACGCCCTCAGCATCGACCGTGGCGTCGAANAGCGAGGCCCAGAGGTCGACCGCTTCCCAGACCTTGATACGTTTCTGGAGCTGCGCCTCTTGAAGCTGCACGCCGATGCGTCGCTGCAGCGCGTGTGCGCTCTTGATGGGGTCCAGCCCGAAGACCTCAATTCGGCCCCGGTCCGGTTTCCGCAAGCCCTCGACACACTCCATNGTGGTGGTCTTGCCGGCGCCGTTGGGTCCGATCAGTCCGAAGATCTGTCCGCCNGGGACTTCGAACGACACTTCGTCGACCGCGATGGTGTCGCCATACGTCTTTCGAATACCGGACACACGGATGACTGGGGCGCCGCTCATGCCACNCGATTTTAACTTACACGGAGCCGCGCGGCCGGGCGTTGTTGCGGACTGCGCGGACTGCGCGGCTTGACACGGGCGGGGGAACCGTTTGCAATGCGCCTACACGAGGTGCACGCCGTCGGCGATGAAGGCTGTCGCACGTCATTATCTGGAGATATGACAATGAAGTGGAAGATTCTGGCGATCGTCGGGTTCACGTTCGGGGTGCTGGGGACCGGGTGGGGGTTGTCGGCGCAGCAGGTGGAGTCGAAAGTGTTCGAGTTGCGGATCTACAAGGCTACCGCCGGCAAGCGCGCGGAGCTGTCGGACCGGTTCCGTGACCATACGGCGGCGATGTTCGAGCAGGCCGGCATGGAGAACGTGGCGTACTGGACCGCCGCCACCGGCCCAGACGTGGACGATACCTTCGTCTACATGCTGGGCTACCCCTCGCTCGAGGCGCGTGACGAGATGTGGCGAACGCTGGGTCAGAATGAGGAGTTCCAGCGAATCATCGTGGCCGCCGAGCAGGATCCGAGCCGAAAACTGGCCGCGGAAATCAACGCGCGGATGCTTGTGCCGACCTCGTACTCGGCCCTCAAGTAGCACGACGGTCGAACGGGTCGGGCGCATGAGACAGCGCCAGATGACGCATGGGATTGTCGAACCAGGACGGACCAGACACCGGATCAGACGATGAACCAGACGACAAGATGGCGCGGTGCGACGCCCGTCTTCGGGGCGATGATGCTCGCCGCGGGCCTGACCTCGACGGCGGCGGCGCAGGACGGCACCACCGGCGAGTGGCGCGTGCACGGTGGGGACAGCGGGTATACCCGGTACGCGTCGCTCGACCAGATCAACACCGACACGGTGAACGACCTGGAGATCGTCTGGCGACGGCCGGCCGTGGACCGCAGTCTTCGCGACCGGTGGCCGGACCTCCAGTATTCCAACCAGCTGCGGTCGACGCCGGTCATGGTGGACGGCGTCCTCTACGGCTCGAACGGTCTCGGGATCGTGGAAGCCTTCGATCCCGCGACCGGCGAGACACACTGGGTGCAGGATCTTCCATTCCTGACCGACGACGAGACGCCGCGNGGCGCCGCCAATCGTGGTGTCGGGTTCTGGGAAGATGACGACGGCGGTGGGCGGCGAATTCTGTCGGTGCGCCCCCCGTATCTGCTGGCCACGGACGTCGAGACCGGTCGTCTGGTCTCCGACTTCGGAGACGNGGGCAAGGTCGACCTCCGGGTGTACGCCGATACGGCCGAGTTGATCCCCTACAGCTACACGTCGCCGCCACTCGTCGTGCGCGACGTCGTCGTCGTGGGGCAGGCGATGGAGGACCATCCGCGGACGATGGAGCAGCGTCCGGGGTACGTTCGCGCCTACAACGTCCGCACCGGCGCCCTGCAATGGACGTGGAATCCGATCCCTGGAGAGGNCGAACCGGGGGTCGAGACCTGGCTCGACGACTCCTGGCAGTACTCGGGCATGGCCAACGTCTGGACCATGATGAGCGCCGATGAGGAGCTCGGGCTCGTCTATCTGCCGACCGGGGCGCCCAGCAANGANATGTATGGAGGGCATCGCCCCGGGAACAACCTCTACGCGAACAGCCTGGTGTGTGTGCGCGCCGACACCGGTGAGATGGTCTGGCACTTCCAGACGGTGCATCACGATCTGTGGGACTACGACAACAACGTGGCACCCATTCTCATGGACATCACCGTGGATGGTCGCGAGATCAAAGCGGTGGTGCAGCTCACCAAACAAGCGATGGCGTATACGTTCGACCGCGTGACGGGCGAGCCGGTCTGGCCGATCGTCGAGCGACCTGTCCCGACCTCGGAGACACCCGGAGAGTGGATTTCACCGACCCAGCCGTTCCCGACGAAGCCGGCGCCGTTCGACGTGCACGGGATGTCGGCCGACACCTTGATCGATTTCACGCCGGAGCTGCGCGAGGAGGGGGTCGAGATCGCGGCGCCCTACATGCTCGGCCAGATCTTTACCCCTCCGTCGATTCGCGGCGACGGTGACGGAGACCAGAAGGGCACGCTGCAACTGCCCGGCTCGGTCGGCGGCGCCGAGTGGGGCGGGGCTGGGTTCGACCCCGAGACGGGGATGCTCTACGTCCCGTCGGTGACCGGCACGTTCGTCGCGGACCTGACCCCCGGGAATCCGGATCGGATGAATGTGCGATATACCCGCGGCAACCGGGCCTTTCCCGCGGGGCCCCGGGGGCTGCCCCTGTTGAAGCCGCCCTATGGTCGGATCACGGCGATCGACATGAATACCGGCGAGCATGTGTGGATGGTGCCCAACGGTGATGGTCCACGGAACCACCCCGACATCGCCCACCTGAACCTGCCACCGTTGGGACAGCCGGGTCGCGCGATGACACTGCTGACCAAGAGCCTGCTGTTCGTCAGTGAAGGCGACCCCATCATGGTTCGGACACCGCCGGGGGCAGGCCCCGAGGCGGGTAAGGGGTTCCGCGCGTTCGACAAGGTGACGGGCGAGGTTGTCTGGGAAACCTCGTTCCGGGCCGGCAACGTCGGGTCGCCGATCACCTACCTGCACGACGGCAAGCAGTACATCGTGCTGCCGATCGGGTCACTCGAGTTCCCTGGCGAGTGGATCGCGTTGGCGCTTCCGTAGNTTCGCAGGTCACCATGGAGATCGCTGAGCTCACCGCGGAGCAGTTCGAAGAGCTGCGTCAGTTGCTGCTGGCCGAGCGCGATCGTTTAGAGGCTCATCTGCGTCTCAGCGAAGAAGGGTCCAAGCCGGTGCAGCTCGGCACCCCGATCGGACGCCTGTCCCGCATGGATGCCATCCAGCAGCAGGAGATGACCCGGGCCGGCCGATCCACCCTCGAGCTCAAGCGGCGGCAGGTCGAGGCGTCGCTCGACGGCCACACGAAGGGCGTGTATGGCCAGTGTCGGTCGTGTGAGGAGCCGATCGGTTACCCCCGGTTGCGCGCGCGGCCGGAAGCCCCTTTCTGTTTGAGTTGTCAGGACCGTCGAGAGCGCTGACGCCGACAGGCCCCGCGTCCCCATCGCACGATGTCAGGTGTCGTGTGTCTTCGAACATCAGTCGCCGAGTGAGTACACGAACATCGAGTGTCCCGCGGCCAGTGCGACATACTGCTTGCCGTCGACCATGTAGCTCATCGGGCCGTTGGCGATCATGCCGCCGAGCGTCTTGCGCAACAGCAGCTCGCCAGTCTCGGCGTGCATGACGTGAAAATGACCCTCACGGTTACCGGTGAAGAGCAGGTTGGAGGCGGAGGTGAGAATGCCGCTGCTTGTGACATCGGTCATCGGCACCCGCCAGCGTTGCTGGCCGGTGCGNGGATCAATGGCGATCACGGCGCCNCCGCCGGCCGCGTCGGTCCAGTTNTTGATGTGCCCGCGCCGCAGCCCCGGCACGTTGGCGCCGGCGCCGAACGGGTTGGCGGGGCGGCCGCCGAGGAACACGCGACCTGGCACATGTGTTTGTTCCTGGGGCTCGAAGTTCGACCCGTATGCCTCCCAGGCTGACACGTAGAACAGACCGGTCTCCGGGCTATAGGAGGGCGAATACCAGTTGGTGCCACCCTGAATCCCAGGAAAGGTGGTCGCACCCGGCGGCTGCGGTGTCTGCACCGGCCGACCGAAGTCGTCGAGACCGCTGGCCCAGTTCACCGGCACGAAGCTGGTGCCGCTGAGGAANTGACCGCTCTCCCGGTCGAGCACGTAGAAGAAGCCGTTCCGGTTCCCCCAGAGCATCAGTTTCTGGGTATTGCCGTTGCCGTCCGGGAAATCGATCAGCACCGGAATCTGGACCGCGTCGTAGTCATACGGGTCGTTCGGTGTGAACTGGAAATACCACTCGAGTTCGCCGGTGTCGGGGTCGAGCGCAACCACCGAGTCCGAGTAGAGGTTGTCGCCCGGGCGCTGAGCCGGGTTCAGGTCCGGTCCGGGGTTGCCGATGCCCCAGTAGGTCAGGTCCAGGTCCGGGTCATACGAGCCGGTCAGCCACGCCGACGCGCCCCCAGTTTTCCAGGCGTCGTTTTCCCAGGTTTCGTGCCCCGGCTCGCCGGGACCGGGAATGGTGTAAAACCGCCACGCCAGTTCGCCGGTCTTGGCGTCGTAGGCGTCGATGTAGCCTCGAATGCCGTACTCGCCGCCCGCGACGCCGACCATCACCTTGTCCTTGATGACGAGCGGTGCCAACGTCAAGGCGTAGCCCTCGGTCGGGTCGGCGACCGTTGTCTGCCACAGGGGCTTACCCGCGACGGCGTCCAGAGCAATGAGGTTCCCGTCGAGCGTCGCCAGAAACAGCGTATCGTCCAGAATCGCGAGACCGCGATTGACCGCTCCGCAGCAGGGACGCGAGTCGGACGAGGGTGTGTACTCGAACTTCCAGAACACACTCCCACGTTTGGCGTCGAGCGCCACCACGTTGTTGACCGGCTCCGTCAGATACATGATGCCGTCGACCACCAACGGCGTGGCCTGGAACGCTTCAAGGGAACCGGCCTGGAACACCCACGACAACTCGAGGTCCTCGACGTTGTCAGGGGTGATCTGATCGAGCTTGGTGTGACGGTTGCTCGAGTACGAGCCGGAATATGTCAGCCAGTTCTCCGGTTCCTCGTCGGCGTTGAGCAGGCGCTCGAACGTGACCTGCGCGGTGGCCCCGCTCGGGAGCAGCGCGACGAGCATGAAGGCGATGAGAGTCTGTCGGGTCATGGCGGTCAGTCCAAACCTTTGAGTGAAAGCAGATAGGCGAGCACGTCGGCGACCTCCTGCTCGTCGAGCANGTCAGTGGCCGGGGGCATCGGTGACGTCGTCCCGGCCGCCAGCTCCCGNAAGTCANCTTTGTCCAGCGACCGCAGCNGCTCGTTCTCGTCGATGAGTTGAATCGTGTACGTGTCTTCNTTGAGCCGACGTCCATTGAGCACCGTGCCGTCGGCCGTCACCGCTCGCACCGGGCGGTTGACCGGCAACATCGAAGCGGTCGGGTCCAGCANCGACGCCTGCAGGTTGGCGGCGGTGCGTACCGCGCCGATGTCGGTCAAGTCAGGGGCGGTGCGCGGTCCCTCGCCGCGCACGCGGTGACAGGAGTCGCAGGCGCCCTTGCCGGAAAACAGGCCCCGGCCACGTGCCTCGTCGCCCAGCGTGACGGCGCTCATGTCAAAGTCGCGCATGGTGCGCAAGTAGGAGACGAGGCCGGTCAATTCGGTCCCCGAGAAGTCGTTCGGCGGCATCGCCGTGCCTTGAATGCCGGTCCTGATCAGTCGCATCAGTTCGAAGTCGGATTCGGCCCTGGCGTAAGTGCCGCCGCGCAGGTCGACGCCGGCCACCTCGTCGCCGTTGTCTCCATGACACCGGACGCAGTTGGCGCTGTAGAGCCTCGCGCCAAACTCGATGTCGGCCTGTTCGTACTGACCGACGTGGTTCTGGGCCGCGGCCTCCGGGACGACGGTCGTCACGAGCAGGAGCGCCACAGAAACCCCGCCAAGAGCGGTAAGCCAAACCGGGATGGGTGCGGTAAAGGTACGCATAGGGAGGCCGTTCAGGATACGTAGCCTTCTGGTGTCCCGTTCGAGTCGGGAGCCGGCAGACTACTAGAAGTACGACAGTCTGTCGGCATCAGTACCTCGTGTCAATCATTTCAGCGGCAGACGGTTGTCGGGGTCTGGTCGAAAGATCAGATACTCGATGTCGGTCTCGAGTTCGCTCCACCAGTGTGGGGTGTGACCCGGAATGATCACGACATCACCTGCCGTGAGCCGCCTCGTGACCCCGTCGTCGATGCCTGGGCTTCGGGCGGAGGTGCCGGGTATCGGCGGACCTGGCGGCCGCATCGTGCCCCCCGTGACCAGAGTGGCGGCACCCTTCAANATGTAGTAGATCTCGGTGGTGTTGACCTCGTGCTTATTGGCCCCGCCGGCCAGTGTCTTGGGCCGGAACACGGCGTACACGCCCACTCGGTAGTCACCGGTCACGTCGACTACCCGGATCGGGCGGTCGCTGACGCGGTCTCGGGGCAACGCGTCGACGAACGCCCGGATGTCGGCCGACGTTACGTCGGTCGCCTTCGGGGCCTCCTGCGCGAGGGACGGCGAGGCGAGCAGGACGGCGAGGGTCACGAGCGTGGGTCTCAGCATGATGGGCTCCGCGGTGCGGTGGTTGAGGCGGTTAGGGCCGTGCACGGGCCCTAAGTATGACGCGTCGTGGACGTTGCCCGAAATCGCGGAACCGAGGCTGCGCCGCGCTGCCCGGGTGACGACCGATCGAATGGCGACGGCGTGACTCGCCGGCGGGTGGGTGGTATCGTCTGTCGAATCCTATGAGGAGGTCTCGCATGAGCGGCGACAGAGTATTGTCTGCGGTGTGCGTTGCGATGGGGGCAGGGGTTTTGACTCTGAGCGCCAGTGCGGCCTCCGCGCAGTCGGCGGCTGGCGCCCCGAACGATGACGCGCGCTGGAGTCCGCCCCGCACCGCGTGGGGTGCGCCCGATCTGCAGGGTGTCTGGGACTACCGCACGATGACCCCGTTGCAGCGGCCCCGCGAGTTTACCGGCAAGACCGTCATGAGCCCGGAAGAAGCGGCCGCCTACACCGCGCGGCGTCTCGAGGAGCAGGCGGACTACGATGCGTCACCCAGCGTCCACGCCAAGTGGTGGCTCGACTACGGAACGGAATTGACCGACGACAAGCGGACCTCGCTCATCGTCCACCCGCCGGACGGTCGGATTCCCGCCCTCACCGCGGACGCGAAGGAGCGCAGCACCGAGCGAGGGGCCCACCGGCGGGCACACCCAGCCGACGGGGCTGATTTTCGTGGTTTGAGCGAGCGTTGCCTCACCTTCGGTACGCCCAGGCTTCCGGGCGGCTACAACAACAACTATCAGATTCTGCAAACGCCCGATCACGTCGTCATTCTCTCTGAGATGGTGCACGACGCCCGTGTCGTGCCGCTGGACGGGCGGCCATGGACAGACATTCCGCAGTGGCACGGGGAGGCCCGCGGGCACTGGGACGCAGACACGCTTGTGGTCGAGTCCACCAGCTACACAGCAGACGCCGCTTTTCGGGGGGCGACTGGCGCGGTGCGGTTGACCGAGCGTTTCACGCGGGTCGGCCCCGATACCATCCACTACGAGATCACGGCGGATGATCCGGCGACCTGGACGAGCACCTGGACGCTGATGTTCCCGATGGAGAAGACCGATCAGCCCGTGTTCGAATACGCCTGTCATGAGGGGAACTACGGGCTGGAGAACATTCTCCGCAACGCCCGGCTCGAGGACCTGGGCGTCATCCAGACGCAGCCTTGACCTGGTCGCCGTATTTGCTCCCTCCCGATCGAACCGGCCCTGGCGGCCCGAGCGTGTCTTGTGGTCCGCGTCGAGGCGCGCCCTCCATGTTGCGGTCAATGTGCCTGCCCGAGATGACCGGGATTTTGCTATGCTAGGCAGGGTATTTTGCAGAAAAACTACTACTTGGCGTCCCGCTGGAGGATGGCGATGCGACTAGTCGGCACTCTGCTTCGATCGTGGCCCGCGGTTGTCGCATTCACCGTGGTGGCCGGTACCGTTTCGGCCGCTCACGCGCAGACCGGCGCACCGGTCACGTTCACCGACGACATCCGACCCATTTTCGAGCGCAGTTGCTGGAATTGCCATGGGGCCGCGTCGCAGCTGTCTGGACTTGACCTGCGCACCCGCGACACCGCGATCACGGGTGGGGCGCGCGGTCCGGCGCTGGTGCCGGGACGAGGGGAAGAGAGCCGGCTGTACCGGGTGCTGGCCGGCCTCGACAATCCCAAGATGCCGATGGGCGGTGGCGCCGTCAGCGAGACGGAGATCGCCGCGGTGCGGACGTGGATCGATGACGGTGCCCACTGGGATGCCGGGGGCGCGACGAGCGCCGAGGACGTGGTGGCGTCGCTCGAACACGCGGAGCTGCCGTTCGGGGCTCGCGACTACTGGGCGTTCAAGCTTCCTGAGAAGGCCCGGGTGCCCGCGTCGTCCACCTATCAGCATCCTGTCGATCGGTTTCTCGAGGCCGCTCGCCGCGACGCCGGGGTCAGCGCGGCGCCTCGAGCGGACGCGCTCACCCTTTTGCGACGGGCCTATCTGGATCTGACCGGTCTGCCGCCAACGCCGGCACAGGTCGACGCGTTCCTGGCCGATACCGGTCGCGGGGCCTGGGAGCGGGTCATTGAGGCATTGCTCGCGTCGCCGCACTACGGCGAGCGCTGGGGCCGTCATTGGATGGACGTGGCGCGGTATGCCGATTCGACCGGATTCGAGCAGGACTACAACCGTCCGAATGCCTGGCGCTATCGCGACTACGTTATTGACGCATTCAACAAGGACAAACCGTATTCCCAGTTCATCCGCGAGCAGATCGCGGGAGACGAGCTGGACCACGTGACGGACGAAACGCTGATTGCGACCGGTTTCCTCCGGGCCGGGCCTCGGGTTCAGTTTCGCGAGAAGGACAACCCCGAGCGCCGCCATGACTATCTGGACGACGTGTTGGCCACGGTGGGCCGCGGCGTGCTGGGGATGACGGTGCAATGCGCCCGTTGCCACAATCACAAGTTCGATCCGATTCTGCAGCGGGACTATTACAGCCTCCAGGCGTCGATCTTCGGATACGTCGAAACGGACTGGCCATTGCTCGACCGCGACGCCGCGGCCGCCTATCGGACCGAGAATGCGGCTGTCGATGTGCAGACGGAAGCGATTCGACAGAAAATCCGCGCCATCGAGGCGCCACATCGTCAGGCGCTCCTCATCGAGCGGATCCGTCGTGACTTTCCGGACAATGTGCTGCAGGCGGCGATCAAGTCCGCCGAAGACCGTACTCCAGGTGAAGCGTTGCTGGCGGACCAGGTGCTGACGCTCGGTGTGCCCCAGCAGGACCTCGCGAACGCGTTGAGCGAGGACGAGTTCGAGCGCCGGCTGGTGTTGCAGGCCGAGCTCGACACGGTCGAGGCGACGCGTCCACCCAAGCCGCCGATGGCGGAGATCGTGACCGATGGTGACTACCGCTTCGCGCCGGACGGACCGGGCGACGAGATCATCGGGTGTCGCGAGTGTCGGATTCCCCCCGATGACCCAGGGACCTTCCTGCACCAAGACGGAGGACCTGCCTACGAGGCTCCGCCGAGTTATTTCCTGAGTCGTGGAGACCCGCTGACGCCCACCGAGCCAGCGATGCCCGGTTTTCTGACGGTCGCCACGTATGGAGATCCCCCGACCGAGATTCCGCGCGAGGACGGTCGCACATCGGGACGACGACTCGCGCTGGCCGAGTGGCTCACCGCGCGAGACAACCCGTTGCCGGCACGGGTCATGGTGAATCGTATCTGGCATCACCATTTCGGCCGCGGTATCGTCCGCACCCTCGATAACTTGGGACAGATGGGCGAGTTGCCGACCCATCCGGAGTTGCTCGACTGGTTGGCGGTCGAATTCATGGACCGCGGCTGGAGCATCAAGGAGATGCATCGGTTGCTGATGACGTCCGACGCCTATCAGATGGCGTCGGGACACGATGACGCGGCGAGCCAGACGGCCGACCCTGACAACGCCTGGCTGTGGCGGTTTCGTCAGCAGCGGCTCGAAGCCGAGGTGGTGCGCGACACCATCATGGCTGTGGGCGGCGGCATCGACTTGACGGTCGGTGGCCCCCCGATCTTCCCGTTCGTACCGGATGAGGTCCTCAAGACGTCGGAAAAAGGGGTCTGGCGCAATCAAGCTGATGGACCGGATGTGTGGCGACGGAGCGTGTATGTGTATCGACGCCGGTCACTCGGGTTCCCCTTCTTCGATACCTTCGATCTGCCGGACCAGAACCAAACCGCGGCGGCTCGGAACGTGACCACGGTGGCCACGCAGGCGCTGACGCTGATGAACAACGCGTTCGTGCTGAATCAGGCCACGTTGTTTGCCGATCGTCTGGAGGCCTTGGCCCCCGGCGACCTGGACCGGCAGGGGGAGTTGGCGTATCAGATCGCGCTGACGCGTCCGCCGACCACGATGGAGGCACAGGTCGCCAAGGGGCTCGTGGCCGAACAGTCGCTCGTCGACCTGACCCACGTCATGCTGAATCTCAACGAGTCTCTGTATCTGCGGTAGCCGCGAGGAAACAACCATGTCCCATCACTGCCACGGCCCGAAGCGGACGTTTTGGAATCGGCGCGACTTCCTGTTTCAGTCCGGCGGCGGTATCGCCGGGCTGGCCCTCGCGCATACGCTCGACCAGCAGGGTCTGCTGGCCGCGGCCCAGTCCGATACGTGCGAGGCGCCGGTGCCTGGGAACCCGTTTGCGCCGCAGTCGCCCCACTTCCAGCCGCGGGCCAAGGCGGTGATCTCGCTCTTCATGAGCGGCGGGGGTAGCCAGGTCGATACGTTCGACCCGAAGCCGGACCTCACCAAGTACGCCGGTCAACCGATGGCCGATTCGGTGGTGGTGCGGCAGGGGAACCCGGGTCCGCTCATGCCGAGTCCGTTCTCGTTCAAGAAATATGGCGAGAGCGGCATCGAGGTGTCGGAGATTTTTCCGCATCTGGCGAAGAAGGTCGACGAGCTGGCGTTCATCCGGTCGCTCTACGGTCGGTCGAACGACCACATTCAGGCGACCTATGAAATGCAGACCGGGCAGATTCGCACTGGCTATCCAAGTGTCGGGTCCTGGGTGACCTACGGCCTCGGCGCCGAGAGCTCGAGTCTGCCGGCGTACGTGGTCATGAATGACTATCGCGGCGGGCCGCTGGGCGGACCCACCGACTGGAGCGCCGGGTTCATGCCGGCGACCTACCAGGGGACCCTGTTCCGCGCGTCCGGGGACCCGATCGTTGACCTGCAGCCGCCGGAGGGTGTTTCGGAGACGCAGCAGCGGGCTCGGTTGAACACGCTCAGTCGACTGAACGAGATCGATATGGCGAACAACCCGGGCAATTCCGAGCTGGCGGCCCGGATCTCGTCCTACGAACTCGCGTATCGGATGCAGGGCTGCGCGCCGGAAGCCGTTGACGTGTCGTCCGAGTCGGACGCGACGAAGAAGCTCTATGGCCTGGATGACCCGGTGACCGAGCCGTTCGGCCGGCAGTGTTTGATGGCCCGTCGGCTGATCGAGCGTGGGGTCCGGTTCGTGCAGCTCTTTCAGGGCGGCCTCGGGGTGCAGAACACCGACACCTGGGACGCGCACAGCAATCTGGTCGAGAACCACACACAGCACGCGGCGGAGTCTGCCCTGCCGATCGCGGGCCTCCTGACCGACCTCAAGTCGCGCGGGCTCCTGGACGAAACCCTGGTGCTGTGGCACGCGGAGTTCGGTCGGATGCCGATTTCACAGCGCGGCGTGGGACGCGACCACAATCCTGGAACAATGACGGGGTGGATGGCCGGAGCGGGCATCAAGGGTGGACAGGTCATTGGGGCCAGCGACGACTTCGGCTACAAGGCCGAGCAGCAGCCGGTCTCGGCCCACGACCTCCACGCGACCATGCTCCACCTCCTGGGCATGGATCACAAGAAGCTGACCTACCGTTACAACGGCCGAGACATGCGGTTGACCGACGTGGAAGGCATCCCCATTCCACAGATCATCGCGTAGTTTTCCTGGCGAGGCGTCCGTCTGGTGGCGTAGCTGCGTCGATCACAGCCCGCCAGGCCGGGGTGGTTATTCAGACGGGGCTGCGCCCTGTACCCCACGCGGCGGCTCCGCGGGGACCCCGAGTGTCCCACTCCGTCGCGCGCCTTTCGATCCGCGAATTGGCGGAGACGAGCCGAGGGGTCGTGCCGCCGCCGGCGAGGACCGTGCGCGGGCGCGGAGTTTTAACGCCGGGTCTGGGATCAGCTACGCGCTCGCTTTTCCCCCCGGTGTCGGGATCAGGCTCCCGGTTAGCCGGCGCGAAGCGCCCCGGGGCCAAGGTGAGGGGTGTTGGCTCGTCGACCGGTTCGCAGACCGAGATGCCCGCTTCGGCCGCACGCCTACACCGCGTTACCAGGGAACGCGTCGTGGCGCGGCGCGGTGTAGACTTGTCGGTCGATGATCACCGCCTCTGACACGGTTGGCCGGAGTCGTTTCTGGACGGCGTTTGGGCCCGGCTTGTTGTGGGCCGCGACGGCCATCGGGGTCTCCCATCTCGTGCAGTCGACGCGTGCCGGAGCCCTGGCCGGGGTCGGTCTGGCGGGCGTCATTCTCCTGGCCCTCATCCTCAAGTATCCCTTCTTCGAATTCGGTCCGCGATACGCGGCCGCGACCGGGACGAGCCTGGTCGAAGGCTACAGCCGTCTCGGTCGGTGGGCGCTCTGGCTGTATCTTGCGATTACGCTGTTGACCGCCGGTATCATCCAGTCGGCTGTCGTGATGTTTACGGTCTACCTGTTCGGGTACTCGTTCGGGCTCGATTGGTCGCCGGTAGCGCTGGGGGCGCTGGTCATGGCCGCCGGGGCGCTGCTGCTCTGGGTCGGCCGTTTCGACGGACTGGATCTGTCGATCAAGATCATCGTTGGGCTGCTGGCCCTGTCGACACTGCTCGCGGCAGCCGTGAGTCTGCCTCGAGCCGACTTCTCGACCTTCGCGGTGTGGCCAGGCGGGCTGATCGGGACTACCGTGCCGTTCGCGTTCCTCCTGGCGCTGGTGGGGTGGATGCCCACCGCGATCGACGTGTCTGCCTGGAGCTCGCTGTGGACGCTGGCCAAGAACCACGCCTCCGGCGAGCGGTGCTCGGTGGAGACCGCCCGGCAGGACTTTCTCGTTGGTTACGTCGGCACGGGCGTACTCGCGTTCATCTTTGTCGTTCTCGGCACAGGCGTCATGTACGGGACCGGCGAGACCTTCGCGGCCGAGGGTACGGTGTTCGCCACGCAGCTGGTCGACCTCTACAGTGCCACCATTGGCGCTTGGACCCGCCCGGTGGTCCTCGTGGCGGTTGTGACCACGATGCTTTCCACTACGCTGACGGTCATGGATGGCGCTCCACGGGTGCTGGAGCGCACGTTCTTCGTCCTGCGGACGCGGACTACAGACGGTCCGCCGCCGTCCTGTGGCCCGGTGTACTGGTGGAGCCTGGCCGCGCTCGTAACCCTGACATTGGTCGTGATGGTGTTGTTCAGCGGCAGCCTGACGGCGATGATCGACTTCGCGACCACGGTGTCGTTCCTGACGGGGCCGATTCTCGGCTTTCTGACGCTGCGCGTCGTCACCGCCGACCAGATGCCGGCGGAGCACCGTCCCGGTCCGGCCATGCGCGCCTTGTCCTGGGTCGGTATTCTGCTACTCGGCGGGACCGGGCTGTTCTACCTGGTGTCGCTCTTCGGCTGATGGTTTCCTGCCGAGTCGTCCGCCTGACGGCGTTCCTTCCTCGGTCACATGCCACCTGCATGCTCCCTCGTCGCGCCTTGTCAGCCGAACGCTTCGGCAGGAAACCGCCCTGCGTCGTCTTGCAGCAGCCACCGTGTTCCGCCCGTACTTCCGCCAGAGTAATGCCGACGTCAGCGGACTGAAGCCAAAACCGACTCTGCGCAAGGGTGCGAGGAAGAGTTGAGTGGGCCAGCAGCCCGTGGCGGAAGTCCCGTTGCATTCAATCGTCGCTGAATCCAGACGATCTGCGTTGCTCATCGGTTGAATACTGCTGGGATTTTCCCTCTTCACGCCTTGTTCGGCCGGCCCAGCGTCGGTCTCGGTGCGACGCTGGGCTTTCACCACGGGCTGCTACCGGCCGAGGCGGCTGTGCCAGAGGCGGAGCTCTGGGAGTTGCCGCCACCAGGCCCATCCGAGGTAGGAGCCGGCGTAGAGGGGGAGCACGACGAGCGCCTGGAGTATGAGCGGTGCGGAGGAGATGAGAACCCACAGGATGAGCGCCGGCACGGCCAGCGCGAGGGCCAGACCGAGGCGTCCCACGATGTGGCGCAGCGGCAGCCGCCACGCCGGCAATTGTCGCCGCAGCGCTCGGCGAAGTAGCGCGAGCTCGCACCAGGCCCCACCACTGGCCGCAAGCCCCAGCCCCACGGCGCCGAGGCGGAGGTCCTGCGTAATACCGGAGAGGCCGAACACCTCCCGCACCGCGAATTCGTCCAGAGCGAACATCATGCCAGCGCCGAGGAGCGCGGACGCCGCGAGTCGAACGCCAGCGATACGCGCCGGCGTTCGGGTGTCGTGGAGGGCGAAGAAGACGTTCTGCAGCAGTCGAGACGTGGCCGAGGCCAACAGGCCCAGGGTATAGGCGCAGAGCACGGCGTAGACCAGTAGGTTGGCTTCAAGGGTGAAACCGCCTCCACGGAAAAGGAGGCCAGACACCAGGAAGCCGAACACCAGGTAGCCGGCGACCGAGGGCGCGAGCGCGAGCACCGACTGGCGGAGGGCGCGGTCGATCCGTTCGGAGATCGCCTGACTCGCTCGCTCCGATTCAGCGCTGGCCAGCTCGGGCAGCTCGGCCGCTGCGACCGACATGCCAAATGCGGCGAGCGGCAGGTTTATCAGCATCGCCGCGTACCCGATGGCCGCTAGCGCACCGTCGGCCAGCCAGCTGGCCAGGAACATGTCGACGTAAATCGACAGCTGGACCACCCCGCGGCCGGCCAGCGCAGGTCCCACTGCCCGCAGGGCGTCGGCGACGCCTTCCACCTGGCGCGAAAGTGAAATCCGCAACCCCCGAGTCAGCCGTAGCACCAGTGGCAGCTGTACCGCGAACTGGAGAAATCCCCCGACCAGGGCCCCGCCACACGCGGCGAGAAGCCAACGGTCGAGCGCCGGGCTGTCCGTCCCCAAAGACCCGGCGGAAAGGTCCGCACCCTGCGCGCTCCAGAGCAATGCGGTGACGATGGAGGCGTTCCAGACCAATGGCGAAAGATAGGGCAACAGGAAGCGCCGATGGCTGTTGAGCACCCCCAGGGCCCAGGCGGAGAGGACGAGGAAGCCCGTCATCGGGAACACGAGTCGTACCGCCTGGACCGTGAGCGCGTGCCGATCCACCGTTCTCTGCCCTGCGGCCACCTCTATGGCGTCGCCCGCGAAGCCGGCTGCGAGCACCGAGACAATGACCGGAGCCAAGACCACTCCCGCGATCACCAGCACGCTGACCACCGCCACGAGGAGACCGAAGACGGCTCCGGCGAAGCGTCCGGCCTCCTCCCGCCGTCCTTCGGCCAGAAGTCGTGAGTAGAACGGGATGAACGCGGCGGAGAGGGTTTGTTCACCCAGCAGGTTCTGGAGCGCGTTGGGCGCGCGCATGGCGCTGCGGAACACGTCTGCGTGGGGCCCGACCCCAAAAAATCGGGCCAGGATCATCTCTCGGACGAGGCCCCCCAGCTTGCTGAGCAGCATACCGAGGGCGACGAAGCGAGCGCCACTGGGTTTCGGCTGGACGTCGACCATGCCGGCGGACTCAGCGTGCGCCGGTCAATTCGTCGAACACGTTTTGGAGGCGTATCGGGGCGAGGGGCCAGCCGAGGTCGCTGGTGTCCACTCTGGCGGCGATGGTCTCGCGGGTCGCGCCGCCGCGGATCTCCGCGGCGACCCGGGCAATCACCGTTTCCATGTTGTTTCGGAATGTTCGGACCTCGGCCTTGGACAGAATAGGCCCGTGACCGGGGATGACGGTGTCGAAATCGAGGCCGAGTACGCCGGTCAGCGTGCTGGGCCACTCGGTCGCGCTGCCGCCATTTCCAAAGTCCCAGAACGGCGCCAACGTGGTGCCATCCAGGCGGTCGCCATAGATGAACAGGTCGCCGGTGTGAATGACGTGGAGGTCCGGAAAATAGATGACGGAGTCGCCGTTGGTGTGGCCGCGTCCAAAGTGATGCGCCTGAACCTCCGCGTCGCCAAGGAACACGGCTGTTTGATTGGTGAAGGTGATGGGCGGCGCGCCGGTCTGGTTGTTGCGGACGATGTTCTCGCGTGCGTTGCGGTGGGCAATCACCTCGGCCGCCGGCATGAAGTCGGCATTACTGCCGGCATGGTCACCATGATGGTGGGTGTTCATGACGTACTTGATCGGCTGATTGGTGACGCTTCGCACCTGCTCCGTAATGAAGTCGAAGCTGTAGGGGAACTTGTTGTCGACGATGATGACGCCCTCGTCGGTCACCCGGACCGCGACGTTGCCGCCGGACTGGGCGCCGTCGAATCCAGGGATGACGTAGAGGCCGTCGGTGACCTCGCGTATCTGCAGTCGGGCGTCCTGCTCGGGCGTAAACGTAGGGCGCGGCTGGCGGCCGGTCGCGACGAGCACCGTACCAACCAGGACCAACACAGACAGCGCACCGATTCTCTTCAGCTCACGCATCGCGACCTCCTCGGCCCTCACCGTGTCAGAGCAACTAGCAGTCTAGCAGGCTGCAAGAATGTCAGCCCGGCCGCGTGGGGTTCGGGGCGGAGCCCCGTCTGATTACTAATTCTCAACGATGGCGACTCCCCACGGGCGTTCGCCGACGGGAATGGTGGCGATGACCTGCAGCGTCTCGGTGTCGACCACTGAGACGTCGTTGGACGGTCCGTTGGCCGCGTAGAGGTAGCGCCCGTCGGACGTGAGTGCGATGCCCCACGGGCGAGTCCCGACCTCGACCGACCCCGCGACCTCGAGGGTGTCGGCGTCGATCGCCATGATCAGACGGCCCCGCCCGGTGGAGACGTAGACGCGCGCCCCGTCGGGTGACACGACGACGTCCATGGGCCGGACGCTGTCCCCGGTCAACTGGACGGTGTCGGTGACCGTGTGCGTGCTCGTGTCGACGACCGAGACCGTTCCGCCGTTCTCAGCGGTGACGTAGGCACGTGTGCTGTCGGGGGAAAAGTTGGATGAGCGTGGGCGGGCGCCGACATCAAACACGGTCACGACCTCCAGCGCGGCGGCGTCAATCACCGTGACCTGGCTGTCATTCTCGGACGTGACGTAGACCCACCGCCCGTCGGGGCTCAAGGTCACGCCTTCCGGCTCACCGCCGACCGGCAGCTCGGCCACAATGTCGCCGGTGGCAATGTCCACGATACTGGCGAGCGCGGCGTCCTCGTTGGCTACGAAGACGCGGGTACCGTCCGCGCTGACCGCGATCTGCTCCGGGTCAGTTCCGGCCCGGAGCACGTTCACCACCCGCTGCTCGGCGATGTCGACGATGCCCACCCCGTCGGCCGCCCGATCGGGCGGTGGCAGGGTGTCCTCATCGACCCCCGGTGGAGCCGGCGGCGACCCGCTCAACGCGACGAAGAGCTGTTGGCCGTCGGGGCCGACCTTGATGCCTCGCGGCCGTTTGCCGAGCGGGATCGTGGCGGTCACTTCGTGGGTGTCGCCGCGGATCACCGAGAGGTCACCCGACCCTTCGTTGGTGACGTAGACCACGTAGGGTGGGGGCGGAGCATCGGGCATCGGTGTCGCGGCCTCGGTCCCGACGTCGGCTTCCTGCTCGCCCGGCGTCGAGGCGCCCGAGCAGCCGCCGAGTACTAGTAGGACGGCAAACGCGTATCTCTTGATTCGCATGCGGGACACCTCACGTGGGTTCACTGTCTGTCGACGTCTCGTCGGCGGACTCGGTCGCCGGACTGGCGCCTTGTTCCGGTTCAGCGGCGTCGGAGGCTGATTCGGAGGTCGAGTCAGAGACCGGATCCGGGACCGCCTCCGCCACCGGTTCACCGCTGGACTCCGGCACCGGGTCAGCCGCCGGCGGGGTTGAGCTGGCCCCGACGGCCAGGTTGGCGACCTCCATGACGATACGGCTGTAGGCCCCAGGGTCCGGTAGTTCGCCACCTTCGGCAAGAATCGCTTGGCCGTGCAGCAGTTGCGCGTAGGTCTTCAGCTCCGGCGTCGTGGCGTCCTGCGCCTGTATGGCGCCCAGACGCAGGACGAACGGATGGTCAGGATTGATTTCGAGGATGCGCTTCGTCTTCGGCGCCGCCTGCCCAAGCTGTCGCATCATCTGTTCCAACTGAGGGCTCAGATCGTCTTTGTCGCCAACCAGACACGCCGGGCTGTCGGTGAGGCGGCCGGAGACCCGCACATCCTTGATGTCGTCTTGCAGAAGGGTTCGAAGCGTCTGCAGGAGTCCGTCGAGCGAGCTGTCGTCCTGCTTGTTCGTGTCATCGTCGCTCGCGTCATCGGCGTCGTCCGTGCCCAGGTCGACCTCGCCTTTGCTGACAGAGACGAATGTCTTGTCCTTGTAGGACACGTCGCGTTCGAGCCAGAACTCGTCGACCGGGTCGGTGAAAAACAGCACCTCGATACCCTTACGCTTGAACGACTCGAGGTGGGGTGAGTTCCGTACGGCCTCCAGCGAGCTGCCCCCCAGGTAGTAGATGTGTTTCTGGTCCTTCGGCATTCGACCCAGGTAGTCGGCCAGGGAGGTCGGTTCGTCGCCGTAGGTCGTCGAGGCGAGGAGGAGGTTGAGCAACCGGTCGCGGTAGTCTTCGTCGGACGCCAGACCCTCCTTCAGCACCGCGCCGAACTCGCGCCACAGTGTGCGCATCGCGTCGGGCTTGTCCTTGCTCAGACGGTCGATGGCATCGAGGGTCTTCTTGACGGCGAAGGTGCGGATGGCTTTGACCTGCCGATCGTGCTGCAGCATCTCCCGAGATACGTTCAGGGAGAGGTCCTCGCAATCGATGACGCCCTTGAGGAATCGCAGCCACTCGGGCAGCAACGCCTTCCAGTCGTCCATGATGTGGACGCGCTTGACGTAGAGCTGAACCCCTTTGGAGATCCGCTCTCGGTGATAGAGGTCGAACGGCGCCTTGCTCGGAATGAATAGCAGGATGCGCGCGTTGAATGTGCCTTCCATCGCGGCGGGAACGATCGCGAGGGGCTCTTGCCAGTCCTGGCCGACGTGCCGGTAGAACTCGTGATACTCGTCGTCTGTCACGTCGCTGCGCGAGCGCGTCCAGATCGCCTTCATCGAGTTCAAGGTCTCGTCTTCGACCACGGTCTTCGGCAACATGCCCTTGACCGGGACGCCGGCGTTGTCGAGGACCGGCTCCTGCCGCTCGACCTTCATCCGAATCGGGTGCGCCACGAAGTCGGAGTGCTTCTTGACGATCTCCGTCAGCACCGTGGTGTCGGTGTAGTCCCGGAGGCCGTCCTCTTCGTCGGTTGCCTTGAGATGCAGGGTGACCGTGGTGCCGGATTGCGGGCGGTCGGCGTCGGCCAGCGTGTAGGTGCCGTCCCCGGTCGACTCCCACTGGACACCGGCGTCGCTCCCGGCCCGGCGGGTGGTCAAGGTAACCCGATCCGCGACCATGAACGTGGAATAGAAACCGACACCGAACTGGCCGATGAGGTCTGCCGACGCCGCCGCGGTGTCGCTCTCCTCCGCCCGTTGCTTCTCTTTCAGGGCGGCGAGAAATTCCCGACTGCCCGATCGAGCGATGGTGCCGATGTCGCTCACGACCTGTTCGCGGCTCATGCCGATCCCGGTATCCGAGATGGAGAGCGTGCGGGCGTCGGTATCGACCTCGAGTCTGATCTCGAGGTCGCCCTCCGGCATGAGGCTGGCCTCCGACAAGGCCTCTACGCGGAGGCGGTCCAGGGCGTCTGAGCTGTTCGAAATCAGTTCTCGGAGAAAGATGTCTTTCTGGGAGTAGAGCGAGTGAACCATCAGATTCAGTAGCTCTTGAACTTCTGCGGTAAAGGTGTGTTGCTCTGTGCTCATCGTGGCTCTGTCTGCCTTGATCGGGCCGCCAACGCGGTCCCAGTGGGTTGTTGCGCGCCACGGTTGTGGCGCGGATGGAGTTGTGAGTCGAGGCGCGGGGCGAACTACTGGTCGGGCGCGTTTGTCGCCAGGGCTTCACGCTCCCATGGGGCCAGGTCCATGGGGCGCCGGATGCCGGCGGTCGGGTCAGCACCGAGCGTTTCCAGAAGCGTCACGATGCTGGGATGACGGTTGAAGGTGTTCGGATAGAACACCCCCTCCGCGATCGACAACGGAGTCCAGCCGGTGTTGTTGGCGGCGTCCAGGTACGCGCCCTTCTCGTGAAGAAACCGCACAATGTCGTCCGCGCCACGGTGGACGGCGCCGTGCAGGGCGGTGTCGCTGTTCCCGTCCAGGTCGTTGACGTCATTGCCCAGTTCCCACGTTAGCGTCACGGCCGCCAGTGCCTCTTCGTTCGTGCCGGGATTCTCGCCAATCTTCCAGATCCCGACACCCGCCGCCGCCATCATCGCGGTGGTGCCGTTCCAGGTCGTGATATTGGGGTTCGCGCCGAGATCGGCGAGTAACCGCATCATCGGCACGTCCGCCGCCTTGGCCGCCAGCAGAAACGGCGTAGCCCCGGTACGGTCCAACATGTTGCGGTTGCCGTCTCTGGGTTCCTTTTCCTGGACCAGATTGGGGTCGGCGCCGTGCTCGATCAGGATACGCACCATATCCAAGCCATCCAGGCGACCAAGTGGCACCGGGAACGGTGGATTTCGCCCCAGGTTCGGTCGACGGGTCCAGATGACCTGATGCAAGGCGGCCCAGCCTTGTCCCATGGCGTTCGGGTCGGCGCCCGCCTCGAGCAGCTTGGCGGCCGCGTCGTACTGCGCGTTGTAGGTGGCGATGCCCAGAGCGCTCGTGCCGTTGGGGAGTGCGTCGTCCGGGTTGGCGCCGGCGGCCAACAGCGTATCCAGGGTCTCCAGGCTCCCCTCGCGTACCGCAAACAGGAGCGGGGTGAAGCCACCCTCGGACACGGCGTGCAGGTTTGCACCGCCCGCCAGCAGGGCCCCGGCTGCCGACGCATTGTTCTGCGATGCGGTCCACATGAGCGCCGTCTGCCCGCGCCAACCCTCCACCGCATCGACATCGGCTCCATGGTCGAGCAGCACGCCGATCGCCGGAACCACCCCGGCCCGCGCGGTCGTCATGAGCGGCGTCTCGCCGTCACCGCTGACGCGGTTCGCATCGGCGCCAGCCTCCAGCAGCAGTCGCAACATCAGCTCGCTGCCGTTTGTGGCCGCCAGGTGGATTGGGGCCACCCCGTAGCGCGTTGTGGGGCCGACCTCGGCTCCCTCGGCGATCAGCATTGCGGCGATGCGGTCTTGGTTCAGGTGTGCGGCCCAGTGCAGAGGCGTCGTTCCGTCGGTGGCGGTGGTATTGGGATCCGCGTTCTGGTCCAACAGGGCCCGGACCGCACCCGCGTCCTCCGATGTGACCGCCTCGATGAGAGGAACACGCGCCGGCTGCGCATTGACGAGGGACGCCGAGACAAGCCACGCCGTGGCGATGAGCAATGAGGAAAATGACGAGCGTGCCATGAATTGTGTGCCTCTTCGCGTCGTACGAAGCCCGAAGCCCGAAGCCCGAAGCCCGAAGCCCGAAGCCCGAAGCCCGAAGCCCGAGACCCGCGAGTCCCCGTCCTACACGTTCAACGGTTCCAGATCGAGGCGTCCGGTGCTGTCACCAAACTGCTCCGCCGGGGCGACACCTGCCTTGTCCAACATCGCCACCAGCAGGTTCGTCATCGGCGTGTCGGTCGGGTAGCGCACGTGACGCCCACCTTGGAGCTGACCGGCGCCGCCGCCCGCGAGCACCAGCGGGAGGTCGATGTGCGAGTGCTGGTCGCCGTCGCTGATGCCGCCGCCATACAGAATCAGCGAGTGATCGAGCAGCGACCCATCGCCGTCCGGCGTCGACTGCAAGCGCTGCAGAAAACCGGACAGCAAGTCGACGTGGTACGTGTTGATCTTGGCGTACTGCTCGAGTTTGGCCGGGTCGAGTTGGTGATGCGATGTCGTGTGGTGCGCGTCCGGTACCCCGATCTCGGGATAACTCTGGGCGCTCTGTTCCCGGCCGACCAGGAACGTGAAGACACGCGTGATGTCCGCTTGAAAGGCCAGCGCCTGCAGATCGAACATCAGTCGCGCGTGGTCGTCGAACGACTCCGGGATACCGACCGGTCTCGCGAGGTTCTCCGGAAGCTCGGCCTCGTCGGCGGTCGCTTCCACGCGTTGGATACGCCGTTCGATCTCCCGAACGGCATCGAGATACTGGCTGACGCGGGCACGGTCGCTGGCTCCCAGTTTCCGCTGCAGACGAGTCATGTCGTCGCGCACGGCGTCGAGAATACTTCGGTCCTCGCTGAGTCGCGCGAGCCGCTCGGTCGTGGTGCCGCCCTCGCCGAACAGCCGCTCGAACACGACCCGTGGGTTGTGCTCCATTGGAAGCGGCGTGGTGGGGGTACGCCACGCGATGGTGTTGGTGTAGACGCAACTGTAGCCGTTGTCGCAATTGCCGACGACGAAACTGTTTTCGAGTGAGATTTCGAGCGAGGGCAGCGGAGTGTCGCGCCCCAGCGTCGCCGCGGCGATCTGGTCGACCGTGGTGCCAGCCTGCACATCGGCACCCTCGGTGCGCTTCGGGTGGACGCCGTTCAACCAGACACCGCTGGCCCGTGAATGCTCACCGTTCCCGTCGCCCCAGGCCTCGGCCTGGCGGTGGGCCAGACCGGTGGGGATGACCACCTGGTCACGCACCGGGGCGAGCGGACTCAGCGTCGGCGACAGGTCGAGGGCGCCGTCAGTAGATGGCGTCCAGCGCCCCATGTTGGCCCCGTTCGGGATGTAGATGAAGCCGAGCCGCTTGGTCGGGCTGGCGGCAGTCTGGGCCAGCGCCGTGGCGGCCGGGACCATCGCGTCGAGCAACGGGAGCGCGAGCGTGGCACCCATCCCTCGCAGGAACGTGCGGCGGGGAAGCGACATCTTCGTGATGATCATGACTGCGTGCTCCTCATGCGGAACGGCGTGCTCTTGACGACACCCAGAATGAGGGTCGTCAAACGGTAGTTGTTGGGGGCGGCTTCGCGCGTGATGGCTCGCACCGCTGGCGCGTCGTAGTACTCCACACCACGCCCAATGGCGTAGGTCAGTAGCTTCTCGGTAACGGTGGTGACGAATCGATCAGGGTGCGCCAGCAGCGCCTCTTTGAGTCCAGCCGGTCCTTCGAAGGTCGTACCGTCAGGCAATACACCGCTGACGTCCGCGTCGTCCTGGGTCTGGTTGGGTGTCCGCCAGCGGCCGACCGCGTCGAACGGTTCGAGGGCGAGCCCCGGCGGGTCCATAATCTGGTGGCAACTCGCGCAGACCGGGTTGGCTCGGTGCTGGGCCATCGCCTCGCGCATGGTGAGTTGTTTGCCGGTGGTGGTTTCCTCGAGCGCGGGCACGTCGGCCGGTGGGGGTGGTGGTGGATTGCCGAGAATGTTTTCGAGCACCCATTTGCCGCGAAGCACCGGCGAGGTGCGATTGGCGTAGGAGGTGACGGTCAGGATGCTGCCGTGCCCCAGGAGGCCGCCGCGGGCCGGGTCGTCCAAGGCGATCTTCCGGAAATGGCTTCCACGCACGTTCGGAATGCCGTAGTGGCGCGCCAGTCGCTCGTTCAGGAACGTATAGTCTGCGGCCAGCAGATCGATGACGCTGCGATTTTCTCGAAGGACGCTGGAGAACAACAGTTCGGTCTCGCGACGGAATCCCTGACGCAGGTCTTCGCCGAAGTCCGGGAACTGGTCTTCGTCCGGCTGGACCGCGGCGGCGTTTCGGAGGCTCAACCACTGACCGGCGAAGTTGGTGACCAGTGCCTCGGCCCGCGGGTCAGCGAGCATCCGGCGGGTCTGCGCCTCCAGTGCGCCCGGGTCTCGCAGTGCTCCACGCGCGGCCACGTCCAGTAGCTCGTCGTCGGGGATGCTGCTCCAGAGAAAGAAGGACAGCCGCGAGGCGAGCTCAAGATCACTGAGTGCGTAGGGGACGCCTGGTGTCGCTTCGGCTGGCTCCTCTACGACGCGAAAGAGGAACTCCGGACTGACCAGCAGCCGCCGCACGGCCAGTTCGATACCGCCGTCGAATCCGCTGGTCGTAGCGCCCTGCTCGTAGAAGGTCAGCAGGCGGCCGACGTCTTCGTCCGTGACCGGGCGGCGGAACGCCCGGCGCGCCAGCGTGGAGAGAATGTCGGTTGCGCAGGCGGTCGCCTCCGGGCCGTCAGCCGCCGACGCGTGACAGACGAAGAGACGGGCTCGGCTCGGGGTGTCGAGGGCTGGACGGGTGCCACTCGACTCGAACGGACCGGTGATGGAGACCCGGTCGACATAGGGCTGGTAGCGGGAATCGCCGCCAGAGCCTTCGCCCGTGAACGGTCGAAGATACAGCTTGCGCGTCCGTTCCGGTTCGGCCGCTGTTTTTCGAAGGAACGCAACGCCGATCTGGTGCGGTCCGGCGTTGACCCTGAGCCGAACCTCACGCGGATCGGCCTCCGCGTATAGTCCACGCCGTTCGCCCGGCTCGAGCGTGCGTCCCACCGTGAACAATTCCACCCGCTCTCCGTCCAGCGTGACTTCCAGCTCGTGAGATTCGATAAACAGCGGACCATCGGGGACGACGGAGATGACGTACTCGGCGTCCTCGGGAAAATTGAAGTCGATCAGGGTGCCGCCGCGCGTGCCGAACGGCAACCCGGCGATGTGCGCATCTTGTCCGAGGTCCGAGGCAATCCGGAAAGTCTCCTCGATGGCGGAAGGCACCGGCGAGCCAACCGCTAACCGACTGATCTTCCGGGCCGCCGAGAGATACCGTTCCATCAGCGTGGGGGACACACCGAGAACACCGGCAATGTTGTCGAATCCATAGCTGGTGTCGTCGGCCGGCAGCAGTTCGCTGACGTCGACCTCCAAGCCGAGGAGGTCCCGAATGACGTTGTGATACTCGGTGCGGCTGATTCGGTGCAGCGCTTCGGTACGGCCGGCATTGGGCGCCCTCTCGGCGGCGGCGTCAAGCTCGGCTTCCAGCCAGGTCCTGAAACCGTCGTAGGTCTCCGCGTCTGGTCGGGGCCGCGGTTGCGGCGGCATCGACCCGGCGCGCAGCTTGCGGACGACCTTTTCCCACACTTCGGCGTGGTCCGCCACGTTGTTCAGGTCGAGGTCTTGGAGTGATAGCCCACCCACCTCGAGTCGCTCACTGTGGCAGGTGACACAGTACTGATCGAGGAGCGCCCGCTGCTCCGTGTGAGCGCCGGCCGCAGGCTGAGCCTGCGCCCGGGCGACACGATCGGAGTCACCCGCGAACGCCAGCGCACACACCACCCCACCGATCACTCGATATTTGAGCATCGACCGTCGTCCCTTCGACGAACCTCGTGTGTACTGCACCTGTCCAGGGAGTATTTTGAGCCCTCGCGGAGAGGCTGTCAAACCTAGAGGTCAGGATTGGTTTCTTGACACGAACGGTGCGACCCGATACTTATGCCGCAGACATACACGGGTAGGACTCGTGTCTGTCCGATGGTGTTGCGGCCACGAGAGGCTCCTGAGAGAAGGGAATCGCATGATTGGACGGTCGTTCGTCGTGTTCGGACTGCTGGTCGTGTCGTTGGCCGCAACCCCGGTGGAGGCGCAGTGGGCACAGTTTCGTGGCCCGAATGCCGGCGATGTGGGCGACGACCCGGCGTTACCCGATACCTGGAGCGAGACGGACAACGTCGTCTGGTCCGTCGATGTGCCCGGGCTGAGCTGGAGTTCGCCCGTGGTCTGGGAAGACACGATTTTCGTAACCTCGGCTATCAGCGCCGGCGAGGAGCCGGACCCGATCCCGGGGCTGTATGACCCCGGCGATGACAACGGCGCCACCCGCTCTGTGGAGAACCATCGCTGGGTCGTCTACAACATCGATTTCGCGACCGGAGCAGTCAGGTGGGAGCGGGAGCTGCATAGCGCCGCGCCAGGTATCGCGCGGCACATCAAGAACAGCTTCGCCTCCGAGACCCCGGTGACCGACGGCCGGCGCGTGTACGCCTATTTCGGGAGCGCTGGGGTGGTCGGCGCGCTCAATATGAGCGGCGAAACGGTCTGGACCGCCGATCTGGGCGCGTTTGAGACCACCGGTGGTTTCGGGTCGGCCGCGTCCCCGACGCTCCACGGCGACCGTCTGTATATCGTGAACGACAACGTGACCGCCTCGTTCATGGTGGCGCTCGAGAAGAACACCGGCGAGGAGATCTGGCGGGTCGCGCGTCCCGAGCGAGGGCAGAACTGGGCGACGCCGTTCGTGTGGGAGAACGCGGCCCGCACCGAGATCGTGACGGCGGGCACCCAGGGTGTCCGGTCCTACGATGTCGACGGCAACGTGCTGTGGGAGATTCACGGCATGTCGGGACTGACCATTCCGACCCCGTTCGCCAAGCACGGTTTGCTTTACATCAGTTCCGGGTATCCGGGCGGCGGACTGCGGCCAGTCTACGTGGTGAAGCCGGGTGCGTCGGGCGACATTTCGATCTGGTCGCAGGAGGACATGCGCACCGGACTGTCGTCAGGATTTCCGGGCACCAAGGCGTCGTCGGATGACGTGGCGTGGGCCTATCCGCTGCTTGGCACCTACAACACATCGGCGCTCGTGTACGGCGACTACTACTACACGCTGCTCGACCGTGGCTTTCTCGTGGCGCACGATGCCAGAACCGGGGACGAGGTCTATCGGCGCCAGCGACTCGAGATCGGCAACGGATTCACCGCCTCGCCCTGGGCCTACAACGGCAAGATTTTTCTTCTCAGCGAGGATGGCGAGACGTTCGTCGTGAAGGCGGGACCGGAATTCGAGATCCTGCACAAGAACGCGATGAACGAGATGACCCTGGCGACACCCGCGGTGGCGCAGGGAAGCGTGATACTTCGGACACAGTCAAAGCTCTACCGGATTGCCGAGGGAGGACAACCGTGACGACGACTTGTACCTGGTCGCGCATAGCCGCATGCGCCGGAACCCGTCGTGGCGCGCTGATCGCGATGGTGCTACTCGGGAGTTTTTGGGTGACGCCGGCCGACGCCCAAACGGTGACTCTGACTCAAGTAGGGACAATTCCGGGTCCCGTCGAACATGTTCGGGTACAGGGCGACTTTGCCTACGTGTCGCGGCACACGGATTTTACGATCTGGGACGTCTCGGACCCCGCCTCGCCGGTGCGCCAGGGTGCGGTCGAGCTGCCGGAGGAGATCTGGGGCTTTCGCGTGCGCGGGGATCGGGCCTATGTCGGCGCGAACTTCTTCGGGGTGGCGATCGTCGACATCTCGAACCCCGCATCCCCACAGCTGCTCAGTAATCACAAGACCTTGGGCCAGGCGAAAATTGGCGCGGTGTACGAGAACCGCGTGGTGTTGATCGACCACATGGAGGGGATGGTGATGGTCGACATCTCCGACGAAGCCGCCCCAACTGGGGCTGGGTCGTTCTTTCTGGACGGCTATGCTCGCGACGTCGTGACCTCCGGCAAGATGGCCTATGCGACAGATTCGCCGACAGGGCTGTATGTGTTCGACCTGTCCCGACCCGGAGAGCCCGATCCGGTAGGCATCCTGCACGCCCCGGGCGCGCCGCGCGCCATCGAGGTGCAGCGCGAGGAGGGTGAGCCGTCCGGGATTCTCGCTGGGGCCGGGGCAGGGCAGCTGCAGATTTACGATGCGACCAACCCGGCAGCTCCGATGAGGGCGGCGACCTTTGACACACCAGGACGCGCCGCTCGGGTGGCCATGTCTGGCTCACACGTCTTCGTTGCCGATACTCAGGCCGGTGTCACCATCGTCGACATCTCGACGCCGGCCGTACCCACGGCAGCCGGCACCTTCGCGACTGACGCGCCGGCCCGGGACATCGCCGCCAGCGATACGCATGTTTTCGTGGTGGTCGGCGCTGGTGAGCGCCAAGAAGGCGAGACCGAGGTGCTGATTCTTAGTCAGAGCATGTAGCCTACCGGGCTCGCCCCGCTCTCGGGTAGCGCCGGCGAGGCCACGCTCTCCAATGGCGACCGTATCGACGTCAGCCGTCGGCGTTTCAAAGCGCTGGTCGATCGTCTCGGGACCTTCTGACACGACGGGGATCGATCTGGCGAGACTATCGCCGCGTGGTCGATGGGTCCGGCGAGACGTATTTCAGGAGGGCGCCCCCGAAGGAGACAATCGCGCCATAGACCGTACCGTCGGGGGCGACCGCGACACCCTCTGGATTTGAGCCGTTGATGAACGCGACGAGCGACCCATCCCGAAGGTTGCCGATCCGGATTCCATACTCCCATCCCGGATGCTGGCCGTTGCGCGAGGACGCGGAGTCGGCGACGTAGACGGTGTCGTCATCAGTGATATGGAGACCGCTTGGTCGGCTGTACTGGTAGAACGCTTCGATGAACGTGCCGTCCGGGTCGAACACCTGCAGTCGATCGTTGCCCCGATCGGCAACCACCACGCGACCCCGCGAGTCGAGGTCGATGGCATGGGGCGTCCGAAACTGGCCCGGTCCGGTTCCGTGTGAGCCCCACTCGGTCAGATAGGTGCCGTCGGGCGCGAACTTGACGACACGCGCGGTCGTCTGTGGTCCGGCACCGGAAAGCTGGCCGCCGTGGCCGTCAGCGACGTAGATGGTGCCGTCGCTCGCTACCACCACGTCGCACGGTTGGTCGAGGGTGTCCGTGCCAGCCGCGCCGACGCCGGGTGTGCCCAGGGTCATGAGCAGCTCACCCTCAGGACTGAACTTCATGACGACGTGTCCCTTGCCGTCTCGTCGCGGGTCCGTGTCGTCAGGACCCTGCGCGTCGGTGACCCATACATGGCCGGCATGGTCGACGTGCAGCCCGTGGGGCTGAATCATCAGGCCAGCGCCGAAACTGGCGACGAGTTGTCCGTCGGCGTTGAACCGAAGCACGGGGTCGAGATCCAGGCCGGCACACGAGTTGCCGCCGCATCGTTCAGCCACCCACACGTGCGCGCCGTCCCGGTCCATGTCGACGCCCCCCGTCGAGCCCCATTGACGGCCGTTGGGTAGCGTGGCCCAATCGTCAATCGTGGTATACGGATTTGGTGCGTCGTTCTGCGGGACGATGTCGCGCTGGCCAAGGGTTAGACCAGTCGTGCCAGCCAGGACAACCACGGCGCCGGTGAGGACCAAAATCTTCGGTGCCGACCAGGCTCGCGGATGGTTCATGGCCGAACCGTACCATGGAACGCTGGTCGCGACCACGCCCGGCAATACCGACCACGGGCGTCCAGACGGCTGGTTTTCAGGCCTATAATTGGACCTGCGTCATCGAGGCTTGGGCGGCCGCGAGGTGGCGAAACGGGTCCACCGCGGAGAAGTGAACGGAGTGTGACATGCAGGGTTGGATTCGATCGGGCGTGGTCTGTGTGATGGGGGGGCTCGTCCTCGGGGCGCCCGATGACGCGTTCGCACAGCGGGTCGAGGCGTCGTGGGACCCAGTGGCGGCGGCAGACTATCTGGACCAGCGACAGTCGTGGTGGATGGACTGGCCGACGGCCGCCAGGGACCACGGCACTTCCTGCGTGTCCTGTCACACGACCGCTCCGTTCGCGCTGGCCCGAACCGCGCTCCGCCAGACCGAGGGCCCCGGGGCCGTGGAGAGCCGGATGCTGGCCAACGTCGAAACCCGTGTCACCGCCTGGGAGGAGGTCGAGCCGTTCTACACCGACGACAAATACCGTGCTGGCAAGAGCCTCGAGTCGCGTGGGACGGAGGCGATTCTCAACGCGCTGATCTTGTCGAATCGTGATGCCGCGGGGGGGATGCTCAGCCCGACCACGCGCCAGGCGTTCGACAACCTGTGGGCGCTCCAGCGAACGGAGGGACCGATGTTCGGTGGTTGGCCGTGGCTCGACTTCAGCCTCGAGCCGTGGGAGTCTGCCACCGCGCCGTTTTTCGGCGCCGCCTTGGCGGCCGTCGCGGTTGGCGGGGCCCCCGACGGCTACGCGTCGAGCCCGGGGGTCGCGGTTCAGGTGTCCCGCCTTCGCGACTATCTCAGCCGCACGGCCGACACCCAGCACGTGTTCAACCAACTGATGGCGATCTGGGCGTCGACCGCGCTGCCCGACACGCTCACCGGTGGCCAGCAGCGAGCGATTGTCGATGAAGCGATACGACTCCAGCGGCCTGACGGCGGTTGGAGCCTGTCATCCCTGGGTCCGTTCGAGCGACGGGACGGCACCCCGGTCGANCCGGAGAGTGACGGCTATGCCACCGGNTTGGTGANCATGGCGCTTCAGCGCGCCGGTGTCGCCAGNCAGGTCCACGACGACGCCTCGCTTCAGCGAGGGCTCTTGTGGCTCCGTCAGCACCAGCNCCCTGATGGCTCGTGGCCCGCGTCGTCGTTGAANAAGGAGCGAGACCCCGACTCTGATCGGGGCCGGTTCATGCGGGACGTCGCCACGTCCTACGCCGTTCTCGCGCTGACCGCCCAGCCGTAACCGTTACACCCACGAGCCAAACCCCTCCCCCTACGCGGTGGCCTACCGCATACCGCACAGCACAGTGGTCCTCTACGACGATGCGGACGAACGCAGCCCGTCCAAGTTGGGGCCTGGCATTCCGTTAGNCCGCGCGAAGCGCCGAAAGANGGCGACCCGTNCCNGACCAGGATCCGCGGCCACGTGAGCCTGAGGNAGATCCTCNGCATAGCGCTGGTAGAGCAGGAAAGCCTCGGCGATCGGGCGTTCTTCTGGAAGGAAGAGGGGCATACGAACGTCCACCTTCTGGAGGGGTGTCGCCGCCGATGCGGACGTTATTCAAAGCGGGTCAGAGTGATGTCAATCAACCTGGTCCTGGGTTCAGATCGCCGCCACTGTACCAGGATAGGACTCTGATACTGGCCCTCCGCGACCCGGCCGTCGCCAGGGGTTTCCCGGTCCGACACCGGGAGGCTGACCGAGCGTTTCATCCGGAGAAAGTGTCGGGCCGGCGCGCCGAAAAAGCGGGACAGGATTTTCTCGATGACCGAGTCGCTGATACGCAACGCGTCGACGAGTTCGTTGAACACCCGCACCATGTCGTACTTGGCGTAGTCGATCGTCTTGTTTGGGATGGACCTCGGGTCGGCCAGTAGATGGCGGCTTTTCTCCGCCATGAACCGTAACGGATCGCGTAACACTTCGACCAGATCGTGCTTCATCAACAAGGTCTCGTACTCGTTGACGGTGAGCCCGGCCTGGTCTTCGCTTGGCGCAAGCGCCAGCTGGATGCGTCCTTTGGTGACGCCGTTCGCGACGATCAGATCCTGGCAGCGTTGGTAGATGCCAAGGCGTCGATCTTTTAGATTAACCGAATCGACGGGGTGGGCCGACATCGGGACGCTGATGCGATCGCATGCAACGGTTTGCTCGGTGTTGAACCCGAGGACGGTGGTCACGCGTCGGCGCGGACGGCCCGCGTTCATGCCGTCGAGATCGATGAAATAGACGGGGTCGGCGCTCCGGCCACGATAGGCGACGCANCTTCGCAGGCCCGCGCTGATGAAGGCCAGGTGCGAGTCGGCGTTGAGCGGCTCGGTCTGCCGTTGCTCATCTGATAGGTCCTTGCGGAGTTCCAGTTCGTCGTGCTTGTACCCGGCGCCTTCCGGGAACACGTTGCGGAAGAATGAGAGGTATGGTGCCAACCCGTCGCGTTGTCTGTTCAGACGCATGGCCAGGCTCTGATCGAGATATCCGGCCGTGGTGTGAAATGAGGAATACAGTACTTGCGGAAACGGTGCGAGCAGGTCTCCGTGAGCCGCCGTCACTCGTTCACGAACGTCAACGAGGTCGACTCGAGCGCGGGGGGTGATTTGAAGCGCGACTTCGACCGGTGTCATCGCCACTGAGTCAGCATTCTAACCCAATATGCNACAAGAAGTTAGCGCAAATCACTCGCGCGCTAGTGCCCTGTAATCATNAATNACGGGCGCAGGACACTAGCAACTCATGCATCGGTGACTGTTGGTTGCTCCCAGGCCTTCGAGTAGCGCAATCGTCTGAGGAAACGGCTGTATGCGCTGCACCGGACCNTTCGCCATGTCTACGGTCGTCTGCCCCCGGCGGCTCATCTGGGTGACATCCACCCCGCGGCCGACGAGGTACAAAATCACGGCGTCATCGCCTCGCGCCGCCGCGTGGTGGATGGCGTTGTAGCCATTGTGGTCGCGAAAATGCACATCAGCGCCAAGCTCCTCGACCAGGAATCGGACGGCGGGCAGCCAGCCGTCGGGCACGTGGCGATGGGAGTTGCCGGCGTACCCTTGTCCGTAGCCGACCCCGGACGCGGCCAGCAGCGGCGAAACGGCAGGACCGCCGAGCGGGACAGGAGCCAGGTCCGACGGATCCGGGTTGGCGGCCCGATTCCGTCCTGGCACCTTCAACGTCGGCCGGTGTGGGTCGGCGCCATGGGCCAGGAGCAGACGCATTGCATCGATGTCCAGCGCATAGGCGGCCCGCCAGAACGCGGTGGCGCCCGCGCGGTCGACGCCGAGGAGGTCACGGTTGTAAGTCGTATACCAGAGCGACTTCGTCAGACGGGCGTTCACGTCAGCTCCCGCGTNGAGCATCGCCGCCATCACGTCGAGATAGGTGGCCGCCTGCTGCANGTAGTCCGTTGGCTGAGGATGTCGGGCCTTGGGCGCCCAATGCATGTTCAAGGCGCCGTAGAGCGGGGTCGCTCCGGCGTGACTTGTCAGGCTGGGGTCTGCTCCCGCGTCGAGTAGTTGCATCGCCACGTCGAAGTGTCCGTTGATGGTGGCAATAAGCAGGGGGCTCGTCCCGTCAGCGGCGCTGACCTGGTTGATGTCGGCGCCGCCTTCGATCAAGGTCTGGGCCGCGTCGGCGTGCCCGTCTCGAGCCGCGAGCAGCAGGGCCGTCAGCCCGCCATGAGTGCCGACGAGGTCGGCAAATCCCAACGGCTCCGGTTCCTCTAGCAGATCGACTTCGCGCGCTTCTGCCTCGGCCGCCGCCGCAGCGGCACCAGCCTCTGGAGCCGTAGCGCGCGACGCGGGTACCGTCTCGGTCTCGTCGTGTTCCGTCGGGGGAGCCGCCTCCACCGGTACACGGCCCTCGCGAAGAGCGGTCATGCGCTCACGGCGGGCGCGACTCTCGGCCCGGTCGGCGTCATCACGGACTGCGATATCTACGACCGATCCGGTGATGGTCAGGTCCGCGCCATGGGCGAGCAACGCGGCCAGACCGTCCGTGCGGGCCGCGGCGGCGGCGAACATCAATGGCGTCTGGCCCCAGACCGGCTCACGGGCGTTGACCAATGCACCGGCATCGACGAGCGCGCCGATGGCGTCGGCGCTGCCAGCGTCTGCTGCGAAGTGCAGCGGGGTGGCGCCCGCGTCGGTGACGGCGGTGGCATCGGCGCCAGCCTCCAGCAGTGCGCGCACGATCTCCGCGTGTCCAGATCTACTGGCCACATGTAGCGGCGTGTGACGCCCAAGACGGGTGGCGGCGTCGGGGTTGGCGCCTCCCTCGATCAGAAGCATGGCGATGTCGACATCACCGTGATGCGCGGCCCAGTGAAGCCCGGTCATGCCGTCGCCGTGTGCCGCATTGGCGTCGGCGCCTCCGCGGAGCAAGGTGACGGCGGCTGTCCGGTCCTGGCGCCTGGNGGCGTCCGCCAGTGGGGCGTCCTCCGCCGCTGAGACCAGAGCCAGTGTCACTAGACACAACAGCGCCGTCGTCGCGCCGAGATGACGTCTTCGCATGCCGCGCTCCTCGTGCTCCCGTCGCTCCGTGGTCACGCCGACACCGACAGCGTGCCCGTGCTGTCTCCAAAGTGGTCCATGTCGTCGATGCCCAGCCGGTGAATCAGGTCCAGCATGACGTTGGCCATCGGGGTTCCGGAAGCCGCTTTCAGGTGCAGGTTTCCGGCCAGTCGCCCGTTGGCGCCGCCCGCGACGAACAGCGGACATCGCTTGTGGTTATGGACGTTGGGGTTCCCCATCGGCGACCCGTAGATCACCATCGCTTTGTCGAGCAGGGTGACGTCGCCCTCCTGAATCCGTTGCAGTTTGTCCAGGAAGTAGGTGACGAGACTGACGTGATACCGGTTGATCGCCGCGAAGTCTTCGATGTTGCCTTCCCGCTCGCCATGATGCGATGCGGGATGGAATCCTCGGTTGACACCGCTTTCCGGGAAGACCCGACCGGTCGCGTCACGTGAGAGTTTGAACGAGAACACCCGGGTCATGTCGCTCTCGAATGCGAGCACCTGCAGGTCGAACATCAGCTTGACGTGGTCGTCAAAGGAGTCCGGCACCCCGGCTGGCGCGCCCGGTAGCTCGCGGGCCTCGCCGCTGCCGTTGCGAGCCTCCACCCGCTGAATGCGGCGTTCGAGCTCGCGGATGTCAGCCAGATATCGATCCATGCGTTGCCGGTCGGACGGATCCAATTCACGCTTGAGTGATGCCACCTCGTCGGTGATGAAATCAAGCACGCTGCGTTGGGTCTGGCGCCGCGCCGCGCGTGCTTCGCGCGTGCCGCCGGCGCCAAACAGCTGGTCGAAGGCGAGCCGCGGGTTCCGGATCATCGGGAGCGGGTCGGTGGCCGAGGCCCAGCTGATGGTGTCGGTATAGACACAGGAGTAGCCGTAGGCGCATCCACCGGCCTGGTCGACGTTTTCGATACACAGTTGCATCGACGGAATCGGGGTGTCCTGGCCGAACCGCTGCGCGTAGAGCTGATCGAGCGAGATGCCGGACCGTACGTCCGAACTTTCCGTCTGCTTCGGGTGCGACTGGGTCAGAAACGTCGCGCTCGACCGGAAATGGTCACCGCCGATTTCCGGCGGGGTCACCGCCTCCGCTGGTCGGACATCGGTGTTGCTGATGATGGTCAGCGTGTCCCGAAACGGTTCGAGGGGCCGCAGCGCACTGGGCGTCAAATCGAAGTTTCGACCGACGGTGGCTGGCGCCCATAGGTTGTGCTCGGCGCCGTAGGCGGTGCTGCCGGCGGCCCCGTGGACATTTTCGATGCAGACGAGGCGCGTGGGATCGAGTGACTGCGCCGCCGCCGTCTGGAGCCACGACCGTCCGGCGGGAACGAACGCGTCAAGGAACGGCAAGGCGACCGTCGCTCCGGCGCCGCGAAGGAATCGACGGCGAGGGATATGCTTTCCGGTGAGCAGTGTCATACGTGGTCTCCTCGTGATCCAGCGCGACTTTCGTCGCGGGATACTACGGCTGCGCAACGTCCGCGTCCGCGGTGGCGACGATTCCGCCCTTCTGCAGAAATGCGGGACTGTGGACTACCCCAAGTACGAACGCCGATAGACGATACCCTTCTGCCTCGGCGCTTCGACTGATCCGGCGCACCGTCGGCATGTCGTAGTGCTCGAGTCGACGGCCCAAGGCGTAGGCCATGAGGTTCTCGGCAAAAGTTCGTATGATCGGTTCCGGCCGACGTAGCAAAGCAGCCCGCAGACCGGCGGCGCTGCTGATCGGGGTGCCGTCGAACAACTGGCCCGTCGCGTCGATGGGTGCCCCGTTGTCCCGGATGCGTGTGGCGCCTGTGACGTCGTAGTGCTCGAGCGCGAGACCGATCGGATCCATCATGCGATGGCAGGAACTGCAGGCGGGGCTCGAGCGATGCCGCTCCATCCGTTCCCGCACCGACAGGAGGCGCCCCTCTTCCGCCACATCGGTGTCGTCGAGGTCAGGCACGTCTGGTGGCGGCGGTGGTGGCGGGCTCCCGAGTAACACCTCCATGACCCACTTTCCGCGGAGCACGGGGGACGTCCGGTTGGCATGAGAGGTCAGTGTGAGCACGCTGGCATGACCCAGGAGACCCCGACGGGGCTCGGTCACGGGATACGCCACACGACGAAATCTCGTGCCGACCACCGCGTCGATGCCGTAGTGCTTGGCGAGCCGCTCATTGACGAACGTATAGTCAGCCGTCAGGAGTTCCAGGAGACTCCGGTCCTCGCGCACGAGATGCTCGAAGAACAGCTCGGTCTCTCGCCGCATGGCCCATTTGAGCTGTTCATCAAAGTCGGGGTATGTCCGTACATCCGGGTGCATCTTCTCGAGATCGGGTACCCGCAGCCATTGAGCGGCGAACCGCGTGGCCAACGCCTCGGCCCGTGGCGCGTGCAACATCCGCCGGACCTGTTGTGTCAGCACCCGCGGGTCGGAGAGCCGGTTCTCGGTCGCCAGTTGCTGTAGCTCGGCATCGGGTCCGGTGGCCCAGAGAAAGAATGACAGTCGGGATGCCAGGTCGTGGTCGCTGATCGCGAAGGTGTCGGACGGTCGCACGTCGACCGGCGGCTTCTCGAAACGGAACAGGAAGCGGGGACTCGCCAGGATGCCCTCGAGCGCCATCCGCACTCCGGTCTCGAATCCGCCGTCGTCGGCGCCGGCGTCGTAGAGTGCCATCAATGCCGCTGCGTTCTCATCCGTGAGCGGACGCCGGTAGGCCGCCGCGCCCAGATCGGTGATGATCTGCCTCGCACACGGATGCGGATCGGCGCCGGNGTCGGGCCGACAGGAGAAGATTCGGGCTCGGCTCGGCGTGTCCGACACGCCAGTGGTTTCCACCGGTCCCCGGATAGCAAGGTCACGCAGATGCGGGAGGCTCGTGAAGCCGTACGCATTGGCCACGCTCGTGCTCGACAGCGACCACTCGTGGGGGGAAATCAGNTCCTGGGCCGGGCCTTCAAACTGACGGATGAACGCCGCCGCTATCCGGTGCGGACCGGCCGTCACGGCCACCGGATCCGTCCAGAGGTTGACGCCGTTCGGGTCGGATACATGCATCCAGCGGTCGATGTCGAGCAGCGCCACGCGCTCGCCGTCCACGGAGACTTCGATCTGCTCCGGACGTGTTGACGTGTGGAGCGCCCCGCGGCCGCTGCCGAACAGTTCACCGGTGGTTTCGTGATGGAAGGACACCCGGAACGTGAAGGTGCCGTCCGCCGGGAACGTGTGGACCACCGAGACGCCACCACGCGATCCGTAGGGGGCGCCGTCGACCTGCTCCCGCTGGGAGACCCATCGTGTGACCTTGTAGGTCGACTCGATCGCCTCCGCGGCCGGGTCGCCGACCGCGAGNCGGCTGATGTCACCGGCCGCGCGCAGGTAGCCGCTCATCAGGGTCGGCGAGAGCAGTTGCACATCGGCGATGTTGTCAAAGTTGGCGCTCTTCGTATCGAGCGGGAGATAGTCGCCGGCGCTGATGTCGAGCGCCAGCAGGTCCCGGATCGACCGTTCATACTCGGCCCGGTTGAGCCGCTGAAAGCTGCGCCGTCCAGGGTTCGGGCGGGTCGTGGCCGCCGCATCCAGACGTGACTCGAGCGCGACGGCGAGGTTCGTCAACTCCGACTCGCTGGGACGCGCCGCTCCGGCTGGGGGCATTAACCCGGCCCTCAGTTTTCGCACCATCCGCTCGGCCAACGCCGGGGTCTCGTCGGCCCGGCTGACGTCGAAGTCCTCCACCGACATGTCTCCGGCGCGTGCTCGCCCGTTGTGGCATCGCTGACACGTTCCATCGACGACGGCCTGCGCCGAGTCGGCCATACCGGGCGACTGCGCCTGGAGCGGTTCCCCGCGACCCGCGGCGAGGAAGAGCGCCGTCGTCGTCAATGCGATTCGCCAAGACATGGTCATCGTCAACGTGGTCGAACCCGTCGCAAGATGGGTACAGCGNCCCACAGTAGTAGATGTAGGTTAGTGTAGCCGTTGTCGACGCGGTGTGCCACGTCATCCCGCCCCAGTTCCGTGCTTGAGTCGAGGACGCGGATCCGGGCGGGANACCAGGCACNGTCGGCACGTACGCGGGAGGGCCGCGCCGCCCGCGGGATGCCCGAACCCTCGCTCTGGTAGGATGCTCGCAGCAATCCCGATCGACACGGAGACGAGCCATGAGATACGTAGCACTGCCGGTCACAATGACGGCCACGGTTTCGGGGGCTGGGCATCTCGCCTCGCGGGGTTGCTCGTCGGTCGCATGCTCCCGGCATGTTCCCTCCTCGCGCCTGGCGATCCGAGCACCGCGCCCCCGAAACCGTGGCCGTCATTGTGACCGGCAGTGGCTACTGACGGTCGCCATCGCACTGACGGTCCTGACGGCGTGGCCCACGCTCGGAGCGGCCCAGCAGTGGCCGAAGTTTCGTGGGNTACACGCGGGCAGCGTGGCCGACGATCCTGGGTTGCCTGATACCTGGAGCGAGACCGAGAACGTCGCCTGGAAGATCGACGTTCCTGGGTTGAGTTGGAGTTCGCCGATCGTCTGGGACGATCACATTTTCGTGACGACCGCCGTCAGCGCGGCCGACGACGAAGTCCAGCCGATTCGGGGGCTCTACGACCCTGGCGAGCACAATGGTTCGGTGCCCGCCAGCGGCGAGCACCGGTGGCTGGTGTACGACATCGACTTCGAGACCGGCGCGGTGCGCTGGGTGACGGAGCTGCACCGCGGCGTGCCCACCATCACGCGGCACCTCAAGAACAGCTTCGCCTCCGAGACCCCGGTGACCGACGGCGAGCGGATCTATGTGTACTTCGGAAGCATCGGGTTGTTGGCGGCTCTGAATTTTGACGGAGAGGAGCTCTGGCGTCGAGACCTCGGCACGTTCAATACGATGCAAGGTATGGCCACCGCGTCGTCACCGGCGTTGCACGACGATCGGCTCTATGTCGTCAACGACAACACCACCCAGTCGTTCCTCACCGCCTTTGACACCACGACGGGCAATCAGGTGTGGCGAGTAGATCGGGACGAGCCCGGGCACACTTGGGCGACGCCGTTCGTGTGGGAGAACAACCTCCGCACGGAGATCGTCACGGCGGCGACCGGCCGGGTCCGCTCCTACAATCTCCAAGGAGAGCAGCTCTGGGAGTTGAGTGGGATGTCGCTGTTGACGACGCCGAGTCCATTTGCCAGCCACGGGCTGGTCTACATCAGCTCCGGCTATCCCGGTGGCTCCCTGCGGCCGGTCTACGCCATCCAGCCTGGCGCGGCGGGCGACATTTCGGTGTATCAGGACGTGGCCAGCGGCCTCCAAGAGGGNTTCCCGGGCACGCGGCACTACTCACAGGATGACCATGTCGTGTGGTCCTACCCGCTGCTCGGTACCTACAGTACGACGGCCCTGGTCCATGGCGATATCTACTACACGTTGCTCGACCGCGGCTTCCTGACCGCNCATGACGCGGCGACCGGCGAGGAGGTGTATGGGCGACGTCGTCTCGAGATCGGCAACGGCTTCACCGCGTCGCCGTGGGGCTACAACGACAAGATCTTCCTGCTCAGTGAGGACGGCGATACATTCGTGGTGCGGGCCGGATCGGAGTTCGAGATCTTGCACAAGAACTCGCTGAATGAAATGTCGCTGGCCACGCCCGCCGTGGCTCGAGGCAGCGTGATCCTCCGCACGCAGTCGAAGCTGTATCGCATCGCCCGGCCGTGAGCGGCCGGCGGATCGGACCAAGAAATCGCTATGCAGAACGTGTTTGAGAACTGGTTGGTCGAGCAGGGCGTGGAGTCTGGTCTGGCCGCGTTCGGCGCGACCGGCACCGGCGCTGTCGCAGTCCTGCTGCTGGCCCTCATTGCGGACCTGGTCGCCAAGCGGGTGTTGTTGCGCGCCGTGGTCAGCCTGACGGAGCGTACGGAGTCGACGTGGGACGACGTCGTGGCCGAGCGCCGGGTGTTCCACCGACTGGCTCACATTGCTCCGGCGCTCGTGATCTACCTGCTCGCGCCGGACGTCCTGGGCGTGGGTGTGACCCCGACGACCCTGGTCAGGGCGGCCTCCCTCCTCTACATGATCGTGGTCGTCGTGTCGGTGCTCGACGGGGCGCTCAATGCNCTCGTCGACCTCATNCGGGCGAGCCATTTCGGCGAGCGGTTACCGTTGACCACCTTTGCGCAGGTGGTCAAGTTGGTGCTCTACGGCCTGGCCGCCATCACCGCGCTGTCAATTCTCATGGACGAGTCTCCGGCGCTGCTGTTCAGCGGCCTCGGGGCGATGACGGCCGTGCTGATGCTCATCTTCAAGGACCCGATCCTGGGGTTCGTGGGCGGCATCCAACTCTCTGCCAATCAAATGGTGAGGCGCGGTGACTGGATAGAGATGCCCAAGTACGGCGCCGACGGGGACGTGCTCGAAGTCGCGCTGACNACGGTCAANGTCCAGAACTTCGACAAGACCATCACGACCATTCCGACGTATGCGNTGATCAGCGAGTCGTTCAAGAACTGGCGGGGGATGGCCGAGTCCCAGGGGAGGAGGATCAAGCGGGCGATCCACCTCGACCTCAACTCCATCAAGTTCTGCGACGACGCGCTGCTAACGCGGTTGACACGCGTGCCCTACATGGCGGACTACCTCGCNGAGAAACGGCAGGAGATCGACGCGTGGAACGGCGGGCACGGCGAAGACTCGTCGACCGCCTTGCACCCGAGGCGGCTGACTAACATCGGAACCTTTCGTGCCTATACAGTCGCCTACCTGAAGCACCGGCCCGACGTCCACCAGGAGATGACGTTTCTGGTCCGTCAGCTTGCACCCATGCCCCACGGTGTGCCGGTCGAGGTGTATGTGTTCAGTCGGGACCAGAACTGGGTCAACTACGAGGGCATCCAATCAGACATCTTCGACCACTTGCTGGCCGTGTTGCCAGAGTTCGATCTCCGCGCCTACCAGATACCGTAGGGGTTCGGCCTTTTATTCCGGGGTGGCGCCCGCAGTGATTGCCTCGGTGTCCGCTAGCACGGTGCCTGCGCGGTTGGGCTTTTTGCGGGGGAGCGCAGCCGTCAGGGTGTGCCTATAATGCGGCGATGAGAATTGCTCGAATCTGTGNGTGGGGAGCGATGTATCTGTGGCCTACTCAAAGACGAGAGGCGCAGCGCGTCTGTCACGGGTCTCGGGGAAGCCAAGCCGGATGAAGTTGTCCGTTGCGCTTCTCCTGGGACTGATGGGATCGCTGCTGCACGCTGGGCTCGCTTCGGCCCAACTCGCGGGATACGCGCTCTACGACGTGGGCGCCGCCACCACTGAGTTGGGTTCAGACAAGGGCCGGTCGAAGCTGGTCTACGGCATGGGTGCTGGTGCGTCCTACGGCATTCTGTCGATGGGAGACCTTCGTTTCGTCGTCGGCGCCGATCTCGTGGTCAGGGGTTTCGGTTTGGAGGTCCCCGCCCGCGTGGAGCTGGACACGGGGGTCTTCGACCAAAGTGACGTGTGGCTCGACCAGTANGTGGCTCTCCGCTTTCGTAGCGTGNTGGCCGGCGTGTACTTCGAGCAGCGCAGCATCGATCGAGGCCGCGCCGGCACGATCGGGATCCCGGCCTCGGGAGTGGGACTGTTGTCCGAGATTTCCTGGGGCGAGCGCGTCATCGCGCGCATCTCCTATGCCGACTTCCCGCGTGGGCGCTTACGGGTGGACGGGGCACCTCTCGAGCCTGACGTGACGTCGGGCCGGTCGGTTCGGGTTTCGCTGACCTACCAGTTGACTGATCGGTGGAGCGCGAGGGGCGCATACGCCTCGACGACGATGGAAATCGAGCCCGTGCCTCCCACGTTTTCATTCTTCGATCACCGCCAGAGCCTCGTCACGTCCGGCCTCGTGCTGACGTTCTAGAGGAACCTCATGCGTTCGGAATTTCGGGGTGTGCGGCGCGGGTGCCTGATCGTTGTTCTGTCGCTGCTGGGCACGACGGGCCCGGTCTCGGCGACGGATCTCCCCCCGGGGTTTGTGGAACAGGTCCTAGTCGACCGTGTTCCCGGTGCGATGTCGATGGCGTGGGGGCCGGACGGTGAGCTGTGGATCGGCGGCAAGCTGGGGCACGTTTGGGTGCTGCGTGGAGAGACACTCATCGAGGTGGCGCGGTTGGTCGTCAGCAGCGACGGCGAGCGCGGGGTCCACGGCATTGCGGTGGATCCAGACTTCGCGCGGAACCGATACGTGTGGATCTACTACTCCCCAGGCGAGCCGCCCTTCCGCAATCGCCTGGCGCGGTTTCGAAGCCTGGGGGACCAGCTCGTCGAGGAGACGCTGATCCTGGAAACTCCGGATCTGAAAGAGAGNTTTCACAACGGGGGGTGCGTCAGGTTCGCACCAGACGGAACCATCTTTCTTTCGACCGGAGACGATCTGCAGAACTCGGCCACCGCGCAGAACCCCGATGATATCCGTGGCAAGATTCTGCACATCAACCGTGACGGCTCTCCCGCGGACGGCAATCCCTACCTCGGAGGCGGAGGCGATCCGCGGGTGTGGGCCATCGGCTTTCGCAATCCATGGCGATTCAGCTTGCAGCCCGAAAGCGANAATCTCTTCATCGGGGACGTGGGGGACAACAGCTACGAGGAACTGAACGTCGGCGTCCCGGGTGGAAACTTCGGCTGGGCCGAGGTCGAGGGGCCGTCCCCGCTGGGCGTGCCCGGCGCCACCTATCCCATCTATTCGTACCCGCATACCTCCGAGGTCGGGCACGCCATCATCGCTGGCCAGCACGCGAGCGCGACGAATTTTCCGCCGGAGTACGAGGGAGATTTCTTTTTTGGCGATGCCGTTACCAACGAGATTTTCAGGATGGAGCTCGACGAGGNGAACCAGCCGGTGTCGGTTAGCGTCTTCGCTTCCGACCTGCCGACNGGGCCGGTTGACATAGGGTTCGGCCCCGACGGCGCGCTCTACTACGTGGGCTACGCCGCAGGCCGCCTCTCCCGGATCGCGTTCGTCGGCGGATCGAACCGTCAACCAGTGGCGACGGCTCGGACTACGGCTGACAGCGGCGAGGCGCCGCTCATGGTGACGTTCGATGCGTCGGCCTCCTTTGACGCGGATGGCGACACCTTGACCTTCGTCTGGGATTTCGGAGACGGCACGCGGGCCACCGGTCCCGTCGTGACCCACGACTACGTGGCAGGTGCGTTCGAGGCGAGCCTGACCGTCAGAGATTCAGCGGGGGCGCATGACGTCGTACGCGGCATCCGGATCGTCTCGGGCAACACGCGCCCCACTCCGGTCCTCGAGACCCGGCCCGACGGCTACCGCTACGTCGAGGGCGATCTGATCGAGTTCTCAGGGACCGCGTTCGATCGGGAAGAGGGGCTCGTTCCCTGCCGACAATTCGTCTGGACGGTCATTTTTCACCACAAGGGCCATGCTCATCCGTTTCTGGGCCCCGTCCAAGGGTGCAGCGGCCTCTTTGTCATCGACTCGCACGGTGTCGAGCAGACGTTTTACGAGCTTCGCCTCACGGTTCAGGACACCGGTCTGCCACTCGGCGATGACGGAAAGCTGACCGGCACGCGGGCGATTACCATGTTCCCGATGGACAACTCCAACCCCGCGATCCCCAATGACGGTCCGTGAACGGCTGGAATGTGAGCGAACGCAACGACGTTGATCCGGACGCGCCCGCTGGGTGAGTGGTTTTTCGATCCAGCGTTGTGGTCTTGCGCATTTCACGTCAGGNGAGTCCTTTTCGTTCGTGTATGTGCGCCATCCCTACGTAGGTGTCGTCGGAGACCGGTGACCACTGGTCTCGGGTTATAATGAGGTCTTCGATTCTGCGGCCTCGGCGGTGAGTGACTTTCGCCGGGAGTGCTCACAACGCGCCGATATCTGGCGCTCGGACATAGGCTCATACGAGCCATCAATCNGTATCGACTNCAACGGGAACTCCGTGCNCCGCCTCAGCTGCGCCGANGGGTGTGAGGGGGCGAGCGGAGAGGAGAAGNNGAATGGGGAATCAGGCAGTGGGGACGGTGCACGCATTTGAGGCGACCACCCAGGTAGGCCGCGAGGGATTCAAGGTGGCGGATCTGTCTCTTGCGGCGTTCGGCCGTAACGAGATTCGTCTGGCCGAGCAGGAGATGCCTGGGCTGATGGCCCTGCGTGAGGAGTACGCGGGCACCCGGCCGCTCGATGGCGCCCGCATCATGGGNAGTCTCCACATGACGGTGCAGACCGCCGTGTTAATTGAGACGCTCGACGTTCTGGGCGCCGACGTGCGGTGGGTNTCCTGCAACATCTTCTCGACGCAGGACCACGCTGCGGCGGCAGTGGCGGTTGGGCGTCCCGAAACAGGCGGGACCCCGGACAATCCGAAGGGGATACCGGTTTTCGCCTGGAAAGGGGAGACCCTGGAGGAGTACTGGTGGTGCACCAATGAAGCGCTGATTTGGCCGGACGGTGGCGGTCCGGCACTAATTGTTGATGATGGGGGTGACGCGACTTTACTGGTCCACAAGGGCTTTGAGTTCGAGAACCTCGGTGAGGTACCGGATTTCGATGAGGCGACGGAGCCGGAGGAATGGGGCGTCATTCTCGACCTGCTGCGGAACATCCAGGCCCGCGACAAGGAGCACTGGCAGCGCATCAGTCCGGCAATCCGGGGGGTGAGTGAAGAGACCACCACCGGCGTCCACCGCCTCTACGAAATGATGGAAGCCGGNACGNTGCTGTTTCCGGCCATCAANGTGAACGATTCGGTGACCAAGNNCAAGTTCGACAANGTGTATGGCTGTCGCCACTCACTACCCGATGGACTGGCCCGGGCCACCGACGTGATGCTCGGCGGCAAGGTCGCGCTGATCTGCGGCTTCGGCGAAGTGGGCAAGGGGTGCGCGCAGGCACTGCGTGGCCAAGGCTGCCGCGTGGTGGTCACCGAGGTTGATCCGATTTGTGCGTTGCAGGCGGCGATGGAGGGCTACGAGGTCAACACGCTCGAAGCGATGCTGGACCGGGCCGATATTTTCGTAACGACGACGGGCAACAAAGACATCATCTCGGCCGATCAGATGGCGAGGATGAAGGACAAGGCCATCGTCGGCAATATCGGACACTTCGACAATGAAATCGACATGGCCGGCCTCAAGAAGGTGCCGGGCATGCAGCACATCAACATCAAGCCGCAATACGACGAGTGGCGGTTTCCCGATGGACACAGCGTCATGGTGCTGGCGGAGGGCCGTCTGCTGAATCTCGGGTGCGCGACTGGCCATCCTAGTTTCGTGATGTCCGCCTCGTTCACTAACCAGGTGCTGGCCCAGGTGGCGCTCCACGAGAACACCGGGGAGTACGAGAAACAGGTCTACATGCTTCCCAAGCTCCTCGACGAGAAGGTGGCGCGGCTTCATCTTGACCATCTTGGGGTGAAGCTGACGACCCTGTCACAGGATCAGGCCGACTACATCGGTGTGAAGGTTGATGGTCCGTACAAGCCGGAGCACTATCGGTACTAGCGTCAAGTGCCGGCCTCATTTTGATCCGCCGCCTCGTCTGGACACGCCGCGACACGCGCATCCCCACTTTGCCTCTATTGACATGACGGCACCTCGTCTCGATCGACGGTTGTTTCTGCGCCTCGGCCTCAGGGGCCTGGTGGGAGCGTCCGCGGGCAGTCGGATTCGCGCGCAGGCGCCCGACACGGTCGCATTGGCCTCCCACGTCGTGGACGTCAATGGAGACGGGGTGCTCGGCGCCGACGACGTGAGGGTTATGGCGCAGGCGCTCTTCACCACACGTGGTTTCGCTATAGAACCCAATGCCGGGTTTGATACTCGCGCCGATGTCTTCGGTCGAGGGGTGATCGGTCAGGACGCCGTTGACGCGGTGAGCCATGCCGTGTCGACATCTTCGGTGCCGGCCGTGCCTGTGCGGCGGCCGATCACGATTGGGTGGCACTACGGCTGGTATGACCAGATCCGTCGTCCCCTGCTGCAGCAGACCGTTCGCTACTTGGGTGGGAACTACCTCTCGAACGATCCCGTGGTCGAGGCTGAGTTCAACCGTCTGAAGAATGAGTTTGGCATCACCGTCGACGCGCTGAGTTGGATCCCCCACCGGGTAACCCCTACTATTCTGCCGAATTACCGGACTGGCTATTTCGCCGCGGAGAATGCAGCAACCCGCTACGTCTCGGTGTTGTACGAGGCGGCGCTTGCGCTCCCCCATGTCGGCGGTCGCGTGGACTTCCGCTCGAGAGCCGTGCGCGACACTCTCGTGGGGGACTTCGAGGCCATGGCCCAGACGTTGGTGGAGGCTCGGGATCAGTACCCCACACGCGTGTTCCTGCTTGACGGCCGTCCGGTCGTGTTTATCTTCGCGTCCCACGCATGGGGGCTGAACAAGGCCGACACCGGTGAGTTCAATCAGATGACGACCGTTGTCTCGCGGGCCTTGGAGGCGTTCGGGCGGGTGTACGGGACGCCGCCCTATCTGGTGGGTGACGAGTTGTTGCCCCTGGCGTCCACGACAAGGCCGTCACCTAATCGACTGAGGCGTGCCGCCCTGTTCGACGCCATCCATGCGTATCACGCCGCCAACCTCAAGACGAGTGCCGCGCCATTCGAGTTGAATGAGTCCTACGGTGCGCTCCAGCGACTACGACTGGAGCGGGCGACGGAAGCCATACACGGGCTCGAAAGCCGGTTTACCAATCAGAAAGTCCTGATTATTCCGAGTCTTGCCGGTGGATTCGCCAAGCACGGGCTGCCGACGCTGAGCACCACACGACAGGCCTTTGCCAATTACCTCAAACTGCTCATTCGACATTACGAAGAGGGCTACCTGCCCCAGGAATGGCCCGGCGCGCTGGGCACCGAGGCTCTTCCGGCGCCGATCTACTCTGTCGGTTCCTGGAACGAGGAGTACGAGGGGCACGCTGTGTTCCCGGCGCAGTTCAACCTGGCGCTCACCGACAGCGAGCAACACGGATTCGATTTCTCGATGGCGCTCAAAGAGGCGTTTGGCTGGAACCACTACGCCGACCGAGCGATTTGAATGTTAGAGGGGCTACGCTCCCGAACCCCCCGCCGCCACGCGGTGTTTCCGAGTGCTCTACTCCGCGGCCGGAGTCGCAAAATGGTGGGTTGTTGCGACTACGTTCTCGCATCGTCGCCAACCCATAGGGCGTTTCCTCGTGACGCGTTCGGCTGGCAAGACGCGACGAGGGAGCAACCAGGCGGGCTGTGACCGAGGAGCAACGCAGTCCAGCCGGACGCGTCACGAGGAAACCGGTCCGAGGATTGTGCGTCCGAGGTTGCGCAACGTGTCCATGTCGTGGACGTCGTCCGGGAGCAGCGGGACCCGCACTCGGGGCAATGTCGCGAACACCCGGTCGATCTCCCCCAGATGTCGCGCTTCTTGCCGACGCCGGGCCTCAAGAAACTGACCGTCGGCGTTGTCTGGTAGTACACGGTTGACGATCAGTCCCGAGACCGGGACCGAGAATCGCGTGAGGGTGTCGTGGGCCTTGAGCGTCTCCAGCACGGACAGTCGGTCCGGGTTCAGGACCAGCAGGAAGGCCGCGTGACTCGGGTCGAGCAGTTGCTCCCGGGCGCGCACGAACGTGCGGCGGCGGGCCTGGAGTAGCTCATTGAGTTGTGCGTCGCGGCCACCGGCGTCGTGGTCCTCGGCGGAGTCCAGCATCGAAAGATCATCGCCTTTGACCCGTCCGCCACCGAGATGGCGAAGGGCCGAGCCGAGCTGGGCCGAGCGCTGGCGGTGGCCGAGAAGCCCGTCGGTCCAGGCGGCCATTACCTCCGGTAACGACAACAGCCGCACGGTGTGCCCGGTCGGTGCGGTGTCGAAAATGACCTGGTCGTACTCGGTTCCGGCCAGGGCCATGATTTCGGCCACGCGTTCGAGCATCGCCGCCTCCATCGTGCCTGGCGCCAACCGCGCCAGGTCGAGTTGGCGATCGATCTCGGCAAAGGAGCGCGGGTGGACCAGCCCCTTCATACGTGCCTTCACCGTGGCCAGATGCTCGTCCGCCTGACGGTCGGGGTCAATCTCGAGTGCCCACAGAGAGGGGCACAGCTCGGTGGTGCGATTGCCGATGGGGCGGCCGAACAGGTCGGCCAAGGAGTGCGCCGGGTCGGTGGAGACCAGCAGGCATCGTTTCCCGCGGGCGGCCGCGACGAGTGCGAGGGATGCCGCGGTCGTCGTCTTGCCAACGCCTCCCTTACCCCCGACAAAGAGCAGCGCGTGCGTCAGAAGCTGGTCAAGCACGGCAGGTCATTGAAGAAAGGAAAGGAGGGGTTTCCTGACGAGGCGTTCGTCTGGCCAGGCGCGACGAGGGAGCATGCAGGCGGCATGTGACTGAGGAAGCAACGCCGCCAGACGGACGCCTCGTCGGGAAACCTAGCAGCAGCGGAAACCGTCGAGAGGGGAGTGTGCCATGCCTTGGCGCTGATGCCATTCGTGAAAGCGCTCGAGTAACAGGGGCTGGAGCTCCAGTGTGTAATACGCCGCCGGATTGGGCACACCCATAAGCTCGGCGAACACGAACAGCATGAACAAGTCGTCTTCTTCGCGTCGAGCCCGGGCCAGCGCCCCGCGATACGGCGAGACGTAGAACTCCTCAAGTAGAGCCTTGAAACGGTCTAGACGCCCCTTCACACGTGCCATCGGGCTCTGTGCGCGACAGGAGCTAGGCTGCCGCGCCGGCCGCCGCGGCTCGGCGCTCGCGGAGGAACGCAGACGATGCCTCGAGCATGACGAGAATGGCGAGGAGCACGATGGCGACGTCGATCCAGAGTAGCGGGTAGAGAATGCCCCCCTCTCGATACAGGGTCATGAGCTGCACCAGGGCGGCGCCGAGCGCCGCCACGGTGATGAATACCATCGGAATCAACGTGTAGCGGACAGGTCGTCCGAGCTTCACCAGCATCACGCTGATCACCATCAGGGTCAGGCCCGCCAGCAACTGGTTGGTCGTTCCGAAGAGCGGCCAGATCAACATGCCACCCTCGCCGCTGGCTCCACCCGCCCCAAAGGCGAGCAGGAGGCACGCCGTTACCGCCATCCCGGTGGCAACATATCCGTTCTGCAGCGCCGGGATATCGTAGATCGTCCCCCACTCCTGCACGATGTAGCGCTGTAGTCTGACCCCGGCGTCCATGGTCGTCCCCGCAAACAGCACGGCCATCACCGTCAGTAGGGTGGCGGCGAACTGCTCGGAAATGCCGACGCCAGACGCCACCACGCGGGCTCCGCCCTGCACGAACGCGGCCATGCCGCCGTTCCCGAACTCTGAATACATCACTTGCCAGTCGGCCAGCGACGCGAAGCCGGCAGTCGCGGCGATGATGGCGACGAGCGCCAGGGCTCCTTCGCCTGATGAGCCGAGATAGCCGACAAACCGCGCATCAGTCTCTTTGTTGAGTTGTTTCGATGTCGTCCCGGAGCCCACTAATCCGTGGAACCCGGAGATGGCGCCACAGGCGATGGTCACGAACAGGAGCGGGAAGATTGGCGGTGCGGATGCAGGCAGGTCAGGGTTGATGGCCGGCGCCACGATGGTGGGATTCGCGATGAGCACCGCGCCGTAGAGCAGGCCCAGACCGACAAAGAGTTGGATGCCGTTGATGTAGTCCCGCGGCTGTAGCAGTAGCCACACGGGGAGCAGCGAGGCGATCCCCGCATACAGGAACAGAATCAAGATCCATTGCGCGCCCACAGGCAAGCCGAAGGACCCGGCCGACAATGAAATCGGCACCGCTTCGCCCAGATAGATGACGGCGTAGAGAATCACCGTGCCAACGATGGTCGGCCACAGAATCGGGACGTGCATCCGATAGATGAGCACCCCGATGATGAGGGCCACGATGACGGCGGTCCAGGCCGGGATCACGCTGCTGGGGGTCTCCTGAAACGCATCGGAAATCGCCACGCCAAAGACGGCATTGACCATCATCAGCAGGAAGAAGACGACGACCATGAACAGGGTCCGGGCCCTGGGGCTGACGACATCGCCGGTCAGCGAGCCGACAGATTTCGCCTTGTTTCTCACACTGGCCCAGACGGCGCCGAAATCGTGGACACCCGCGAAGAACATCGTGCCGATCACGACCCACAAGAAAGCTGGCAGCCACCCCCAGATGACCGCGATGCCGGGACCGATGATGGGGGCGGCGCCGGCGACGGCGGTGAAATGGTGGCCCCAGAGGACCACGCGGTTTGTNGGCAGATAGTCGATGTCATCCCGCTGGGCGTGCGCGGGAGTGACGAAGTCTGGGTCGAGCTGATAGATTTTTTCGGCAATGAACTTCGAATAGAAGCGGTAGCCGAGGAAGATCATCGTGAGACCGATGACGGCGAGAACGGCTGCATTCATCTGAATGACACCTCGTGACGACGCGGCGGAGAGCCCAATCGAATCAGCCTATTCTACACGTCGGATCTGCTCACACAAGTGCAGGGCGGGCAGGCGGTAGCGGAGGCGGGACTCGATCGTGAAATATGGATGGCTCGCGGATCTCGTCGTGTGCGTGCATGCGATGTTTGTCGCCTTCGTGGCGTTCGGTGGCCTGCTCGTCTGGAAAGCGTCGCGGGTCGCGTGGGCCCACCTGCCGGCNCTCGCGTGGGGGGTCGGAATCGAGTGGGTCGGTGCGATTTGTCCCCTGACTCCCCTGGAAGTCGCGTTGCGGCGCCGCGGTGGCGAGGCGGGATACCAAGGGGGCTTCGTGGACCACTACGTGATGCCGTGGCTGTACCCGGTCGGGCTCACCCGCGAGCAGCAGGTCGGGCTCGGGTCGCTCGCGTTGTTCCTGAACGTCGTCGTGTATGGCCTCTGGCTCTGTGGTTGGTTGGCGCGGCGACGTGGGTCGAGCCGACCCTGAGCGCTGTTGCATAATAACTAACGATGTTGGCACTGCGATGGCGAGCGGCGGGGACCGTGGCTCTGTGCGCGACGCTGGTCGGATGCGCCGCCGACGAGCCAGGCGAGAGGTCGCTCGCGTCGACGCCGCCCCCGGCGGAGATCGCTGCGACCGACCGCGGTCCATTGATTGTCGCGCTTGGCGACAGTTTGACCGCTGGGCTTGGCCTCCACGCCGACCAAGCCTACCCGGCCTTGCTGCATCGGCGACTTAGCGACGAGGGGTACGACTTTACGGTTGTCAACGCCGGAGTCTCCGGTGATACGTCGGCGGCCGCACTGCGCCGGGCGGAATGGGCCCTGGCCGGAGACGTGCGCATCGTGATCGTCGCACTGGGCGGCAACGACGGCTTGCGCGGTCTTCCGGCGGACCAGATGAAACAGAATCTGTCGGAAATCGTCTCAATGGCCAGGGAGCGCGGCATCGCCGTGCTGCTGGCCGGTATGGAGGCGCCTCCAAACTACGGCTCGACCTATACCACGCAGTTTCGCCAGGTGTTCACTGATCTGGCACACGATTTCGATGTCGCATTCATGCCGTTCTTGCTCGTCGGGGTGGCTGCGGATCCAGCATTGAACCAGCCAGATGGCATCCATCCCAACCCCGACGGGGCCCTCATCGTGGCCGCGCGGGTGCGAGAGGCGCTCGAGCCGCTGCTTCTCGCCCTGGCCGCCGACGCTCCCTAGGTCCTCGCACGTCGCTCCATCGAGTCGACCCTATGATCGAGTTACGTAACGTGTCGAAGACCGTCGCGAGCGGCACAGAGCCATTGACCATCGTTCAGCCGCTCGATCTGTCAGTTGCAGCGGGGGAGTATCTCTCTGTCGTCGGGCCATCAGGAAGTGGGAAGTCGACGTTGTTGGGGCTGATCGCCGGTCTCGATGTCCCGACCACGGGCGAGATCCTCATTGACGGTGAAGCGATCACCGCGCTCGACGAGGATGCGTTGGCACGGCTCCGTGGCCGGAAGATCGGGTTCATCTTTCAGTTCTTTCACCTGGTGCCATCTCTGACCGCGTTCGAGAACGTCCTGGTCCCGTTGGAGATCGCCGGCGCCCCCGACGCGCGAGATCGGGTGACCGCGCTGTTGTCCGATGTCGGCCTCGAGAGCCGGGGTCATCACTATCCGTCGCAACTCTCTGGCGGGGAGCAACAGCGAGTCGCGATTGCTCGGGCGTTGGCGAACGATCCTCCGATTCTGCTCGCCGACGAGCCGACCGGAAACCTTGATAGCGCCAACGGCAGCCATATTGTGGAGTTGCTGCAATCGGTCAACACCGCCCGTCGAACGACCATCGTGCTGGTGACCCACGACGCCGAACTTGCGTCGACGGCCGACATCATGCTTCGCATGAGAGACGGTCAGGCCGAGCGGGTGACACTCGAGCCGGAACGCGAGGTCCCCGTGTGACATTCGTGTTCCGGATGGTTGGACGCGAGCTGCGGGCCTCGTGGCGGCGCCTCGGGTTCTTCTTTATCTGTGTGGCGGTCGGGGTGGGCGCCATTGTCGCGCTGCGCTCGGTGATCCAGAGCGTCGGGGTGGCCATGACGTCAGAGACCAGGGCGCTGACCGCGGCCGACATCATGCTTGAGTCCGGTCAGCCCTGGTCGGAAGAGGCGCTGGCGCTCATCGAGACTGCACTGGCGGCCGAGCCGGAAATCGCGCGGACCGCATCCATCCAGACCGCCACCATGGTCCGTCCGGTCGACCTGACCAAGACGGTGGCCAAGGTGGTCGAACTGCGGGGCGTGGAGGCAGCCTTCCCCTTCTACGGGCACTTCGTGCTCCAGGACGGCCTCACCTATCGACATGACCTGCTCGCTGGCGGGGGGGCCCTGGTGCGTCCGGAGTTGCTCGTACAACTCGGTCTACGGGTTGGTGACGACATTGTCATCGGCGAGGGTACGTTCGAGATACGCGGCGTCATCCTGCGCGAGCCAGGCGGACAGCTGGGGGCGTTCAGCTTCGGGCCGCGGGTGCTGGTCGACCATGACGACCTCCTGGCGACCGGCCTGCTGGGATTCGGCACCCGCGCCGAGCGGCAGTTGCTGCTGCGGTTGCCGGAAGCGCGGATCGACCCGCTGGTGCGCGCGCTGAGAGATCCACTTCGCGATGAATTCGTCAGTATCCGGTCGTATCGCAGTACGGAGGACCGCATCGCCTCGAACCTGCGGCGAGCTGAGAACTACCTCAGCTTGATCGGGTTCATCGTGTTGATTCTGGGGGGCATCGGGGTCTGGAGCGTGACCCGCGTCTTCGTGCAGCAGCGGATCCGTAGCGTCGCGATCCTCAAGTGCCTCGGAGCGACGGGCTGGCAGGTCCTGGCCATCTACGTCACCCAGGTGGCCGTCCTGGGCGTTGGGGGATCGTTACTTGGAGTGGCCATGGCCGGTGGGGTGATGGGCGCGATTCCGACCTCGGTCACCGACCAGGCCGCGGCGGCAGCCGGTCTGGCGGACCTGTCGTACGGATTGACGGTGTCGGCGGTGACGCAGGGCCTCGTCGTGGGCATCGTCGTGTCGTTGCTGTTTGCGTTGGGGCCGCTGCTCGAGATGCGGGCGATCAAACCGCTGGCACTGCTGCGCTGGGGCATGTTGCCGGCAAGGGCGCGAGACCGGACACAGATCGGGGTCGCGATCCTGCTGGCCGGGGGCCTGCTGATGGTCGCGAGTTGGCAGGCCTCCTCCTGGGAAGCTGGGCTGTGGGTGTGCGGCGGGTTTGCCGCTGTCGCCGGCGTGCTGCATGGGGTGGGGCAGGGTCTCGTCAGAGTCATCCAGCCACTCGGCGTCGGAAGCCGTTTCGCGTTCCGCCACGCCGTGCTCAACCTGGCTCGGCCCGGCAACCAGACCCGGGTCATTCTGTTGGCGGTCGGGTTGGGNAGCTTCTTCATCATCGGGATCCACGCCGTGCAGGCCAATCTGGTGAATGCGTTCGCGCTCGAGATCGGTGACAACCCGCCGGACATGTTTCTCATCGACATTCAGCAGGACCAGGCCGATGGCGTCGGCGCGCTGTTGTCGGAGCAGACCGGACGCACGCCAAACCTGCTCCCGGTCCTGCGCGCTCGCGTGACGGGTGTGTCTGGAGAGAACACGACGCTGGATACCGTCCGCCAGATACGTCGTCGNGGGATGGGCCGTGAATATACGGTCACGTACCGAGGGGCGCTCGAAGACAACGAACGCGTGGTCGACGGCGCGTTTTGGGATGACANCCCGTCCGACCANGCGGAAGTGTCGGTCGAGGAAAGCGTCCAGTCACGGCTGGGCCTCGTGCTTGGCGACACAATTCGATTCGACGTGCTCGGACGCGAGATCGTGGCGACGGTGTCGAGCGTCCGGACGGTCGACTGGGACGACACGCGTAGCGGCGGGTTCATGTTTCTGTTTCGACCCGGCGTGCTGGAGCAGGCTCCGCACAGCTTTATCGCGTTCGTGCAGGGACCGGATGGGGCGGACGCCCGTGCGCGGTTACAGCGAGACCTCGTCGCCGGTTTCCCGAATGTGTCGGTCATCGACGGNCTCGAGGTCATTGCGACCATCCGNCGCATACTCGACTCCGTCACGCTGGCCATTTCCATCGTCGGCGGTATCGCGCTGCTGAGCGGGGTGTTGATTCTGGTCGGTTCCGTGGCCATGACGAAGTATCAGCGTCTGTACGAGACCGCCATTTTCAAGACCCTCGGGGCGACGAGTCGCACCATCATCGTGATGCTGGTAGTCGAGTACGGCACGCTGGGCATCGTGGCCGGATTGGTTGGGTCCGTGGGGGCGCTCGGGCTGACCTGGGGGCTCACCCGCTTCCTGCTGGAGATCAACTGGAACCCGGCGCCCTGGATCAACCTGAGTGGTCTGGTCTTGACCGCGCTGGTCGTCGCTACCGTGGGGGTCGTGTCGAGTCTCGACGTGCTCCGGAAGAAGCCGCTCAGCACGCTCCGGGCCGAGTGAAACCTGCGCATCCTTTCTGATATTATTTGTAGTTTGTCCCCAACGATCTAAGGNAGCGCCCTGGAGTTGGGGGGCAACGCGGACCGAGGCCGCCGGTTCGTGTCGACGTGAGGGAGTTTCGATGGACGTGGCACGATACAAAGACTCGCTGTTGAGCAAGCGTGCGGACATCGTGTTGGCCGGCGCCGGTGTCAAACCGGTCCAAGCGACCGAAGGGACGAGCAGTCGCCAGGGCGACTTGGCGGACCAGGCGACGGGCAATAACGAGGTCCACATTCAGTTGAAGCTGAAACAAACAGACGCCAAGATCCTGCAAGCCATTGAAGAGGCGTTATCGCGGATCGAGCAGGGGACGTATGGCGTGTGTCGGGATTGTGGGGAACCGGTGGCCGCAGCCCGGCTGAACGCGATTCCCTGGACTCGCTCTTGCATCACCTGTAAGGAAAAACAGAGCGCGAAGTGATCCCTCCGCCGATGGCTCCTCNGACGCGAGGCGGGGCGCCCGGCGGGAGCGGCATGNAGCGCCCGGTCCNNCGGGTGGCGGTGGCGTTGGGCAGCAACCTGGGCGATCGGGNCTCGCACCTCGCGTTCGCGGCCGATGAGCTCAGACTCGTCCTGCAGNANGTCGTGGTCTCGACGTTGATGGAGACCCCGCCGGAGGNCGGTACCCCACAGCCGCTGTTTCTGAATGGCGCGCTGGTCGGCCTGACCAGCGAGGGACCGCAGCGCCTGCTCGCAATACTGCTCGACATCGAGCAGCGCCGCGGCCGGGTGCGTAGCTACACTGGGGCGCCGCGGACGCTTGATCTGGACCTCGTGCTGGTCGGAGCGATGATGGTCGAGTCGTCGACGCTGTGTCTGCCGCATCCCCGATTTCGGTCACGGTCGTTCGTCCTCGGACCGTTGGCCGAGATTGCTCCGACCATGNTGGACCCGGTGACCGGCTTGTCCGTCCGCACCCTACTCGAGCGGCTCCGGCATCCGTGAGGACCCCTTCGAACTTCCCAGAAGATGCTGACTGAGCATCGTGACTACGTCGTCTTCCGGTAGACCAACGTCATTGTGCGCTCGCCCCTCGGTGCGCCGCGCGTAGACTCGATGACCAAGGTCTGGCCGTCCGCACTGAGCGTTCGCAGCTCGTTCAATGTGATCGCGAAGTTGCTACGAGGGGTTTCCAACTCCTGGCTTCCGGAGATGACGAAGGTGCCCCCGTCCCATGTGGCGGTGACGGTGAGCACGCNGCCCGGGCCTTGCTCGATGGTGGTTTCGCTGCCATCGAGCGAATACTCCACCGTCTGCTGCGGTCGTCGCCGCTTTGCTGGATGGTGAGGGTGGAGACGGACTGGGTAATCACCAAGGTGTCGGCCGGCCGTGCCCGGAAACCGTCTCGGCCGCCCCGGCCCCCGCCACTTCCCCGGCTGCCACGGCCCTGCGGGATGTCGCTGGCGTCGNGATCAAGGGTCCAGCTTCCAGAGAAGTCCGNATCTTGTGCCAAGATGAACGNGGTCGGCGCGCCGNCTAACGCAAGAATCGCCGTGAATATCACTGCGGGTCGCAGGTCGNCTCTCCTTGAGAACGNGAATCGCCTNCAGTTGTCGAAACGGCAGATCGTTTGACGAAGCCCCAGAGCAAGAAAGCNGCCATCTTGGCCGCCCACACGCTGTTTCGACCCGNTGTCCAGACCACCGACTACTCGAAACGCAGCGACTCGATCGGGTCGAGTTGGGCGCCCTTCCACGCGGGGTAGAAGCCGAACACGATCCCGATCACGGCGGCAAAGCCCACCGAGATGGCCACCGCGTCAGCCGGCACGTTGGTCGGCCACTGCAGGAACTGCGTGAGGCCCTCGGAGATGCCGAAGCCCAGACCGACGCCCACGAGTCCGCCCACCAGGCTGAGCGCCATGGCCTCGACCAAAAATTGCCACAGGACGTCTTGACCCTTGGCACCGACGGCCATCCGCAGGCCGATCTCGCGGGTGCGTTCAGTCACCGAGACGAGCATGATGTTCATGATCCCGATGCCGCCGACGACCAGGGACACAACCGCGATCGCCAGCGTAAACATGGTCATGGTCTGGGTCGTGCTGGTGAGCATGCTCATCATGTCGTCCTGCGTGCGCACCATGAAGTCGTTGTCCTGACCCGGGATCAGTTCGTGTTCGACGCGCAAGACCTCTTCGATCTGGGCGGTCGTCTGTTCGATCCGATCCGCGTCGCGTGCGGAGATCGTGATGCCGGAGATGTTCGTGCCATCCCGTCCACGAAGCTTCCGCTGCACGGTCGTATACGGTGCGAAGATGACATCGTCCTGGTCTTCGCCGAACGATCCGGAGCCCTTCAACGCCATGACTCCAACAATCTTGAACGACTGGCTGCGGATGCGCACTGTCTGGCCAACCGGGTCGACGCCTTCCCCGAACAGGTTGTCTCGTACTACTGATCCCAGGACGGCCACCTTGGCCGCGCTGTTGACGTCGGTCTCCGAGAAGAATTCTCCGAATTGGATGTCCCAAAATCGGATGAGTGGGAGCTCGACATCGACGCCGTCGATGCGTGAGAACCAGTTCTGTCCGCCAGCCACCACTTGGTCACGAGTGCCGACACTCGCCGACAAGTACTGCGCACCTGGCACCTGTTCACGCAGCGCGGCCACGTCCTTGGCCTTGAGCTTGGGAGAGGTGCCCATGCCGCCGCTCACCCCGCCTCGGCTGTAGTTGCCGGCGCGTACCATGATGAGGTTCGTGCCGCCCGACTGGATCTGTTCTTCGATTTGCTGCTGCGCGCCGGTGCCCAACGCGACCATCGTGATAACCGCGGCCACGCCGATAATCATCCCCAGCATCGTCAGTAGAGTCCGCATCTTGTTTCGGCCCAGCGCTTTCAACGCGACCCGAAAAATCATGAAGAAAGACATGCGTCGTTACTCCGTTGGCCGCGGACGATGACCGTCGATTTCCAGATCGAGTTCGATGGGCCGTGCCGACGGGGTGGTGTGCCCCTGGCCGTCGTCGTCGTCGAGCGGCAAGGCGGCCAACTCGTCGGCGGCCAAGCGACGCAGCTCGTTCTGCTCGTCACTGACGATCTTCCCGTCGCGAAAAATGATGATCCGGGTGCCGTACTCGGCGATATCCTGCTCGTGGGTGATCAGCAGCACGGTGATACCGCGCTCGGTGTTTAACCGCTGAAAGATATCCATGACCTCGATACTAGTGCGGGTGTCGAGGTTCCCGGTTGGCTCATCAGCCAGCAGAATCGCTGGCTCGTTGATGAGCGCCCGCGCGATCGCCACGCGTTGTTGCTGTCCACCGGAGAGCTGATTGGGGTGGTGACCGGCCCGGTCGCTGAGCCCGACCGACTCGAGCGCCGATTTGGCCCGCCGGTGTCGTTCCTTGCCACGCATGCCGTCGCTGTTATACAGCAACGGGAGCTCGACGTTGTCGAGAGCCGTGGTGCGGGAGAGGAGATTGAAGCCCTGAAAGACGAAACCGATCTTTTTGTTTCGCACCGCGGCCAGGGCGTTCTTCGACAGCTTTGAGACGTCGTTCCCGTCGAGCAGGTATTTCCCGGTGGTGGGTCGATCCAGACATCCGAGAATGTGCATGAAGGTGGACTTCCCTGACCCAGAGGGCCCGATCACGGCCACAAATTCGCCTTCGTGGATGTCGACCGTTACCCCGCGCAGGGCGCGCACCTGCACTTCGCCCAGGTCGTAGACCTTCGTGAGTTCCCGAACGCAGATGCTTGCAGCCATCAGTGTCTACCGGCGGCGGCCGCGGCCGAACTGCGGCATGAGCGGGGAACTGCCCCCCCTCGATCCACCCGCCACTGATCCACCTTCTGGAGTCGTGACACCGGTGACCAGCAAGGCTCCCTCGGAGACTGTCGCTGCCACCGTCGTTGGGTTCGCCTCGGGCGTTGGGGCGTTGGTCTCGAGTTCTTCCAACAGCCGCTCGAGATTCTGGCGCGCCTCGTTTTCCTCGAGCGTGGCGATTTGCTGGCGCAATTCGGCGATCTGCGGATCGCCCGCCTGGCGCGCTGCGCGCCGCCCGCCGCCACCGCGTACGCCGAGCAATTCTGTGGAGGTGCCGTCAGTGACACCGAGGCGCACCTCGACCGGACGCAGCATGTTTCCGTCGAGGGTCCAGACTCGCCCGGAGGTTTCCGTGACCTCCAACGGCGCGAACAGCGCGTCGATGGTCGTGGCTCCACGGTCGACGGTGGCCACCGCTTCTGTGCTTTGGTTGCTGCGCTGACGGGGAGCACCACGGCCCCGTGGGCCGCCGCCACGCCCGGCGAAGAATTCAGCGCGTTGCTCAGGGGTCATGCTTTGCATGCGCTCTCGCATCGCCTGTCGGTCGGCGTCGCTCATGTTGGCGAATCCGCCCCCGGGGCCTCCTGGCCCGCCTCCCGGACCCGATCCGCCACCACCGCGCCCCTCGCCACTACGGGCGGTCCGGCCTTCCCCGCCTCCGCCGCCACGCTGCAGAATCTCAGGGACGGGTTGGTTCAGTGCTGCGAACATGTCAGGCGTCGGCCGAAACCGCAACGCGGCGTTGGGGACCCTGAGTACGTTCTCGCTCCGGGCGATTTCCAATGTCACCGTGGCGGTCATGCCAGGTTTCAGTTTGAGCTCGTTGTTTGGTACGTCGATGACTGTCGCGTAGGTCACGACGTTCTGCACGACCACCGGTTCGAGGCGGATCTGCGACACCGTGCCCTCGAACTCCTCGGCCGCGTAGGCATCCACCGTGAAGGTGACCGGCTGGCCTCGACGAATTCGTCCAACATCCGACTCGTCGATGTTTGCGATGACCTGCATTTGGGTTAGGTCTTCCGCGATGATGAACAGTTCCGGAGCTGACATGCCGGCGGCCACGGTTTGACCCGCGTCCACCTGGCGGGCGATGACGATACCGTCGATCGGCGCCGTGATTACCGTATGGCCGAGATTGACTTCGTTCTGATTCAGCGACGCCCGCGACTGAATCACGCTGGCGTCCGCCGACTTGAGCTGCGCCGCGGCGGACCGCACCGCAACCTGTGCCGCCTCCAGTTCGATGATCGAGATGAGCTGGCGGGACGACAGATTTTCCGAACGCGCCAGCTGGGTCTCGGCATCGTCCAGGGCGACTCGCAGCCGTTCCACGTCCGCTTCCGAGCGGGCCAGATTGGCGCGTCCCTGTTCGACCTGCGTTTCGAACAATGACGGTTCGAGCCGGGCGATCACATCGCCGGCACGGACAATCGAATTGAAGTCGGCGTTGAGTTCCTCAATGATGCCGGACACCTGGCTGCCGACCTGCACCGTGGTGACGGCTTCGAGCGCGCCGGTCGCGCCGACCGTGTCGACGACGTCACCCCGGGCCAGGGTCACGGTGCTGACATCGGGCACGAATTCCGTGGTGTTGAAGCCCAGATAGCCGTAGGCGGTGATGCCGGCGCCGACCAGGACGATGACTACGAGAAGTTTCTTCATGACAGTGCCTACTGGATGATCGAGATGCCGGCGTTCGAAAGCGATGTCCGCTGTACCCGGTCCATCTCGACCAGCGCCTTCTGTTGGTCGAGAATCGCCCGCAGCTCCGTGTCCTGAGCCGTCGACAGGTCGCGCTGCGCCTGGACGACGAAGAAGTTGGTCGTGAGCCCGGCCTCGAACCGGCTCTGCTCGGCGTCGAGTTGCTCCTGCGCCAACTCACGGGCGGCGATTGCGGCGTCGATCCGACGGGCGATCGCTTCTATCTGGACCACCGCGTTGGTGACTTCGGTGGCGACCTGCAACTGCAGTTGACGCAGCTGCGCCTGCACCTGCTGGGTCTGTAGTTGGGCCCGGGCCAGTGCGGCGTCGGCCGAGCTCTGTCCCAGCGGGTAGCTCACGTTGAGCTGCACGGTCCAGACTGGAAATGCCGCATCGTACAGTTGGTTGAACGCGTCGCCGACACCGCCGGGGATCTTGGTCGTGACCGAGCCGCCCAGCCCAGAGCGCAGGTATCGCGTCCCACCCTGTCCTTGGAGCTGATAGGAGCCAATCAGGTCGACGGCTGGGAGGGTGTTGTTACGCATCGCGGAGAGGTTGACGTCGTTGATGTCGAGCTGGCGGCGCGAGCGCGCCAGGTCGGTCCGATCCGCGAGCGCGGCCCGGATTGCCGCCGCGAGGTCAATTGGCGGGACATCGAGCGTCGGTTGGTCGACCGGGTTCAACGTGGACATCCAGTAGTCGTCGTCCGTGCCTCTCACGATCAGTTGTTTGAGGGCTAGTTCGGCCGTCGCCAGCACCTGTTCAGCCTGGGCCAGCGTTTGTCGTCGCGCCGCGGCCTCGGACCGGGCCTGAACCACGTCGATCGGCGCCAGGGTCCCGATCTCCACCCGGGCCTCATTGTCGCGGATGAGCTCTTCGGCGAGATCGAGTGCCTGCTGCTGCACCGCGAGCGTCCCGGTGGCGTACAGCAGGTCCCAGTACGCGTTCCGGACCGATGACACGGTATTGGTGATGGTCTGGCGTAAGTCAATGTCTGCGATGTCGCGGTTGATGCGCGTGACCTGTATCTGCTGGCGCGTTCCGTCGATCTTGAAGCCTCGGAGGAGCGGCTGGGTGTAGGAGGCCTGCACAGTGGCCCGATAGCTGGGGTTGAAGCTGGAGAACGCGTTGGTCGATGCGGACCGGTTGTTGTTCCAGTCGACGGTGTAGTTGCCGCCACCCCATTGCACGGCCTGGTTCAGGCCCCCGTTGAAGACGGCCGAGTCGCTGACGACCGCCTCGCCGCCGTCGAGCTGCGTCGACGACGGGCTGGTGCGCGACGAGTTGCTGATGTTCGAACTAATCGTCGGTCCGTAGAACGAGAGTTGCTGCGCGAGCGACAGGTCGAAGACCAGAGGATTCAAGCGCTGAACGGCGAGGTCCAGGTTGCGCTCGAGCGCGCGCGCAATCGCGTCCTCCAGCGTGAGGTCAACTCTCGGGCCGCTGCCCGGGGTCTGGATGACCTCGAGTCGCGCTGCGGCCTGGTCGATCAGTGAGTCGATACGGAGGTCCGTGGTCTGGGCGTGCGCATCAGACCTCGCCACGACGGCCATAAAGAGGAGGAAAATGAGTCGACCACGATACCGTGCGAGCCACATAACGGTAAGTTCTCCTGGGCGCCGGGACGAGACCCGAGCCGGGACACTGCTGATGTTTCTACGTCTCTTCATCACTATAGACTGGGTCCCGCCGCCGTTTCTTCCGGCCGGCAACACGAACTCGTTGGATGGAACCGTCTGAGGCTGACCGACCGGCCGGAGTCAGCGGCGTGTGCCCCGACGGTTGCTGCTGGGCCGACGGCCGTCGTTTTCACGCGCTCGCCATTCGTCGAGGGTCTCACGCTGCGCGGCGCTGAGCACCCGATACATCCGGAAGACCATCAAGATACGTGTCTTGCTCAGCTCACTCCGAGTCACTTCAACCCGGTCGATCTGGCGGGTGACGTCGATTTCCTGGACGGTCATGTCCCCAATCAGCTGTGACAAGGCCGTTTCTTCAGACTTGAGACGACCCATCGACTCGCGCTGTTTGGGCAGGGTCTGCTGATAGATACGGTCCAGTGACGCCGATTGTTCGTCGGTGAGGTCCAGTTCCGTCCGGACCTCTTCAGAGTGCCACCAGCGATGGGGCACACGGCCCTGCTCGTTGGCTTCGAGCGCCGACGGAGGGAACACGAGCAGACCGAGGAGCGTGGCAGTGCGCAATCGCATCAGCGTTCCTCCGACTGGACAGATTTTGACTCCATTTCTTGCCAAGACTCCGGCGAAAGCGGAAACGTTTACTTCAGGTTGGCATGAACCGAGCCCGGCGGCAGGCTGAACGGTGCCTCGTGTGCTCGCTCGGACACAGGAGCGGCCGTGTCTGCCGGTCGGGCCGGGCCGTGCTCTGGGCGACGTCCGACAGGGACCCAGTCGTCAGCGGATGTTGATCGTCAGGTCTCTCACGCGTGGAGTCAGCGCGTCGATCGACGCCAGCTCGGACACCGGAGCGCTGGTCAATGCGAGGTCGAGATCATCGAGAAACTCCTCGTCCCGCATCAAGCGTACGAATGAGTCCAGTGTGCGCGGTCCGCCGGCGTCCCCAGGGAGTGGAGGCAGTTCGACGGTCCCTGTCATGTCGAGGTTGTTGAGGACGGGGTTGGACTCTGGCGCTGACGCCAACTCCTGACTGGCGACCGAGGTGACCGCGGTAGAGCTGTCTTGCCGGTTCGCATCACCGGTCTGCACGGACACGGTGCGTTCCGCGTCGGCGTTGAACGGATGCAGATGGATGAACTGTCCGGCCGTGATGCCGAGTAGCAACGCGGCGGCGACAGCCGCCGGTATCCACCGGTCGGACAGAAACCGCACACGAGGTAACGAGCGTCCGGCGAAAGGAAAGTCCAACAGTCGGGCCGGTGGCGTGGTGCCGACGAGCATGTCGAGACGGCGGCGGATCCGCGCGCGCTGCGTTTGAAGTCTCGCCGGCGTGAAGACCTGATCGAAATCGCCGAACACGTCGGCGGGGAGGCTGTCGAGTTGGGCTGCCACTTGGCCGTAGCGACGCTCGCAGCGGGGACACGCATCCAAGTGCCGTTCGGCGGTTCGGTCGGAGCGCCGTGCTGTCGACGTACTCAACGCCAGCGCCAGCACCCGGTCATCCGAGAGGTGCCGGCGTTCGGCCCCCCGTGCACGCATGGAGGTCCAGAGCTGGAACCAGCGTCGGGCGTTCATGGCTATCGGTGCCTCATGTGCTCGGAGATACTAGCGTCTGTCAGACTCATGACGTCACGCGTGACGTCGGAAACGGCCCTCGTGCCCCAGCGGGGTGCGCTCCATCCACTCTTCTCGGTTCAGGAAACCGCGCAACTTGCGAACGGCTCGGAACAGGTGCACGCGAACTGTGGACTCGCTCAGACCCATGATCGCACTGACCTCCCGTGCCGGTCGGCCCTCGAAATGGCTCAGGATCACGGCGGTCCGCTGTCGTACGGGGAGTCGATCGACGGCTGATTCCAACTGTGCGCGCCGTTCCGCGGCCAGCAATGCCGCTTCGGGCGACGGTTCGTGACTGGCCGGGCCGTTGTCGGCCATGCCTTCGCGAGGCTCGGACTGCACCAGCCATCGGGCCCGGCGGGTTCTGGCCTTGAGTCGGTCGAGGCACGCGTTCACCAGGATGCGGGTGAACCACAGCTCGAAAAACAAGTCCTCTCGGAAGGACGGCAGATGGAGGAACGCTTTCAGGAAAGCGTCTTGGACCACCTCGTCCACCTCGGCCGGGTCACGCAGGTAGTGATACGCGATTCGGGACGCCCGGCGTTGTTGTCGATCAACAATCTCGCAGAAACGCTCGGCGGCTCGGGCACGCTGGTCATCGGCTAGTAGCCGCTTGATCTCGGCGGCGAGTCGGGTCTCGATGGCAACGGGTCGAACTTCGTCGCCGGTCGCCGCGGTGGATATCGTTGTCATCAGAAAGGGGCTCGGGTCACCGTGCTCCGGTCAGCCTGACCGTACGCGTCAGTATAGTGCAGGTAGACGACGCGTGGCCGCTCTCCGTTGACCCGGGTCGAGGACAGCGCGTCATGGATAGAAATGAACAAGATGATGAGTGAACCGCCATCAGCGCCGACGATCCTGCTCGTGGAGGATGAGCCGTCGATTCGCTCACTCATTCGGCGCATGCTCGAGGGGGCCCGGTTACGACCTGGTCGTGGCCAAAAGCGGCGACGAGGCGCTGGCGCTTGCAAACGACCATACCGGCGCGATCGATCTGCTGGTCACTAATGTCGTGATGCCCCGCATGAACGGGTTCGAACTGGGTGGCTAGATCGGCGGCGCTCATCCCGAGAGGAGCGTCCTGTGCCTCTCCGATCACGCTGAGGACTCGAACTCGGTCCGCAAGGGATTGAGGCCCGCGGGGCAGGCGTTCTTGCTCAAACCATTCAGGCAGGACGCGCTCTTTCGAAAAATCAAGGAGATTCTCGAGAGCTAGGTTTCCTACCGAGGTGCCCGTCTGGACGGCGTTGCTTCGTCGGTCGCCCCCGCCCGGCCGGGCGGGGCGCCCGCCTGGCTGCTCCCTCGTCGCGCCTTGCCAGCCGAACACCTCGACAGGAAACCCGCCCCGGGTCGTTGTTCCGCACCCTGCTAGTCTCCTGGCACGTGATTCGCGACACAAGTCCCGGGCGGGGCATCCCGTCCGGTGGCGTTGCTCCTCGGCCACAAATTCCCAATTTGCTCCCTCGCCGCGCCTGGCGAGCCGGGCGCCGCGCTGCGGAAACCGCTAGCGGTTTCCGTGTTCCAGGACACTAGTCCATCGTCGAGTACCTCTCAAGCCAGGTACCCGGATAGTAGTGGTCCAGAATCTGTTCGACCGTGCTGCCGGCGCGGACACGGACGATGGCCCCGGTCTGGCAGAGCCCAACGCCGTGTCCGAACCCCTGGCCGGTGAACTCGAAACCGTCCGGCGAGGTCTCGACCCTAAAGAACGTGCTGCGGAAGGCACGCGCACCCAGTTGCCGGGTGATGACGGCGCGGAACTGGGTGGCCCGTACGAGCCGGCGCTCTTGGCCGCGAATCTCCATCTGCGTGGCTCGACCCGTCGCGTCCCGGTGCGTGATGGACACGTCGTCCAGCCGTCCACCCACCGTGGTCTCGGTATCGGTGTTTAGCATGCGTCGGAGATGGTCGCGCCCCAAGGCGAGACGCCAGTGGTTGCGTGCCTCGGTGACGCAGAAGGCGTCCGGCACTCCCGCGAGGTAGTCGGGGGACGGCCCGCCCCAGACCGCCGTGGCCGAGCTCGTATGTCCGCCGCAATCCGCGTGGAACAGCGCCTCGATTGGGCCGTTCCCGCTGGTGATGATCATACCGTGGGTATCGGCGACGGCGTCCGCGACCACACGCGCGACGGCCGCACCCTGGGTGGCGGCCGGTACGTAGACCTGGCAGTGAGTCGATGAGCAGAGGTCGAAGCCCTCGCTCCGGTGTCGACCACGATTCGCCAAGGCATACGTCCGGGCCAGGATAGCCTGTAGCCGAGCCAGTGGTCCGCCCAGTGCGTCATCCGTGTTGATCGGCATTTCGGCCGGCACCGATCCGCGGACGTACTCCTCCAGCGACAATGTCCGCAGCTTCCGGTCAACGCCGGTTCCTACCTCCACCCGCAGGGTCACCGCGTGGTCCGGCCGCGGCGCCGGCGCCGGAGGCCGCGGTGCCACGCGCGACACGCAGCGCGCGGTGACAACGGCGAGGAGGAGGACCAGAAGGACCCGCGCGAGGCGGAACCGTCGGGCAAGATGAGGCGCGGTCGCGAGACGTGTCATGACAACGGTCTTATCGGACGGACGACGACAGGGGTGCACACGGCTGCCCCGGACCGCATATTTGACGAGATTCCCGGCTGATCGTACGATGTGCCGCCATATTTTATTGAAACTATCCCCCTTTGTACACATCTCGCGGGTACCAACGGAGTGACACGTGACAGCGGATCAGCGTCTTGAGGCAGTTGGCATCGTAGACCCGGCGTCAGTGTTTTGGAATCTGTCCACCGCCGCGCTGTACGAGGAGGCCATCGCGCGCCGCGAAGGGACGGTCGTGGCTGGTGGTCCGATCGTATGTCGCACCGGCCAGCACACGGGACGGTCTCCGAATGATCGATTTCTGGTCGAGGAACCGACGAGTGCTGGGAATATCGACTGGGGCACCGTGAACCGTCCGATTGCGGGCGACCGGTTCGACGCGGTGCATCGCCTGGTCGGGGAGCACCTACGGGATAAAGACCTCTTCGTCCAAGACTGTTACGCCGGCGCCGACCCATCTTTCCGGCTTTGCATACGGGTGGTCACGGAGCGTGCCTGGCACAGTCTGTTCGCGCGTCACATGTTCATCACGGAAGTCGACCGCTCCAAGCTGAACGAGTTCCAGCCGGAGTTCACGGTGATCGACGCCGCGACGTGTCGCGCCGATCCCGCGGTGCACGGCACCAACTCGGACGTGTTCGTTCTGCTGAACCTCGCCAAGAAGCTGGTGTTGATTGGCGGGACCGCGTATGCCGGAGAGATCAAGAAGTCGATCTTCACCGTCATGAATTATCTGCTCCCTTTGCGCCGGGTCATGCCGATGCACTGTTCGGCCAACGTTGGCGGGAACGGCGATGTCGCGCTGTTCTTTGGGTTGTCAGGCACCGGCAAGACCACCTTGTCGAGCGACCCGGCCCGCCATCTCATCGGCGACGACGAGCATGGTTGGAGCGACAAGGGTGTGTTCAACTTTGAGGGCGGCTGCTACGCGAAGATGATCAAGTTGTCGGCGGAAGCCGAGCCGCAGATCTATGCGACGACCGGTCAATTCGGGACCGTGCTCGAGAACGTGACCGTCGACCCTGTGACCCGCCAACTCGATTTCGACGATGCCTCGGTCACCGAGAACACCCGCGGCGCCTACCCGCTCTCGGCCATTGAGGGCGTGGTCCGCTCGGGCCAGGCCGGGCACCCGCGTAACGTCATCATGCTGACCGCTGACGCATTCGGGGTGTTGCCGCCAATCGCCCGACTCTCACCGGCCGCCGCGATGTATCACTTCCTGTCTGGGTACACCGCCAAGGTGGCCGGTACCGAGCGAGGAGTGACGGAGCCCACGGCCACGTTCAGTACGTGTTTCGGCGCCCCCTTCATGGTGTGGGCGCCAACGACCTACTCGGCGTTGCTGGGAGAGCGTTTGGCTGCCCACGGGTCTACCACGTGGCTCGTCAACACGGGCTGGACCGGCGGGGCGTTTGGTACGGGGCATCGGATGCCCATCGCCCACACCCGCGCCCTGATTACCGCGGCCCTGGCCGGTCATCTGGACGACGTGCCATGCGAGACCGACCCGGTCTTCAACATCGACGTGCCGCTCAGCTGTCCGGGAGTGCCGTCCGAGGTGTTGCGACCGCGGCAGACCTGGGCGAACCCGGCGGACTATGACGAGCAGGTCGGGAAACTGGCCGCGATGTTCAGGAAGAACTTCGAGTCGTTCGCCATGTCCGCCGAGGCCGAGGTCTTGGCGGCCGGTCCTCGCGCGAGCTAGTGGTCGAGTCCTGGGATGGCGAGTGCCCCGCCGTTCGAACCGGTCATCGGGCTCGAAATTCACGCGCAGCTGCGAACCGAGACGAAGATCTTCTGCGGGTGTGCCACCGCGTTCGGGGCGGCCCCGAACTCGCACGTGTGCCCCGTGTGTCTCGGGTTTCCGGGAGCGCTCCCGGTGCTGAATCGTCAAGTCGTCGAACTGGCGATGCGAGTCGGACTGGCGCTGGGGTGCACCATCCAGACGCGCTCGATTTTTGCGCGGAAGAACTATTTCTATCCCGACCTGCCGAAGGGATATCAGATCTCCCAGTACGAACATCCCATCGCCACGGACGGTGTCCTCCACTATGAGGCGGATGACGGACCGCACTCGGTCCGAATCCTCCGCGTCCATCTGGAAGAGGACGCGGGGAAGTCGCTCCATGCCAGCACCAGGGGGGGGGACGGGCACAGCCACCTCGATTTCAACCGTAGCGGGGTGCCGCTCGTCGAGATCGTCACACATCCGGACTTGCGCTCCGCGGCCGAAGCATCAGACAGTTTCGCCCGGCTGCGGGCCATTCTGCTGGCCGTGGGCGCCAATGACGGCAGTATGGAGGAGGGCAGTCTGAGGTGTGACGCCAACGTGTCGGTTCGTCCGGCTGGTCAGTCAGAGTTCGGGATCAAGGTCGAGATCAAGAACGTGAACTCCTTTCGCTTCCTGGCGCGTGCGATCGAGTACGAGGTGACCAGGCAGACGGTGCGGTGTGTCGCCGGTGAGCGGGTCGTCCAGGAGTCCCGCCAGTGGGATGCCACGTTGGGCCGTACGGTGTCGATGCGGAGCAAGGAAGAGGCGCATGACTATCGCTATTTTCCAGAGCCTGACCTGCCCCCCGTCGATGTGACCGACGAGTGGATCGCCGAGGTGCGCGCTAGTTTGCCAGAACTCCCCGAGGTCAGAAAACAGCGGCTGATCCGAGACTATGCGTTGTCGTCGTCCGACGCGGGACAGATTGCCGAGACTGCGTCGTTGACGCGGTTCTTTGAAGCGACGGCCGCCGTGGCCACCAATGCGAAGGCCGCCGCCAACTGGGTCACCGGGGAGGTGACCAGACGACTCAAACAGGCCGGTGGGGCCGTCGACGCCGTCGCCGTGACACCGGACGCGCTCGGTCGTCTCCTGGCCATGGTCGACGCCGGACGGGTGAGTGCCAGCGCTGCGAAGGACGTGTTCGAGTTGATGTACGGATCCGGCCGTGAGGCGGAGGAGATCGTCCTGACGGAGGGACTGTCCCAGATTGGTGATGAGGCTGAGCTGAAAGATATTGTGGCAGGAGTGATTGACAAGCACGCGGATGCGGTCGGACGTTTCCGCGCCGGTAACGAAGGGACACTCGGGTTTCTGGTGGGGCAGGTCATGCGAGCCACCCGCGGCCGAGCCAACCCCAGGCTGGTCAACGAGCTATTGCGACGCGGGCTCGCGGACGGGAGCGGGGAGTGACCACGGCGTGCATGCCATGACGAGGCCATCTACCTGCGATTGAGGCTCTCCACCTTGCCAAGGCGTATCGCCCTGGCGTTCACGCGCTTCACGACCTGACTCTCTCCGTAGGGATAGGTAAGTTCGTGTGCGTGCTGGCCGTGGCCGCCGCGTTGACGGTAGCGAACATTGTCCGGCTCGCGTGCGTCGCGCGCAGCGACGAGATCGAGATCATGCGACTCGTTGGCGCGCCGCTGACGTATGTACGCTGTCCGTTCGTGCTCGAGGGGATTCTGCAGGGCGGGGTGGGGGCGTCCGTAGCGCTCGCTCTCCTCGCCGCTGGCCTCGTCGCCGGTGAATTGTTGTACAGCGACGTCGTGAGGCAAGTGCTTGGGGCGGACGTGATGAGCTTCCTGCCGCCGGCGCTGGGGGCGCTGATTGTCTTCGGCGGGATGGCGATTGGGTGCGTAGGGGGGCTGGTCTGGTCGCTGAGTACCCGTGAGACCCCAACGAGTGGATGAGATGCGCGCGGCCGCTGGCGGTCCATGCGCGTTGACAGCGGTGAAACCACCCGCATAAACTGGGAACTCCTAACGCACATGTCGCGGACAGTTTGCTCCTTCTCCCGTTTGTCGGTTGATGCGCGCCCGTCCCGGGTTCCGGCAGCGGACACCATACGCACGAATTTCTACCGAGAAGAGTTCCTCAAGCACCGGGAGTGCCTCCACCAGCAGCGAGATGCGTACTCGGAGTGCACCATCACGGAGATGGAGACGGCTCTGCGTCGCGTGATGGCTCGAGTCGATGAGTTGTGCGCGCAAGGCCACGCCGATGTCGATCTGGTGGTGAGCCGTCTGCTACAGACATTCGACGGCGTGACGAAGTTGTCCGCCTGGTCGGACCCGTCACGCATTCACTGATTACTTGCTCTCACGAGTCTTCCACGCCCTGTCCTTCCACCATCGGCCGCTCGCGCTTCTTCGTCAACACGCTCTTGAGATCGTTCGTGCCGCGCTTGAGGCGGTGTCGCCCGTGCGGCTGATGCGCCACGCGCTCGAGGAACGGTGGGTGCGGGACGCCGTGACCGAGACGCCGATCGCCGTGATCGCCGCCGGGAAAGCGTCCGAAGGCATGGTCCGCGGACTCCTGGAGACGCCCGGCGTGCGGATCGCGCGAGGGATTGCGGTTGGTCCCGGGGCATCCACCACCGGACCTGGGCCGATCACCTGGTATGCGGCCGGCCACCCGGTGCCAAATTCCGGTAGCATCGACGCCGGACGGGCGGCTCTGCGGTGCGCGGCGCAGACGGGTCCGTCGGAACGACTGTTGGTGCTCTTGTCCGGCGGGGCCTCTGCCCTGATGGCGGCTCCGGTCGCCGGCCTGACGCTGGCTGAGAAAATCGAGGCGACACGGCTCCTCCTGCGCTCCGGCGTTCCGATCCATGAATTGAACTGCGTGCGAAAACATCTGTCGAATGTGAAGGGCGGCCGCGTGGCGCTGGCCGCCAGGGGTCCCATGCTGACGCTGGCCATCTCTGACGTGGTCTCGCCGCTGGAGGACGACCCGAGCGTCATCGGATCCGGACCAACCGTGCCCGATCGGACCACCTATGCCGAGGCGCTGGAAGTCGTCACCAGGCCGACGATTGGCGGTCGGATGCCGGCAGCGGTTTTCGATGTTCTGGAACGTGGCTGTGCCGGCATGCTCGACGAGACCTTCAAGTCGGGCGACGCGCGTGTGGAGGCCACGGACTACCGCGTGATCGGCAACCGCCGCCAGGCGATGGAGGGGGCGTTGACGGCCGCACAGGGGCTGGGATACGCGGTCGCGTTAGTTGACACGCCAGTCACCGGTGAGGCTCGGCTCACGGGCCCGCGTCACGTCGAGCGGTTGCTCGGTCTGTGTCACAGATTGCAGCACGAGCGCGAGGGGGCCGCCTGTGCCGTTTCGTCGGGGGAAACGACCGTGACGTTGACCGGTGGCGGCCGAGGTGGCCGCAATCAAGAAATGGCGTTGGCCGCCGTCTCTCTGCTGAAGGACCATGCTGGCGCTGTGTTCGCCAGCGTTGGAACCGACGGGGTGGACGGGCCCACCGACGCAGCCGGGGCGGTGGTCGATACCACCACGATGGCTCGGGCTAGCCGTGCCGGTCTAGCCGCCCCGAGTCGCTATCTGGCGACCAACGACTCGTATCGATTTTTTGACCCGCTGGGCGACTTGATCAAGACCGGCCCCAGCGGCACAAATGTAGGAGATTTGCAGATCGTGCTAACGGACGGGACTGAGGGCCAGACGTCGTGAGCGGGAACGAGCGTGGAGTGAGGGCGTGGCCGGCGGAGAAGGTGTTGGCTCGGATTCGCGACCGCGTGGGTCACCCCGCGACGATGCGGGAGCTCATACGGGTGCTGGAGATTCCCCCGGATGAACGGTCTCGGTTTCGTCGTCGGATTCGGCAACTCGTCGAGACAGGCGAGATGATCCGCATCAGGGGTAACCGCTACGGCGTCGCCGACCGGATGAATCTTGTGGTGGGTCGCTTGCATGTCAATCCCCGGGGGTTCGGTTTCGTGACGCCGGAGCATCACATGGAGCGAACCGGTGAGGATATCTACGTGGCCGGGGTCAATTTGCATCAAGCGATGCATGGTGACCGGGTAGCGGTGCGCATCGAGCGGGCGGACGGCCGCTCGGAGGGGCGTATCGTGCGCGTGCTCGAGCGGGCACACGATGACGTCGTAGGTCGGTATGACGTCGACGAGAGTGGCGTAGGTTTCGTCGTGCCGCTCGATCCGCGGGTTGTCATGGACGTGCAGATCCCGGTCGGCGCGGCCGGCGAGGCTCGTGCGGACCAAATGGTGGTTGCGGAGATCGATCGGTGGCCCACCGGAACCCGCAACCCGGTTGGTCACGTCGTCGAGGTGCTGGGAGCCGTGGACGATCCGGGCGTCGATACCAAGTTGATCGTCAGGAAGCATCACATTCCCGACAGGCATGACCCGGCGGCGGTAGCCGAGGCGGAACGGTTGGGGGATGTCGTCGCGCGCGCCGATCGGCGTGGCCGAACCGACTTTCGGGGGACGGTCACGGTGACCATTGATGGAGAGACGGCCCGCGACTTTGACGACGCCATCACGCTCGAGCCGTTGCCGAACGGCCATCACTGGTTGGGTGTGCACATCGCCGACGTGGCCCACTACGTTCGGGAAGGCAGCGCCCTCGACCAGTGCGCGTATACGCGCGGCACCTCAGTCTACTTCCCGGAGCGGGCACTGCACATGTTTCCGGCCCCGCTGGCGACCGGGCTGTGCAGTCTGAACCCCGGCGTCGACCGTCTCGTGCAGTCCGTTCTGATGGAGGTCGACCGGCGAGGCGCCGTCGTGCGGTCCGAACTCCACGACGCCGTGATTCGATCCGACGCACGGATGACCTATACGGCAGTTGACGCGATCCTGACCGAGCGACACGCGGGGACCCGGAAGACGTATGCGGCGATGGTGCCACTCTTCAAAGCCATGGAGACCGTGTATCGCCGATTGCACGCGCGTCGCGTTCGCCGCGGATCCATTGACTTTGACTTGAAGGCGACTCGTCTGGTGCTCGACGAGGCCGGACTGGTCGAGGACATTGTTGCTGCTGATCGCAACGTGGCCCATCGCATCATCGAGGAGTTCATGCTCGTGGCGAACGAGACAGTAGCTGGGTATCTCCAAGACAGTGGTGCGCCGGCGCTGTTTCGGGTCCATCCGGTGCCGGACCCCGGGAAGGTGGCTGAGTTCGACGCGTTTGCCAGCTCGCTGGGGCATGGGCTCGGGGCGCCGGCCGAGCAGGTGCGACCTCGGCACTTCCAGCAGCTTCTGAAGCGTCTCCACGGACAGCCGGAGGAACGGCCGGTGGCGTTGCTGATGCTCCGAACGATGCAGAAGGCCCAGTACGACCCGGTGAACGTCGGGCACTTCGGGCTGGCCTCAACGACCTACACGCACTTCACGTCCCCGATTCGCCGATACCCCGACCTCCTCGTGCACCGCCTACTCAAGGAGCGGCGTAAACGTGCGCTGTCGCCCCAACGGCAGGACGAGCTCAGGGATGAGTTGTCGGAGGTGGGACGACACCTGTCGGCGATGGAGCGCCGAGCCGAGGACGCGGAACGCGAGATCATACAGTGGAAGAAGGTCCGGTTCATGACGGACAAGGTGGGTGACGAATTCACCGGCTACGTGACTGGCGTGACTGGGTTCGGTCTGTTTGTCGAGTTGATCGAGCCTTTCGTGGAAGGCCTGGTTCACATTTCGAGCATGGCGGATGACTACTACCGCTTCTTGGACGCCGACCATGCCCTGTTTGGGGAGAACACCGGCAAGACCTACAAACTGGGCGACACGGTGGCGGTGCAGGTCGTTCGGGTCGACACCGTGCGACGTCAGATCGATCTCGGACTAGTGGAGATACTCGAGGCGGTTCGCGAGTCGGAGCGCAATCGGGGGCCGAGCCGCAGTCGGATCGCCCTGGGCGGACGACCGTCCGGGGGCGTGCGACGGGGAACCCGCCGACGCCGCGTCCGACGATAGGCGCGGTGGTCGGTGTCCATGTTTCACTGCGGCTCACGGCGACTGCCGCGAGGTGCTGCAGCGTAGAGAACTGGCGAGGGATACATCGTGACACGGTATGTGGTCGTTGGCACCGCGGGTCACATCGACCACGGGAAAAGCGCGCTCGTCGAGGCCTTGACGGGGACGGATCCCGATCGGCTCAAGGAGGAGAAGTCTCGCGGTATCACGATCGATCTGGGGTTCGCGCATCTTGACGAGGGCGACACGCAGCTGGCGTTTGTTGATGTGCCAGGGCATGAGCGGTTCGTCAAGAACATGCTGGCCGGTGCGAGTGGCGTGGACGGTGTCCTGTTGGTGGTGGCGGCCGACGAGTCGGTCATGCCCCAGACTCGCGAGCATTTCGACATCTGTCGACTGCTCGGCGTGTCAGGGGGTGTCATCGCGTTGACCAAGGCGGACCTGGTCGATGCCGAAACGGTCGAACTGGTGAGCATGGAGACGGCGGAACTGGTGTCCGGCTCGTTTCTCGCTGATGCGCCGGTGGTGCCAGTCTCAGCCAAGACCGGAGCGGGACTGACCGACCTGCGAGCGGCGCTACTCGAGATGGCCCGACGAGCCGGTCGCCGGCCAACAGACGGGTCAGTGCGTTTACCGATCGACCGTGCGTTTTCCGTCAAGGGATTTGGCACGGTGGTGACGGGCACGCTCGTGTCCGGCCGGATGACGGCGGGTACCGCACTCCGAGTGCTACCGGCTGGGCGAGACATCAAGATCCGTGGGTTGCAGGTCCACGGGGTGTCGCAGTCGGTCGCGGTGGCCGGACAACGCGTGGCGGCGAATCTATCAGGGGTCGAGGTGGCGGAGATCGCGCGTGGCGATACCGCCGTCACGCCGGGGCGTTTCGACGCCACCAGGCGTCTGGATGCGCTACTAGATCTGCTTCCGGCCGCGCGTCGCTTGCGGCATGGGGCGCGCGTACGCTTTCATCAGGGAACCAGTGAGGTGCTGGGCCGCGTCGCGGTCGGTCCGCTGGTCGGTCGTTCCGTTGCGTCCACAGAGCCGGCCGATGCCGACGAGCATGAGGACGCTCCCGGGGAGTTGCAACCCGGGGGCCGTGCGTTCGTGCGGCTGCGGCTCGAGTCAGCGGCGGTGCTGACTCGCGGCGATCGGTTCATCCTCCGCGCGTACTCGCCCCCTCTCACCATTGGCGGCGGGTTTGTGATTGATCCCCGGCCGCCGCGCGGGGGTATGCGCACCGCCGCGGGGCGCCGACGTCTGGAACGATTGCGCGTCGGCCTGGGAGCGGAGGAGGCGGGCGAGGACGAGGCGGTCACCTTGCTGGTCGGTGAGCGCGGCATCGCCGGTATTCCCGTAACGGAGCTGCTCACCCGAGCTGGTCTGCGAACCGACACCGCGGATGGCCTCATCGACCAGCTCGAGTCGGCCGGCACGATTCGTCGAATCGCCGGTCTCGTGGTCGATACCGCCGCTTTGTCGGCGGTCGCCAATCGTCTCGTGGCGATGGTGACCGCGTACCACGCGGAACAGCCATTGAGCGAGGGGGCCCCGCGCGAGGAGGTGCGGGAGCGGCTGTTTCGCCAGGCGGACGCTGCGGTGTTCGACGTCGTAGTCAACGACTTGGTGCAGGCCGAGTGTGTGGTGGCAGGTGGTCGGTTGGCGCTGGCGAGCCACCAGGTGACATTGTCTTCGGAGGAGACGCGGATCAGCGAGGCGGTGCAGGCATTGCTCTCGGATGCGGGGCTGTCGCCGCCAGCTGTTGCGCTCATACCTGACCAGATCGGGTGCGATCCAGTTCCCCTCGACCGGGTCTTGGGTTGGATGGTGCGTGAGGCCACGGTGGCCAGGGTTGGGGCATTGGTGTTCGATGCCTTGGCGCTCGACAACCTGAAACAGGACATCCGACAGACGGAGACGGCGGAGAAGCCGGCGCGTATCGACGTCGGGACGTTCAAGGAGCGCTACGGAGTCAGTCGAAAATTTGCGATCCCACTGCTCGAGTATTTGGACCGGGAGCGCGTGACGAGGCGCATGGGGCAATACCGGATCGTACTGTGAGGCGACCTCGCCGTTGCGAGGCGTCTCCGTCTTTGCGAACGATGGTGTCTGTCGGTAGACTACGCTAACCACCGGGGCTTGCGTGATCTGTGCCGATCGGTGACTACACGATGGCGGCGCGCCGGTGATGCGAGGGTAGGTATGAGCGACGAAGAGCGACAGAGTTTTACGGTTGGGGTCTTTCAGGATACAGAGTGGGCGCAACGAGGACTGGAGGCACTGGGGAAGGAGGGGTTCCCATCAGAGTCCCTGTCGATGATCAGCAAAGAATCACCTGAGGCCTCGGCGCTGCTACAGCGCACCTTCGCGGTCAACGGAACGGCGTTGGACATCGTCCGGATTGGCCCGGTCGTGGCTCACGGACCACTCCTGGGCACACTGCAGGGGCGTTCGCGTGATCTGGATCGGTCCGGTGTCTCGGCGACGATGAGGCGCGCTGGTTTTCAAACACATGACGGATTTATTTTCGAGACCTTGACCGCGCGGGGCGGCGTGCTGGTTGCCGTGCACAGCGCACCGCGCGCGGCCGACGCTCTGGCGGTGATGTTTGCGTATGGTGGCGGCAATGCCGCTATCGGGGCATGGGCAGGACGAGTCTAAACGGCTCCCTCTGACGTCTTAATGCGTGGTGCGGCGTGAACCGGTGGTGGAGGGCGGGTGACTTCGACGTGGGATACGGGCATCGGTGTAGCCCAGGGAGGTCAATCAGGACCACCGGCGCTGCGGTGGGTTTGTGCCCAAAGTCCGTAATCTGTTGATACAGTGTTAGTTCTGGGTCAGTGTGCCTCCACGCCCGGCCGGGCACCCAGATTGCAAGATGTGTGTTCGACAGTCGGTGATGAGTACTAATTACTGCCGATCACAACTACGGCACCGTATTCTGGCGCTGAGGCGTCCGGATCGCTAGGCGCGAGAAGGAAGCATGCCGGGAGCATTCGATCGACGAGCAACGCGGCGAGGCGGGATGTATCGGCGGCCGATACGGTGCCGTAGTTGTGACCGGCAGTACTTAGGGAGGGAGTGCGTCGCGTGAACGGCCTGGACCTCGGACCCGTAAGGTTTGCTCCCGGGGCGTCTTACACGCCGCCCGCGCGTCGAGGGCGCAAGCGTCGCGGGGCTGGGGCGTTACGGGCTGCGATGCAGGTCGCCACCACCGATGCCGCGGCCGGGGCCTGGCTATCGATCCATCCAGACGGCGGGGCGTCGTATACCCCACTGCTCTCCGTCCAGCCCGAGCGTGCGCGCGGTGCGCTCGGCGCGTCTCTCGCGAGTCATGGCGTGTTTGTGCTCATCCTCTTCTTGGCGCTGCAATCAGCGCCCCCGGAGGAGATTGTCGCGGTTGAGCGGACCATATACGACAGCATTATCTGGATTCCGCAAGAAGGACCCGGCGGGGGCGGTGGGGGCGGGGGCAACGAGTCGCTCGAGATGCCTCGCGAGGTCGAAGTTGCTGGCGAGGATGACATCAACATTCCGATCGAAGAGCCGGAAGAGTTTGTCGTGCCACCCGAAGTGAGCTCAGAACCCGAGGAGCAGCCTCTCGAGGCGCAGCACACCGTGCAATTGTCCGCCGTCCCGATGGCTGCCGCCCCCAGGACACGGTCCGGGGTGTTACAGGGGTTGATGGCACGTTCTCTCGATTCTGCTGGCAGCGGTACCGGTGGCGGCGCCGGCGAGGGAGCCGGTGGAGGGATCGGTCCCGGACAGGGCGACGGGCTCGGACCTGGAGTCGGTGGAGGATCGGGCGGGGGCGTTTACCGACCCGGCAACGGGGTCGAGACCCCACAACCTCTGCGTCAGGTGCGACCGAATTACACGTCTGAGGCGATGCGGGCGAAAATCCAGGGCGAGGTCATCATCGAGGCAGTCGTATTACCGGACGGTACCGTGGGTGATGTGAAGATCGTGCGTTCACTAGACACCAACTTTGGCCTGGACGAAGAGGCAGTGAAGGCGGCACTTCAATGGCGGTTCAGGCCGGGGACCAGGTTCGGTGACCCCGTGGCCGTGCTCGTGACCATTGCGTTGACCTTTACTTTGCGGTGAGGCACCGCGGCTGACACGAGCGCACACGCCACGCCAACCCTCAACGCGGAGGCGGTTAAAAAAAAGGGGCGTGCACCACAGGTGCACGCCCCTTTCGTAGTCCGACGAGCAGGCGGTACGCCCGCTTACATCATGCCGCCCATGCCGCCCATGCCGTCCATGCCGCCGCCGCCCGGCATGCCGCCGCCGCCCGCGGCCCCCTTCTCTTCGGGGAGCTCGCTGACAAGCGCCTCGGTGGTGAGGAGCAGCGAGGCGATCGAGCTGGCGTTCTGCAGTGCCGCGCGCACGACCTTGGTCGGGTCGATCACACCCGCGTTGATCAGGTTCTCGTAGACTTCGGTCTGCGCGTTGAAGCCCTCTTCAGGGTCGGTCTGCTCGCGCACCTTCGAGACAACGATCGAGCCTTCCTGACCCGCGTTGGTGGAGATCCAGCGCATCGGCTCTTCCAGGGCGCGCCGGATGATGTTCACCCCGACCTGCTGGTCACCGTCCAGGTTGAGGTCTGCCAGCGCCGCCTGGCTGCGTAGCAGCGCCACGCCTCCGCCGGGGACGATGCCCTCTTCGACCGCGGCCTTGGTCGCGTGCATCGCGTCCTCGACCCGGGCCTTCTTTTCTTTCATCTCGGTTTCGGTCGCGGCGCCAACCCTGATCACGGCCACGCCACCGACGAGCTTCGCCAACCGCTCCTGCAATTTCTCGCGGTCGTAGTCCGACGTGGTCTCGTCGATCTGGGTGCGAATCTGCTTGACGCGGCCTTCGATGGCGGCGTGCACGCCCTCACCCTCGATGATGGTCGTGTTGTCCTTGTCGATCGTGATCTTCTTTGCCTTCCCGAGATCCTCCACCTTGATGTTTTCCAGCTTCAACCCGAGGTCCTCGGTGATGGCCTTGCCACCAGTGAGTACCGCGATGTCTTCGAGCATCGCCTTCCGCCGGTCGCCGAATCCTGGCGCCTTGACCGCCGCACCCGAGAGGGTGCCACGCAGCTTATTGACCACGAGGGTGGCGAGCGCCTCACCTTCCACATCCTCGGCCACGATGAGCAGCGGGCGATTGAGTCGCGCGACCTGCTCGAGCAGCGGTAACAGGTCCTTCATCGAGCTAATTTTCTTTTCGTGGATGAGAATGATCGGGTTCTCAAGCACGACTTCCATGCGCTCGGAGTCGGTCACGAAGTAGGGCGAGAGATAGCCGCGGTCGAACTGCATGCCTTCGACGACCTCGAGTGAGGTCTCGAGCGTGCGCGCTTCCTCGACCGTGATGACGCCGTCCTTGCCCACCTTGTCCATCGCCTCTGCGATGATGTTGCCGATGGTCTCGTCGTTGTTCGCCGAGATCTGGCCAACCTGCGCGATCATGTCGCCAGTCACTGCGCGTGACAGGCTTTCGAGGTGGGTCACGACCGCGGTCACCGCGGTCTCGATACCGCGTTTGACTTCCATCGGGTTGGCGCCGGCCACTACGTTCCTGGCGCCTTCGCGGTAAATCGCCTGCGCAAGCACGGTCGCGGTGGTGGTCCCGTCACCGGCGATGTCGGAGGTCTTGCTAGCGACCTCGCGCACCATCTGCGCGCCCATGTTCTCGAGGCTGTTCTCCAACTCGATTTCCTTTGCCACCGTCACACCGTCTTTCGTGATGGTGGGCGAGCCGAACTTCTTGTCGAGGACGACGTTGCGACCCCTGGGCCCGAGCGTCACCTTCACGCAGTTGGCCAACTGGTCCACACCGGCGAGGATGTTCTGTCTCGCTTCCTGGCTATAGACGATCTTCTTTGCCATGTTCTTTGCTCCAATTAAGAAAGGGTTATCCGCTGCGACCTCACCCTCGATCCGGGTGTCGTCGCGGCTGGATTAGGTCTTGATGCTTGCTACTGGATGACGCCCAGTACCTCGTCCTCGCGCATGATCAGATACTCCTCGCCGTCGAGCTTGATCTCCTGGCCCGAGTACTTCCCGAAGAGGATGGTGTCACCTTCCTTGACGTCCATCGGCGCGAGGTCACCGTCGTCCTTGACCTTGCCCTTGCCCACCGCCATGACCTTGCCCTGCTGGGGCTTTTCCTTGGCCGTATCCGGGATGATGATCGAGCCGACCTGCTCGTCTACGTCTTCATCCAGGCGCAGGACGATGATCCGGTCGTGCAGCGGTCGTACTTTGATTGCCATGGTGTGTCCGACTCCCTTGCGTTGTTGATGAAAAGCCCCTTGAGCAAGGGGCGTGATCAGAGGATATTTAGCACTCTCTATAGTCGAGTGCTAATTCTATCGGGCGCGCGCGACAGCTGTCAACTCACGCGGTGGCAGTGCGGGACCGTGTCGTCAGCCGGTGCGCTTGAGGCGGTATTCGGTCACCTTCCGGCTGAGGGTATTGCGGTGCAGTCCGATCATCTTCGCGGCGCGACCGACCTTGCCCTCTGAGCGGGCCAGGGCGCGGCTGATGAACCGGCGTTCGAATTCTTGGCGGGCATCGTCGTACCGGATGCCCTTCGCCACCATCTCGTCCACCAACTGGTTCAGTTCGTCGCGCACTGTGGTTCCTTCGTCACACCCGGCTCACCTACTGCAACTTCTGGCCCGTCAGGAGACGGTACGCCTCAAGATACTTCTCGCGGGTTTTGGCGATGACGGCATCCGGCAGCACCGGCGCCGGCGGTTGCCGGTTCCACTGCACCGCATCCAAATGATCGCGTACGAACTGTTTGTCGAAACTGGGCTGGGCCTGGCCGGGTCGGTGGGTGTCCTCCGGCCAGAAGCGCGACGAGTCCGACGTGAGCGTTTCGTCGATCAGGATGAGTTCATCGCCGTCTTCAAGGTCGGCCGCGCCCTCGTGACCGGCCGCACGTATGAGCCCGAACTCAAACTTGGTGTCGGCGACGATAATGCCGCATGATTCCGCGTGCGCCGCCCCGTGGGCGTACAACGCCAGCGTCAATGCTCGAAGCTGCTCCATCAGTCTCGGGCCGACCAGTTCTGCGGCCTCGGCCGCGCTGATGTTCTCGTCGTGACCGCTGGTCGCCTTGGTGGCTGGCGTGAAGATCGGCGCCGGCAATCGATCCGATTGTCGCAAACCGTCCGGGAGCGCGACGCCGCACACCGACCCGGACCGCTGGTAATCCACCCACCCTGAGCCGGCCAGGTACCCACGAGCGACACACTCGACGGGAATCGGCTCGGTGCGGCGCACCAGCATGGAGCGCCCACGGAGGACATCGGCGTGTGGCAGACACGCGGCCGGGTACTCCTCGGGCGTCGTGGACATGAGATGGTTCGGCACGATGTCTCCCGTGCGTGCAAACCAGAACGCCGACAGCTGTGTCAGGACCTTGCCCTTGTCGGGGATCATCGACCCCAACACCACGTCGTAGGCGGAGATCCTGTCGGTGGCCACCATGAGGAGGTGGTCGTCGACGGTGTACATGTCGCGTACTTTGCCGCGTCGTTGAGGGGTGAGACCGTGGAGGGCAGTTTCGAACAAGGGAGATGCAGACGTCACGGAGAGCCTCTCACGGTCGATGGGAGCGCCTGGCAGATTGGGGCGCCACCCGGTGCTGCACCAGGACTGGCCGTATTCGATCGAGGAGCAATGCTGTCAGCCGGGATGAAGCGCTCGTCGAATGTGGCGGGATTGTCACAACGGGCTGCTAGCTTACAGAACACTCGCGCGGGCGGCAAGAGCGAATGTGCGCGGAGTGCACCATGACGTCGTTGTAGTACAGTCGCCGGAGCTTGATCAATCGTATCTCCGAACCGGCGGTCTGCCACCGGCATGGCAGGGCGAGCTTCCGTGCCGTCGCCGCGCCGTTCGTTCTGTCCCGTTTCGGAGCTGGTTGCAGGAGACGGGTACCGGTGGTGGGGCAGTGCCACCAGCGCGCCATCGGCGTATTGCATGCGTGATTACGTGCGCAACGCAGCCGTCATCGGGCTGACGGTGGGGCTCATGGCGTTTTTCTTGCGCAACGCGGATCTGGCGTCCGTGTGGTCGGAGATTCGGCGAGCTCGGCTGGATCTGCTTGTGGCGTCGGTCCTCGTGATAGCGTTGTCGTTTGTCATTCGGATCCGGCGATGGCAGTTGCTGTTGGCTCCCATTGGTCGGGTAGGATTTGGCTCCGCCGGGCGTGCCACCGTCATTGGGTTCGCCGCCTCAGCGGTGTTGCCGGGGCGGCTGGGCGAAGTATTGCGACCGTATCTGTTGGCGCGAGGCGAAGGCCTTAGCACCAGCGCCGCGATCGCGACTATCGTCCTGGAGCGGGTGACGGACCTCATCACCGTGGTCTCGCTGCTCGGCGTCTTCCTGTTGTTTTTTAGTAGCGGTCTGCTTCAGACGGACGAGCCGGCGCTGGCGGCCCTCAGGGGTGGTGGCGCCCTCGCGGCGCTCGGCGCGGCGGCGGCCTTGGTGGCGATCGTGTTCGCTGCTCGGGCGCCGGACCGGCTCGGCGCCGTGGTGGCCAGAGCGCTGCCGGATCGGTTCGGCGCGTCTGTCCGTGCCGCGCTCACTCAGTTTGGTGACGGACTCGGCGTCGCCCGTGAGCCGACGCGACTGGCCGTCGTCCTCGCCTGGTCGCTCGCGCTGTGGTTGTGTGTCTGTGCGTCTGCCTGGTATGTGTGTCACGCGTTTGGCATCGGGTTGCCCGCGAGTGGGTCGCTCGTGGTGATGGTGATGATGGTGCTGGGCGTGGCGGTGCCCACCCCGGCCGGCGCCGGTGGGTTTCACGCGGCCTTTCAACTGGCGGTGACGAGTTTCTATGGTGCGCCGGTCGACGCTGCCGTCGGGGCCGCCGTGATACTCCACCTTGCATCGTTCGGGCCGGTGACCGTGCTCGGATTGGTGCTGATGATTCGCACGGGCTTGACGTTCCGTGGAGCGGTGGATCTGGCGTCGTCCGTCAGCCGTGACCGGACCCCGGAACTCGCGCAGGTTGAGTCAGCCGGCGGTGTCGTCCCGATTGACGCGGCTGATCCGGTGGAGCCTTCGGGCACATGAGACAGCGAACCGGCGCCGTTGCGCGGCCCGGTCTTGGGGCTGAGCCCGACGGCCGGTCGCGCCGGCCAGGGAGACGAACGTGAAGTGTCCGTTTTGTGGCAGCCTCGGAGACAAAGTCGTCGACTCCAGAGAGAGTAAAGAAGGCGAGGTCATCCGGCGTCGGCGCGAGTGTCAGGACTGCGGCCGTCGGTTTACCAGCTACGAGCGGATCGATGAGATCCCGTATATGGTGGTCAAGAAAGACGGCAGTCGAGAGCGCTTCGATCGTCAAAAAGTGACCGCTGGGATGCTCAAGGCCTGTGAGAAGCGGCCGGTCTCGGTGGCGGCGGTCGAAGCGATTGCGGATCGCGTTGAGACGATTCTGCAGGAGCGCTCCGAGAAGGAGATCCCCACCGACGAGGTCGGTGCCTTCGTCATGCAGGAGCTGAAGCGTTTGGACAAGGTGGCGTACGTGCGATTTGCGTCCGTCTACCGGCACTTTCGTGACATCGGGGAGTTCATGACCGAGTTGCACGACCTGCTCGACACGAAGGAATGAATGCGTCATACGCTGAGCAACTTGCCGGTACTGTTGGTGTTGGTCGTATTGGCTGCCGTGCCGGTCGCCGTGCTGGCCCAGGACGAGGTGGAGATCACGACGCTGGCCCGAGAGGACCATCTCCTCGTGTCGCTCGAACTGCCTGGCGCCTATAGTGACGATGTTCGGGAGGCGGTCGCCAGCGGGCTCGAGACGACATTTAATTTCGATGTCGAGCTGCGGCGGGCGGTCGCTTACTGGCCGGACGAGACCGTCGACCGGGCTTCCATCGCGGCCAGCGTGTCACTCGATGGGCTCACCGGGAGGTATCGCGTCGTGCGCATGGTGAACGGCGCGGTGGTGGATGTGCGGATCGTCGAGGAGGAAGGAGCGGCGCGGGAGTTGTTGACCACCATGGAACGGCTGCCGTTGTTCAGCACGCGGGACTTGGAGACCAACGGTGACTACGGCGTGCGAGTTCGTATGGAGCGGCGGCCGCGCACGTCCTGGTTTCGCTGGCCCTGGGACCGCGCAGCGGCCTTTGGTCGCGCCAGCTTCACCTTTCTTCCCTAGTCCCCTGTAGGGGACTAGCACCCCGTAGCTCCTCGTCGGCGTCTTGGGCGTCGAGACACAGAGCCACGACCGGATATCTGGCTCGAGCGGAGGGCGCGGCATGGCCGAACAATCGCCATCCATAGACCGGATCTTCGCGGCGCCTGGCGCCGGGCCGCCGACCGTCTCCCCAGGCGGGCCCCAGGACAGCCCGAGGCTTGTCCTGGTCGCGATCGCCGTGGTGGTCGCCGCCTTGGTCTGGCTCGTGCGGCTGGCTCGGCGGTCCAGCGAACTCACGCCAGACTATCTGGCGGAAGTGGTCCTCTACGCGCTGTCGGCGGCATGCGTGGTCATGCTGCTGGCCTTGGGCTTCGTGCTGGCCCGCAACCTCATCAAGATCCTCGCTGAGCGCCGTCGCGCGGTGCCGTTCGCGCGCTTTCGGTCCAAACTTGTCGCCGCCCTCCTCGGACTCACACTGATTCCGTCGATGCTCGTGCTCATTGTCGGCAGCGAAGTGATCCGTAGCAGCGCCGAGCGCTGGTTCAGCGCCCCGATCGACGACGTGTTGCGATCAGCGAACGCGATCGCGCGTGGCGTCTATCAAGACCAGCAACAAGCGGCCGAGGACCGCGCCGGGCGTTTGGCAGCGCGACTGGCGACCGTGGACCTGGCGCGGCTGCCGGAAGAAACCCTGCGGGACATCGTGGCCGAGGAGCGTGCCGTGGGCGGCGGCAATGTCGTGGACATTTATTTGATCGAAATCGACGAGGCGGGAGAGGCAGCCACCACACGGCTCGTCGAGGTCGCCGATCCGTTCCTGCCGCCCGGGTACCCGCGCGCTTCGGCCGACGCTCTCGCGGCCAGTCTCGCCGCCGGGAACGTGGAGAGCACGTCGGCCGAACCATTGAGTGATGGGGCTGAACTGTTGCGTGGAGCGGCGGTCGTTCGTGCCGCTGGCGACGGGCCGGTGGTGGGTGTGGTGGTGGCGAGCATCGTGCTCTCCGGTGATCTGACTGCGCATGCCCGGCGGATCAACGGCGCATTTGGTACCTACAACCAATTGCGCGTGCTGACGCGACCCGTCACAGGTGTCTATCTCTCGTTCTTCTTGATGACGACTCTGATGATTCTGATCGCGGCGACCTGGCTCGGTACCTACGTCGCCAAGCGAATCACCCGACCGGTTCTGCAGCTGGCTGAGGGTGCCAGGCAGATCGGTACGGGTGATCTCGACCATCGAATTGAGCCGGAATCGTCGGATGAATTCGGGGGGATGGTTGAGGCGTTTAACGCGATGGCCGCCGACCTCTCAACCAGTCAGCGCAAGTTGATTCGATCGCGTGGCGATCTCGAGCACAAGACGCGCGAGACGGAACGCCGGCGACGGTACATCGAAACGATTCTCGAGCGGATCGCCACCGGCGTGATCTCGATCGATTCGGCGGGTCGACTCACCACCGTGAACGCGGCGGCGGTCCGGTTACTCAGTCTCGACGCGACGGTCATTGGTGAGCCGGCGGCCCTGATCTTCGAACGTCCCGATCTGGCTCCGCTGGATGCCATGCTGCGCGAGGCTCGGCGGGGAGCGTTCGGACGAGCCGCGCGCGAGGTGGCCCTCGCGCGCGGAGGGCGCGAATGTCACCTCGCGGTCGCGGCGACGACCTTGCCGGGCGAGCGTGGCTTGGACGGCGTGGTCATGGTCTTCGACGACGTCACGCCCTTGTTTCGCGCTCAGCGGGTCGCCACCTGGCGGGACGTGGCGCGTCGGCTGGCGCACGAGATCAAGAACCCCCTGACGCCCATCCAGCTCTGTGCCGAGCGGCTGCGTCGCAACTTTTCGACCGCCGCGCCAGAGACCAGGGAACTGGTCAATGAGTGCACCTCCACCATCGTTGGCGAAGTCGAGGCGCTCAAGGGACTGGTGGACGAGTTCTCCCACTTTGCCCGTCTGCCGTCGCCCAGGGCGGTGCCGACCGATATCAATTTTCTGCTCGCCGACACCCTGGGCCTGTACGCGGGGTTGTTCCATGGCATTACGATTGAGACGACCTATGATCCCGGTCTGCCGGTGGTTCGGTTGGACCCGGATCAAATTCGACGGGTCGTGGTCAACCTGGTGGACAACGCGGCTGCCGCGCTTGGCGGCGACCGCGGCCTCACCTCGGAGCCAGGCGGTATTATCGGCGTTGCGACCCACCATGACGTGACGAACCATGTCGCCCGAGTGACGGTCAGCGACAACGGGCCTGGCATCGCGGAGGTCGACCGTGACAAGTTGTTCTTGCCCTATTTTTCGACCAAGGGTCGGGGAAGCGGGCTTGGGCTCGCCATTGTTCGGCGGATCGTTGTCGAGCACGGAGGAAGTATCGAGGTGACGGAAAACCGCCCCCGAGGCACTCGTTTCTCGATCGAACTCCCCTGCGGAGCGTCCGCGCTGGACGACACGTCGGTTATCGCACCGGCTGAGGGTGAGCGGGCGTGAAGCCGGCGGTGCTCATCGTCGATGACGAGGCTGGCGTGCGGTCCTCGCTCGCCGGCGTCTTGGGTGACGAGGGGTACGCCGTCGAGGCGGTCGACTCCGGTGAAGCGTGTCTCAATCGCGCCGCCGGTCGCGTGTTCGACCTCATCATCCTGGATATCTGGTTGCCTGGCGCGGACGGGTTGGAGACGCTGACGGCGCTGCGGGAGCGCGGTGTCGACGCGGAGGTCGTGATGATCTCCGGCCACGGGAGCATTGAGGCGGCAGTAAGGGCCATCAAGCTGGGTGCGTTCGATTTCGTCGAAAAGCCCCTTTCTCTCGATAAGACGGTGCTGGTTGTGCGCAATGCGTTGCGACAGCGGCGTCTCGAGGTGGAGAACCGAGCTCTGCGTGCCGACGCTGATCGCCGGCAGGTGATGGTGGGAGAGAGCCCCGTCATGGCGGAACTCCGAGAGCAGGTGGCGCTGGCCGCGCCCACCAACGGCCGTGTGCTGATTCATGGAGAGAATGGCACCGGGAAGGAATTGGTGGCCAGGAGCCTGCACGCCATGAGCCGGCGGGCAGCCGGTCCGTTTATCGACGTCAATTGTGCGGCCATTCCTGAGGAATTGATCGAAAGCGAGCTTTTTGGACACGTGCGCGGTGCGTTTACCGGGGCGGTGCACGACCGTCGGGGCAAATTTGAGATGGCCGACGGAGGCACCATTTTCCTCGACGAGATCGCCGACATGAGTTTGAAGACACAGGCCAAGGTGCTCCGAGTGCTTCAGGAACAGGTGGTCGAGCCGGTCGGCGGTCGGGAGGGGATACCGGTCGACGTGCGTGTCGTCGCGGCCACGAACAAGAGCCTACCGGAGGAAATCCAGGCCGGCCGATTCCGCGATGACCTGTTCTACCGACTGAATGTCGTGCCGATCGTCGTGCCCCCGTTGCGTGACCGCCGGGAGGATGTGAGTCGCCTCAGCGAGCACTTCCTCAGCGTGTACGCCGGCGAGTATGGGCACGGAGTGAAGCGCATGGATCCGGACGGGTTGGCAGTGCTCCGTCAGTATGATTGGCCGGGCAACGTCCGGGAGCTACGGAATGTCATCGAACGAGTTGTCATCATGGTTCCCGGGCCGGTGGTTACGGTCCAGGATCTGTCTTTTCTCGAGACCGCGGTTCCGGCATCGGCTGGACGGTCCGGTCACACGTCCGCACCCGTGAGACTGCACGACGCACGGGACCGATTCGAGCGTGACTATATTGCCAGCGCGCTGGCGATTGAGCACGGCAACATCAGTCGCGCCGCCGATACGCTTGGTTTGGAACGTAGCAACCTCTATCGGAAGATGCGCGCGTTCGGTATCCGGCCATCCCGACCCGGCGGGCCGCGGCGTTCGGCGCTCAGCGCGGGAGCCGGCAGTCCAGGACCTGATCCATCGTAACGTCACGCAACCCCAGGCAGTGGGCGGCCGTCGAGAGGAGCGCCACCGCCGGTGCCAGCCCGACGATTTCGCTGCCCTCCACAACTACCCCACGGCGTCGTGCCTCGTCCTCCACGGCGGCGAACACTGTGTGGAGCGCCGTGGTCTCGTGATCCACGAGGTTGATCGACACCTGGACGATCTCACGATTCTCGGTGCGCACTCCGATCGCCTTCACGGCCGGAAGACCGCCGCTGGAGGCGCGGATGAGGCGAGCGATTTGCCGGGCGATGCCGAGGTCGGCGGTGCGCAGGTTGACGTTGAACGCGATCAAGATCTTCCGCGCCCCAATGGCGGACGCGCCTGCCGATGGATGCGGTCGGTGCGGTCCGAAATCGGGGCGCCACGAGTGCTCGCTCATCTTTGACGCAAGTCCTTCGAATTCGCCTCGACGGACCAGTTCGAGTCGCTCCCGTTCCGGCACCCGAGCGGCCCGACCATACATATACACCGGAATGTCGAACCGTGCTGCCACCGCCTGCGCGAGTGCCGTCGCCGCGCTGACACACACCCCCATGTCCGCAACGGTCAAGGGAACCAGCGGCACAACGTCTACCGCCCCGATGCGGGGATGTTCGCCGGTGTGGCTCCGGAGGTCGATCGCCTCGATGGCGACCGCGTACAACGAGAGCAACGCTGAGTGCAACTCGTTGGGAGGACCGACCAGCGTGAAGACGGTGCGGTTGTGCGCAGCGTCAGACGACACGTCGAGCAGCGTGACGCCCGGTTGACCACGGACGGCGGCCGCCAGCGCCTGAATGACCGGCGCGCGGCGACCCTCGCTGACGTTCGGCACGGCTTCGATGAGTGCCACGCCGGGACGTATACCACAGTCATCCGCTGGAAGGCCCTCAGAGTTACGGGCATCGGACCGCCCGGTTGACGATCCCCGTGCGGTGGCCCATAATCGGCCACGGTTCGCCCGCTGTTGGCGACTTTTCCCCATGTCGGACCCAGCTCAGCGTAACGACGCTCCCGCCACGACGGTGGGCGGCGAGGATCGTGCTGCCAAGATCGAACAGCTGCTGCAGTTTGGCCTCGACCACTACGTCCAAGGACAATTCGACCGAGCCGTCGACGTTTGGACGCGGGTCCTGTTTCTGGACCGGACCCATGCTGGAGCGAGGGCGCATATCGGACGCGCCCGGGCGGCGATGGCCGAGCGGCTTCGCGAGTCGGAAGCCTTGCTCCATGCCGGCGTCGACGCCTGCGAGCGTGGACAGGCGGTCGAGGCGCGGGCGCTGCTCACCAAGGCCATTCAGCATGGCGGGGCGAACGATGAGGTGCTCGCCGCGCTGGACCGAGTGGAGCGCCTCGGTGCGGTGGGTGCGACCGCGTCGGGAGACACGGTGCGGCTCCGTGGCCGTGTCAGACATCCCCGCCGCGACGTCGGGCGAGTCGCCCCACGTCGCCCGCGTCGACGGGCGGCTCTCTGGTTGCTGCCGGTGCCATTGGTCATGGTGGCGGCGGGCATCGCCTATATCGCTGGCGGCTGGGCCTCGAGTGAACTCGGGCCGACTGGCGCGCGACCCCGAGGGGTGTCGAGCATGTCTCTTGAGTCGGTGGATTCGTTGCCGGTTCCGTCCGTACCCGAGCTGGCGCTCAGGCGCGCAGAGGCATTGGCAGATGAGGGGCACTTGAATGAGGCGCTCGGCGTCCTGGCCACCGTCGGACGTGGTGCCGGTGTGGGTCAGCGACTCGAGGCGTTGCGTGGGCAGCTTCAGCGACGCTTGCTCGAAGGGGTGACGGTGAGCGATCGTGGGACCGTCCGATCGCCTGACGCTGCTCCAACCGGGAGACCCACGCCCTGACGTCGAGAACCGATTGGACGGTGTCAGCCGTGGGGCGGTCGGTGGTGCGCGGGCGTCAGCCCGAGGCAAAGGCAGAACAGATGGTGACACGTCCAGCGCGCGGCGGTCGACCGGAGCGGCCCGCGGGCGAGCCGGGGGGGCGGGCGCCCAAGCCACTCGGGACCAGTTCCGGTCTTCCCCTGTTTCCCAACGCTACGAGTCCCTCGGCGGCCGCCGCCTCGGAGAGACCGAGGACTCGCGCGCCGCTGGCCGTGCGCCGTCAGGCGCCGGCTCCGCCGCGGCCGCCATTGAGGGCGGGCCGCCAGCAGTCAGAGCGACAGCTGTCGTTCGACACGTCGGCGCCGGGGACGACGACCGATGTGCTCGCGGAGGCCGCGAGCCTATCGTCACGGCTGATCGCGGGGGGGCTCGATGTCGCACTCCTCCTGGCGCTGGACGCCGTTGTGGTCGGACTCACGCTTCGGCTTGCCGGGCTTGATGTCGACTCGCTCGGCGCGGTGCCCATGGCGCCCCTCGCCGTGTTCCTGCTCTTGCTGGACGCCGGGTATGTCGTCGTGCTCACCTCCACGGGGGGGCAGACCTTTGGAAAGATGGCTGTCGGGATCCGCGCGGTCGACGCCGCGGGTCATCCAGTCACAATCGCCGCGGCGCTGATTCGGGCGGCCACGATTGTGGTGTCCATGTTACTGGCTGGGGCCGGTCTGGTCTGGGTGTGTGTCGTCCGGGACCGGCGCGGGTTGCACGACCGCGTCGCGGGTACGCAGGTCGTTGTGGTCTAACGGGCGTGGTACCGGTGTTTCACTTGGGCAGCCCTCTCTATTCGATGTCTGACCGCACCCTGTCGGGCGCCGGTTGGCCCAGCGTAACTCACCGTTCGACGATGGCGTGGGTGGCGCGAGACGCCGTATGACCGAGATCGGACGGCGGGTGCTGGTCGGCGTCGCGACCGTTGGTCCTTGCGGGTTCGTTCCGAGAGCCCCGGGGACCGTCGGGTCACTGGTTGGGGTGGCGCTCTTCTGGGCGGTCCGATCGGCTCACTCGTTCTGGCTTGAGGCCGTGGTGCTGTTCGCGGTGGTCCTGGTCGGCGTCGTCGCGGCGTCCGAGGCTGAGTCCAAGTATCAGCACCGAGATCCTGGATACATTGTCATCGACGAAGTGGCGGGTATGTTGCTGACGCTCCTGGCGGTGCCGGTGGGGGTGGGCGGCGTCATGATCGGGTTCGTGGCATTTCGCGTGTTCGATATCGTGAAGCCGTTTCCCGCCAGACAGGCCGAGGCACTGCCCGGTGGGTGGGGGGTCATGGTCGATGACCTTGTGGCGGGCCTCTATGCGCAGGGGGGGGTGCGGCTCCCCCTGTTGGTTGGGGGCCTCGCCGGGGCGGCCGGGGGGCCGG
>PAUN01000005.1 GCA_002712885.1 Acidobacteriota bacterium
AGAGACGATGACGCCGTCGGACGCGGTCGGGGAAATCCACGCGGCCAGGCTGAACGCGTCGTCATAGCCGAGGTCGGGGCTGGTCCCGGCGTTGACAAACCGCTCGCCATCGAAACTGGCCGCGGTGCCGATCCGGCCCGGCACGAAAGATGGCCGCCCGTCTTCGAGCACCGCCGGAATGTCGGCCGTCGTCTGCGTGCCCGCCAGGTCGCCTTCAAACGCGTGATAAGCGAGCAACCCATCGCGGAGCGACCAATCGACCCGCCCGGCGGACGCCAGCGACGCCTCCCACTCCGCCCGGGCTGCGGCGGCGTCCGTATCGAGCGCCGTCAGTGCCGCGCGGGCCTCGAGAAGCTTCGCATCAAGTTCGTCGATCTCCGCCTGTTGTTCGAGTGTCGGGGCGGTCACCAGCGGCGGCGAATTGACATACTTGAAGGCCTTGCCGCGTTCTGGAATGTTGTTGAAGTTGGCCAGCACCTCGAAGAACTCTTTCTGCGTGATCGGGTCGAACTTGTGGTCGTGGCAACGTGCACACCCCAGCGTGAGCCCCATCCAGACCGTCCCGGTCGTCTCGACCCGGTCGACCGCATACTCGAGCAGGAATTCGTCGGCGACGATGCCTCCCTCGCCGTTCTGGCTGTGATTCCGGTTGAAGGCGGTGGCGATTTTCTGCTCGAGAGTCGCGTCCGGCAGCATGTCACCCGCGAGTTGTTCGATTGTGAACTGGTCGAACGGCATGTTGTGGTTGTAGGCGTCGATGACCCAGTCCCGCCAGCGCCACATCTGCCGTTCCCCGTCGGTTTGATACCCATTCGTGTCGGCATAGCGTGCGGCATCAAGCCACTCGGCCGCCATCCGCTCGCCGTAGCGCGGTGAGTCCAACAACCGGTCGACTACCTCCTCGTAAGCGTCAGGCGCATCGGTGTTCAGAAACTCGGTCAGTTCGGCCGGGGTCGGCGGCACACCGCTGAGGTCGAGGGTCACCCGGCGGAGCAGCGTCGCGCGATCAGCCTCGTCTGACGGCGCCAGCCCTTCCTGTTCGAGCCGCGCGAGCAGAAAACTATCGATGGAGTTCCGAGGCCATTCGGCATCCGCCACAGCCGGCGGCGCCACGCGCTCCGGTGCGATGAACGCCCAGTGGGGCTGATACTCCGCCCCCTGGTCGATCCATCGACGCAGCGTCTCGATCTGGTCGGCCGGCAGCGCGGCGCGCCCTCGCGGCATCCGGGCGCTGTCACTCTCATGGGTGACCCGCTGCACCAGCAGACTCTCGTCGGCATTGCCCGGCACGATGACCGGGCCACCGTAGCGTCCACGATCGGCGAGCGGTCCTTCGGGAATGTCCAACCGCAGCCCGTCCTGCCGGGTGGGGGCGTTCGGCCCGTGGCAGTTATAGCAGCCCTCCGCGAGGATCGGCCGAACGTCACGATTGAACGTGACGGTCGAGTCCGGCCCCTGCGCCGCCGCGACACCCAACCCGCCGCCCAAACCGAGCACCAGCGCGGCAAGCAGCGCCGCACACCGTCGAAGACTCATCCGCATAGCATCTCCCAAGTGGATGGTAAGATGCCCGCCCCTGCCACGCAAGAGGGCCAGCCACATCACCTCGGCCCGGACCGTCAAGACTCACGCAAGTGAGGCGACTTTATAACGGCGCCACGTCGTACAGCAGCTTGACCCCGATCACGAATAGCGAGGCATGCACGACGCGGAAGAACAGGTCGTCGTTGACACGTAGATGGATGCGGCGACCGATCCAGATCCCAAGCGGCGCCAACGGCATCAACACGAGCGAGGTCTGGAGAGTGTCCGGCGTCCACTGCCCGAGCCACGCGTACGGCACCACCTTGGACCAGTTCACCACGAAGAAGAACACGACGCTGGTGCCCTGAAACAGCGTCCGGTGCATCTGCTGCGGGAGCAGGTAGGCCTGCAGCGGCGGCCCTCCGGCGTGGACCGAGAAACTCGTAAAACCGGACAACGCCCCCCAGAAGAGCCCCGCCGGGGCCCACGCCGGTCGTTTCCCGGTCGGCCCGGGCGCCGCGAAGTATCGAATCGCGTAGGTCAACGCCACCGCCGCCACCAGCACGCGGAGACCGTCGTCCGACAAAAAGCCGAACATCAGGAACCCCAGGGTCGTGCCGAGCAGCGCACCGGGAAGCAGGACACGCAGATTGCCGCGGTCCCATCGACCCCAGTATGCGTGGAGGGCGAGCACGTCCATGACCATCAAGATGGGGAGGAGAACCGCGGCGGCCTGCGCCGGGCTCACGACCATGGCCATGAGCGGCACACCGACCACCGCGATGCCACCGCCCAACCCGCCCTTCGCGATGCCGGCGANCAGGACGGCGACCGAGGCCGCGAGATAGAACCAGGGATCGACGATCAAGGCGTGTTACTCGACCTCGATGAAGATCGGGTTCGAGTAGAACCAGAGGTCGTGCCAGGGATTCTCGCCCGGCTCATCTGGGGCTGGCTCGAGCGCGTCGGTGCTGGTGCCCCGCACGCGAAGGTAGCGGGCCTCGTCAGACGGCGGCAACGAGGTGGTCACGGTGTAGCGGTCGCCGTCACGCATCCAGTCCGCCGGGCCGAAACGTGCGACGACTTTCGTGGTCAAGTTCCAATCCCGGTGTGGGGCCGACGCCGGGCCGCGCGTCTCGCCCACGATCAGGTCGACTCGTCGGACTGTCGGGTCCTCACCAGCGGCGTTCTCTATCTCGGGATCCGTGAACCGTATGGTCACATCTACAGAATCTGACGCGGCCGCCCCTAGCGTACCGCCGACCGCGGCCTGCCGCCCACCAGCGGCAGCGGAGACGTCGAGGCTGGTCACCAGACCACCCGCCGCCGCGAAGATGCGCCCTTGGCGCAAGCCGTCGAGAACATCGTCATATGTCGGCCGGGCCAGCACATAGGTCTTATGGAATTCACCTGGCCAGAAGTCAGACCCCCGCCGCACGGGGTTCGTGTAGTGCGCGTGCGAATCGGACGAGGCGACGATCCAGAACCGGCGTCCCTCGCCCAGTAACGAGTCCCAGAACCCGCCCACCCTGGCCGTCATTTGGTCAAACCCCCCGAACGTCGGCGCGTCGCGGTTGCGATAGCCGCCCCGGCCCGGAGGCGCCCCTCGGGGTGGATCGGGCCGCCGGCTGCCATCGGCTGACAGCGTCGCCGCTTGATGCCCCGGTGCCCCCTCCATCCCCATATACACGTCAGGTGCCAGATCGTTGTTCTCGCGGATTTCCCACGGCTCGTCGAGNCCGTACCTCCCAATCCCGGTCGCCGACCGAGACGGATGATTCGCGAACAGCACCGGCAACCGCTCCAGCGATCGCAGATGTGCCAGCGCCCTCCGTCGCGCGGCGGCGGACCGCCGCCCCGCATCCGGCGGCAGCTGCCAGTCCTGGTTCGCGTCGAACCGGCTCTCGATCTCACGCAGCACCGTCGCTTCGTCGTCGGCGTTGGGGATGATCAGNGTGTGGTGATCCATCCCGGGCATGTTCAGCTCCATGCCATAGAACTGCAACAGGCCAGGGATGAGTGCACGCGAGAGGATGAGCTCTTGATACGCCTGCAGGAAGTTCAGCTTCGCGTGGTCGGGGCCACCATGGTCCGTAGTCACCATCCAGGCAAGTCCGAACTGACGCGCCATGGCCGCGTTACGCGGCGTGGAATACAGCGCGTCCTGCCCCTTGATGGGGGTCGGCGGTGTCCGACGTCGGTCGGCGCCGGCGCTCCAATGACTATGGATGTGCGAGTCACCCGGCAGCCATGCCCGATCCGTCGTCGGGGCGCACAGCGCNGTGCTGAACGCCGCACCCATGACCAACGACCANGCGAGATATCGGCTCACCGCTGGCCGTCGGCCGCCTGCCGGTCGGCCAGGCGTGCCCCTCGCATGGTGTTCCGCATGCCGTAGTTCCCCTCGTGACAGGTGTACTCGTACAGTGGACCTTCCGACTGCATCATCGGCATCTCGACGGTCCACGGCCGAGTCCAGGTCGTCGCGTCATCGACCGTGAACTCGTAGCGAATCTGGTCCGCGGCGACCCGCGTGAACCGCTCGACCACATGCAACGCGTCGCCAGAGCCCTGGAACCCCGTCTTCATCGTNAAGTTCGTGGTGTCGACCACGAGGGTGTCACCGTCCCATCGTCCCACCGAGTGCCCCGGCCATTGACGGATCCGCTCCGACACGTGGGCACGGTCGTCGGTAGAGATGATGCGCGCCGGGTTGTTCGCCATTTCGGGGAACAGCACGACATAGCCGGGCGTCTGAAGAATCTGATACAGGTCGTTGTAGGGCGGCGGCATCATCGGCGGACCCTCGTGGGTCCAGACCAGGCAGCGTTCCTGGGCGGGCCGGTTCTCGTGGCTGTCGAAGCCACGGGCCTCGCGTCGCATGGCGGCCAGTACCGCGGCGTCCTCNGTCCGGGCCGGAAGGCGGCCATCGGGGGGATCGATGATCAGCGACGTGCGTCGGCTGGACAGGCCTTTGGGGTCCAGCGTCCGCAGCCACACCGCGTTGTCGTAGTGGGTCGGATCCGCCTGCACGGTGGCCCCGTCTCGCGCCTCGGCGTCATCGTCGAGCGCATCGGCGAACGCGCGGCCGCGTAGCGGGTCGACCCCGGGCGCGGTCAACACGTCGACCAACGACGCCGCCTCATCCTCAGTCAAGAACTCCCGGTCGGCGAACTGGGCCGGACGCTGGAGCGGCGTGAACGTCTGCGTCGTCCAGATGCCTTGCAGATCTGGTCGACCGTCCGGCGTGCGCGGCATGGTCCACGACTCGGGCGTCTGGGACCACGCGAGGGCGGGAACGGTCAGCAGCAGGACCGAGACGACGAGCACGATGCGCGGCATGTGTAACCTCCTGGAAAGCGGCTTGATTATACCGGCTACGACAGACGGTCTCCGAAAACCGCCACGGCGCTACAATGGTTACCGGACGTCGCGCCCCCTCATTGCCATGAAACAGCCTCTGCCCGTTACCGGTGCCGCCGCGATCGCTCTGGCCATCATCGTGATCACTGTCTCCGCCGAAGGCCCGGTGGTCCTGACCGACATCACCGAGTCGGCGGGTATCCGCTTTACGCACAACAACGGCGCGTCCGGTGACAAGTACCTACCGGAGACATTCGGCTCAGGCGCGGTCTGGCTGGATGTCGACGCCGACGGCTGGCAGGACCTACTGCTCGTCAACGGAACGAACTGGCCAGGACAGGGGGCGGCCACGACCCACGCCGCGCTGTATCGCAATGACGGCGATGGCACGTTCACAGACATCACCGCCGGGTCTGGCCTCAGCGTCCCACTCTACGGTCTGGGCGGCACCGCGGCCGACTTCGACAACGACGGTTTCATCGACGTGTATCTCACCGCACTCGGCCCCAATCGACTGTTCAAGGGACAGGGGGACGGACAATTTATCGACGTAACAACCGAGGCGGGCGTGGCCGATCCCGGCTTCTCCACCAGCGCGCTCTGGCTGGACTACGACGAGGATGGTCACCTCGACCTATTCGTCGGCAACTATGTGGAATGGTCNGCCGAAACCGACNTCTTCTGCCCATTTGTCGACGACGCCAAGTCCTATTGCACGCCCGAGTCCTACCAGGGCCAGAGTCCGACGCTCTATCACAACCAGGGGAACGGCACCTTCGAGGACGTCACCACCGCCGCCGGGCTGCGCACGCCATCCGCCAAAACTCTCGGCGTGACGATGCTCGACTTCGACGGCGACAGTTGGATGGACCTGTTCGTGGCCAACGACCTGCAACCGGACCTNCTGTTCAAGAATGGAGGCGACGGNACATTCGAAGATATCGGCGTACTCGCTGGGGTGGCATTCAGTGACGCTGGCGTGGCCCGCGCCGGCATGGGGGTCGACGCCATCGACTACGACCGGTCTGGACGACCCGACCTCATCATTGGACACTTTTCGTCCGAGATGATGGCGCTCTATCACAACGAAGGGAACGGCCTGTTCATCGATGAAGGGCCCCGGACCGCGGTCGGCCGGGCCTCGCTACTGAGTTTGACGTTCGGATGCTTCTTTTTCGACGTGGACCTGGACGGCTGGCCAGATATCTTTGCCGTCAACGGCCATGTCAACGACCTNGTCGNACGNGTCCAGAGCCGNGTGACCCATGCCCAGCGGCCNCAACTGTTCCGNAACNACGCCCAGGGCGGGTTCGANGAAGTGNCCGCCGACGATGGCACCGCGCTGGCCACNCCGCTGGTCGGGCGCGGCGCCGCCTACGCCGATATTGACAACGATGGCGACCTCGACGTGGTCGTGACGGCCAACGGCGGATCGGCCCGCATCCTGCGCAACGATGGAGGAAATGCCAACCACCTGCTTCGCGTGCGCCTCATCGGCACCACCTCGAACCGAAACGGCATCGGGGCCCGCGTGGAGATCACCGCTGCCGGCGACACGCGGTGGCAGTTGGTCAAGACCGGGTCCAGCTACCTCTCGCAAAGCGAGTTGCCGGTGACCTTCGGACTTGGCGATGCCACGGACGTCAGCGCCATTCGCGTCATCTGGCCCGGCGGCCACATCGACGAAATCGGTGCCCTCGATGCCGACCAGGTCATTACGGTGACCGAGGGTGAGGGTCTGTCAGATGCCGGCCCGATTATCCGAGTGCGATAAAGTGACCTGCCGGTCCGCTCTCGCATGGCTTGCCGCGTGTCTCACGCTCCTCGCGGCCATCGCTCCGTTGCGGGCGCAACGGGATCTCATCGAGCTGCGCGAACGGGCGGAGCAAGGCNATCCGACCGCCCAATTCAACCTCGCGCGACAGTACCTCACGGGGAGCGGTGTGCCGCGCGACGACCAGGAAGCGGTGCGCTGGTATCGGCTGGCGGCCGAGCAAGATCACGCCGGTGCGCAGCACAGTCTCGGCGTGCGCTACGACACGGGGTCGGGTGTCAGCGAGGATGACGCCGAAGCGGCGCGGTGGTATCGGCGCGCCGCGGACCAGGGGCACTGGGAGGCGCAGTTCAGACTGGGACGTCTGTACGCCGAAGGCGCCGACCNNTCACGGAACACGGCAGNCGGGGTAGGGGCTCACGCGAGCGCAGANGTCGAGGCGGTCCGGTGGTACCGACTCGCGGCCGACCAGGGCCATGCCGAAGCGCAGTTTGGCTTGGGCCAAATGTATTTCAACGGTCGCGGTGTCGCGGCGGATCGCGCCGAGGCCGCGCGTTGGGTCGAGCGAGCAGCGGCCCAGGGGCACGCAACTGCGCAGATCACGTTGGCCAGCATGTACGAGACCGGCGCCGGCGTCACTGCGGACGCCTCGCTCGCCTTCCGGTGGTACCGGCTCGCCGCAATCCAGGGAGACCCGTCGGCGCAGGTCACACTGGGATATCTGTATGACGCGGGTACCGGGGTGGCTGAAGACGACGCCGCTGCGGTCCGTTGGATCAGACGCGCGGCCGATCAGGGAACCGCGGAGGGCGAGTTCGCCCTGGGCAACATGTATATGGGTGGACGGGGTGTAACCCGAGACCCAATTGAAGCGATACGGTGGATGCACCTCGCGGCGGAGCACGGCTTCGCGCGGGCGCAGTTCAATCTCGGCATGAGCTACGACACCGGAACTGGTGTTGAGCGGAACGCCGAAGAAGCGGCACACTGGTTTGAACGGGCCGCCCAGCAGGGAGAAACGTCCGCCCANCAGAATATCGGGATCATGTACGCCAACGGCGAAGGCGTCCCTCGGGACTTCGTCGCGGCCCACGTGTGGCTGAGCCTGGCCGCCGCTGGCAGCATCGGGTCCGCCCGCGCGAGCGCGCTCCAGGGGCGAGACACCGTCGGCCAACAACTGACCCCGGCCGAGCTCGCCGTCGCGGAGCAACGCGCCCGGGAGTGGAGCCCGAGGCCCAAGCCGCGGTGAGTCGGCGCCGTGCGGCGTGGCGTGGCTTGCATGGGAGGCGCCCACCGTTTAATGTTTTGTGCAGTCTATTTGAGCGGATAGTGGGCCGTCCGCACACATCGCGGTGCGATCGGGTTCGGTGCGCATGGCCCCGGCGCCCCTTGAGAGGAACACAGATGATCAATAAATTCGTCGTGCTCGTGTTCATGGTAACTCTGGCCGTGACACTGGTACCGGTCGCGGCCGACGCCCAAAGCGACGCGCCGATGCGCAGGCCACATGGCCAGCCGGACATCTCCGGGACGTTCACGTTCCGCACGCTCACGCCATATCAACGCCCCCGACAGTTCGAAGATCAGGAGACCCTGACGGCTGAAGCGGCCGCCGAGTTCGAGGCGTCGGAGCGCACGCGTCAGAATCGCGACCTGTTCGATCCCGAGGCAGGTGCACGGAGCGCCGGGTATCAGCCGCGATCCGAGGGCGGGGTGCTGTCCTACAACGAATTCTGGTACGAACGGGGTATCGACCTGACCGATGACAAACGGACGTCACTTGTCATCGACCCGCCGAACGGGCGCCTCCCGCCGCGCGTGCCCGGGGTGAGGGCGCCGCGCGAACAGAGCGAAGAGGCTGAAGACGAACGCAACGCCCGCCGCTATGACTCGTATACGAGCCGCAGCCTGTTCGACCGATGCATCATGGGATTCAACGCGGGGCCCCCGATGTCGTCAGGGGCGTACAACAACAACGTGATGATCTTCCAGACGGCGGATCACGTGGTGATTCTCAACGAGATGGTACACAACGCCCGGATCATCCCGATCGACGACGTCGCAACGCCGCCCTTCAAGCAGTTCTCCGGCGTGTCTCGCGGGCACTGGGACGGCGAGACATTTGTCGTCGAGACCACCAACTTCCGCGGCGGCGAAAGTCGCGGCACCAGCCCGAACAAGCGTCTGGTCGAGCGGTTCACGCGCATCAATTCGGACCGAGTGGCCTACGAATACACGGTGACAGACCCGGCGGTATACACCGCTCCGTTCACGGTCATGATGCCGTTCCGGCGCACCGACGGCCCACTGTTCGAGTATGCCTGCCACGAAGGCAACATCGGCATGCACGGCATTCTGGCCGGCGCGCGTGAGCTCGAGAGACAGGGTCGTAGGTTGCGTCCGTAGCTTGGCTGACACATGTCGTCGCACACACTGGGCCGACGCTGCCGAGACCTGCAGCGCCGGCCCGTTTTGTCTCTCTACGTGTCGTCCCGAGGAGGCTTCCATGCATCGTCTGCTCATCCCGTCGCATCCGACAATCGCCGCTCCGGCTCTCCTGCTGTCCACGCTCGTACTGGTGTCCGCGTGCGGCGCGCCGCCCAGCGAGCCGGTGGCCCCGTCAACCGACGCCATCGCCTATGAGGGGGCGCGCCTGATCATCGGAGACGGTCAGGTCATCGAGAACGGCACGTTGTTGGTCGAGCAGGACCGCCTCGTCGCCGTCGGCGCAAGCGACGCCGTGGAGGTGCCAGCCGGTGCGGCCCGCGTCGATCTATCCGGCCGGACGGTCATGCCAGCCATCATCGACACCCACGTGCACCTCAGAGAGACGCGTGATGAACGGGTCGAAGATTTACAACGGAAGGCCTACTACGGGGTCGGCGTCGTGCTGAGCCTAGGGCGTGGCGTAAGCGAAATGGCGTTCCAGCTCCGGGACGAGATCCTCCCGAACGCGGCCCGCTATCGCACCGTCGGCCGAGGCATCACGGCGCCGGAACCAGGCCGGACCGAAGTGCCGTCCTGGATCACGACGGAGGAAGAAGCCCGCGCCGCCGTGCAGGCACTCGTGCCGCAGAATGTCGACATGGTGAAGATCTGGGTCGACGACCGCGGCGGCCAGTTCGACAAACTCTCACCCGAGCTGTACAGCGCGGTCATCGACGAGGCCCACCAGAATGGCCTGAGGGTCACCGCGCATGTCTATACGCTGGAAGACGCGAAGGGCCTGCTACGCGCCGGCCTCGACGCGTTCGCGCACGGCATCCGCGACATGGACGTCGACGACGAAGTGGTCGAGCTGTTCAAGGCACGCCCGGAGGTTGTGCTAGTGCCGAATCTGCCCGGCACTGGCGTAGCCGTCGATCTGAGCTGGCTGAGCGGCACCATCCCGTCCGACCAACTCGAGCAGATGCAGGAGCGGTCGGTCGATCGGCCTGCCGCCCAGGAGGCCTTCGGCATCCAGGCCCGCAACCTCGCGCGTCTGAGCGCCGAAGGGGTCACCATCGCCTTTGGTACCGACGGCGGCGCTGGTTGGAGCCCCCACGCCGAAATGGAAGACATGGTGCTCGCCGGCATGAGCACGGCCGACGTGCTGGTGGCGGCTACCGGTAACTCGGCGGAGATGTTGGCACTTGATGATCTGGGCACGCTGGCGACCGGTAAGAGCGCCGATTTCGTCGTGCTGGAAGCCAACCCGCTGGACGACATCACCAATACCCGGCGCATCAGTGACGTCTATCTGCGCGGCGAGGCGGTCGACCGCGCGGGCCTGAGCGCGACCTGGGTTGGGCCGTAACCGCCCCCCGTCGAGCGGGTGCGAATGGCTTCGAGACGCTACCTCAGCCAACAGGGCAGCAGCGCCGCCGCGGAGTGGGGCACTCGGGGTCCCCGCGGGGGGGGGTCGGGGGCGAAGCCCCCGTCTCAGTACTGATCCAGCCCTTCGGTCAGTTCGATTCGGGTGCCGGCCGGGTCGGTGAGGAACGCGATTTTCAATTCCTCCTCGGGCAGTTCGCTATAGCCACTGTCGAACTCGATGCCCTTCGCCTCGAGCCGAGCGATAAACGCCTGGAGGTCGTCCACCTCGAAGCCAACGTGATCGATCGCGCGACCCGCGCTGGGCACGTGCCCGCCCTGGGTGCCCCCGAAGCTCATGTTCATGCCGGGGACGTTCGTGGTGGTCTCGATCCGGCCGCGGGGTAGCTTCTCGAGGCCGAACACGTCCACGTACCAGTCGAGCAGTGACTCGAACTCGGGCGTGAAATAGTGGACGTGGTAGCCCACGACCTCCACCGGCAACATCTGATCCTCCTGTAGTTCGACCCGCACGCCATCTGGCAAGGTCACGTACCCGTTGTGCTGTCCCTCGGCCCCGGTGAACTCGGAGTCAACGGTGTAGCCGGCCGCCTTCCACTTCTCGAGCCACTTGCCGGTGTCGCGTACCTTCACCCCGAAGTGATCCATGACCGACCCCTGCGACCCTCCGGTGGGCGTTCGCTCGGTGAACGCGACCAGGGTGCCCGGGAGCCAGACGCCGCGCACGCGCCCCTTCTGGAACGCGACGCCCCCGAAGTGCTCGACCCAGATCCGCTCGTGTTCGTCGATGTCTGAGACGTTCAGGTGCACGTGCCCGTAGACGAGCCCGGCTTCGTCGGGCACCGCGAGCTGAGCGGAGGCCGGCGACACGAGCGCGACCACGGCAACGACGGTCAGGAACAGCCTCATTTTGAATTCTCCTGGTGAGCGAGGCGCGCACCTGCGCGACGTCCCGCGTTCGATCGTGTTCGTAGTCTGGAATTGTAGTGTATCGTGCCGCCATGGCGATGAGACTTGCGCACCCCGGCGTGCTGGTTAGTCTGTTGTTCCCGCTCGCCGCCATCGCCGTCGCATGCGCTGACGGCGAACAACCGGGGGAAGCCGCGAACACCGCCGCCCCGGCCGGCGCCACGGCCACCGCGGTCTCGTCAAGCGCGTCTGACGTTCCGCGGTTTCGGGTGGACCCGTTCTGGGCCCGCGAGCTCCCGAACAACTGGATGCTCGGTCAGGTGTCGGGAGTCGCGGTCGACGACAGGGATCACATCTGGGTCCTGCATCGACCAGCGACCCTCGACGCCAGACAACGCGGCGAAGAAGGTATGTGCTGCGTGCCCGCCCCGCCGGTCATCGAGCTCGATCTCGACGGGACCGTCCTGCGCTCCTGGGGTGGCCCGGGCGACGGCTACGAGTGGCCGTCCAGCGAACACGGCATCCATGTCGACCACGACGGGCACGTCTGGATCGGTGGGAACGCGGCCGACGACGCCCATGTATTGAAGTTCACCGCGGACGGCGAGTTCCTCCTGCAGATCGGACGGGCAGGCCAGAGCGACGGTAGCAACGACACCGAGGACCTCGGGCGCCCCGCCGGTATCCGGGTCGACCCGGAGGCCAACGAGGTCTATATCGCCGACGGCTACGGGAACCGCCGTATCATCGTGTTCGATGCCGAAACGGGCGATTACCGTCGCCACTGGGGCGCGTATGGCGACACGCCGAACGACGCGCCGCTCCCGCCGTACGACCCGGACGCGGCTCCGATTCGCGACTACCGGAGCCCCGTGCACGACGTCGCGATCGCCGACGACGGCCTGGTCTATGTCGCCGACCGCACCAATAACCGGGTGCAGGTGTTTCAGAAGGACGGCGCGTTCGTCACCGAGGCGTTCATCCGACCAGAGACCCTGGGTAGCGGATCGGCATCGGGGGTCACGCTCTCCGAGGACCCCGAGCAGCGATGGTTGTTCGTTCCGGACGGCACCAACAACGTCGTGTGGATTCTCGACCGTGCTTCCCTTGAGGTCCGCGACTACTTCGGACGCCTGGGAAAGAACGCGGGGCAGTTCTACCGGCTGCACAATCTGGCCATCGACTCCAGGGGCAACCTCTACACGACCGAGGTCAACGTGGGTCAACGGCTGCAAAAATTCGACCGGGTGGAATGACGACGGCAGGGCGCCTCACACAGGTGGAGCGCGCCAGAAGCAAAAGCGACACATCATGCGACCGACTCACCTACTGATACCGGGCATCCTCGCCACGCTGGGCCTCTCGGCCGGACCGGCCGCCGCCCAGCATGGCGCGGTCGGCGGCTGGCGGAGCCACTCGGGCGACAACGGGGCGACCAAGTACGCGCCGATCGCGCAGATCACGGCGGACAATTTCGCCGACCTCGAGATCGCCTGGCGCTGGGACACGGTGGATACCCATCTGCCGTGGTCGACCGAGACGGGTTCGTCATTGCTGCCCGCGGAGACGGTCTTTGACCTGCTGGCGGAGGAGAATCCGGCGCGCTGGGCGGACTGGGACGGCAAACAACGGTCACTCACGCGCCCGTCGATTCGTGCCCTGGTTGCCACGCCGCTGATGGTCGACGACGTGCTCTACCTGACCACCGCACTGTATCGAGCCGCCGCGATCGATGCGCACACCGGCGAGACACTCTGGATTCACGACCCGAAGGCCTACGAGTCCGGTTCTCCCCCGCCGCTGCCCTGGCGTCACCGGGGGCTGGCCTACTGGGAGAGTGGCGATGCGGCACGGGTATTCTGGGGCACCGGCGACGGCTTCCTCATCGGCCTCGACGCCAAGACCGGTCTACCGGCGGAAGGATTCGGGAACGAAGGACGGGTCGATCTGATGGACGGGCTGCCCCGGGCGACGCGCGGCGAGCTCGACGTGTTGAACCTGCTGCCGATCAGCTCGCAATCGCCTCCGATCGTGGTCGGCGACACCGTCGTGATCGGCTCGAGCATCAACGACCGCGCGCTGACAAAGGAGGCGCCGCCGGGCTGGGTCCGCGCCTACGACGCCCGCACCGGGCGACATAAGTGGGATTTTCATACCGTGCCCCAGAGCCCTGACCAGTTCGGGGCCGACACGTGGCTCAACGACTCGTGGCGGTACTCGGGGAACACGAACGTCTGGTCGCTGATGAGCGCCGACGACGAGCTTGGCCTCGTCTACCTTCCGATCGGCACCGCGACCAACGACTACTATGGCGGCGCCCGACTCGGCGACAACCTGTTCGCGGAGAGCCTGGTGGCGGTCGACGCCGAGACCGGCCGGCGCGAGTGGCACTTCCAAACCGTCCACCATGGTCTGTGGGACTACGACCTGCCGGCCGCACCCAATCTGCTCGACGTCACGGTGAACGGCCGACAAGTCAAGGCGGTGGCCCAGGTCAGTAAACAGGGATTTGTCTACGCCTTTGATCGCGTGACGGGGGAGCCGATCTGGCCGATTGAGGAACGGGAGGTGCCGACCGATACCGATCTGGAGGGCGAGCGCCCCGCACCGACCCAGCCATTCCCCACCCGACCGTTACCGTTCGAATATCAGGGGACCTCCGTCGACGACCTCGTCGACTTCACGCCAGAGATCCGACAACTCGCGGTCGCGGCGGTCGACGGCTTCCGTCTGGGGCCGCTGTTCACCCCCCAGATGACCAACGGCACCATCATGCGACCGTCGGTCGGCGGCGGCGCCAGTTGGTCGGGAGCCGCGGTCGACCCCGACACCGGGTATCTCTATGTGCCATCGGTCAATGCACATTCCACCATCGGACTCAGTCCTCCAGGACCGGGCGAAGAACAGTCGACGCTGGGCTATCTCCGCAGATCCCTGTCCGCCGGCCCGGTCATGCCGCGCGGACTCCCACTGTGGAAACCACCCTATTCGCGCATGACGGCCATCGACATGAACACCGGCGACCACGCCTGGATGGCCCCGATGGGGACCGGCGAGCGGATCCGTAATCACCCGATGCTGCGCGACCTGGATCTGCCACCGCTTGGGGGCGACTGGGGACGAACCGGGCCGCTGCTCACCAAGACCCTGTTGATTCAGGCCCTGGTCGCCGGCGGCACGAACGGAGGCCCCCGGCTGGTCGCCTATGACAAGACCACGGGCGAGGAAGTGGCCTCGCTCGATCTCCCGAGCGGCGCGCTCGGTGCGCCCATGACCTACATGCTCGGTCGGCAGCAGTACATCGCCCTGACGGTTGGCGGCGAGGTTCCCGGATTGATAGCACTCACGCTCCCCATGAACGAGTCGTAGCCCCGTGCTCGCCCAACCTGAAGCGTGGCTCCTCGGCAACATTGACGGCCATACGGACGCACTCATGCCGGTCGCGCACGCGCTCGTGCAAGCACGGAACGAATTGACCGCGCTGGCCCGCGACACTTCAGCGGAGGACATTCGTGCCGCTCCGGGCGGGGCGGCGCCGATCGGGTTCCACCTCGCGCATATCGCCGGCAGCCTGGATCGCCTGTTCACCTATGCCCGACGTGAGTCGCTCGACGAGACCCAGCTCGAGTATCTTCGGCGCGAGGCGGAATTCGCGGTGCAGCACTCCAAGGACGACCTGTTCGAGGCGACGCTGGCGCGCCTCGACGTCTGCCTGAATACGCTGAGAGAGATACCGGACGCCGTGCTTTCCGAGCCCCGTCCGGTCGGTCGCGGCGAACTGCCGTCCACCGTGCGTGGGTTGTTGTTTCACGCAGCTGAACACACCACGATGCACGTCGGACAGATCCGGACGACACTGAAAGTCATTCGAGGACTGGCCTGAAGCACCGCTCCGTCTGAATACTTTCGCCCCACCATCCGTATATCAGAATAGTGGGAGGCACCCATGAAGAGAGAGTGGACGCCCAAAGCCGCGAAGATCTTGGTCATGGTCGTCGGCTGCGTGGCCCTCGTCGGTGTGGTCGTGATGTCGTTGTGGAACGCGCTGGTGCCAGACATCTTCGGTGGAACGACGATCAGCTGGGTCCAGGCTCTGGGCCTGCTGCTGCTCGCACGAATTCTGGCGGGCGGACGTGGCCGGACCGGATGGAGAGGTCACAGGGGTTGGCGTGAGCGCTGGAATCAGCGAGAGCAAGCCGAGGTGAAAGCCACGGGCTGCTAGCCGCGGATGACGCGCGGTAGCAGCATATGGTGACGGGGACAGATTGAAGTCGGGTTCTGATAGACGGCGCCGGTGAACGCCTGCAGGTAGCGTCGGAGCTCGGTAAGCTTGACGACTTCGTCGACGAACCCCTGCTGCGCGCAATACGCCGGTCGCGAGGTCTCGTGATAGCGCTCGACGAGTGCGTTCATCTTCTCGATGATCGGATCCAGCGAGCGACCGGCCGCCTGCTCCTTGGCCGCGCGTCGGGCATAGGTCGCCACGGCCGCCGTTTCGCCGTGCATGACCTCGATCTCGGTGGCCGGCGTGCCGAGGCTGAACGCATTGTGCCGATTGGCAGTGGGGCCACCCATGACGTAATGGGCGGCGGCGGTTCCCTTGCGCAGCACGACGAGCATCATCGGGACATCGGTCTGCTGAATCGAGTAGATGAGGCCCTGCCCCAACCCCAGCACTTCGGCTTTCTCAGCGAGCTCACCGACGTCGATGCCTGAGGTGTCCTGAAACCAGATGATCGGGAGCCGGTCGCGCCCGCACAGGGTCACGAACTCGTTCATCTTGATGAGACCTTGGCGATAGAGCTTGCCCCCCATGCCGGGATAGTCGGCGTATTCGGGATAGCCCTTCCCCAAGTACCCCTGACGATTCCCGATACACCCGACCAGCCGCCCGTCGATCTTGCACACACCGGTGAACACTTCGGGGCCGTCGTCGGGACGAAACTCGAGTCGCTCGCTGCCGTCGACCAGCCGAGCCAGGATCTCGTCGAAGTCGTAGACCTCTTTCGGATTCGCCGGCAGCAGGTGATACAGATCGTCGATCGGAAACGCGGGGTCTTTCGGGTCAGCCGCCTGAAAGAACGTCGAACCGTAGGCAGGCATGGCCCGCATGTAGTCCTTGAGCCCGTCGAGTACCCCGGTCTCCTCGTCGTACACCCGCGTGAAGAACCCCGTGGCGTCATGGTGGGTGGCCACGTCACCGGGAGGACCTCCGGTGAACTCATTCGCCTTCGCGATCAGCTCTTGGACCATGGCCGTGTCGAACCCACCCTTGGGCGCCATCCCGGACACGATGCCGACGCCGCCAACCGCCATGTTGGCGTCTTTGTGGGCCAGGAGGATGGTCGGGCTGATTGACTGGTATCCCCCGCCGGCCGGATTCGTACCGTAAATTCCGGCCAGCACCGGAATACCCGCTTGCTCCAACTCGGCGTGGCGGTAGAACGGAGTGCCAGCGCCGCGGCGATTGGCATAGAACTTTTCTTGCTCGGGCAGCTTGGCACCGCTGCAGTTGACCAACCAGACCAGCGGGATGTGTAACCGCGCGGCCAGATCGGTCGCTCGCAGGATGTTCTCCGACTGTCCGGGCAGCCAGGCGCCCGCCATCACCTTGTTGTCGAACCCGATGACGACCGCCCACCGACCGTCGATCTGTCCCACCCCATCGACCACGTTGGTCGTACCCTCTTCGTTCTCCAGAGGGTTGTAGAGCGTATGCAATGGACACCAGGTGCCGGCGTCTACGAGATACTCGAGTCGCTGATAGACGGTCATCCACCCGCGTTTGTTGATCTTCTCGGTGGGAAACCCGACCTCGTGAGCGGCGGTGACCGCCTCGCCGATACCGGCCTCGATCTCACGGAGCGCGGTGGCGCTCGCGGCAGCGCGCTTGATCCGTCCTGGCTTCAGCGACTTCCCGAACGGGTCCATCGTGTCGAAATAGGGTTTCACGGCGTCGATCCTTGAGTGAGGTGGCGGCTGGGCCCGTCAGCGATTGGCCACGTGACCGCTCGCGATACCCGCGATGATCAGCTTCTGCACGTTGGAGGTACCCTCGACCACTTGCAGAGACTTGGCGTCACGATACAAGCGCTCGGCCGGATACTCCGTGGAATACCCGTATGACCCGAAGATTTTCATGCACTCGTTGGCGGCGTGCACCGCAGCCTCGGAGGCTTGCAACTTCGCCATGGAGGTTTCGTACTGGTTCGGCTTGCCGTGGTCCTTCAGCCAGGCGGCGCGATAGACGAGCAACTGAGCGGCATGGTGCTCGACCGCCATGTCGGCGATCTGCGCTTGCACCATCTGGTGCTGCGAAATCGGCTTCCCGAACTGGGTGCGTTCATTCGCGTAGTCGACGGCCGCGTCGAGCGCCGCCCCGGCCACGCCAAGCGCCCCGGCCGCGCAGCCGATCCGCGTGTTGTTCAGCTGCCACATGCAGATCTTGAAGCCATCACCCGCCCGACCCAGCAACGCCTCCTTGGGCAGCTTTGTCCCGTGAAACGCCATCTCACCGGTCGGCGCGCAGTGCAACCCGAGTTTGGTCTCGATGTCGGTGGCCACGAAATCGTCGACGGCCTTCGGCTGCAGGATGAACGCGCTCATGCCGCGGTGCTTTTCCGTCGGATCCGTCATCACATACAGGAGTCCGGCGTCACCCTGAGTCGCGTTCGAGACCCAGATCTTGCTCCCGGTCAGCTCCCAGTGGTCGCCCATGTCGCGAGCCACGGTCTTCATGCTGGCCACGTCAGAGCCACTGTCGGGCTCGGTCATGCCGAAGAAGCCGACCTGGCTGCCGTCCACCCACCCGGGGATGAACTGTTGCTTCTGGTTGTCGGTGCCGAATTTCGCCACGGTCAAGGCAGGGCCCAGGTTCTGCATGTTGAACGGCAAGCGCCACGAGGCAGACACTTTGGCAACCTGTTCGGCCATCAGCACCGACTCCATGAACCCGAAGCCGGTCCCACCGTATTCCTCTGGCACGCCGCAGGAGAAGAAGCCCAGTGCGCCCATCCGGGCCACCCGATCCAGTCGGAATTCGTGGTGCTTCTCTTCCTCCGCCAGGGTCGGCGCGATATCGTTCAGCGCGAACTCGCGGGCCGTCTCCTGCACTAGCTTCTGTTCGTCCGTCAGCTCGAAATTCATCGCGTCGTTACTCCAACGTCATCAGGAGATCGTCTTCCTCGACCTGTTGACCTACCTGGGCCGCGATGGTGCGGACCGTGCCGTCGGCCGGAGCATAGACCACGGTCTCCATCTTCATNGCTTCGAGGACCAGCAGCTCNTCGTCCTCTTCGACGACGTCCCCGACGCCCACGGCCACCGACAGCACTTTGCCGGCCAGCGGCGCCAACACGTCTTCTGCCATGTTCATTCCCTCACTGTAGGCACACCGGATGCGCTACTCCAACATCGTCAAGAAAATACCTGCCGCGATCACGGTGCCGATCACACCGGACACATTCGGCCCCATCGCAAACATCAGCAGATAGTTCTTCTTATCCGCCTCAGCTCCCACCTTGTGGACGACCCGTGCCGCCATCGGGACGGCGGAGACCCCGGCGGCGCCGACCAGCGGGTTGATCTTATCGTTGGTGAAGAGGTTCATCAGTTTGGCGAGCAACAGCCCGCACGCGGTACTGACGCAAAACGCCGCCAACCCGAGCCCGAAGATGAAGATGACGTCGCCCCGCAGGAAGGCGTCGGCGCTCATCGTGGCGCCCACGGCCACCCCCAGAAAGATGGTGGTGATATTCATCAACGCGTTCTGTGCCGTGTCGGTCAACCGCTCCACCACCTTCGACTCGCGAAACAGATTGCCCAGCATGAACATCGCCATGAGCGGCGCCGAGGCCGGAACCAGGAGCAGGATGACGATGGTCGCCGTGACCGGAAACCAGAGCTTCTCTCGCGCCGTCACCTTGCGCGCCTTCTTCATTCGAATCTTGCGTTCCTGCTCGGTGGTCAGCAGTCGCATGATCGGCGGTTGAATGATCGGCACCAACGCCATGTAGGAATACGCCGCGACCGCGCAGGCGCCCAAGAGATGTGGCGCGAGCTGTGCCGCCAGGAAAATGGTCGTGGGACCGTCGGCGCCGCCGATGATCCCGATCGTCGCNGATTCCTGCAGCGTAAATCCGAATGCCTGCGCCGCGAAGAACGTCGCGTACACACCGCCCTGGGCGGCCGCGCCGAGAAAGATCAGCCGTGGCTGTGACAGCAGCGGGCCGAAGTCGGTGTGGGCTCCAAGCCCGAGAAAGATGAGCGGCGGAATGACTTCCCACTCCACGCCGTAGTGGTAGAACCGCCATATCAACCCCTCACCCGGGGTCATCAACTCGGTGAGTGGCAGATTCGCGACCAGGATGCCGAACCCGATCGGCAGCAGCAGGAGCGGCTCGTACTCCCGCCCGATCGCGAGATAGATCAACGTCAAGGCGACCAGCCACATCACGACCATGCCCGGGGTGACGGCCAGAATACCGAGTTGCTCGAAGAAAGCCACGTCTGACTAGCGGGTCGTTGGCTTGGGCGCGGACGGCGTCGAGTCGGCGGTCGAGCGGTCTGCGACGATGGCCAGCAGTTTCATCATCAGATAGAGCACCGCAATACCGGTGAACACGCCGCTGATGCCGTTGATGAAGACGCTGAATGCGGTGACCACGAGAATTACACGTGCCGGGGGGGTCCTGTTCGCGTTGGACGTGCCAGCATTATACGCCGCTCCGGCGCGCCCGACTGATGTGGCGGCTTGCGCCCGGCCGACCGGTGCGGTACAAGCAGGCAGACCTGTCCGATGNCAGCAGCACGACGACGGCGNCCCCAGACGGGACGCCAACACGACCCCCGCGGGGCACAGACCNGCNCCGCGACCACNCCCGCGGCCTCGCTCCGTCCGCTCTGGATCCCCGCCACCTTGGCNNCNGCCCTGCTGGCNGTGTCGCTCGTGCCCCGCGTGTCCGNCAACGTCACCCTCGNCAGCTCGGTCTGGGCCGCNNGTGCCGGATTGCTNGCGTGGCTGGGTCTGCTGCTGGTCAGACTTCGTCGCGACACGACCGGACGCACCGTGCACCTGGTGCTACGTCCCCAGCACTACCTCCAGGCGGGTGTGCAAATCGCGGTGTTCATCTACTGGGGCTATTTCTGGCGGCCGGTCTATGACCATGCCTGGCTGCTGGTGGCCCAACTGCTCTTCGCCTACGGATTCGACATCCTGTTGGCCTGGTCACGTCGCGAACGCTATACGTTGGGGTTCGGACCGTTTCCCATCATCTTCAGTACCAATCTGTTTCTCTGGTTCCGAGACGACTGGTTCTANCTCCAGTTCCTGATGATNGCCGCCGGCTTCCTGGGGAANGAACTGNTTCNCTGGCGACGCGACGGACGGACGNNCCACATCTTCAATCCGTCCGCCTTCTCGCTCGGGCTCTTCTCCCTGATTCTGATCGCCACCGGCACCACCGACCTGACCTGGGGCCAGGACATCGCGTCGACACTCACGCTCGCGCCGCGCATCTACCTGTTCCTGTTCGCCATCGGGTTGGTCGTCATGTACTTTTTTTCGATCACCTTGGTCGCAGGGTCAGCGGCAATCGTGTTGTTCGGCTCAAGCGCACTCTACTCCGCCATCACCGGCGTCCCGTACTTCATCGACTCTGAAATTCCGAGCGCGGTGTTCCTCGGGCTGCATCTGCTGGTCACCGACCCCTCCACATCGCCCCGTACGCCACTTGGGAAAGCGCTGTTCGGGACGCTGTACGGCGTGGGTGTGTTCGTGCTCTACGCGTGCCTCGGCGCACTGGGCATCCCAACTTTCTATGACAAATTGCTGTGCGTGCCATTGCTCAACCTCAGCGTGCAGTGGATCGATCGCCTGGCCGCGTCCCTTGGCAAGAGTGGGGCTATCGACGGGGTGAGGTGGGGTGCGGACTGGAGCCCGGTCCGAGCCAACCTGGTACATATCAGCGTGTGGATGCTGTTTTTTGGCGCCATGACGGTCCTCGGCGCCACCGATGGCCAGCACCGAGGCGACACTGTTCCCTTCTGGGAGCAGGCCTGCGCCGAGGAGCGGCCCCTGGCATGCCAACGGCTCCTCCAGATCGAAACCAACTATTGCGGCGACAATGCGGGCTGGGCCTGCAACGAACTGGGTCGACATTTCACGGACGGTACGATTGTGACCACAGACGCCGAGCGGGCCCTCCGATACTTCGGACAGGCGTGCGAGCTCCGTTTCCAGGCCGGGTGCTTGAACCTCCGAGATGGGAACACGATCTCGGCCGATCCTCGCGCGCTGGATCTCCGTCTGCTTCTACGAGAGGCTGGGCCCAACCTCCTCGACATGCCGGAGCGGGCGCTCTTCGCACGAGCGTGCGGCCACGGATGGACCTTCGCATGTTGACTCAGGGCCTGCGTGATCGGGGCGATGCCAGCGCTGGCGGGTCTGAAGACACGCGCCTGCATAGGCGTGCGTGTGCGGTGCTGGATGCCTCGGGGGTCTGGCCATGACGGAGAAATCGAACGCCGAGGCCCCGGCGATCCCGGTCGTGGGGCTGTCCGTGTTGGCGTTGCTTGTCGTAGGGGTGGCGGGGTGGTTGTGGGCAGAGCGGCCNGACCAGGGCCGGACAGCCGTCACCCAGTCCTCGGCTGTCGCCCTGCCGGCCGAACTGGCGGGATTTCGTGCCGACGCCTGGTTTCTTCCGAACGACGTGCGCCTCGGGTTCATGGAGGTCCCCGCCGGCACGTTCCTGATGGGGAACGACGCGGGCACCGATGCCATGGCGTTCGACAACGAGCGCTGGTCTGCGACACAGGCCCAGGGTCGACTGGACCTGGCCGCGTTCTATATCGCTCGCTACGAGGTGACGGTGGCACAGTTCGGTGCGTTCGCCAGAGACGCCGGAGCCGATGTCGACATCGAGACGCTCCAGGGTCCGCCCGACCACCCCGTGTCGTCGGTCTCCTGGCCCGACGCACTGGCGTACTGCCGCTGGCTCGACAGGGTGCTCCGCCAGTCGTCCGAGACCCCGTCGGAGCTCGCCCGGCTCCTCGCTGCGGGCTGGCGAGTCACCCTCCCGACCGAAGCGCAGTGGGAGAAGGCAGCCCGGGGCACGGACGGGCGCGTGTTTCCCTGGAACGGGCCCCCAAGCCGTGACTACGCCAACTACGGCGGCGCGGGAACCACACCGGTCGGCACGTTTCCATGCCCTGAGTGCCCGTTCGCGTTGTTCGACATAAGCGGCAACGTCTGGGAGTGGACCCGGAGCCCCTATCAGCCGTATCCGTTTACCGCGGCTGACGATCNCGACCGACTGGCAGACGACGCGCTGTGGGTCATCCGCGGCGGTTCGTTCTCGGACACCGAACGCAACGTGCGCGCGGCGGTCAGGGGCGGTGCCGACCCTGGTGCCCGACGACCGTTCATGGGATTTCGGGTCGTCATCTCGTCAGACTAGAGAGACAAAGGGCTCGCTTGCAGCCCGTCCGCAATCGACCTCACCTTGACGCGTTGCGGTGGCGATGGGAAAAGACTAGTGCAAAGGGCTAACGCCTCCGCTCGGCCATCGTCCGTCTCGCATCCGTCTGAGCGTGTTGGCGAGGGATTCCTGACGGACATCCAGCACGGGAGTCCCAGCGACGATTCACTGCAAAGTGACATCCATGAATTCCCATCCACGGTCGCGAGCATAGGCCCCAAGAATGTCGTTCAGATGTCTCAACTTCTCGGTTGAGACACCGCTCACCCAAGGCATCGCCAGCTCGTCGTTCGGCACATCCGAACCTGTGTCGGCATAGACGAACGCGGACTGGTGTTCAGGGTGCGATTCGCCGCTGGATACCATGCACGCCATCGCCCTCGACGAGGTGCCGGCCGTGCNTGACGATGTGACCGAGGAGGAACTNGTNNCAGCGCTCCGGGGACCCGGCGTCGTCTACGTGCGTAAGGACGTCTTGTCTGACTGACTCAGTCCCGCGCGCCGGCCGCATCCCGCGCGTCCTGTTCGAGCACCCGGGCGCCCCGCAGAATCCCGCCAAACGAATAGTTCGCCTCATGGCAGGCGTACTCATAGATCTTGTTGTCCGAAGCAGGCCAGGGGAACTCGCCGCTCCAGGGCGCAGTCCAAACGGTAGGATCATCGACCGTGAACCCGTACAAGAGGGTATCAGCGTCAAGTCTGGAGAATCGCTCGACGACATGCAGATTACGCGACGCGCCGCCAAGGGACGGGTTGTCAGTGAAGTTTGTGGTGTCCACGACGAGGGTATCGCCCTCCCAGTGCCCGACCGAATCGCCCAACCAGCTACGAATCTCTGGTGGGTTGTGTTCAGCGTTCATCCGAACGATGCGGGCATCGTGCACCATCTCTACCAGAATCATGACCGTGTCCTCGGTCTGCACAATCCGTTTCATGTTGTTGTACAGCACCGACAACATCGGCGGACCGGCCGTCGACCCGAACCCCATCAGACACCGCTCAGCGTGCGGGCGCTGTTCGGGGTGGTCGTAGGGCCCGGCCGCATTCAAATCGTCTTCGAGCCACCAGGCGGTACCGCTGTTGGCACGGAAGGAACCTCCGCGCGCGGCCATCGCCGCCCGGTTCGCCTCCGTACGAGGCGGCTGTCGGCCGTTCGGCGGNTCCGTGATGATGGACGTGCGAATCTCGCCATTGATCTGGAAGGCGTCGTCGCCGCGGTCGATCCAGAAGGTGTTGTAACCACCCACGTTGCCGGCGGCGCCGCCGGACCCATCTCCCCCAGCCGGTGGCGCTTCCCGGTTGCCGTCACCAGTTTCGAACCCGGCGCGCTGGGCCTCCTCACGCGCCGCCTGTCGCTCATCCGACCCCGCCGGAGCGAGATTGAACGTGCTGGCCAACCCGTCCGGATCGGAAGCGACGATGGCCGCCTCTTCCGCCGTCAACGTAAGCCGATCGCCGAAGGCACGCGGCCTCTGCAGCGGTGTCACCGTGGCGGTGTCATACGAGCCAGACAAATCGGGACGACCGGACGCAGTGCGGGGGATATCCGCCCCACTCTGGGCCCAGGCACCCGAACTAGCGATCAACACGGCGGCACACGCACTGAGGCCCGTAAGGAATACCTGCATTCGATTGGGCATGACTCTCTCCATCAAGGTATCCGGTCTGGTCCGCTATTTCCCACGGAATCTATGTCAGTCGTCGGACGCCCCCGCCCGTAGTTCCTGGAGTCCTCGCCGAAACAGGTCCAGGATACGTCCGTCGGTCCGGAACTCCGACAGAATCGCGGCACGGCGACTCGTGCGAAGGTCACCGATGACATAGCGCAGGGTCGTGGCCATCACCGTGCCNTCTTCGGTACCGGTCTCCTGAAACCGCTCCTGAAACTCGCGCAGCGTTGCTTCGAACGACGCCTCATGCCAGCGTTTCACGCCCGCTTCCAGGCGCACGAAATCNTTGAGGGCGGCAGCAAAAGACGGCGTCGCCGNACNGTGCCAGAACGACACGTCTTCACCGAATTCCTCGACATANTCGGGCAGGTAGACGTTCGCCCGAGCCGGCACCTGTTTGACCAAGGCTGGGTTAAAGCGTTTCAGTTCGCTGGTCGACAACCCGGTCTTTCGCCGCAATTCGCTCAAGGGCAGGTTGCGCGATGTTCGCATGGCGAAAATTGGAGTTTGCACCGCTCCAAGACTCAGCTGCTGGACGTTGACGGTGTTGCCGAACACCATCTCGGAATACAGGAACGACCGTGGGCCGTAGGTTCGAAACAGCGCTCGGTATCGACCAATCGAGATATTGCGCAGGTCGCGCACAAATTCCGACCCCATCAGATACTGCTCACGAGTGTCAACTCCACCGAGCCGCTCACCGTTGATGACGGTGCGCCCGACGTTGACGCCGCCCGCGTGGTGCTCTGACAACGCGGGNATGAAGCTGCCATACATCGTCGCCAGAATACTGAGATACGCGGCGCAATAGGGGGCTTGGGTGGTCTGGTTGTAGACCTCGATCACATTGGGCGCCAGGCGGTCCAGATGATTCCAGTTCCGACGGAGAAACTGGCAGAACCCCCGGGCATCCGCNCCAGAACGGGCGCGCCCGTTNAAACCGGACTCGACGACCGCCTGCGCCAGTCCGATCTCGGCTGGCACCCCGAACCGCTCATAAATCAGCCCCCACTGGTCGAGGAACCCACCGTAGCGCGCGGCGTGCGGCGACAGGAATCGTCCCCGGGTCGGGTTGTGGACGACCTCACCGACGATCGGCGTTAGCAGCGCCTCCACTTGATCGCGCCGCCGGGTCAACCGTGACTGCAGTCGGACCCCTTCGAGCGTGTCTTCCAGCGCGGCGTCCTCCCAGACACCCTCCTGGGCCCAGTTGCCCTGAGTAGGAAACGTAGCCAGCAATCGCCCGTCCTCGGCGCTCCCGAAAATGATGCTGCCGTCAGGAATGGTGAAGATGTGACGCCAAAAGTGGTGGGTGGGCCGGAAGCGCTGCACGGCGGCGATGTCGGCCTGATACCGCGCATGCACATGCTCTTGGGCCGGGAGCAGCGCCGACCGAGGTGGGGCCTCCACCTGCGGCAGTGGAGGCTGTGTCTGTGCACGCGCCGAGGCAAAGGGAAGCGACGCGGGCGACGACGAGAGCACGAGCGCAAGCGCCGGTACGAGCCCGAGGAGGACCGCAAGGTTTCTCATAGGCACAAGGGGCGACTCCAGACGCCCGTTTCGCCGATNACTGCTACTGAGCGCAAATTGTAAACCAAAGGTGCGCCAGATGTTGTGGTCGGCGAAGCCACGACAGGAAAGACAATCTGCCAACTATACTCTTCNAGTGGCCGAGGAGTTTCCATCCACGACGCTCCATTCCNCCCAACCGCGCTGGTCGCATCGNGACCCGGTCGAGGGCGACAATCTGTTTCTCCCGGACTCACTGGCGCATTCGGCCTGGGCGGCGGCCACCCGAACCGCTCACAACCGGCTGCAGGAGATGGACGCTCGGATCGCAACCACGGCGGAGGTCACACTCGACCCCACCGTGTATCGCGCCCAGTTGTTCGATCTGGCGGTAGGACGTTTTGGCATCTGGACCGAGCGGGGGCTCGCNGTCGTATCCACCCAGGACGCTTGGCACGAATATGAGCGCTGGCTCGAGCAGTACGTAGGGAACTGGGCCCGGTATGTCACCGAGACCTGCCCCAGGGTCGAGGGGATCGAGGACTTGACGGAACGATTGCGGACGCTCGCAGAACAACGGTTGCTTCAGGCGCGCCGCCGGGTCACGTTATGATGCCCTGACCCAGCCGCATCAAAGGCGCGCATATGGACACCGAGACCGTCGTGACCCCAACCTCTTTCGAACAGACATTGTCGGCCGCCGACCGGCTGGGGGACGCCTGCTCGGTTGTCGACTGCCCAGGCCGACTCGACCTCGTCTACGGTTGAGGCTGGCAGCTGCGATGCAGGCTGCATCCCATGACACACCGTCGTCGAGCCTCCGCTGAAGAACTCGAGTGGCTTGGACCCGGGACTCGCGGAGATGTCTGCCGAGATGTCGACGGGCCCCGTCCGGTCATACTTCGAGCCGAACCGACCAGAGAGCCCGCTTCCGGGACGCCGATAACTTCCCTATAATGCCGTGTCGACGTATATCTAGAACCGGTCCCCGTCGCGACGGCGGATATGTCGCCGAGGACCGCCAACCATTTCAGAGGGAGACAAAGCATGAAGAGAGCGATTCTCGCCGCCGTTGTCCTCGGTTTCACGTTCGCGGGGACGGCGCAGGCCCAGCGCCCCGGGCCGCCGCCGTGCGGACCCCAGAGCCAGCTGCCGGCCGACTTCTCCAAGAACGTGGCACCCACCGCCCGCTGTTTTGAAATTCGCATGTATACCGCGAATGCGGATGAAGGCGGCGACATCAACACGCTGCATCAGCGCTTCCGTGAGGAAGAAGTGTCCATCTTCGAGAAGCATGGGGCGGAAGTGATCGCCGTCTGGCAGCGTCTCGATGATCCGAACACTCTAGTGTGGATGCTGGCGTATCGCGATCTCGCGCATCGCCAGGACGTCTGGCAAAAGTTCGGTGCCGATCCCGCCTGGGAGACCCTTCTCGCCAAGTACCCGGTACCGATCAGCGCCGAGGTCTACTTCATGAGTCCCACGGACTACTCGAATCTCAAGTAGCCTCCGGAGACGCGACCGCAGCGGTTTTCTGACGAGGCGTCTGTCTGGCTAGGCGCGAGGAGGGAGCNGCCAGGCGGGCTGTGACCGACGAAGCAACACCGCTAGGCGGGCGCGTCGTCGAAAACCATAGGAGTGGAAATGATTCGCACGCACGCAAAGACGATCGGCCTGGTGGTCCTCGCGTTCGCGGCCGGGATCGCCGTGAACCAGTACTCCGTCGTCAAGGCGCAGAGCAACATGGTGTATGAGCTCCGCACCTACACGACGGCCGAGGGCCGATTGCCCAACCTGCTCGCCAGGTTCAGCGGCGGAGAAGTGTCGCTGTTTCACCGCGCCGGCATGAACAGCGTGGGCTACTGGGTCCCGGACGATCCCGAGCTGTCGGANAACACCTTGNTTTACATGCTCGCGCATGAGAGCCGGGAGGCGGCTGCGGCCTCCTGGACGCGATTCGGCGAGAACCCGGAGTGGGCGCCAATGCGTGCTGCCTCCGTCGCCGACGGACCGATCGTGACTCAGGTCGAGTCGATGTTCCTCAACCCTACCAATTTCTCGCCGGCTCGCTAGCAGCCAGTCAGTGGTGAGCGTCGCCGCCGTTCGGCGCGACGCTCACCCTTCGCCTCCAGTCACTTTCATCGCCGGATGGGCCGAGATCAACCGCAAGGCACGCTTCAAGAGCGTCTTTCCCGGCTGCATTCGTGGCCACGGTGAGGCGCCGGACGGATGCGGCAACGGAATCAGNTCGGNGGTATGCCCGCCGTACTCGACCCGCCGCCGCCGGCCAATCACCTCCACCAACGACGGGCATGGGATGAACTGCTCGATCGCCAGCTTGCCTACTGGAATCACCAGTTCCGGTTTGAGCAGGTCGAACTCCGCCTGCAGCCACACCGCACAGTTGGCGATTTCATCACGCGACGGCACCCGATCGCCTCCCGACGCCTTCTTGCCGGGAAAGCATCGACAAACCGCGGCCATGTAGATGGACGAACGGAACGCGGCTTCATCGATCCCGCAACTCTCCTCGAACCACCGAAACAGCGTCCGACCGGCCGTCCAGGCGAACGGCCGCCCCAGCTTCGGTTCCTTGTCCCCCGGCGCCTGACCGACGAGCAGCACCTTGCTCAGCACGGCGCCCCCGCTGACGGCGGGCCGGTGCATCTGGGGACATGTGGTGCAGCGGAGCAGCTCGCGCACATGGACTTCGAGTCGGGGCGATACGGCGGCACGTCTTGGCATGCGGGTGTATCTGTATCAGATCGAGTCGGCGAGGTGACCGACTGGCGCTTCCCCCAGGCGGTGNGTCTGGGCCCTAAGTCCAATAGACATTGACTGGCGGGCAGCGTATTCTGCCGTGAGTACTCGATTCAGGCACCGGACTGTCGCTCGCAAACAAGGGGTCCCTCATGAGATCGAATCTTACTTGTAGCGTGAAATTTGGCATGGCCGCGGCATTCGTGNCCGTCCTCGCGGTTCCCGGTGTATCCGTGGGCCAGGCGGCGCCGGCCGACCACGAGGTGACATTCACCAAAGACATCGCGCCGATTCTGCAACGCAGCTGCCAGCACTGTCATCAGCCGGAGTCCGTGGCGCCGATGTCACTGATCACCTATGACGAAGTACGTCCCTGGGCCCGCGCGATAAAGATGCGGACCGGGATGGGACCGGTGGCCGGGGTGATGCCGCCGTGGTATGTCGAGAAGAACATCGGCATCCAGGAGTATCAGTTCGACCCCTCGCTCAGCCACGAGGAGGTGGCGAAAGTGGCCGCCTGGGCCGACGCCGGCGCGCCCCGCGGAAACCCGGCCGACATGCCGCCGCCCAAGCCGACTGGCGGAGCCGGCGTCTGGACGGCCGGCGAACCTGACCTGATCACCGTCACCGAAGAACTCATCATGGCCGGCGAGGCCCCCGACTGGTGGGGCGAGATTGCTCCGGTTGACGTGGGCGTCACCGAAGATCGGTATGTGGCCTCGGTCGAGATTCGCGAGATCAATGACGTGCTCGACACGGAGGACTCGCGGGAGACGGTGGGCGGGCGATTCATCTTCCACCACATGATCTGGAGCACGCAGGCGATGGGCGAGGATGGCAAGCCAACAGGCGGATCATTCTGGCCGGTCCACGAAGTGGGTCGCAACGCCGATGTGTTCGACCCGGACGGGGCACCGTTGCTGCACGCTGGTAGCAAGGTCGTATCGGACTCGATCCACCTGCACTCCAACGGCAAGGACACCAAATCGCGGCTGGAGATCGGTTGGCGTTTCCATCCGAAAGACTACGAGCCGAAATTCCGGTGGGCCCTGCGTCCGCTCGGGAACGGGGTGGACATCGACATCCAGGCGAACAAGAAGAATCAGGAACTCCACGCCTACTACGTGCTCCCGCAGAACACTAAAATCACGACGTTCGAACCCCACTTGCACGCGCCGGGCGCCCGCATGTGCCTGGAGGCGATTTGGGGCATCAATGTCGAGACGCTCACCTGCGCGGGGTATGACCACAACTGGGTGCGGGGCTATCAGTATGCGCATGGTTACGAGCCGCTGCTGCCGAAGGGCACGATCCTCCATATCACCGGAGAGATGGACAACACCGCGGCCAACAAGAACGTGCCGGACCCGCGCAACTGGCAGGGCTCTGGCAACCGGTCGGTCTCGAACATGTTCATCGACCTGGGCAACGGCGTCTCGATGAACGACGAGCAGTTCCAGGAGGCGATGAACGAGCGCCGCGAGATGCACAACCTGTCTCGGAACGACCACGTCATCGGGTGCCCGCTGTGTCTGGTCATCCCAGAGGAGGTGAGCCCGGCCGCCCAGGTCGAACGGGCCGAGAAGAAAGTGGAAGACGCTCGCACCTCTCTCGAGAAGGCCGAGGCCGCCGCCGAGGCCGCGAGAGTCGCGGCGGAAGCCGCCGGTGGTCAGCAGTAATGACCGTCAAGCTCAGACGAGTCGCCACGTCAGTAGGGCTCCCAGCCGTGGCCGTCATGCTGTTGTCCGCGCCCGCTGCGAATGCGCAGCTCACGTACCTCTCTGGACAGCCGGTGTCGACCGCCTTCGAAGGCTGGGAAGAAGACGATGACGGGTCTCGATACTTCCTGTTCGGCTACATGAACTCGAACTGGGAACAGGAGCCGGATATCCCGATCGGTCCTAACAACTACCTCGTACTGGGCGAACCNGGCACCGGNCGCGTCGAATCTCCAGGGTTCAACGCCGCAGTGGCCGACCAGGGGCAGCCGACCCATTTCCTGCCCCGCCGCAACCGTTTCGTGTTTCGGGTGCGGGTACCGGAAGGATTCACCGCGCGGGACGAAGTGATCTGGACGCTCACGGCGAACGGTGCCACGGTGAGCGCCTACGCCTCGCTCCGGCTCGACTCCTTGGTCGACGACCTGATCAAGGCGTCCGAGCAGGGNGCGATCGGCGCCGGCACGACCAACCCGGTCATCCGGGCCAACATCGCCCCAACACTGACCGTCCGCGGTGACCACGAGCGCACTGTCCGAGTCGGAGAACCGCTGACGCTGACTGCCGTCGCCACCGACGATGGTGTGCCCAAGGCCACCGAACCACGTAGGAGCACAAGCCCATTCGGCCGCGGCGCGTCCGATGTACCCCCCGGATGGATGAAACCGCGACAGATCACCGTCGGGAGCGCAACCGGACTGCGTCTGTCCTGGTATGTCTATCGAGGCGCGGGGCCGGTCGAATTCGTCCCCGAGCAGATCAAGGTCTGGGAAGACACCCGAGTCCATGCGAACTCGCCCTGGGCCAACTACTGGTATCCACCGCCCCTCCCCGAGGACGGCGTCTTCGAGACCGAAGTCACATTTGACGAGCCGGGCACGTATGTGTTGCGTTGCCTCGCATCTGACGGCGCCCTTGGCGTCGACTCGGACGTCACGGTAACGGTGACGCAGTAAGTCTCACCAGGCAGACAGTCCTTCCCCGCCGTAGCCTCACCTTCCAGGCCTGCNCGCCGTAGTCTCGGCGAAAGCGGGCTCGATCCGCAACAGCGCCCCGTCGTCGGCGTCAGTCAGCACGTACAGCAGGCCATCAGGCCCTTGCCGCACGTCCCGGATCCGCTGTCTGAGCTCGGTCAGCAGTGACTCTCGGCGAGCCTCTTCGCCCTGTTCGTTGAAGACAATACGCTGCAGGTGCCCCGTGTTCCGGATGCTACCGATTCTGAGGGAACCGACGAACAAGTTCCCCTGCCACGCCGGGAACCGGTCGCCGTCATAGAAGACCATGCCGGACGGGGCAATCGCCGGCAGCCAAACGATCTCGGACGGGGCCATTCCTTCTTGCCAGGTCCGATTCGCCACGCGACCGCCGGAGTACTCCCGACTGTGGGAGACCACCGGCCATCCGTAGTTGGCCCCGGCTCGAATGAGGTTCACCTCATCCCCCCCTTGGGGCCCGTTTTCATGCGCCCAGACCGCCCCGGTCTGCGGGTGAATGGTCAGACCGAGCTGATTACGATGCCCTGAGGAAAAGATTTCCGGTCGGTGGCCCTCTCGACCGACGAACGGATTGTCGGCGGGGATACCGCCGTCGTCGGTGAGTCGCACAAGTTTCCCGATCGTGTTGCCCGGGTCCTGAGCGCGCTGTCCCCCGGCAGTGGCGCCAAATGCGCCGCCCACGGTCATGAACACGGTGCCGTCGAGGCCGAAGACCACCCGCGAGGCCGCAGTGCCGCCACCTCCGATCGGATCGGATACGAACAGATCGCGCACGTCCCGCAACGCCATGCCATCCAGCCGACCCCGTGCGAGCGCCACCCTCACCTCCACCCGGTCGTTGTCCGCCGAGCCCATCGGCTTGGAGTAGGTGAGGTAGACCAGTCGATTCTCAGAAAACTCTGGATGGATCGCCACGTCCATCAGCCCAGCAAGCCCCCGGGCGTGCACCGCCGGCACGCCGGACACCGGCTCGGGATCGAGCACACCGTCACGAATGACACGCAGTCTGCCCTCGCGTTCCGTGACAAGGAGACGCCCGTCGGGGAGAAACACCAGACCCCACGGATGCGAGAGGCCCCGGCTCACGAGGACCAGGCGAACCTGGGGGTGTTCGGCCGTCTCGAACAGACGCGGACCGTCCGGCAGGGCCAACGGCGGAAGCCCGGGAGGCGGCTGGGCGGTGACACCAACGGCGCCGCCCAGCAGGAAGGCGATAGCCGCCACGACGACGCTGGTCCACCTCCACCAATACCCGTGTGCGTCACACCCAGTTCTCGCCGCCATCGCTGCCTCCTCTCTGAGTTGCAGAAACACGTCGACCAACCTATTCCTGCCCTGGTCCTTCCTTCCACGGATTCGTGGCGAACACCGACAACTCGGGCCAGAATGCCCGCGGATGCATCGCCAGGGCGGCCATGATCGTCTCGGCAATATCGACCGCGTACAGCTTGTTCGGATTGTCACGCCCTTCCCGACCGCCCCACCGCGTCTGGACCTCGGATGGACAGATGCTCATCACGCGAATGCTATGAGGGCGGAGTTCGGCCTGCCAGCACTGGGTAATACCGCGCACGGCCCACTTGCTCGCGGAGTAGGCGGTGCCGAGCTTGCGTCCCTTGGTCCCNGAGGTCGAAGACAGGTTGATGATATCGCCGCGCTCCTGGGCCTTCATGAGCGGTACCACTTTATTCGTCAGATCTACTATGCCAAAAACGTTGGCCTCGAACAGACGGCGCATGGCATCGATGTCGAGCTCACCGATCGCGGCGTCATACCAGGACGCGGCGTTGTTGACCAGCACGTCGATGCCACCCATACGCTGCCGGCAGACGTCGACCGTCATCTCGTTCTCGGTGTCGATGCCACTATCAGCCCTGAGCCCGAATGCACCGGTCTCGGTCGCCACCTGGGTGAGGGTCTCGTCGTGCCGGCCGGTGAACACTACGGTGTGCCCGGCCGCTCGCGCCAATCGGACCAGCGCAGCGCCGATCCCCTGGCTCCCCCCCGTGATCAAGAATCGTTTCGGTTCCATACCGTCGTGACGCCTCACACCTCCGTCCGACTGTAATAAAAAGTGGAGCGATTATACCGTCCGACCGCGCCTCACTCTGCCGCACGGCTGACCTGACCCCAGCCCGACGGCGTGTCGTCGCTCATAGCCGCGGACTACGTGGGTTTTCTCAGCCAGCGAGAAGAGGGAGAATACCCGGCAGGAGAACTCAGATGACGCACATCGCGCGCACTCTCGGTATCGCCAGTCTTACCGGCCTCCTGGCAGTCGGCCTCGTCGCTTGCGGTGCAGCCGACGCCCCCGCGCCGGAGTCCGACGCACCCGCGCTCGCCGCGCCGCCCGAGTCGGAGGCTGAGACCACCGTGCCCGACATGATCGAAATGGGCGGCACCAAGTCGGTCACGACCTTCTTCATTACCAGCGCCGGTCCAGGGAACGGCGGTGACCTTGGAGGGCTCGAGGGCGCCGACGCCCACTGCCAGGCGCTGGCGGAAGCGGAGTATGCCGGTGACCATACGTGGCGCGCGTATCTGAGCACCTCGGCGACAGATACGGCGCCTCCCGTGCACGCCCGCGACCGGATTGGGACCGGTCCCTGGTACAACGCGGAAGCGCTGCTGATTGCCGCCACTGTTGACGCCCTGCATAGCGATGACAACAACGTGAACAAGGAGCGGGCCACCACAGAGCGGCTGGACCCGGTGAACGGCGTCGGCGACGANCCGAATCGCCACGATATCCTGACCGGGTCGCAAGCNGACGGCACCGCGTTTCCGGCCGGCGAGGACCGCACGTGCGGAAACTGGACGTCCAGCGGTGACGGCAGCGCCATGGTGGGACATCACGACCGCACGGGCCGCGGCGACGGCGTCAACTCGTGGAACTCGGAGCACCCGTCACGCGGCTGCGGCCAGGAAGATCTGGTAGCAACCGGGGGCGCCGGGCTGTTTTATTGCCTCGCGATCGATTGAAGATCGGTTCCCCCCAGCCGTACACGACAAGCGGCCCCGCGGACCTTCGTCCGCGGGGCCGCTTGTCGTGTACGTAGGCACCGCGCGTCTAGGTGATGACCAACGTGCGCGGATGCTGGTTGTTCTGCTCGAGGAACGTCTTCTTGACCTCGAGTTCTTCGGACGTCGGCTGCACATAGCCACTGGTGTCGGTAGCCCGCGACGTCACGGTATGCTCACCCGGCGTCGCGCCCATCCAGTCGTAGCTGAAGAACTTCCATGAGTATTTCTCGCTGGTCGACGGATCGAGCGTCGCCGCCTGCCAGGGNCCATCGTCTATGCGGACCTCGACCGATTCGATCGGGGTGCCATCATGCATGATCACGCCGAACACCTTGTGCTGGTTCCCCATCTTGGTTACACGGGCGATATAGGACTTCAGCCGCATCTTGGAGATGGCGGTCTCCACCCACTTCATCTCGCCGTTAATCATCTGGCCCTTCAACGTGCGATACCAGTGAGTCTGGTACTTGCCCAGATACTGGTCCTCCTGGACGTGAACCTCAGAGAGAAACTTGACGTTCGGGGCGCCGTACCATCCCGGCACCAGGAGACGCAGCGGGCTCCCCTGGTGAACAGTCAAGGGATCGCCGTTCAGGCCATAAGCCAGCATCGGCTCGTCCGATAGGGCAACGTGCCGCCGAAGACTTCTCCCATACTGCTGCTCCACGGTGGTAGTGCGACCACGGAAATTCACTTCTTCCTCGCCGCGGTCGGCCCCGAAGAAGACAAACTCGCTGGCCGCATCCTGGATACCGGCCCGTTCGAGCACCGTGCGCAATGACACGCCGGTCCAGCGGCCGTTACTCGAGAGCCCGTTCTGCGGGCCTCGGTTGCCTGAACACTCGAACCCGAAGACCAGTTCCCGGCTTGGCATCGCACGCAGGTCCGCCAGCGAGAGCTCGAGCGGGGAGTCGACCATTCCGGACACCCGCAACCGATAGGTCGCCCGGTCGACGGCCGGGTGGCCATAGTGCTGGGTCGTAAACCACTTGTTGGCCGGTGTGATCGGTCCGTCGATGTCGCGGACCTCGATGATCCGACGGTCTGGCGTCCGTTCCAACACGATCTCATCCGGTAGATCGGTGAACTCGACGAGCGTCTCGCCCTGAGCCAGCGCTGGCAGGCCCCACTGCGGAAAACCGAGCGCCCCGAGCCCGGCCAGGGCCGCGCCGCCCTTGAGCACTTCGCGACGGGTGGTCTGCTTCGACATGTGGTCGATCCCTTTCTCACGCGGTCCCATGGAGGCGACCGCTGAATGTTCTGGCGCTATTATCCCGATCCGACGATGCCCGGTCACTCTTTTTGTCGATCCCGGGTTCCCTCGGCGCTACTCCGTGGCGTCGTAGATGTCCTGCACATACACCGTCAGGCGCTCGGCCGGCCCCTTGGTGTAGTCGGCATAGTCGCCCGAGGGCTCCCAGCCAGCCACGAAATCGGCGGCCGACGTGCCCGCCGCCTTCGCCGCCTGTGCCGCCGACACGAAACCGGCCACGAAGTCGGCGTATGCGCTCAGATCGTCGGGGGTCATGACCGGGCCGTGACCCGTGATCACTCTATCGATGTCCGTGAGGCCTTCCGACGCGCTCCGGAGCGTCACGGGATAGTCGACGCCGCTCCCACCGTTGTTCGAGTCCATGATTGGAACCATTGTGTTCGGGAACGCATCACCAGCGTGCACGGTGCGCAACGAGGGAAACTCGACCCAGGTGTCGCCACCGGTGTGGGCCCGCCCGAAATAGTGCAATTCGACGGTGTCAGCGTCACTACCGAGGGTCAGCGTGTCCGTAAAGGTCCGCTCGGGGATCCCGACGCCGTCGTCTCCACTAAAGGGGCTCGGCCGCGGCTCGTCCTGGATGCCACGCACCGGGTTGTTTTCCCGCATCAGCCGCTGCGTGTTCTCGTGGGCCACGAACTCGACCGTCGGTGGAAAATCGACGCTGCCGTCCACATGGTCGAAGTGCGCGTGCGTGTTGATGATGGTCGTGATCGGGTTCGAGGTCAGCTCTCCGATCGCGTCGAGGAGCGGCTGCCCCCAGCCGGTCAGCTTGGTGTCGACCAGAACGACCCCGTCGGCGGTGATGAACGCGGCCGAGTTGCCNCCGCCACCCCGGAGGACGAACAGNTTNTCCTCGANGCGCTCGACCTCNACGACGTTCNNNGGNGGCNNCTCCGCCGGNGCNTCAGNCGGTGCCTCAGCCATCGGCTCAGCNTCCTNNCCACCCGNACAGGCCATCACCAGCGCACCGCCCATTACCAACACTCCCAGCGTGACTTCCCTTTTCATGCCATGCCTCCGGAAAAAAAGACCCGTTGAATAAACCAGAACGCCCCGGCCGCCATCACCGCGATGGAACCGATCACCGCGACCCGTCGCCCCACGAGGTCGCTGCGCCGCCGCAACGCCATCAGAGCCGAGGCGACCACCACCGCAACCGCCACCTGCCCGATTTCTACGCCAATATTGAACGAAAAGAGCGACCAGCCAAGAGCGCCGCTCGGTAAACCCATCTCACGTAACACGCTGGCGAACCCGAAACCGTGGATCAGACCAAACACAACCGCAATCCAGACCCGCATGTCCCGCCCTTCGCGCACCAGCAGGTTATCAGCTCCAACATACACGATGCTGAGCGCGATGATCGGCTCAACCACGCCGCCAGGCGGCGATACCAGCCCGAGCACCGCCAGCACCAGGGTGACGCTGTGGGCNACCGTGAACCCAGTGATAACCAGAAGCAAGCGGCGAATCGGACCGCCGAGCAGGAGCAACCCGACGAGAAACAGAAGGTGGTCCGGTCCGATGAGGATGTGATACACGCCCTGCGGGACGAACTTCTGGATGACCGCCAGTGTCCCCTGGCGGCTGCCGACGAAGTACTCGGCGCTCGTATCATCGCCACCGAGAATCGCCTGCGAGGTCAACTCGCCGGCATCGTAAAAGTTGATAAACGTCTGATGGGCCGGGTCGTATGGAAACAGCTCGGCCTTGACCTCGATCGCACCGGCCCCCCGCTCCAGCGTGACCCGCGCCCCCAAGCTCACCGACTGTCGCTCCAGCAACGGAACCGGGGCAGACCAAGCCGTCGCATCGACCACGAGCGGCCGTCCATCGAGCGTGAAGTGCAGTCGCTCACGGAGCAGCGCGGCCAAGCGTGATCCCCCCGGCCCCAGGACCCCAGGGGTCAACGCCTCCGGCGGCTCGACTCCCAATTCGTAGGCCACGTCGAACGCATGCATGACCACCTCCAGATCGACGGTGGTTGCGTCGATACGGACGTCGACAAAACTGAACGGGGCCGGATGCGCCGACGCCGGGGTGGCCGCACCCATGAGCAGCACAAACACTGCGCCGAGTGTCCTGGACCCGTAGTGAAAGTATCGCTGCATCCAGCCCAATGGTATCGCACCCCCCTGTCCGCAAGGCGACCGGTGGGGTTCTGACATCCCAACCCTCTCGACGGCCCACGCCCCACACGACCGCCACACCTGCCCAATGGACTGGCCAACATAATCAAGGGCCTATACTTGCCATCACGCTCCGTCGCCCCCGCTACGACCAGCCACGGCGGCCCTGCAGTCAAGGAGACCAGTGATGCGCGTCTCACTCTCACGTCGTCAACTGATTCAAGGGTTCGCGGCACTGGCGCCGGCCGCCCTGGCCACCACGACCGCCACAGCCCGGTCCCGCCTTGGAATCGAGGCCAGACCCGCCACGGCGGCCCAGGCCGGTGACATCGGTCCGCTCGCGCAAGACGTGTTGCCTGATGGCATCCGTTCCCGGTTCGTCGACAACATCAACGGCCTGCGGGTCCACGTGCTGGAGGCCGGATTCGAGGGGGGACGGCGACCAGGCCTGCTCCTGCTGCACGGATTCCCTGAATTGGCCTACAGTTGGCGCAACGTGATGGTGCCGCTGGCCGAGGCGGGCTATCACGTGTTCGCCCCAGACTTGCGGGGCTATGGGCGCACCACCGGGTGGGACCCCGACTACGACGGCGACCTGGACTCGTTTCGTCGCCTGAATGTCGTGCGCGATGCGCTCGGCCTGGTCTCCGCGTTCGGCTATCGCTCGATCAGTGTCATCGGACACGACTTCGGCTCGCCGATCGCGGCCTGGTGCGCCGTTGTCCGGCCCGATGTCTTCACGTCGGTGGCCCTCATGAGCGCCCCGTTCGGCGGCACCGCCACCCTGCCGTTCGACACCGCGAACAGTCCCCAGGCACCGCGGAACCCCGGCCCCGATCTCCACGAGGAGATGGCCAAGCTGCCGCGACCACGCAAGCACTACCAGCGGTATTACACGACACGCCCGGCCAACCAGAACATGTGGTATCCGCCCACGGGACTGCACGCGTTCATCCGTGGCTATTACCACTACAAGAGCGCCGACTGGGCCGAAAACAAGCCGTTTCGACTGGCATCGCGGACCGCGGCCGTCATGGCGCAGATGCCGACTTACTACATCATGGAACTGGCCGACGGCATGGCGGAGACCGTGGCCAAACACATGCCGTCGGCCGAGGAGATCGCCGGGAACGCCTGGCTTCCGGAGGAGGCCGTCGCGGTCTACGCCGAGGAGTATGGAAGGACCGGCTTCCAGGGCGGACTGAACCACTATCGGTCCGGTGGCATCGGGGCTCCCGAGCAGCAGCTCTTTGCCGGACGCACGATCGACCAGCCCTCGCTGTTCATCGCCGGTGCCAGTGACTGGGGCAGCTACCAGGGCCCGGGTGCTCTGGAACGGATGCAGAACGAGGCCTGCACCGACATGCGCGGCGTCCACATGGTCGATGGGGCCGGGCACTGGGTGCAACAGGAACAGCCGGAAGAAACAAGCCGTCTGCTCATCGAGTTCCTGAAGGGCGTGTAGGTTTTCAGACAAGGCGCCCGCAGAGAGCGGACTTCTCGGCATCGGCTCAGCGGGGCAGATGCGGAGACGGGCCATGATGGCGTGGTCGAGTCCCATTTTGGTACAGCGCGTAGAATGAAGCTGCTGGCAGTCCGTGGTGAAAGTCCCGCGTCGCACCGAGGCCGGCGCTGGTCCGACCGAACAAGGCGAGAAGAGGGAACATACCGGCAGTATTTGACGGATGAACAACGCAGATCGAGCGGATTNAGTGCCGGTCGAATGCAGTGGAACTTTTGCCACGGGCTGCATAGACCCATCGACCGGCGAGACAGCGGAGCCATCATGCGGAACATCACCTGCGTCGGACTGTGTGCCATGTTGCTCTGGGCTGACGCGACCGTGGCGCAGCCCACGGTGGGGGACACACCCACGACCGCGAGAGCCGACGATGGCAGCTACATCAGCTGGCGGGAGCACATCATCGACGACCCGGCCAAAGCCGGGTTCAACTTGAGCGGGAGCGACGGCCTGGTGATGGCGGACATCGATGGCGACGGCTTCGAAGACATCGTCTCGGTGCACGAGTCCGACAGCGAATACGACTCCGCCGTGGCTGACGCGAGCCTCGACGTCGGCACCGATGGTCACGTGCGCATCGCGTTCGGGTCGGCCGACCCGGACGTCTGGACCAATGTCACGCTGGCCGAAGGCGCCGACGCGTCAGCGGCCGAAGACGCGGCTATTGCGGATCTGAACCGAGATGGGCATCTCGACGTGGTCGTGGCCGCCGAGCTGGCGCATCTGATCTATCTGCAGAACCCCGGGCCCGGCGCCCGCACGGAAATGTGGCCCCGACTGATTCTTCCTCTGACGAAGGGCCGTGGGTCGTACATCCGGGTATTCTTCGCCGACCTCGACGGCGACGGCGTCCCGGAGGTGACCGCGGCGAACAAGGGCGCGCACCGGCTGGGCCCAGCCGACTTCGCGCGATCGACACCCGTCGTGGTCTACACGATGAACGGCGACCCGTTGCAAGGGGCGAGTTGGAGCGAGGTCGAGTTGGGACGCTACAGCGTGCCGCAGAACGCCGAACCGGTCGACCTGGATGATGACGGCGACCTCGACCTGATCGTCGGCACCCGGGGTGAGAACCGCCTGGTGTTCTTCGAGAACACGAGCGGCCGCGGAAACCTGAGCTTCCGCGAGCACGCCATCGGCATCAATGGCGCGCGGGCGGCGGGGTTCAACCTGGAGTACGCGGACCTGAATAACGACGGCCGGCTCGACATCATTGGCGCCGCCACCGGCGGCCTGGCCTGGCTCGAACAGCCGGCCCTGATCGACGACGCCTGGAACGCGCACCGGATCGGCACCTTCGCGCCCGATAGCATGACCGGCATGGAGATGGCGGACATCAACGGCGACGGGTTCCTGGACGTCATGGCCGGCAGCTACAGCCGCGGCCCACGCGAGGGCGACGGCGACGTCGACGTCGACGACGCACTCGGGCGCATCGGCTGGTTCGAGCATCCGGGCGGCGATGGCACCGGCGCCTGGACCCGGCACGATGTCTCCCGCCGNAAGCGCGGCATGTACGACAANTTCATCGCGCGTGACGCCGATGGCGACGGCGACATCGACTTCTTCGGCACGCGCGGAAACAGTGCCCCCTACGACGGCGTGTACTGGCTGGAACAGGTGCGCTCCAGCACGCCGCTCGCCTCGTTCCAGCGCGCTCGGACCGAAGACAGCCCGGAGATGCCGCTCCCGTAGTGCGCCACAGGCGCACCCGGCGCGTCAGGGCAACGCGAACACGAAGAGGTTGTTTCCTGCGCTTGGACGTAGTTCCGGGGTCAACATCCCAAAGGCGGCCGTCGTGATGCTCGTGCCGGTGCTGACGGCCACGTACTGCGTGCCGTCGACCGCATACGTGATCGGGAAGCCGGTCACCCCCGAGCCGAGATTGATCTCCCANAGAACCTCACCCGTGTCCTGGTCGAACGCCCGGAACCGGCCGTTGGTGTCGCCGCCAAAGAGGAGTCCCCCNGCTGTGGCGACGAGTGACATCGTGGCGGCCCGTTGCTCGTAGACCCACCGCGTCTCTCCCGTCTCTACCGAGATCGCACGCACGGTGCCGACGTTGTCCGTGCCAGGGGCAATCTCGCGGCGCCAGTCGATGGCGTACAACGCGTTCGGGCCGGTCTCGGCGTTGGTGGCGCGCATCCGGGAACAGGTGTTCCGCAGGGGGAAGAACATCGTGTTGGTTTGCGGGCTGTAGGCGCCGNCCTCCCAGTCCTTCCCGCCACTGGCGTGGGGGCAGGTCAGCACTTGCTGGCCCGGGCCGGTGAACACGACCTCGGCGTTCTCGGTCACCGCACCGGTGGCGCCGTCGATGTCGCTGACGACGTTCTGGATGACGGTGGGCGTGGCCCACAGGAACTCACCAGTGGCNAGGTCGAGGGTATACACGATGCCGGTCTTGCCCGGTATGCCGGTCACAACCCGGCGGGTCTCGCCTGGCCGCAGTCGAGGGTTGATCCACTGCACCGCCGCCGGGTCCGGCCGCACCGGTGTCTCGACGATATACCGCTCGAACGGGTGGTCGAGATCCCAGTGATCATTCAGGTGCTGGTAATACCAGACGATCTCACCGGTGTCGGCGTCCAGCGCGAGGGTGGAATTGTGATAGAGGTGCTTGTTCTCGACCCCGCCCAGCCTGAACTTCGGCGCCGGTGAGGTGACCGACGTCCCGACCAGCACCAGGTTCAGCTCGGGGTCGAAGCTGGGCACCATCCAGGAACCGACGTGCCGGCGTTCCTCGAACGGCACGCCGCCCCAGGTCTCGTCGCCCGGCTCGCCCGGCCCGGGAATCAGCCGGCGACGCCAGAGTTCCTCACCGGTGAGGGCGTCGTGGGCGGCGATGATGCACGCATCCGGCCCGCCGGTCGGCATACAACTCCGCCCGGAGATGACCTTGCCGTTGGCGATGATCGGTCCGGAGGTCTGCGTCACCGGGTCTCGACGGTGGTCCAGGATCTCCGTGTCCCAGAGCTGCTCGCCGGTCGCGGCATCGAGCGCGAAGACGTGGCCATCGGTGCTGGTGTCGATGATCGTGGCGCCGTAGATGGTGAGGTTGCGGTTCGCGTCCATCTGCGACCGGCTCAGGTGGTCGGCCAGGTCATCCGGACGCTCCCGGCGGTGCTCCCAGAGCAGGTCGCCCGTCGTCGCGTCGATGGCCTGCACCACGTCCCTGGGGTTCGGCATATAGAGCACGCCGTCGCGCACCAACGGGGTTCCTTGCTGCAGGCCCTCAGTCAGGCCTCGGGTCCAGACCATCCGGATGCCCCCCACGTTGTCGCGATTGATCTGGTCCAACGGGCTGTGGCCCCAGCTGTCGAGGGTGCGACGCCACATCAGCCAGTCGTTCGGATCTGGGTTNTGCAGTTCGGCATCAGTCACGGGTGTGATGGCGTCCTGGCGTGTCTGTCCGACTGCGGGGGCTGCACCGTGGACCACGACCCACAGCAGGATGGCGACCCAAGACAGGGATGAGGTGGAGAATGGTCGACGCATGGGGTTCCTCGTGACGGCGTGTGGCACTCGAGATGTCTCAACGACAGCATCGGGCGCCTCGCACTTGGGCGAGCTGACGTTCGACAACCTGATGGCTGCAGCCCTGACGATAGCAGATAGTCGAGGTTCCAGCTCGGGTGTCGGTCGGCGCTTCGCCAGGATGGAGATCCCCGCTACTATGCAGAGGTCACCGCGTGCGAACAGAGCGCGATCGCTGTTCATTCACAGGAGCTGCCCCCATGATGGTTCGTGTCGCCCGACAAGTGCACGGTCGGTTCGTGCTCGCACTGTGTGCGGCCACCCTGATCCTTGCCGTTCCACAGGTCCTGGTGGCGCAGGACGCCGGCGGTGTGTCCGAGGCCGCGCTCCGGGCNGCGGCGCCGGACGAGTGGCTGACCAACGGACGGGACCANGCCGAGACCCACTACAGTCCGCTCGACCAGATCGACGTCGACAATGTCGATGANCTGGGGCTGGCGTGGAGCTGGATCATCCCCAAATCTGGCGCCAGGCTCGAGGCAACCCNCGTGGTGTCCGACGGGGTCATGTATGCGACAGGGCCCAAGAGCTTTGTTTATGCGCTCGATGCCCGTACGGGAGAGAAGCGGTGGCAGTGGGACCCGGGGATTCCAGATGAGCGGCAGGGTGGCCCCAGTATCTGCTGTGGCGACGTGAACCGCGGGGTGGCCCTCTATGGCGACAAGGTGTTCGTGGGACTGCTGGACGGGCGGCTGGTGGGTCTCGACCGCGAGACGGGGCTGGTCGATTGGACCGTCCAGACGACGCCGCGCGGGGCGGACTACAGCGTGACGGGTGCGCCTCGGGTCGTGAAGGGCAACGTCATCATCGGCAACGGCGGAGCCGAGTACGGCGTGCGGGGCTACGTCACCGCCTACGACGCCGAGACGGGCGACCAGGTCTGGCGCTCTTATACGGTGCCGGGGAATCCGGCGGACGGGTTCGAAAACGAGGCGATGCGGCAGGCGGCCGCCACGTGGACCGGCGAGTGGTGGATCGTGGGCGGTGGCGGGACGGTGTGGGACGGAATGGCCTACGACCCGGAGGCCGACCTGCTGTATGTGGGCACCGGGAACGGCTCGCCCTGGAACCGCGACACGCGCAGCCCCGGTGGCGGAGACAACCTCTATCTCTCGTCGATCCTGGCGCTCAACCCCGACACCGGAGAGCCGGTGTGGCACTACCAGACGACACCGGGCGACGATTGGGACTATACCGCCACGCAGCCGCTGATGTTGCTCGACCTGCCCATCGCGGGACGCGACCGCAAGGTCATCATCCAGGCGCCGAAGAACGGCTTCTTCTATGTGGTCGACCGCCTCACCGGAGAGCTCATCTCCGCCTCCGCCTTCGCCGACGATCTGACGTGGGCGATCGGCGTCGATGTCGACACGGGGCGGCCGATCGAGACCCCCGAGGCTCGCTATGGACGAACGGGGCAGGGCGTCTACCTGTCACCCGGGCCCGGCGGGGCACACAACTGGCCGCCCATGTCCTGGAACCCCGCCACCGGACTCGTCTACCTCCCGGCCCAGAACAGCAGCTCGTACTACTCGAAGGCCGACGAGTTCGAGTACCGCCAGGGCGTGTGGAACACCGGACTCGGTCGGACGAGACGCGAGGACCGACCCGAGAGACCGGAACTGACGGGGCCCCGTACGGTGCTCCTGGCGCTGGACCCGATCACCAATACCGAGGCGTGGCGCGTCGTGTCAGAGGGCGCGCACGGGGGGACCATGTCGACCGGCGGCAACCTGGTGTTCAGGGGCTCCGGAGACCAGCTCATCGCCCACGATGCCCGCACCGGAGACGAGTTGTGGTCGGCCACAGTCGGGCAGGGTACGGCGACACCCGTCACCTACGAACTCGACGGAACACAGTATGTGTCCATCGCGGCCGGGAGACGGGTCCGTCGGGTGTACACGTTCGCGCTGGATGGATTGCCCCTGCGGTAGGAGGCTGCTGAACAAGGTCAGAGGGGGTTTTCTGACGAGGCGCGTCTGCGTGGCAAGGCGCGACGAGGGAGCAGGCCGGCGTCCGCCCCGCCCGGCCGGGCGGGGGTGACCGAGGAAGCAACGCCGTCCACGCGGGCGCCTCGTCAGAAAACCGGAATCAATCGGCGAGCGGGTGTGGCCGCAACTGGAAGTGGATGATCGAGCTCCGCATTCCCTTGCCGCCCTCAATGTGCCAGTTCAGGTTCGAGCCGTAGTTGGCCCACAGGCCGCGTCCCTTCCAGCCGGCATTCGGATCGTCGATACGACCATCGAGTCCCCGCGCGAAAAACCCGAGCGGATACGGCACCCGCAGCACCACCCACTCGCCTGTCTCGGGAAGCAAGGCCAGCAGAGAATCTGACCCCGACCCCGGCGCCATCGGAACGTTCGCCCCAAGACCCAGCGTGTTGAACTGGTCGACCCAGTTGTAATAGTGATAATCCGCGCTGCCGGGATCGTCGACGCCCTTCATCTGCGGCCCCGGGGTGGGATACAGCGTCCAACCTTCCGGGCAGTGCTGACCGGTCGCCTCCGGCCCGCTAAGCACCCGACACTTGGTGCGATCGAAGCTGGCGATGTGACCGCTACCAGACAGCGCGGTCCAGATGACACCGTTGCGGTCGACGTCGACACCGCGTGGAGCGTGCCCGGTCCGCGACGCGTCGACTGCCGGGTTCTCGATGGATGGCGGCTCATAGACCTCTGCGATACAGGTCTCGGGCGGGTTGTCGCCCCGGTCCAGCCGAACGAGCCGCCCGGGAAACGGCCCCGTCCGCGCGATCCATGCCGACCCGTCCACCGGGCTGGCAATAACCCCGTAGGCAAACCCCGCGTCACGGGTATCCAGAGCCGGGTCTACCGCCTCGCCCGGTTCGTTCCACGGCCTCGTAATGCGACCGTCACCGTTGGTGTCGATGACGGTCGGGCACCAGCCCTGGGACGCTCGCTCGTCCTGGGTCTCGTCGTAGAGCTTCGTATCGAGCCAGCCGACGACGTTGGCGTCTCCGCTGAACCAGAGCGTGTCGTCGGCGTCCTCCCCGAACTGCAGGTGATGCGTCGCGTAGCAACTGTCAATCAAGAGCCACGACTGTCGCTCGGGGTCATAGGCGGAAATCTGTCGCCCGCTGCGGGAGACCGGAAAGTATGCGGCCGACGGATGGTCTGAGCCGGCCTTGCACCAATCGGGGTTGTCGCGCCGACGGACGGTCGAGGTCAACCACACGCGCCCCTGCGCATCCATCATCGGATTGTGGGGATTGGCCGGCGCATCGAAGATGATCTCCTCACCCCAGGCCGGCGACGGCTCGAACCCGGGTGCGGTCGGGAACATCGACGGCACCATCTCTCGCGGCTCTCGGAGCGGCACGTCCAGTTCGATGGACTGGTGCCGGGCCACATCGGTGATCACGAGCTTGTCGTTCGTGATCGACACGCCGTAGACGAGTCCGTCGGGGTTGACGGTCGGATTCCGTTTGTCCGTAGTCACTTCGTCATGCATGTAGGAGGTCTCGCCGGCCCAGTCCCACATCGTCAGCACAAGATTGCGCTCGACCCCCTGGGGTCGTGGCGGCGCCTCGGGCACTTCGCCGGCTGCGATCCGGTCGCTCCAGTCGGCAAACATCCCCAGTCCACGGTGGCGACCGAACCGAGTCAGCGCGCCGCTCATCTGTGAGCCACGCTGCCCGAACGTCATGCGATGGTCCCAGGCCTCGATGGTCGAGTCGAACTGCGAGAGATGACTCGTGTCAAACGTAAACCGGTTGCCCATCTGATGACACAGCTGACACCCCTGCTTCGTCAGGTCGACCCAGGCGGCCTGACTCTGAAGCCGAGAGGAGATGCCGTTGCCATCCTCCCCGGTCCCGGGGAATTCGTCGGCCGCCGGCGGTTCGAGCAGCGAGTACCAGTAGTTGGCCGGATAGACGCGAGCGGCCTCTTGCGGGGTGGAGGCAGGGACGACGTCGAGCGTCACGGTCTGCCCCGGCTCGGCCGCGACCGGTTCCGAGTCAACCAATCCGTAGCCACGCACCCAGACCCGATACGACGCCGCCGGGAGGTCCGGCACGAGGAACCGGCCGTCATCGTCGGTGACCACGATCTTCCGGAAGCGCGTGTCGAGATCGTCTGTCTCGGCGATGACCCAGACCCCGGCCTCCGCGCTGACGGAACTCCGGACGACACCGGACAGGTCTTCGTCGGCAGACCCTGGTTGCCACGCCATCACTGTTGTGGCGAGCAATGCAACGACCGCCACCGCGAACAGGCTGCTACGGATCCCGTCAGTCATGGTGTTCCCTCTCCCACGTTATGGTCGGCTACTCGTCCGCAGACGCTCTATCTGCCGCACCGCCGCATCGATCTGCATCTCCAGAATCTGTTCACCGAACGCCGCCGTCGAGCGCCCCGGATGACCGACGACCCCGTTGCCGGTGGGCCCGGTGCCCCGCTCCATCTGGTCGAGCCGCAGCTTTGACGGGTCGAGAAACAGGAAGCTCGCCGTGTCGTGCATACCGGCGTGCGAGCCGACGTCCTCAGCCGCTACCCCCTGCTCGACCAGCCAGTCGTCGCCTTGACCCGGATAGTAGTCGGTCAGATGGTGCACGCGCACGGGTGTGTCCGCCCATTCCGCGTTGAGTCGCTCAGCCACCGCCGCCTGGGACGCCTGATTGCCGCCGCTGTCGCCCAGCAAAGCGATATCGACAAACCCGTGTTGCTTGAAGCTCCGCGCCGCGTATTCCAACACCTGCTCGAACACCAGGGGCGGCGTCGTGATCGTGCCGGGAAACCGCATGTGGCTCGTTGGCGGGTCAACGTCGCCTTCGGGCACATAGGCCATCACGGGCGCGACCAGCGCATCTCCGAGCCGCCGGGCCGCCTCGCCCGCCTTGTGCTTGACGAGAACGTTGTGCTTCCCCAGCACCATGTGGGGTCCGTTCTGCTCCGTTCCCCCGGTCGGGATAATGATCGTCGTGGTGCCAGCCTCCACCAGGTCACGCAGCTCAGTCCAGGTCAACTCCTCGAGAAACACGGTGTCCGGGGCGTGAGCCATCAGGGTGCCGGCCAAGCAGGTCGCCGTAAGGGGCAACGCGAATCGCATAAGGTCAACCCTTCGTGGAATTTGTGCCGATGATGATCCGCCCCATCATATAGTGCCGCTAGCAGCCCCAACAGAGTCGGCTGGCAGAAATAGGCGTGCGCCGACGTCATCGGCCACGCTGAAGGGACAGTCGCCATCACACACGGTGCTCGCTCCGGCACGCGCTGGCTACGGCGGTTCTGCGTAAGCGACCTACTGCTGGTCTCGGTGGCGACCCCATCGGCCCAGCCAGGTCAGATCGTAGCGGTCGGAGACGTGCATGGCGCTATCGGTGAATTTCGCGCCCTACTGCAAACCGTCGAGCTCACGGACGCCGATTAGGGGTGGACCGGCGGTCAGCACACGCTGGTCCAGACCGGCGACCTCACGGACCGCGGCACCGGCGTGAGAGCGGTCCTCGACCTGTTGATGCACCTGGAAACCGAGGCGGACGAAGCCGGCGGCGAGGTCATCGTGGTGTTGGGCAACCACGAGACNATGAGCTTNATGGCCAACCTGCGACATACGACGCCGGAGCTGCTGTCCAGATCTGCGTGGTCAGACTCGACGTCCCGCCGCGAAGCGGCCTACAACGACTACCTAGCCCTGGCCGCCGACCGGGCCGATGCGCCCGAACCGTTGTCGCGCGACGCGTGGNTGGACGCCCACCCACCGGGCTTCCTGAAGTATCTGGACGCGTTCCGTTCCGACGGGCTCTATGGCCGATGGCTGCGTTCAAAGGCGTTTATGGTGCGTGTCGGGGACTCCATCTTTCTGCACGGCGGACTACACACAACNGTCTGCCGACTCTTGTAGTGGGCCATGCAGGGCGCTTTCCTTCTTGGCCAAGAGTGAGTCGAAGCGCCGCGACTCCTCACAGCGAGAGCTTCTGCAAACGTCAGGGAATAGGAGGAAGCATAGCCGAGCTCATACACCCGCGGTGGTCCTATTCCCATCCGAATCGTGATTAACTGTATCGACGATCGCGACTGGTCGAAAGGAACAAAGAACCAATGACGNACCACAAGCTCACCGTTATGTCGGCCGTGGTCCTCCTGGTTGCACTAGCGCCGATGGCCGTAGCCCAACCCGTATCGGCCGGACGAGCGCCGGACGGCTCGCCGGCGCCTCGTATGCCATGGGGTGTACCCGATCTGCAGGGCGTCTGGGACCACGGCACCGCCACCCCGATGGAGCGACCGGACCGCTACGAGGGACGAGAGTTCCTAACCTCCGAAGAGATCGCCGAAGCCAACNTCAATGCCACCACATTTGCGACATCGGAACGGCGGAGCGAACTGAGCGCGGAGCGGGACGTGGGTCTCGCCTACAACCAGTTCTGGTGGGACCGGGGGCTGTCTGACGGCCGGACGTCGCTGATTGTCGATCCAGCCGACGGCAAGATCCCCGAGCGCACCGCGGAGGCAGTGGCCCGAGCGGATGCGCGACGTGCGGCGGCGCCAAACCGCCAGAACTCAGAGAACCCCGAGGACCGCGGTCTGTGGGAGCGCTGTCTGTCACGCGGCACCGTCCGGCTCGGCGGTGTCTACAATAACAATTTTCAGATCTTTCAGAGTGAAACCCACGTGGCGATCCTGCTGGAGATGGTGCACGAGATGCGCATCATCCCACTCAGCGGCGGCTCTGAACCCAGCGAGACGCCGAGCCAATGGCTGGGCCGCTCGCGCGGGCACTGGGAAGGCGAGACGTTGGTGATCGAGACGAGCCACTTCACGGGGCAGGCGCCCTGGCGCGGGTCGGGGGAGAACCTCACACTGGTCGAGCGCTTCTCGCGGCCCGAGGCCAATATCCTGCGCTACGAGGTGACCTTCTCCGACCCGACGACCTGGACCGACGACTGGACCGCCGCGCTCGACATGCCAAAAACCGATGGCCTGATCTACGAGTACGCCTGCCACGAACGAAACTACGGTATGGAGAATCTACTGAAGGGCGCCAGAGCGCTGGAGCGTGAAGCGCTGAAGTAGCCGTGGCGGGGCCACGCCCAGAAGCTCGAACACCCAGAGTGACACGCCGCGCCAAGACGGTCCGGGGTGACACGAGCCACCACCGTCACCGCATCGACGCGACGAGCCCCTGCTGAGCCGTCTCACAGCCGGAACGCCCCCCCTCCGGCACGCCGAGCAACCGCCGCGTCAGCGGGGGTCGCGATAGCTGCGAACCGGCGGCAGCTGCGCGCCGGACAGGTCGGCCGGAACACTCTCCTCGGCGATGACCGTGTGAGTCAACGTGCCGATTCCCTCGATGGTGGCGCTGATCGTCTCGCCCGCCTGCAGGTACCCAGAGCCGCTGGCGCGCTCGACGCGACCGGCGCCGGTTCCGCCGGACGTGCCGCTTTGGAGNACGTCACCAGGGAAGACCGTGATGAGCGACGAGGCATACTCGATCAGCTCCGGGATATTGTGAATCATGTCTCCCGCCCTGGCCTCCTGGACGGTCACGCCGTCGATAACCAGGCTCTGATGCAGGCGCTCCATCGGATCGCCGTAGAACTCCTTTGGCACGATCCACGGCCCATGGGGCGCGAACGTGTCATGACCCTTACCGACGAACCAGTCCGAACCGGAGCCGTAGCCACCCGGCGGNCGCCCGCCNCGATCGGANATNTCCATGGCGACCATGTAGCCGAACACGTGGTCGTATGCACGGCTCGCAGAGATGTATTTGCCCGCGCGGCCGAATACGATAGCCATTTCGACTTCCCATTCGATCCGGTCACGGCCGAAGGGCATCACGATGTCGTCCCCGCTACCGATGACCGCGCCGCGAGTGGGCTTCAAGAAGAGGTAAGGCACGCCCCGGTTCTCCTGCCGCTCGCGGGTCCGCGCCACCAGGTCCTCCTCCGTGCAGCCCTCGCACGCGTGCGTGTAAAAGTTGACCGCCGCATTCATGAGCTTGCCCGGATACATGATCGGCGGAAGGATTCTGACGTCCTCGACGTCGTGCACAGACGAAGCGCGCTCGCTACCCGACAACCGATTATCTGCGAGGAGATCATTGACGATCTCGTAGAGCCTGAACTTGAGGCCGTACTCATACTGACCGACCAGTTCGAGCATGTCGGCCGGCATGGCCACATGCGGGTACATCGGATTCACCTCCAGTTCGGCATTCGCGGCGCCGATGTCGACGATCAGGGAGTCCCGCAGCACGAGGGCCACTGTCGCCTCTCCGTCAATCTGGAAGGTTCCAACCTTGAAAGGTTCAGCCGATTCCACGGCCTGGGCACTTAGCCCAGCCGGAACCGCAAGCACGACGAGCAGGGCAGCGAGAATGGTCGATCGCATCTGGTCCTCCGTGTGTAGCGTCTTCTGCGTGCCGGCGCGCGATGCGGGCCGGCGAGGGGGTGACGGTGAAGTAATTCTAGACTCCTCAGGGACGCACCGGTTAGACCGGCCTGCGTCTTCAGCGCGATGNCCAATGTGGACACCCGGCGCTCTGAGGCACCGGTGTGGCACGAGTTTCANCCGGGCTGACGCTTCCTCACCAGCGCCCCACAGCGAGGATGACCGCACGGAGGGTTGACGTCAAGAGCATTCATACCGTGGNGATGGACGGTACTACTCCCGAAGGGACGCTCTCGTCATCTGGCAGGACCGCGACGCGTCAGTCCGGCANCGCGAATGTTACCAGCATGTTGCTGCCGATCGGCGCCTCGAGTTCGGGGGCGTAGTTGTCCATCCGGAAGATCGCCGCGCCGCCGACCGGCACGATGACATACTGACGCCCGCCGGCCTCGTAGCTCACCGGATACCCGGTGATTTGGCTGCCGAGGATCGTCTCCCAGAGCCCTCGCCCGTCTCGGCGTCGAACGCCCGCCAGCGGCGGTTGANATCGCCGTGGAAGACGATGTCTCCGCCCGTGGCCAGTGACGATCCGGCGTTGGGGGCTCGCTGGCTGTAACGCCAAGCCTCGCGGCCGGTCCAAATGTCGATGGCNCGTAGCTCGGTCAGGTCACCGTCCTCCTCCAGCCCGGACTCCGGTATCGTGAACCGCGGCCCGGTGCCGGTGACCGAGCGGTCGTTGGCCGTCTGGTTCAGACAGGAGCGGTTGAACGGGATGTAGAGCAACCCGGTCCGCGGGCTGTAGGACCACGACCACCAGACNGGGACCCGAGGATGAGACAAATCATCCGTGAGTCGTCGTGGTGCCCGTGGACCGTTTCCTGTACGATCGAGGCCCAACGACACCTCTATGGCAGCGAAACGACAACGGACAAAGCACACGCGCTCTCGACGGAAGACCCGAGGCGCGACGGGCGGCGCCTGGTCGGCGTCACCGGCAACAGGGGCGACGGCGCCCCGTCGCGTGCTCCTCATACCGCTCGCGCTCACCGCCGGACTCCTGGGCCTGTCGTTCCTTCCGCGGGTGCAGCAGCACCCGACGCTCATCTGGTCGTTCTGGCTCGCCGTCATCGGGCTACTGGTGTGGCAAGGGTGGCTCCGTCAGCACCTCGAGGGCGCCGCGCCTCGCGGGTTCGATGTCGCCCTACGAAAGCAGCACTGGATTCAGGCCATCCTCCACACGTCGGTCTTCGTCTACTGGGGCACCTACTGGACACCGGTCGCCGACCACTTTTGGCTGCTTGTCGGTCAGCTCCTCTTCTGTTACGTGTTCGACATGCTGCTGGCCTGGTCGCGGCATGAACGCTACACACTGGGCTTCGGGCCGTTCCCGATNCTCTTCAGCACCAACCTGTTCCTGTGGTTTCACGACGAGTGGTTCTACCTGCAGTTCCTGATGCTCGGGGTCGGCTTCCTGGGAAAGGAGTTCGTGCGTTGGAACCGGGACGGCCGCCGGGTCCACATCTTCAATCCGTCCGCCTTCTCGCTGGGCCTGTTCTCGCTAGTGCTGATTGCCACCGGCACCACCAACCTGACGTGGGGCGATCAGATCGCCACCACCCTCAACCTCGCGCCACAGCCCTATCTGTTCCTGTTCTTGGTGGGACTGGTGGCGATGTACTTTTTCTCGATCACGCTGGTCTCGGCCTTCGCGGCGGCGGCGCTCTTCGGGCTGAGCGCGCTGTACACGCAGATCGTCGGCGTGCCGTTCTTTATCGATTCGGAGATTCCGATCGCCGTGTTCCTGGGACTCCATTTGCTGGTCACGGACCCGTCGACATCACCCAGGACGGCTCCAGGCAAGGTGATCTTCGGACTGCTCTACGGCGCGACCGTCTTCGGACTCTACGAGTTGCTGGGGCTGTTCCAGCAGCCGACCTTCTACGACAAGCTACTGTGCGTCCCGCTTCTCAACCTGAGCGTGCAGCGGATCGACCAGCTGGCGAAGAAGCTTCCGCAGACATTCCTCGTCGGTCGCATCGAGGGTGTCACCGTCCCTCGACGCGCAAACCTCACTCACATGGCCGTCTGGGTGGCGTTCTTCTTCCTGATGGCCGCCGGTGGTGCTGCCGACGGCCGCCACACCGGCGACAGCATCGTGTTCTGGGAGGAGGCCTGCGACAACGATCTTCGNAAGGGGTGCGCGACGCTGGCGTTGTACGAGTTCCTGTACTGCCGGGACGGCTCCGGCTGGGCTTGCAACGAGCTGGGCGCACACTACGTCGAGGGCGCCATCGTCGAGCCCGACCCGGAGGTGTCCAGCGTGTTGTTCGGGCAGGCCTGCCAGCAAGGTTTCGAGCCCGGCTGCTTGAATACCTCGAACACCGCCGCGCCCGTCCGCGGCGATCCGGAGTTACGGGACCTGCGGCTACTACTCAACGAGGGCGGTCTAAGCCTCACCGACTGGCCCGACGCGGACCTCTACGCCCGCGCGTGCCAGCACGGGTGGGCGTTCGCCTGCGAGAGAACCGGCGAGTGACGCGNACCCCTATCCTGACGCCACCAGAGCTTCCCTGGCGAGCCGTGCGTGTGGAGCGCGTTGCTACTTCGGTCACAGCCCACCAGACTGTTCCCCCCTTGCGCCTTGCCACCTGAATGGCGTCCNGGGAAACCGTTTCCCCCGCGCTTACGGCGAACGGCTGGCAGCCTGTGACGGGATAGCAGGTTCGNCNNNCATCCAGGCAGCGCCTCGACGAGCCCTGNCCTGGCGGGAGCGGAGACGCTCTGAGGTGCAGGAACGCGCTGCCGACCTATGCGNGGATCACGGTTACAACACACCAGCAGGGTGCAGAAGAGCGCCGAGAGCCAANTTTAGCGAGGCGTCTCCGTGGCGAGGTGCGAGATGGAGCAGGCAGGCGGGCTGTGGCCGATGAAGTAACGCCGCCACACCGACACGCCTGGCCGGGAAACGAAAAACGCCGGTGGAGGCAAAGCCTCCACCGGCGCGTAGTGCCTACGGACTGGTAGAACGAACTCTACCAGCGCGCGGTGGTCGAGAGCCGCATGATACGTCCGTTGTTGATGGTGGACGCATACTCGAAGATGCTGCTCTGGCGGCCGACTGACGTGCCTCGGCTCGCACGACTCGAACGNTCGAATCCGGCGTTGGTCAGNTTGAAGCCTTCCATTCTGACCTCCCAGCGGATCCGGCCGCCCAGATCGATGGTCTTGGCAATGCTGGCGTCCATCTGGATCCAGTAGGGCGGGAACTTCACACTGTTGCCCGGCAGCAGCGTGAGCGTGGTCGACGAAGTGCTCGTGCCGACCGTCGGCGACACCACGCCGCCGTTGGCGTTGGTGATGATCCCTTCCCCAAGCACGCAGGTCCCCGTGCAGTTATCGGAGTTCCACCACGGTGCGCGATACGTGTTGGAGGTCCGTGTGAACGACATCGTCTCGGGGTTGTTGGAACCAGAGTAGCCACCCGCGTTGGCGATGATCGTGCCCGCCACCATCAGGTCATACCAAGGCAGCGGGTAGTTCCCCGCGACCTTGAACTCGTGCCGGAATGGCGTCGGGTAGTCGAACGCGTTGCAGAACCGGAGCTGGTTCGGGTTGTCCTCGACCTCGAGACGCAGCGGGCAGGCGTTGATCAGCCCACCACCCGAGAACCAACTGGTGCCCGGCGTGTCCGTGCTCCAGCCACCAAAGATGGAGCCGCCCCCAGCCAACCGGCCCTGGAAGCTCAACTCGAACCCGGTGTACTGGTTCTTGAAGCCGCCGCCACCTTCGTAGTTCCGGTCGATCTCTTCAACCAGCGACCGCACCGCGGGGTCGATGTTGTAGACGGGAATGGTGCCCACATACGGCAGCGGCGCGACGACGTTGATCGGGTCGCTGAAGTCGCTGTAGCTCCGCAATGTGTTGTCCCGGTTCTCGACGTTCCGATACCAGCGACGCCGCCACTCGGCGCTCACCGACAGGCCCGGCCGGACTTCCTGCTGGATCCCGATGGTCAGCAGATCCTGGTAGCCACGGCTGTAATTCGGGCCCGGCCGGTCCGTCTCCCGGATCCCGAAGCCAGAGCGCGCGAGCGCGCCGATTTCCCAGTCCTGGGGAATGTTGTCGCCGTTGGTCCCGTAGGGGTCCGCACAAGCCGACGGATTCATACGGGTGCAGCCTGACGGCAGCAGACCATCAGCCCCCAGCGTGATGTCGTTCCAGAGCCGGTTCTCCTGGTCGCGATACGCCGGCTGATACCGGTTCGTGAAGCTCAGGCCATAGGCGTTGATATACCGGTTGAGCCCAAACTTCAATGCCGTCCTGCCGTTGCCAAACGCGTCGTAGGCCAGGCTGAACCGCGGCGAGAAGTCGGGACCCCAAGCCGGGAAGTCCACCGGATTCGGGAATATCGAGGTATCCCCGAAGTCGATGGCGGTCCCGAACCGGCCGGCCGGTTTGTACAGCGCCGGAATCGACGAGTCCGCCATGTCCAGCCGAACCCCGTAGTTGATGGTCAGCCGGTCGATGGTCCAAGCGTCCTGGGCGTAGATGCCAAGGTCGTAGTTCACGTCCGTCCGCGTGAGGTTCGGGTCGTTGAGGACGCTGACGGTCTCCGGGTCGCCGATCAACCCTGGAGCCAGACCGTCGGCGACGTTGGCGCCCGCCTGAGGCAGGTCCGAGGTCAGCCACGGTAGCTGAACACCGAACGGATTCGGGTCGTCCCCGTAATTCCGATACAGGTTGCCGTTGGTGTTCCGCACCGCCGTCTCACGCGCCCAGGAGTTCTCAAATCCAACCTTGACGTTGTGCGACCCGGTGACATACGACAGCGACCCGATCAGGTTGTTCTTGAACGGGAAGTTGATGGTGTTGTTCGCCGCCGCCCCATAGGAGAATCCAAGCCGATTGTCTGTCGCGCGGAGAACCTCCCCCGACGGCCCGCCGTACCAAGAGGAGCCGCCTGCGCCACTGCCCATCTGTAAAGTGGATTGGGCCGAGGTCATCTCCGAGGGGAAACAGGGTGTCTCTGCACAGGTGAAAAACCCGTCCGGGCGCTCCTGCTTAATCCCCGGCTGGTAGCCGCGTGGGTAAACCTCGCCGTTGACCGACCACCCAAACTCTGCCAGGACCCGGTTCGACAGCGTGCCGGTCCACTTGGCCGCCGCCGTGTAGTAGAGAATCGGGCGCCGCTTCCACGCCGCGGTCGTAAGGTCCGTGCCCTCGAAGTGCTCGTGGTGCCGCACCTTCCGGATCCGGTCGATATATGCCGAGAACTTGTTGCGCGGGGTCGCCTGATAGGTCAAGCGCATCAGGCCGCTGGTCAGCCGGTTGTCGTCGAGCCCTGGGCTGCCGTCGCGCTGAAAGCTGTTGAGCACGATCAAGTCGGTGGACCAGTCCCGTAACGAACCGAAGAACCAAAGCTTGTCCCTGACGATCGGGCCGCCAAGCGACGTATTGAGGTCATACACCCGGTCGATACGCGGCGCGCCGTCGCGCGCGTCGCCCTGTTCTCTGGACGCGACCCCGAGCTCGCCGAGGCGGGGGTTCCAGACACTCGACTGCCAGGAGCGATGAGAACCACCGAAATAGGCCTGACCGCTGAACTGGTTACCGCCGTCCTTCGGGACCATGTTGATTCGGATGCCGCCCCGCTGGGTGTCGGCGCCAGCGCCGGAAGTGGTGAACGACGTCTCCGCGTTCATCTGCGGGTTGAAATACATCTGGTAGGCGCCGTTGCCGATGATGGAGTTCACCTGCATCCCGTCGACCAGCACCGTCGTGTCGACGCCGCCGGCGCCGTTGCCATACACCAGCACCTGCTCCATGGCCCGCGCACCGCCAATGTCCGGCAGGCTCGTGCGGATGCCCGGCACCAGGGTGCCGAAC
>PAUN01000006.1 GCA_002712885.1 Acidobacteriota bacterium
TCGCAGCTCACTTAGGTAAAGCGTTGGTTCAAACCAAGACTCCTGGACCATCACGAACACTGCAGGGGACCTTTAAATATCTATGGCCGCCAACTGCCAGCCGACAACGCGGCAGAGCGTGACTGCCTATTCGTACCGCTCTAGTCGATTCATCTTAGAACGAAGCCGGTCGTGGGGCAAGCCGGTGAGGGCGGCTAGTCGAATTGGTTGAGGGCCCGATCGACCATCTGTTCTATCTCGCCCGTACGCCGCTGCAGTTCGGTCTCCTGATCGGCGTCGCTGTTCCTGGCGCGAAAGTACTCGTCGGCGATATTGAGGGCCGCGAGCACCGTCACACGGACGGTGTCGCCGCCGGTGGAGTGATCCGTGGCGGACTGGATTTTCTCGTCGACGTACTCCGCCAGGTGGGTGATGTACTCGAAATCGAGTGCGCTCTTGATGGGGTAGCGCTGACCCATGATCTCCACGGTGACCACGCGGGGCGACTCATCGGCCAAGGGAAGTCTTTCTAGAGGCTCAGACTGTCGAGCTGTTCCAGCATCTCGGTGACACGTATCCGGATCTGGTCGCGTTCGGTCTGGAGGCTGTGGGCCTGGGCCCCCTGATCTTCGGCGCTCACCAGTCGCGCGCGCAGTACATCGACCTCTTGCGACAGCCGTGCGTTGTCCTCCGAAGCGCGGGTCAACTCGGCGCGCGTGCGTTCGAGGACTCCGACGAGCGTCTGGACCTTTTCGGCCAACCGGTCGATTGGTTCGAGGCTCAACGATGACGTCGGCTTCACCATGCGTTGGATTCTCTCCTATCTCAGCTGCGCGCTGTGTGCCTCTTCGAGCGCGGACACGACGCGATCGGTCGCNGNCTGGACCTCGGCNTCGGTGAGGGTGCGNTCCGAGGCCCGGAAGGTCAGCCGCACCGACAGGCTGACGGCNCCCGTGGCCACGTCTGAGCCCTGATACCGATCGACCTCCCGCACGCTGACNAGCGCTGGACCGGCCGCGGTCCGAATCGTGTCACGAACCCGTGCGGCAGGCAAGGCATCGTCGATCTCGAGCGATAGGTCGCGGACGATCGAGGGGTGGCGGGGGACCGGCGCCGCTCGGAGCCGGGCGAACGCCTCCAGGGTGAGCGACCGCAGGTCGAGTTCGGCGACATACACCTCGTGGGCGCCCGGGAGGCCGCGCCGGCTTGCCAGGGCCGGGTCCAGCTGTCCGGCCCAGCCCACGTGCGTCGTGTCGGAGCCGATGGTGAACCGGATGTGTGCCGTGCGTCCCGGTACCAGGGCGCGGGTGGTTCCCGGTTCGAACGTCGCGTGGACGCCGAACCCGTCGGCCAGCCGTGTGAGGGCGCCCGTGAGGTCGAACAGGTCCGCCTTGCGGGCCGCGCCGGTCCAGTGTTGCGCCATCGCCGCGCCGGTCAGCGCCAAGGCCAGCGAGGGGGTTTCGCCGTCGCCCTGACGAAATCGGCTGCCCAGCTCGAACAGGCGTATGTCTTGCCGTTCGCGCCGCCGGTTGTGGATGAGCGAGTCGACCAGTCCCGGGATCAATGAGGGACGGAGCACGGCCCCTTTCTCCGACAGGGGGTTGCTNAAGGCCACGAGGTCGGAGGCATCCTCGTGAACGGCCAGCGCCGCCTCGCGCTCGATGAANCCATATGTGATCGCCTCGGAGAAGCCGCACCCGGTGAGCAGCCGCCGAACGGTCTGGTCACGCGGCCGCCAGTCGCCGGCGGCCTGCGGCGGCCTCGTGAGGGCCGGAAACGTCGTGGGGAGCCGCTCGTACCCGTGGTGCCGCGCCACCTCTTCGATGAGGTCTTCCTCCCGATGGACGTCCACGCGGAACGAGGGCACCGTCACCTGCCATATGGGACTCTCGCCGTCACGCTCCGACAGGGGCGCGAAGCCGAGTCGGGTCAAGGTGGGAGGCACGAACGATGGATCCACCGTTTGACCAAGCACATGACCGAGCCGGTGGTGGCGCAGTCGCACCACGATCGGGTCGGGCGGCGCGGGGAAACAGTCCACGATGGCTCCACGGGCGCGTCCGGCTCCGATGGCCTTCAGCAGGTGACGGGCTCGGGCGATCGCGGTGAGAGGGGCCAACACGTCCGCGCCCCGCTCGAACCGAAACGAGGCGTCGGTCGACAGCGCCAACCGCTTGCTGGTGCGCCGCACGGAGATCGGATTGAAATAGGCCGCCTCCAGCACGATGGTGCGGGTGGCGTCTCCAACCTCGGAGTCGGCTCCCCCCATGACCCCCGCGATCGCCTGCGGTTGCTGGGCATCGGCGATGGTGAGCATCTGCGGCTGCAGNGTGCGCTCCACACCGTCGAGCGTGCGAATCCGCTCTCCATCGGCCGCGCGGCGCACACGAATCTCGGGACCCGCCAGCTTGGCGAGATCGAAGGCGTGCATCGGCTGCCCCAGTTCGAGCATGACGTAGTTGGTGACGTCGACGACGTTGTTGATCGGCCGCACGTCAGCCGCTTCGAGTCGGGCCGCCAGCCATCGGGGAGACGGGCCGACTTCCACGTCTGCCAGGGCGCCGACATATCGAGGACACAGGTCGGCGTCGTCGATGCTGATCGCGAGGGGCGCGTCTTGGTCGGCCGCGACGGCCGATTCGATCTCCGGGAGCCGGCAGTCGGCCGCGTAGATGGTACCCACCTCGCGGGCGATGCCGAACACCGACAGACAGTCCGGCCGGTTCGTAGTGATCTCGAGATCGAGCACGGCGTCCGGGGGGGCGCCCTCGGCGACTGGCCAGGGTTCCACCGCGCCCACCTCGAACCCACGCATGGTGAGCGCGTCAGCCAGCTCGGCGATGTTTGTCGGGCCGGCCGGCCCGGCGCCAGCGGGGCCGATCGGGAGCTCGACGAGCTCCTGCAGCCAGGACACCAGGATTCTCACTGGGGAAACTGCTCCAGCAGACGCAAGTCGTTGTCGTAGAACAGGCGGATGTCTTCCACCCGATACTTGAGCAGGGCCACGCGGTCGATCCCGAGACCAAACGCCCAGCCCGTGTAGCGCTCNGGGTCGTAGCCGACGGCTTCGAAGACCGCTGGATGCACCATGCCGCACCCCAGAATTTCCAGCCAGCCCGTCTGCTTGCAGACGGCGCAGCCGTCGCCCCCGCAGAACACGCAGCTAATGAAGACCTCGGCGCTCGGTTCCGTATACGGAAAGAAACTGGGACGGAACATGACCCGGGTGTCCGCGTCGAAAAATCTGCGCAGGAAGCCGATGAGGGTGCCTTTCAAGTCGGCCATGGTGACGGCTTCGCCGACCAGGAGCCCCTCGACCTGCATGAACATCGGCGAGTGGGTGAGATCAGGGGTGTCGCGTCGATACACCAATCCGGGCGCGATGATGCGGACCGGCGGCTCGTGCGACTCCATGTATCGGATCTGCATGCCGGAGGTGTGGGTGCGCAGCAGGGTGGCGGGCCGGGCCGAGCCCTCGCCGCCCCCGGGCAGCGGTCGTTCCAGATAGAACGTGTCCTGCATGTCGCGCGCCGGGTGATCCGGCGGCATGTTGAGCGCCTCGAAGTTGTGGTGGTCGTCTTCCACTTGCGGGCCCTGGAGGATTTCGAATCCCATCGCCTCGAAGATCGATTCGACCTGTTCTCGGATGAGCGTCAACGGGTGCCGACGCCCGGAGGGCAAGTCGCGGCCAGGCAGCGTCACGTCAACACTGCCCGCTGGCCGGACGGTGGCGTCGAGCGTCTCGCGTCGCTGGGTGAGCGCGGCGTCGATCTCCCGTTTGAGGACGTTGGCCGCTTTGCCCAGGGCTGGCCGGTCGGCCGGCGCGGCCCCCGCCATTGATTTCATGAGCGCCGCCACCTGGCCCTGTTTGCGTCCGAGATACCGATCTCGAACCGACTGCAGGTCCTGCGCGGTGGCGATGGTGCTCAGGTCAGCCTGAAATGCCGCGCGGATGGCGTCGATGGCGGTCGGGGCGGTCATGGCGCGGCGCTGCGTGACGGGCGGTTCGAAGACGCCTCCGGCCGGAGGCGCAGGCGGAGCGGCCACCAGGGGCCGCCGCGGTTAGGATCGGTCTCTATGCCGCCGCCGCCTCGGCGGCGGCCGCCCGCGCGTCTTTGGCCTGGGAGGCCAGATGCGCGAACGCGGCGGGCTCCGTGGCGGCCAGGTTGGCCAGACTCTTCCGGTCGAGCGTGATGCCCGCCGCCGCCAGTCCGTTCATGAACTGGCTGTAGTTCAGTCCGTGTTGGTGCGCGCCCGCGTTGATCCGAACAATCCAGAGNCGGCGGAAGTCGCGTTTCTTCAGGCGCCGGCCGATATAGGCNTACTCCGCGGCCTTATCGCCGGCGAGTTTGGCGGCCCGATACAGTTTGCTCTTGGTGGCGTAGAAGCCCTTAGTGCGCGCCAGCAACTTCTTGCGTTTGGCGCGGCGGACTGATCCGCGTTTGACTCGAGGCATGTCAGTAATCCTATCCGTTCGGCAGTAGACGCTGGACCTTCTTCATGTCTGCGGCCGAGATCAGGGCTGACTTGCGCAGCCCGCGCTTCCGCTTTGTCGTCTTGCTGGTCAGAATGTGCCGTCTCAGCGAGTGGTTTCTCTTGATCTTACCGCTGGCCGTCAGCCTGAACCGTTTCGCGGCCCCGCGGTGCGTCTTCATCTTTGGCATGTCGAACTTTCTCTCCCGCTCTCACTTCTTCGCGCCAGCGACACCGGACAGAATGATGTGCATCTGGTTCCCCATCATACTGGGGCGCGTTTCGGCCGCCGCAATTCCTTCCAGATCGTCCATGAGCCGCTCGAGAATGCGTCGTCCGAAGTCCGGATGCGCCATCTCACGGCCACGAAAGAAGACCGTGGCCTTCACCTTGTCGCCTTCCGACACGATGCGCTCGATATGTCTCTTCTTGAAGTTGTAGTCGTGCGTATCAACTTTGGGCCGGAACTTGATCTCCTTGAGTTCGATCGACTTCTGGTTCTTGCGCGCTTCCCGAGTCCGCTTCTGCTCCTGGTAGTGGTAGCGCCCGTAGTCCATGATGCGACACACCGGGGGCGTCGCGGTCGGCGATATTTCCACCAGATCCAGACCCTTTTCCCGAGAAATTACCAGGGCCTGCTGGGGCGTCATGATCCCGAGCTGTTCGCCCTCATCGTCGATGACCCGGATTTCCCGGACTCGGATCCGTTCATTGGTGCGAGTCCGAACCTCGCGTCGCTGATTTCGGACGAAAGCGATAGTGCCCCCCTTTGTTCAGGTTGTCATTCTCGCGCGCTACGTGCGGCGAGAAATTTCTGCCCGCGCGTCGGCGATGAAGTCGTCGATGGACCGTGCGCCTTGGTCGCCCTCGCTACGGTGACGCACCGCGACCGCGTCGGCTTCTGCCTCGCGGTCTCCCGTGACCAGCATGTACGGGACCTTGCGCAATTGCGCCTCGCGAATCTTATACCCCATTTTCTCCTGCCTGGCATCTACTTCGACCCGGAGACCGTCCGCTCTCAGCCTGGACGCGACCGACTCGGCGTAGTCGAGGTGACGATCGGCAATTGGCACGACCATCGCCTGAACCGGCGCCAGCCACAGCGGAAACGCGCCCGCGTAGTGCTCGATCAGCAGCGCGATGAATCGTTCGAAGCTGCCGAATATGGCGCGGTGGATGACGATGGGGCGATGCTCGGCGTTGTCCGCGCCGATGTATTTGAGGTCGAAGCGTTGCGGCAGCTGGTAGTCCAGTTGGATCGTGGCGCACTGCCAGTTGCGGCCGATGGCGTCCACGACGTGGAAATCGATCTTCGGACCGTAAAAATTNCCCTCGCCTTCGGCGACCGTGTAGGTCTGGTCCGCCGCGTCCAATGCCTGCTTCAGCTGGTCTTCGGCCTGGTCCCAGGTNTCGGTCTCACCCAGGAAGGTCTCTGGCCTCGTCGAGAGTTCGACCGAGAAGTCGAGGCGGAAGTCCTCATACACCTGTTGCACGAGNCGCAGCAGTCGCTTNACCTCGTCGCCGANCTGTTCAGGGGTGACGAAGCAGTGCGCGTCGTCCTGACAGAACTGCCGGGCCCGGGTCAGCCCGGCCAGCACCCCGGACGCCTCGTCGCGGTGCAGCACGCTCTGGTCGTGGTAGCGCAGTGGGAGGTCGCGATAACTGCGTCCCTCGCTCGCGAACACGAGCATGTGTCCGGGACAGTTCATCGGCTTCAGGCTGAAGGTCTCGCCTTCCGACTCCACCTGCAGCATGTTCTCGGCGTAGTGTTCCCAGTGACCGGAGGTTTCCCAGAGCTTCTTGTTGTAGACGAGTGGCGTGCGCAATTCGACATACCCTGAGGGGAACAGCGTCGACCGCATGTACTCGGCCAGCAGGTTCCACAGCGTGGTGCCGTGCGCGAGCCAGAACGCGGCGCCGGGCGCCCAGGGATGAAAGGTGAAGAGGCCCAGTTCCTTGCCCAGTTTTCGATGGTCCCGCTTCTTCGCTTCTTCCAACCTCGTCAGATACTGCTTGAGGGCCTTGTTGTCGAAGAACGCCGTGCCGTAAATCCGCTGCATCGGCTGGTTCTGGGCGTCGCCCTTCCAGTAGGCGTTCGAGCTGTGCAGCACCTTGAACGCCTTCAGCCTGCCGGACGACGGCACATGCGGGCCAGTGCAGAAGTCCATGAACACGCCGTCGATGGTGTAGCAGGAGACGACGGGGCCGCCTTTCTCCTCGATCAGCTGCACCTTCAGCGGCTCGCCACGGTCGGCGAAATACTGCTTCGCCTCCTCCTTGGACATCATCTTGCGCTCGTAGGCCAGATTCTGTCCGGCGAGCTCGCGCATCTTCGCTTCGATTGCCTCGAGGTCGGCCGGCACGAAGGGCCGGTCCACGATGAAGTCGTAGTAGAAGCCGTCCTCGATGGGAGGACCGATTCCGCACTGCGCCTCCGGGAACAACGCCGTGACCGCGGCGGCCAGCAGATGGGCCGTGCTGTGCCGGTAGAGATGCAGCGCCTCCGGGCCGTCCTTCGTGATGATGCGCACCGCGGCGTCTTCGTCTAGCGGATGCGTGAGATCGACCAGGCGGTCGCCAACTGACGCCGCGATCGCCCCCTGGGCCAATCGAGGCGAGATATCTTCGGCGACCTGGCGCACCGGTGCCCCGGTCGGCAGTTGCCGCGTCGATCCATCCGGGAGGGTGACCGTGACCTGATCCATCGTCAGTGAAAACCGCACTCCGTGTCCGCGCCGCTGTCTGCGTCAACTGCCCCCGGCGGCCGGGGCAGCGGATATCAGGGTCTGCGTGAGACGTGACCGGACCAGCGGCGGGGTGGTAGGCGCGGGCGGACTCGAACCGCCGACCTCCTGCGTGTCAAGCAGGCGCTCTAACCGGACTGAGCTACGCGCCTATCTCTTGCAAATGTGGCGGTACGGTCTGCATGTAGACGCGCGTTTTCCAAACACGCAGTATATCAACCTCTCAAAAAACCNGTCAACGCGCACCGACCGGCGTGTCTGANTACACCGTGGGCATTGCGGTGAGGTGTTCGAGGGCGCGGTCGAGCACNGGGTCTTCGTCCGGGTTCGGTCGAGGTTNCCCCANTTCGGTCATCGGNGTNGGCACGGCCACGGACGGCTCCACGCCGACGCGATGGATCGGCGCGCCCGAAGGGGCCAGATACCGAGTCGACGACAGCAAGAGTCCCCCGCCACCAGGGAGATCCACCAACGTCTGCTCGGCGGCGCGGCCGGCGGTCCGCAACCCGACCGTTTCCGCTCGCTCAGTGTCGATGAGCGCGGCGGCGAACACCTCGGCGGCCCCGGCGGTGCCGGGATTCGTNAGCAGTACCACCGGCACGGCAATGGACGCCGGCGCGGCGCCTCGAGCCACGGGCTGCTGTGTCACGGACGTTTCTCGGATGACAAGCGTGTCGGCGTTGGTGAAGAGCGCCGCGCTGGCGATACCGGTCTCGAATGCGCCAATGGCCGTGCCGCGCAGATCGACCACAAGTTTGGTGGCGCCCTGTCCCCCCACGGCCTCAGCCGCCGACTCGATGGCGTCCGGGGTGGTCTCGTCGAATTCCGCGATCCGAATGTAGCCGACACCCGGCGCGACGATGCGGCTGGTGACGTTGGCCGATCGGTCGGCGCTGCGCCGGACCTCGATGTCCATCGGTTCCGCCGCGTTGCCTCGAATGACACTCACTTGAACGGTCGATCCGGGCGCACCGTGCAGCAGCTGTTGGGCGCGAATGGTTGACATCGTCCGGGTTGGAGCGTCAGCAATGCTCCGGAGGAAGTCTCCCGGAATCAACCCCGCGTCGTCTGCCGGCGACCCGTCTCTCGCGGCCACGATCTGCACATAATATTGGCGTGTCAAGGTCACGCCAATTCCGACTTCGCCGGATACGCTAGCCGATTCGTACTCGCGGGCTTCGTCCTCCGTCAGATACACGCTCTGCGGGTCCAGCCCTTCGGCGAGGCCCCACAGGGCGCCCCGCATTACGTGTTCGGGCTCGACCTCCTCGACATAATTGGTGCTGACCAGCGACACCACGTCTTCGAAGACCCGCAAGTGCTGGTAGGTGCCCTCCCGAGCCACGACGCGGCCNAGCAGCCCCCCGACCAGCGTGTAGGCCAGAATCGGCGCCGTTACCATCAGGAGAACAAAACGAGTACGATCTGTCATNAAGTCCCAGGCCCTTCCANTANTCAANCCATTCTATCGGATCGACAGGACGACCGTCGATGCGAAGCTCGAAGTACACGGCCGGGTTGTCGGTCGGCGAGCGCGCGNCGGTGCCGAGGAGGGTACGCGTCCGCGGGTCGACCTGGACGCCGGTGTGGACCGCGAGCCCGCCGAGATAGCCGTAGAGGGAGAAGGCCTGGTCACTGTGGTCGATGATCACGAGCGTGCCGAGTCCTTCGAAGGGACCGGCGTGGGTGACCGTCTAGCCGTGAATGGCATAGACGGACTCGCCGGGCATCGCGGCCAGCTCGATACCGGCACGGGCGATGCTGGTGCCGAANTCGCNGGTCTGTTCGGAACCGAATGCCACCGTGACCTCGCCGGGCACCGGTGCTTGCAATTGACCGCGAAACGGGCCAAGGGGGAGCGCGACTGGTGCCGCTGTGACCGCACCGTCGTTGCCCAGCCCCTCCAGCGTCGCGTCGAGCCGCTCCCGAGCCGCCACGAGTTCCCCGGCCAGCAGCACGGTCAAGTCGCGGCGGGCGTCGACCTCGGCGACCCCAGGGCCGTGGTCGTCTGTCGGTGCCCATCGAACCGCTCTTGGTCACGTCGCGCCAGCGATCCGATCAGTCGATAGGTCCGACCCAGCGCGGTCAGATCGCCACCGCTGAAGAGCAGGCGTGCCTCCACCAGCGGACGCTGTGTGGCCGCCTCCTCCTCGAGTTCGGCGATACGTGCGGCCGCGTCGTCAAGGCGGGTCGTGGTATCTGCCACGTCTTCTTCTAGGCGGCGGATTTCGTCAAGCAGTGTGTGCTCGCGCGAGGCGAGCTCGTCCGCTTCCGCTCGCAGGGCCTAGGCANGTTCGGTCGCGCGTTGAGAGAGTCGTTCGACCCGTTCGCGACTGGCCGGCTGTGCGCTGGTCTCGGGTTGTTGGTTCGCCGTCAGTGGCGTATCCGATGAACGGAACAGACCGGCCAGACCGAGTGCGACGAGCGGCGCCAGGAGCGCTCTCCAGAACGGTCTGGTTCGAAGGAGGAGACGTGAATACACGGTAGAATCAAGCGTGATAGCACGCGGCACATGAGAATTGTGGGCTTGGATTTGGGGCGCAAGCGGATCGGCGTGGCGCTCAGCGACGTCTCGGGCACGCTCGCGACGCCGTGGCGTACGCTCGACGGGACAGGGTCGGTCAGTGAGGTGGCCCATCGCCTCGCGACGGTCCTGCGCGAGTTGGCCGACAGCGACGACGGCGTGGGCGGAGTCGTCCTGGGGCTGCCGAGTCATCTCGATGGTCGTCCGCACGAGGGAGCCACCTGGGTACGGCAGGTCGCCGAAGCCGTGAGACACCAGGTGGGGCTGCCGGTCGCGCTGCAGGACGAGCGCCTGACCAGTGTGGAAGCCGAGCAGCGATTGGCGGTTCGCGAGCGCGACTGGCGAAAGCGCAAGGCCCGCCTCGACGCTGCTGCGGCCGCCGTGTTTCTGCAGGAGTATCTCGACACACGCCCCCGGGACACGACCGAGCCAGTCTCATGAAGAAGATTCTTCTCACGGTCGCGNTCGCGGCGCTGCTGCTCGGTGGCATCGGCGCCTACGGTGTGTCACGACTCTATGAGGGAGCGGACGAGCCCTATCGCGGGTATGGCGGGGCCGAGGTCTTTATCGACATCGCCCCCGGCACGACGACCGCCGACATCGGGCGACAGTTGGCGGAGGCCGGCGTGGTTGAGGACCAGCGCACCTTCCGTGTCGCGCTCTGGCGTAGCGGGCGAGACCGGCTGCTGCAGGCTGGCGAATACCGATTCACGGAGTCGGCCTCGGCTTTGGATGTTATCGACGTCCTGGCTCGTGGACAGGTCCACCTGAGGACGGTGACCTTCCCTGAGGGGCTGACCAGATGGGAGATGGCTGAGGTCTTCGGTCGCTCTGAGTTCGGCGTCGCCGAGGAGTTCCTCGCGGCGAGCGAGCGGGCGGACCTGGTCGAGGACTTGGATCCGGACGCGACCGACCTCGAGGGCTACCTCTTCCCGGAGACCTACGCCTTGCCGCGCGGGGCGACGGCCGACGACCTCGTCGAGGCGATGCTGGCGCAGTTCCGTCGGACGTTCGACGACGCCCTGCTGGCCCAGGCGGCCGAGCAGGAGATGACCGTGCGTCAGGTCGTGACCTTGGCGTCGCTGATTCAGCGCGAGACCGGGCGGGACGACGAGCGGCCCATCGTGTCCGCGGTGTACACCAACCGCCTCCATCGTCGGATGCCCCTCCAGTGCGACCCCACCGTGATCTACGCGCTGCAGCTCGACGGGCTCTACGACGGCAACCTGACACGTGACAATCTCCGATACGATTCGCCCTACAACACCTATGTGTATCCTGGTCTTCCGCCCGGGCCGATCGCCGCGCCTGGCGCCGCCGACTTGCGCGCGGCTCTGGCCCCTGCCGACGTCAGCTACGTCTACTTCGTGAGTCGTAATGACGGGTCGCACGTTTTCGCCGATACGCTGCGTGAGCACAATCGGAACGTGCGCGAATATCAGGTCGAGTACTTCCGGAGACGCCGGACGCCATAGCCGCAGCGGACCTTCGATGCCGGGTCGCTTGCAGACGGATGGACCACCGTGCACGAGCTAGGAGTGCTGTGCGATCTCGCGTTGATCGTCGGGCTGGCGATTCCGGTCGTGGCGCTGGTCCCGTCGCCTCCGCGTGCCCCCGCTGGTCGGCTTTCTGCTCGTCGGCGTGCTGATCGGTCCGCACGGCGCACGGCTTGTGCCGGACGCCGCCGGGGTCTGGCTGCGGCTCGTCGTGGGCCTTGGCGCGATGACGGCGCTTGTNAGCGGCGGCCGGCTCGTCGTGCGCTGGACGCTCGACCGGATCGTCGAGACACNGGACCGGCCGGTTCCATGCGCAGCGGTCACCCGTTACCGTAGCAAGGCCCTTCGGGGCCGCTCCACCTGCCTACCGTGCGCCTCGATCCAACTCCAGGATGAGGTCCATGACTACGTTGTAGGCCAGCGTCATGCCAGCGGCGTCGAGNTTGTCGGCGGTATCGGCGGGGGTGTGGATGGTGCGGAGGATGGGCGGAACGAAACCGTCAGCGAGACCAGAGTCTGGCCCCGCGTTGAGCATCAGCCACAACTGGTGCGCCTCCAACTCCGGCAGAGTCCCAAGCGAGATGTTCGGGATGCCGGCGGCCTGAAAGTTGCGGTCGTCGCTGGGAGGGAACTGCGCGAACTCCAGACATCGGTGGCCTGCGTCGGCGCACACGTGCCGCATGGCCGTGTACACCACGTCGTTGCCCTCGCCGACCGCCGGGCCGTAGAGCAAGGTGTCGCCGTAGCCGGCGATGTCGACGTTGATCATCCCGGCGATACGGCTCGGGTCGAGGGTGCCGACCAGATGCTCGGAGCCCAGCAGGTTCAGCTCTTCGAGATCGAAGAACAGCACGCGCACCCGATGACGNAGATCCTGCGTCGCCAGTGTCTGCGCCACGCGTGCGAGGACAGCCACCGCACCAGCGTTGTCCACCATCGCGTGACTCAGCGACCCGTCCCGCAGCATCGCCGCGTCGGCGTGCGCGCCGACGATGATCTCGCGGTCGCCGGTCCCGATGCTGACTGACACATTTCGCCCTTGCGCCGGACCTGCCTCGTCGGCGCGCCGGTTGGGGAACGGCTGGATCTCGTAGGCGAGTCCGTGCTCGTCCAGCAGCGCGATGAGCGCGTCGAANCGTGCGTCGGCGGAGGGTTGGTCGAGTCGGGTCGCGTGCTCGACCAGATCTGAAAGCGGTTCGGTCTCGGGTGCGAAAGTGGTTGGTGTCTGCGCGACAAGAGTCTGCCCACCGAGTGCGACCAGGCAGCACACGGCGGCATTCAGGCGGTACGAGAGGGTATGGGACATCTGACCGCATTCTAACAATCACTCCACCACGCGATCACCCACTGACCGATGACGACAGGGTGCGGACCGCCCCGGGGCGTCGCCCGAGAGTCCTGGAGCCACTGTGAAGGGCCTTGCTTGTTGGGGACGGCGCCGCTACCGCCGCGCGGTCCAGTCTTCCCAGCCGTCGACTTCCGTGTAGAAGAGCGCCGTCGCCTCGCGGTCGGCGGCGAGGTTCCCTCGAACGGTCTCGCCCAGCGCGCCAGGCAGCCGGTTGGCCTGGGCCAAGCCGAAGGCCAGCGTCCCCAACGCCACCAGTCCGATGACGAGCCGCACCGGACCCGCCGAAGTCCGAAGCCCGAAGCTCGAAGCCCGCGCGCGAAGCGCGCTACTACACCCGGTCAAAGAGGACCCCCCCGAATGCGAGATACGCGGCGGCCAGCGTCAGCAGCACGTTGAAGGTCTGGCCCACCAGATAGAGCTGAATGGGGCGGCCGCCCTGCACCTGACCCATCAACTGCTTCATGTTCGACTCCAGCCCGATGCTAACGAATGCGAGACAGAAGAACCAGCNGCGGAAATCCGACGTGAGATCGAGGATGNCGGTCACCGCCTNTTCGCCCATCATCGGGGTGAGCACGAACGAAAACACCAGCGANGCGCCGATGAAGCCAAGGATAAACTTCGGGAACCGGATCCAGATCTGCATGGCCGCGGGCTGCGTGCTGCCCTCCGCTTTTTCGACATTCGTCACCCAGTAGACGGCCACCAGAAAGGCGACGATGCCGATCAGGATGTTCTGGATCATCTTGACGACCGCGGCGACTTGTTCCGCTTCCTCACCCAGCATCGCGCCCGCCGCCACGACGGCGCCGGTGGCGTCGACCGTGCCGCCGATCCAGGCGGCGCCCACGATCGGGTCCATGCCGATGGCCCGGATACCAATCGGCATCAACACCATCATGATGACGGTGAAGATGAGCGTCATGCCGACCGCCAGCGTCAGCTCGTCTTTCTTCGCGCGCGCGGCGGCGGCGACCGCGATGGCGGCCGACACCCCGCAGACCGAGGTTGCGGCGGCGATGACGATCACGAGTGACGGGCTGGCGATTTTCAACACCCGCGTGCCGTAGCGGTACATGAAGAAGATGACGATGGGGGTCACCAGCCAGGCCACGAACAGTCCTGGCAGGCCGAGGGTCAGAATGCGATTGAACAGGATCTCGGCCCCGAGCAGCACCAGCCCGGTCTTGATGTAGAGCTCACTTCGGATCGCCGGTTTCAGCCACCCCGGCGTGCCGACCGTATTCGAGATGAGCAACCCCAACAGCAGTGCCCAGAAGGCGTAGCCCACCCCGGCCGCGCGGATTCCGGCTTGGTTGGCGACAAAGTAGGCCACGACCGCCAGCAGAAACAGCGGGATGAAACCGGTCTGGTGCACGATGAACGACCCGCCCATGATCTGCGCCGCGGTCGCGGTGATCAGCGCGAACCCGATGCCGAGCACCGCGATGGGAAGGATCTGTCCGGCGAACGCGGCCGTCGGGTCGCCCGTCCAGCGTCCCACCCCGGCCACCCCGGTGATGACGCCCGCCGCGGTGAGCGCGATTAAGAGACCGCCGAGCCAGATGGCCCACCAGTCTTCTGAAGTCAGGAGCGTGGACCGCTGAGCGGATGCGCCGGGAGCGTCAGTCATATATCGCCATCGTCAGAATGCGCGCTGGTTGGAGCTGGGCGCCGCGTCTGCCGAAGCCGGCGCCAAGAGCCATGAATGCTGAGCGCCGGGATTATAATGCGTCCCGACACCGACCATCGAGACAATCGGCTACAGAGAGGGCCCCATCCATGCTGCGCTGCACCCAGTTCGTTGTCGCGGTGGCCGTTGGCCTGACGTGCTTGACCACGAGCCACGGCGCCGTGGTCGGGGCTCAGCAAGAGACGCTGCGGACCGCCGGCTTGGCGTCGCCGGTCGAGATCGTCACCGATCGCTGGGGCATCAATCACATCTACGCGGACAACGAGGCGGACCTGTTCTTTGCGCAGGGCTATGCCGCCGCCCGTGACCGATTGTTTCAGTTCGAGGTCTGGCGCCGTCAGGCGACCGGTACCGTGGCCGAGATTTTGGGGCGGCGGGAGCTCGAGCGGGACATCGGGGCGAGACTTCATCGATTCCGCGGAGACCTGGCGACCNANCTGAAGCACTATCACGACCGCGGNGACGTGATCATCCCGGCCTTCGTGCGTGGGATCAACGCCTACATCGACGAGACGGCCGCCAACCCGTCCCTGTTGCCTCTGGAGTTCCAGTTACTCGACATCACGCCGCAGCACTGGACCCCCGAGGTCGTCATCTCGCGTCACCAGGGACTGGTGGGGAACGTCACGTCCGAGATCAACAACGCCCGCGCCGTGGCGTTGCTGGGCGCCGACGCGGTCAAGGAGCTGAACTACTACTACGGTGACCCCGACCTGACGATTGACCCCGCCATCGACGTCTCGCTGCTGAGTGGCGACATCCTCGATCTCTACCGGGCCCATCGCCGGAGTCTCCGGTTCCAGCCGGAAGATGTCGCGGCCGCGTATCGCGGCGACGCCGACACGTACGAGCGGCTCGCAGCGGCGATGCCGAGCGAGATCGATCTGGAGCAGCAGGACTACGACGCCATCGGTAGCAACAACTGGGTCGTGGCCGGCAGCCGGACCATCACCGGGTTTCCGATGATGGCCAACGACCCGCACCGCTCGCAGGGGGCGCCGTCGCTGCGCTACTGGGTGCACCTGGTGGCGCCCGGCTGGAACGTCATCGGTGGGGGAGAGCCGGTGCTGCCCGGGGTGTCGATCGGGCACAACGAGTATGGCGCGTGGGGCCTCACGGTGTTCGGGCAGGACAACGAAGANCTCTACGTCTACGATACCAATCCGGCGAACACGAACGAGTATCGCTATCTGGGGCGGTGGGAGCCGATGAGCGTCATCGCCGACACGGTGCCCGTGAAAGGCGAAGCGGCGGTCGAGGTCGAGCTGAAATACACCCGCCACGGGCCCGTGCTCTACGAGGACACCGCCAACCACAAGGCCTACGCGTTGCGCGCCGCCTGGCTGGACTACGGTTCGGCCCCGTATCTGGCCAGTCTCCGTATGGACCAGGCGCGCACCTGGGAAGAGTTCCGCGAGGCCTGCGCCTACAGCCGGATTCCGTCTGAGAACATGATCTGGGCCGACCGCGAGAAGAACATCGGCTATCAGGCGGTGGGCGTGTCACCGATCCGGCGCACCCACAGCGGGCTGGTGCCGGTGCCGGGCGACGGGCGCTACGAGTGGGACGGCTATCTCCCCATCAAGGCGTTGCCCAACCTGGTCAATCCCGAGAAGGGGTTCTACGGCACGGCCAACAACTACACCGTGCCGGACGGGTATCCGTACTGGGAGGCGCTGCACTACACGTGGGGCGACCAGCTGCGGGCGGCGCGCGTGGAGGAACTGCTCGACACCTCCCGGCACATGACCGTGGCCGACAGCATGCGGTTTCAACACGACGAGTTGACCGTGGCCGGACGGAACATCGTGCCGCTGCTACGGGAGGTCGAGATCGCCGACCCCGCCGTCGCCGANTTGCGAGACCGACTGCTCGACTGGGACTACGTGATGGACAAGGACTCGGTGGCGGCGGCCATCTATGCCACTTTCGAGCGCCGGTTGCGCGACAACGTGCACGCGACGGTGGTGCCTGAGGCGGCGCAGGGCTTCATCCGGAGCGTCAACAACAAACGGCTGATCGACTGGCTGGTGGCGCCCGACGGGCGTTTCGGCGACCGACCGGTGGAGGGCCGTGACGCCCTGCTGCGGGACAGCCTGGCCGAGACGCTGGCAAGCCTGACCGAGCGTTTGGGGCCGGACATGACCACCTGGCACTACGGCCAAGTGGACTACAAGCACGCCTTGATCCGTCATCCGATGACGGCCGCGGTCAGTCCCGACGTGCGACGTCGGATCGATGTAGGGCCATTGCCGCGCGGGGGCTACAGCGGGACGGTGCACAACACCGGCGGGGGCGACAATCAGACGTCCGGGGCGTCGTTCATGATCGTCGCCGACACGTCGGACTGGGACAATTCGGTCGGGCTCAACGCGCCGGGCCAGTCCGGGAACCCGGACAGCCCGCATTACCGCGACCTGTTTGAGCTATGGGCGCGCGGCAAGTACTTTCCGATTTTCTACAGTCGGGCGAAGATCGATTCCGTCACCGAACGCACGACTACGCTGGTTCCGGGAGCACCTACGAACGACGCGGGCGGCGAGTAGTTGGAATCTTCAATTTAAGTGGAGTCCGCCTTCGCCGAGGCTTTCCGCCTTCGCCGAGGCTTCGGCGGACAGGCGGGACCGTCCTGGGAGGGAATGCAATGACCAAGCAGATCGTGACAACACTCGCGCTGGCCGCTGCCATGTTGATGTCGGCGCCAACCACTAGNCTGGCCCAGCTCAACGACACGGAGACCTGGGCATCACACCTGTCCAACACGTATCGGGTGATACCGAACGTCACCTACCACAAGGCGAACAACCGCGAGAACAAGGTGGATCTCTATCTGCCGCGCGGGGTGGACGGGCCCGTGCCGGTGCTCATGTACATCCATGGCGGCGGCTGGCGTGGTGGGTCCAAAGAGAGCAGTGTGCTGCGCCTGCTGCCCTGGCTCGAAAAGGGCTGGGCCGTCGTCAACGTGCAGTACCGGCTCGCGGAGGTCTCGCTCGCCCCGGCCGCGGTCGAAGACTGCCTCTGCGCGCTGCGTTGGGTCATCCGGAATGCAGAGGAATACGACATTGATCCCGACCGCATNGTGGTCACCGGCAATTCGGCCGGTGGACATCTCGCGTTGACTACAGGGATGGTTCCGGCGAGCGCCGGTCTCGACCGCGAATGTCCCGGTAACGAGGATCTGTCAGTGGCCGCCATCATTAATTGGTACGGCATCACCGACGTCGGAGACCTGCTGCATGGTCCCAACATGAAGACGTATGCGGTGACCTGGATGGGCAGCATGCCCAACCGCTTCGAGATCGCTGAGCGGGTGTCGCCTTTGACATACGTCCGTGACGGACTGCCGCCCATTCTCACCATCCATGGCGACGCCGATCCCACGGTGCCGTATCAGCATGGCATTCGTTTGCAGGAGGAGTTGACGAAGGCCGGTGTGTCCAACGAGCTGCACACGGTGCGGGGTGGAGGGCACGGCGGGTTCAATCGAGAGGAGACGGTCGCGATTTTCGACACGATCGATCGTTTCTTGACGAAGCATGGTCTTACCGGCGCCGCGTCAGGCAGAACATCGGGCGAGTAGGTTCGGGACGAGGGAGGCGAGATGGGGCTCGATACGGACCGGCAGGCGGGACGCCGCGCGATCGTGGTGGCGGCGGTGGCGCTGTGTCTTGGCTGTGGGTCGACGCCGGCGCGCGCCCAGGGCCTGGATTCCGCGGTCGAGGCGTTGTGGGCCGCGGCCCCCGGCGACGAGGCGGACGATGCCGTCGAGTCGATTCTGGCGCTCGATCCAGACATCGGACCGCTGTTTGCCCGGGTGCGGGCCGGCGCCGTCTATGACCCCGACGCCCCACGCGGGCGACAGGTGCTGAGCCGCGAGAACGCCGACGGCGTCGAGTTCCGCTACGAGGTCCACGTCCCCGAGGCCTATGACGCCACGCGCCGGTATCCGGTGCACGTCTACCTGCACGGCGGCGTCTCTCGCCCCCGGCGCGAGGAAGCCCGGTTCTGGCGCAACACCGACCGGCACGTCCGGGACGACGCCATTGTCGTCTTTCCCGAGTCCTGGGCCGAGGCGATGTGGTGGCAGGCGAATCAGATCGAGAATTTGGCGGGCATGCTCAACGACCTCAAGCGCCGGTACAACGTGAACGAGAACGCGGTGCATCTGATGGGCGTCTCCGACGGCGCTACCGGCGTCTTCTATCACGCCTTCAAGGCGCCGACGCCTTGGGCCTCGTTCGTGTCATTCAACGGGCACCCGGTGGTGCTCGCCAACCGGTCGACCAATGCCGACGGACAGATGTATGTCACGAATCTGCGGAACAAGCCGTTCTTTGCCATCAACGGTGGCAAGGACAGGCTGTATCCGGTCAGCTCCGTGGTGCCGTTCTTTCAGTTGTTCGTCGACGCGGGCGTGTTCCTCCAGTTCACCCCGAAGCCTGAAGGCGAGCACAATATGAATTGGTGGGACGAGGAAGGTCCCAACGTCGACGCGTTCCTCGTCGCCCAGAACCGTCGGCCGCTCCCCGACCGTCTGGTCTGGGAGACCGAGTCAGCCGACCGATTCAATCGAGCGCACTGGCTCGTCATCACCGAGCTGGGCGGTGTCGACGGCGAGACCGAGTTCGACGACTTCAACGAGGTCGGGGGTGCGGCTCCGCAGGCGCCGATCGGCTTCAATATGATCGGCGAGCTTGAGACCGGCGCCGGTGTCCAACTCGTCGACATCCTGCCCGCGTCGATGGCCGAGGTGGCCGGTCTCCAAGCCGGCGACATCCTGGTGGAGATGAACGGCATCTCGGTGGGGAGCGTGAACGACCTGCGCACCGCCGTTCAGACGCGTCCGAATGGACCGGGGTTCCCGGTCAGTGTCCAGCGCGCCGGTGAGCGGTTGTCGTTCGTGTTGATGCCGGTGGAGACGGGTGAGGCGCCGCCGCCCCGACAAGCCTTTCCCCGACCGGACGCGTCAGGCCGCGCACAACTCGTGCGCAATGACAATGACATCGAGGTGGTCACCCGTGGGGTGCGACGTTACACGCTGCTGCTCTCGCCCGAACAGTTCGATTTCACGAGACCGGTGCGCGTGATCACGAACGGGGTCGAGTCNTTCGCAGGCATGGTNGAGCCAGACCCCGNAACCCTGCTGCGCTGGGTCGCCCGNGACCGCGACCGCACCATGCTGTTCGGTGCCGCGTTGGACATCGAGGTAGNGGGGAATTAGCGCTGAAGCGCACTCGTAGTCGGGTTCCTGCTTGCAGTCCGCCGAGGTTCACGTCGAATCGCCCATCGTCTGGTGAGGTGAGTTCGACCGTGGCTCGCGAGAACCGCGCGAATCCACCCAGCCCGACAAATCGTGAGAGGAAGACCGGAGCGTCCGCGCCGCCGTGGTAGCCGGTCTCCGAGACCGACTGCCGACGGGTCGCGGCGCCACTGAAGGTGGCGGTGTCGAACAGGAAGTCGTGGGTGAAAGTGACGGCCGAGACGAAATTCGGATCGACCCAGAACAACGACGGTCCGCCGAACACCGCGAGTTGCACGGGCCCCGGGACCGACGTCAGCCCGGTTCCTGAGAAAAGCTCGAACAGCCCGATCAGNGCGCAGAGTATGGCCACACTGAACAGCGCCCGCCGGGCCGGCGACAATCGGGGGGTGACGGCGATGAAGAACAATTGGGACTNCGCGAGCAGTCGTCGGTGCTACGGGAGTCCGCTCAGCGTGTCCGGGTCGATGCCGCGGGCAAAGTAGTCGTAGGCGTCCCGCGCGTCTCGGGTGAACAATCGCTGAAAATCGTCCGCGGTTAGATCCTTCGTATAGGTATCNCAGAACTGGCTGGCGCGGCGGGAGGTGGGATGTCGGATCTCGCGAGAATTTACACGGCAGCCAATGGCATTGATGCCTACATGCTCAAGGCGTTGCTGGAGCAGGAGGGGATCTCGGCCGTCGTGCGTGGCGACGACATGGTCCCGTTGCAGGGCGGGACGTTGTTCCGCATGGAAGTGCGGCCGTCGGTGTGGGTGTTTGATGACGACCGCCGCGACCGAGCCCANGCGTTGGCTGACGAGTACCGTTGCGGGCCGGCGCCGTCGTCGAGCGAGGACGTGACCTGGGACTGTCCCTGCGGGGAGTCGGTCGAGGCCCAATTTAGTGAATGCTGGAGTTGTGGCCGGTCGCGGGNAAAAGATCCGACGTGAGGACCAGCGGCCTACTCACTTGCGCCCGTGCATCGGGTAGAAAAGGCCCCGCCCCCCCCCAAAGCGGTCGGGGAGACGGGGCTTGTTCAGGAGCGTCCTGACTGATTCCCCAGCGCTACCGGGGACTCAGGTAGCCCTCGTAGGTGATCGTCTCGCCAGGCAAGATGAGCACGTCGAACTCCAGCGGCACGAAACCGGTTTCTATGATCTCGATGTGGTGCGGCCCCTCTTCCAAACGCAGCCGTTGGAATATGCCGTCGTAGTCGTTGACCACGCCGACGTAGTATCCGTCTACGAAGACCTCACCGAACCGCGGTTGCACCTTGAGGCGCAGACTGCCGGTGTAGTAGTTGTTCCCGTACGACTGATACGCATAGGCGGAGTAGCCGTAGCTGTTGCCGTAGGAGCCATNCCAGTATGGGTCATACCGGTAGCCGGACCCGTAGCCACTGCCGATGTTGAAGGTGCTGTAGCCCGGGAAGTAGAAGTACGAGCCGTAGATGTGCTGGCGGCTGTAGTTGTGGCGTCCACGATACGGGGTATACCCTCGTCCGCCCCGTCGTCCGCCGTTGCCATAGTTNTTGTTGACGATGANCGGTCTCGAGCGCAGCGTTGAACGGCGCACCGCCGANCCGACCACGTTGTCGTTCTGCGGCCGACGATTGGCGCGTCCGCCAGCAATGCGGGTGTTCCCTGCTGGTCCGCCGTCCGCACGCACTNCAGTGCCGGCGCGACGGCCGTCTGGATTGCCCTGTCCCCGNCCGCCCTGCCGACCAANGACCGGTGCGCTGTTCCCCCGCGGTGAAATCACCCGCGTACCGTTCCGGCGGGAGCGGTTTCCAGTTGCCGTGGCCCCCGCACGGCTCCGACGTGCGACCGCCCGGTTCCCACCGCGTGGCGGCTGAGCGTTCGCGTTGCCGGTGCGGGACGTTGTCACTGAGCCGCCGCTGCGTCCGGCGCGGCCGACGTCAGGTCCATCGCGGCGCGGAGCGCGACGATTGGCCCGGGGTTGTTGCGAGCCGCCGTTCGAGCGGCCCCCCTGCGCGCGGGCGGTCGGGGCCCGGCGCGGCNAGGAACGNTGGGGAGCNCGCGCCCGAGACGGCGCCCGNCGCTGCGGCGAGNCGGCCCGAGAAGGCGACCGGCCCTGAGGGCGTTGCCCTTGGGAAGCACTGGAACCTCNCCGANGCGCACGATTCTGCGCCTCGGAGTCGGTCGGCGCGGACCATGCCAGGAGGAGGATGCTTGAGAAAACGAGTGCCAGACGAGTCATAACCTGCTCCTTTCGTCGCAGACTGCCACCTCGTTANGATGCATGCACCATGCCAAGCGCTTGGCGACACTAGGCCCAATGAAACCAGTGGTCTTCGATGCGTAGCCGAACGTCGGCGTCTCAAACATGGGTCACCAGTGTCTCGCCTGGAGTGCGCCGACCCAATGACATCAGGGTCATCGTGGCGGGTGGCGCGCCTGGCGCTTGCCGCCCAGATCTGTCATCCTGAGGTTCGTGGCCGGGTCGCGATGGGGCGACGACGAAAGGGATTGGCAGCATGGGTTTCTGTGAGCATTGTGAAGGCCAGCGGTTCGATCGGGCGCAGGTGCTCCGCCAACTCAGGCAGACGCGTGCCCGTCTTCGCGACGAGGNAACTGCGTGCACGGCCGACGAGGCGTTGAAGANGGCCATCAAGTCTGTGCGAGCCCTTGAAGTTCCCCACCTCGAACCGATCGACGACTGGATGGAAGAGACCACCGACGACCAGGTCGTCCATTAGGGTTTCCTGGCGAGGCGTCCGTCTGGACTGCCTTGCTTCGTCGGTTTCAGTCCGCCTGACTGCTCCTTCCTCGCGCCTTGCCAGACGAACGCCTCGCCGGGAAACCCGCGAGGGCGTGAAAAGGTATCCGGCTGGTGGTGTGGGTCTGACCCTACCGGCGTGCTCCGACAGCTTCTGCCGCCGGCTCAGTTGGCTCCGGCCATCTCGACCACCACTCGGTACAGATATTCGACAAAAAGGCCCAGGCCGTCAATCGATAGGCGCTCGTCGGTGCCGTGGACGCCGCTGAGGTCGTCGCGGATCATACCGATNCCGTATNNCTGCACGCCTNGAGCCCGTATCTGGGCGGAGTCGGTCGAGGCGACCAGCATCGTGGGTAGGGTGATGGCCTCCGGGAACATCTCCATCTGCACACGCTCGAGCGTCTGAAACATCTCGCTGTCGAGCGACGACGGTGGTGCTGCCGGTCGCATGCTCGTCGGTCGCGTCACTTCGACTGCCGGGTCGTCGATCACCTCACGCAGTGTCGTCAGGAACTGGTCCAGGTCCTCATCCGGGAGAGCCCGGATGTCGAGCTCGGCTTCCGCGTCGGCCGGAATCACGTTGCGCCGAAACCCACCGGCGATGATGTTGGGCGAGATACTGGTGCGGAGCATGGAATTGATCCCGATGTCGGACCGTCGCAGCTGGTCCTGGATGTCGACGCTCAAGCCCGGGCTCTCGATATTGCGATACCGGAACGCGGCGTCGGGTGGGCTGATGCGCGCCAGCCGTTCCAGGTAGGCTCGGGTGGTTTCGTTCAGCCGCATGGGCGGCTGATACGTTCCGATCTTGGCCACCGCCGCGGCCAGGTGCACGATCGCGTTGTCGAGTCGCGGCGCCGACCCGTGCCCCGCCACACCCCGGGCGATCAGTTTGATGCCGCGCCACGGCACCTTCTCGGTGGTCGCGATGTTGATTGTCTGGACCGTGCCCGCGGACACGCTCATGCGCCCACCCTCGTTGAGCGCATACTCGGCGTCGATGTCATCCCAGTGCTGGTCGACGACGAAGTCGATGCCGACTTCCGTCGTGCCCTCTTCACCTGATTCGGCCAGCAGGATCACGTCACGGGCCAGCGGCACGCGTCGACGCTGCAGCATGCGCATGACCTGCATCATGGCCGCCAACTGCCCCTTGTCGTCCGAGGCCCCGCGTCCGTAGACATACCCATCGCGGATCTGGCCGCCGAAGGGATCGATGCTCCAGTCGGACGGTTNGACCCCCACGACATCGGTATGGGCCATCAGCAGCAACGGGCGCTTCGACCCGTCGCCCTCCAGTTTGGCCACGAGATTGGCTCGACCGGGGTCGAGCGCGATGATGCGCGACGGAATCTCGGCGGTGTCCAGGACGCTTTTCACGTAGGTGGCGGCCAGTGTCTCGTTGCCGGGCGGGCTGCTGGTGTCGATGCGGATCAGATCCTGGAGCAACGCAACGGTCTCGTCGCGAGCCTGGTCGAAATNCGGGGCTTGTGCGTGCGGTGTCGCCACGAGCCCGAAGGCGAGGNNGACCAACGNCAGGGTGCGCTTCGACAGAGTTNTCATCGTCAGTAGGGCGTTCGCGCGGGGTGGGGTCAATGCCGGGCTTCCGNGGCCAGGCNGGACAGCGTCGAGAATGTCGAGAGTCGNTCAAGACTGGTGTGGACGTCAACTACCACGGGGCCATCGTGCGCCAGCGCCGTCTGGACCACGCCGTCAGCTTCGTCGGGCGAGTCAATGGTGAGTCCGAGCGCGCCGAACGCCGCTCCCAGCGCCGCGAAGTCCGGGTTGGTCAGAGTTGTGCCCGCGACACGTCCTGGGAACTGCTTTTCCTGGTGCAGCCTGATGGTGCCGTAGCTGCCGTTGTTGGCGACGAATAGACGCACCCGGGCACCGTATTGGACCGCCGTGGCGAGCTCCGATCCGGTCATCAGGAACCCGCCGTCGCCGACCAGACCGACGACCTGTCGGGTCGGATAGCGCAGTGCCGCCGCCACCGCCCCCGGCGTCCCCAGCCCCATGGCGCCGGACACCGCCCCCACCAGGCGCTGGCTCGACCGAAACCGAAAGTGGCGGTGGAGCCAGCTGCCGAAATTGCCGGCGTCCATGGCGACGATGCCGTCGGCCGGCAGGTGCGCGCCGAGGGCGGCCACGACATACCCGAAGTCGACGCCGTCCGGCGCCGGCTCAGGCGTCCAGTGTGCCAACTCGAGCGTCGCGGCGTGAAGACGCTCTCGCCAGGCGACCCGGGCCGGCGTGTCGGTCGGTACCGGTGGTGCGTGGGCCGCGAGCGCCTCCAGGAACGGCACGGTCTCCGCCGCGATACCGACCGCGGTGTCGAACACACGCCCGATCTGGGCGTGGTCCGGATACACATGCACCAGTGGTTGCGCGGGGGTCGGCGCCGTCGGCAGGCGAAAGCCCTGGGTGGTGATCTCGTTGAGCCTGGTGCCGACCGCCACGATCAGATCGGCGTCGGTCAAATGTTGCCACGCTGTCGGCGGCAACCCGAACCCGAGGTGACCTGCGAAGCAGGGGTGGTTGTTGTTGAACAGGTCCTGGTGCTTGTAGCTGGTCGCCACCGGCACCTGCCACCGCTCGATGCATGCGGCGAGCGCGGTTCGGCCGACCCCGCTTTGAGCCCCACCACCCACTAGAAGTAACGGACGGTCGGCGGCTGTGAGTCGGCGTGCCACGTCGGCCACCTGATCCACCGGGGGGAGCCCGGGCTCGCTCGGGACCGGGGCCGGAACCTCGTCGCGGACCTCTTCGGCGAGCAGGTCCTCTGGGATGGACACGATGACGGGTCCGGGGGTGCCGTCCATGGCCGCATGAAATGCGTGGACCACGGTGGTGGCCAGCCGGTGCCCCTCGCGCACCTCGACGACCTGTTTCGCCATGTCTCCGAAGGTGCGGACGTAGTCGATTTTCTGGAATACGCCGCGCTTGAGGTTACGGCGTGGAAGCTGGCCGATGAACAGGACCAGCGGCGCCCCATCTTGTTCGGCGGTGTGCACGGCGAGAGCCGCGTTGGTAGCGCCGGGACCACGGCTCACGAACGCTACACCGGGACGGTTGGTCAGCTTTGCGTCGGAGACCGCCATCAGGCCGGCCCCGCTTTCGTGGCGACAGGTTACCAGGTCGATCGCCGGCTCGGCGGTCAGCGCGTCGAGCGCCGGCAAGTAGCTCTCACCGGGTACACAGAACACTCGATCGACCTTAAGTCGGCGCAGCGTTTCGACCAGCTGCCAGGCGGCTGTGGGCATGGACGCCATATTGTGACGTCGATTGCGCCGGCTATGTACCTTTTCTAAGAGCGCGGTGTCGTAATTCTGCAACGCGCTCTAAGGAGGGGCGTCATTCCAACGGTCGAAGAACACGTTCCCAACGGACACGGAACGCCAGATGGTTCACAATACGCAAGAGTCACGCCGCACCCTGTCTAGCAGGCGCAGACAGCATTTCACGCATGCCTCTCGACACCCCTCTTGCGTCACGATTGACCGACGATTTCCTGCGGGTCTCTCGACGGCGCCTCGAGACGCGGGTCGTTCGTATCGAGTGCTGCCTGGTCCGGCTGAGCGACGAACAGATCTGGACCCGCCGGCACGATATCGAGAATGCGGTCGGCAACCTGGTGTTGCACCTCTGTGGCAACATCACGCAATGGATTATTGGTGGCGTGGGCGGCGAGACGATGTCGCGCGATCGCGATGCTGAATTCGCTCGTCGCGAGCCGGTCCCGGCTCCGGAACTGGTGGCCGGATTGCGGGTGGCGGTAGAACAGGCGGACGCAGTGCTCGAGCGCCTGACCCCGACCGATCTCCTCCAGCCCCGGCGCATCCAGGGATACGACGTCACTGTGCAGCACGCCGTCTACCACGTGATCGAACATCTGGCTGAGCACACCGGCCAGATCATCTGGGCGACCAAGGGGCTCACCGGCGAGGATCTTCGATTCTTCGCCTATCTGGATGACGAGAACGGCGCAAGAGGACGCGATCCTTAGGGGTCTTCTGCCGAGGCGTCTGTTGAGGAAGGCGCTAGGAGCGAGCAGCCAGGTGGACTGTGACCGGCGAAGCAACACCGCCAGACGGACGCCTCGTCGGAAAACACGGCACGCCGCCTTCGATCGCGACTGCAGCTGAGGATCGGAAGGCACGCCGTCCAGCCGCTCATCGTCCCGCCGCCCGACCGCGCGGTGGAAGGCAGGATGAGCAACGATCGTGGCACCGCGATCGTACCCCTCGGCGCGCCTGACGTTGGCGGGATAGCCATCGAGGGCCACTATACTGACTCAATGAGAGTGATTCTTGCGACGAGGAGCGACGCTGATGATTCGATTTAGGCTCCCGCCGGCCATGGTACTGCTGGCCGTCTTGTCGTTCCCGTCGACGGTTGCCCACGGGCAGACCACGGAGCCGGTGTTCCCATTCCCGGTCAGCGTGTTCGAGTTGGCCAACGGCCTGAAAGTCGTCGGGGTCGAGTACGACAGTCCGGGCATCGTGGCCTACTACACTGTCGTGCGTACCGGTTCACGGAACGAGGTGGAACCGGGGTTCTCCGGGTATGCGCATTTCTTCGAGCACATGATGTTCCGTGGAACCGAGGCCTACCCGACCGGCGCCTACAACGAGGCCATCAAGCGGCTGGGCGCGGACTCGAATGCCTTCACCACGGACGATTGGACCACGTACCACACGGTGGCCAGCGCCGACGCGCTCGAGACCATTATCGAGCTCGAGTCTGACCGGTTCCTGAACTTGAGCTATTCGGAGGAAGACTACCGAACCGAGGCAGGGGCCATCCTCGGCGAGTACAACCTGAATTTCTCGAATCCGATCTCACTGCTACGAGAGCGGCTGCACGCGCTCGCGTTCACCAGTCATCCATACCAGCACACGACCATCGGACTACTCGAAGACATCAAGGCGATGCCGGAGCACTACGACTACAGCGTCGAGTTCTACGACCGGTACTATCGACCCAACAATTGCATCGTCGTCGTCGTCGGCGACTTCGATCAGGCGGAGCTCGAACGGCTGGTTACCGACTACTACCGAGATTGGGAAGCCGGCACGTTCGAGCCCGTGATTCCGACCGAGCCGGTGCAAACTGGGCCTCGCACCGAGGAGGTCACTTGGCCGAATGCGACTTTGCCGCTCATCATGATCGGTTATCACGCCCCGGCGTTTTCAGTCGAGGCCATCGACATGCCGGCCCTCGACGTGCTGTCGCAGCTGTTGTTCTCGCAGAACGCGCCCTTGTTCCAGCAGCTCTATCTGCGAGATCAGTTCGTGGACGTCCTCTCCGGTGGTGCGGTTGACCACAGAGACCCGCCACTGTTCGAGATCATCGCGCGCGTGACCAAGCCCGACCAGGTGACCGAGGTGCGCGACGCGATTTTCTCGGAGATCGAGCGGATGACGCGCGAGCCCGTTGACGCCGGTGTCCTCGCCGACACCAAGTCAGCCATGCGCTACTCGTTCGCGCGAGGTCTCGACAGCCCTGGGCCGATCGCCGAGACGCTCGCGCACTATCTGCAGCTGACCGGTGAGCCGGACACGGTCAATCGGGTGTACGAGCTGTACGACGCGGTCACCGCGGAGGACGTACAGCGGGTCGCCACCGAGTATTTCGCCGAGACCAATCGGACCGTGATCGTGCTGACCGAGGAGGGGCAATGAGGGGCTGGCTCGCGATAGCGGCGTGCACCCTGATGATGGCGTGCGGTGGGGTCGAGGATTCGCCATCGCCAGGCGCCGGCATCGGTCTGCAGGCGCCCAACTCGCCTCTGGTCACGCTGCGGGTCATGGTCGAGACCGGTTCGGTCGATGACCCGATGGGACGGAACGGCTTGAACGCTCTGACCGCGCTGATGATCGGTCAGGGCGGCACCAACACCCTGAGCTATGGAGAGCTGACCACCGCGTTGTATCCCTGGGCGGCGTCAATCAGCGCGCAGTATGACAAGGAGGTCACCACCATCGTCGGCGAAGTGCATCGCGACCATCTCGAACCGTTCTACGAGATGTTCCGTGACCTGATCGTGACGCCACGCCTCGACCTGGCCGATTTCGAGCGAAACCGAGACTATCTGACCAACGCGGTCGTCTCGACCCTGCGAGGCAACGACGACGAGGAGCTTGGGAAGCAGACCCTCAACGCGCTGCTCTACGCCGGTCATCCATACGAAGCGACGGAGATGGGCACCGAGCAGGGCCTGGCGGCCATCACGATCGATGACGTGCGCGCGTTCCACGCGGCACACTACACCCAGGACAACCTGGTGATCGGAGTGGCGGGGGGATACCCTGACGGGTTCCTTGAACGGGTCGAGGCGGATCTGGCCGCGGGCCTGCCGCCGAGCGAGGTCACCGGTGAGCCGTTGCCGGTCCCACGTGCGCTGGACGGTCTCGAACTGCTGCTCGTGGAGAAGGACGCGATTGCCACCGCGATGTCCATCGGGTTCCCGGTCGAGGTCACCCGTGCCGACGATGACTTCTATCCGCTGATGGTGGCCAACTCCTATTTCGGTGAGCATCGCACGTTCAACGGCCGCCTCATGAATCAGATGCGTGGCCTGCGCGGGTTGAACTACGGAGACTACTCCTACATCGAGAACTTCATTCAAGATGGTGGGTCGACCTTCCCCACGCCCAACACCCCCCGGCGGCAGCAGTTTTTCAGCATCTGGATCCGGCCGGTGCCGCATCACAACGCGGCGTTCGCGCTCCGGCAGGCGGTGCGCGAATTGGCGCTGCTGGTCGAGCAGGGGCTGTCTGAAGCGGACTTCGACGCGACCCGCGAATACCTCATCAACTACTCGAAGCTCTACGTGCAAACTGGCAGCCGGCGTCTCGGGTATGCGGTGGATTCCGCGTTCTACGGCACGGGCTTTTTTGTCGACGAGATTCGCGACCGGCTGTCTGCGATGACGGTGCAGGACGTGAACGCCGCCATCCGACGACACCTGCAGGCCGACAATCTGGGGATCGCCATCGTCACCCGAGAGGCGGAGGCGTTTCGCGACGCGCTGCTGTCGGGCGAGCCCTCCGACGTGACTTACAACACCGAGGTCGCTGGGGATATCCTCAACGAGGACGAGGAGATCAAGACATACCCACTCGCGATCAATCCGGATCGGGTGCGCGTGGTGCCCGTTGAGCAGATGTTTGTTGACGTGTCGTAAAAGACCACGCCGCGTCGCGCCGGTTGGGGTCAGGATGGAGAGAGCACTATGACCAAGTGGATGAGATACGGAACAACGGCGGCGGCCACACTCGTTGTCGCCGCGTTGGGAGGCGCCGTCGGCGCCGCGCCCGCGTCGGCCCAGGAACCCGGGTCGGTGGTGGCGCGCGACAGCCGGGTGCAGGGGCGCAGCTATACGTTTCCCGGCACCGGCAAGGAAGTGCCCTATGCGCTCTTCGTGCCTTCAAACTACGACGCTACCCGCGAGTGGCCGCTCATCGTCGCGCTGCACGGGCTTGGGCGTCCCTACGATTGGATGATGGGGTACGACGGCAACATCGATGCGGCCGAGCGCGATGGCTACATCATGGTGGCGCCGCTCGGCTATCACGCGCGGGCGTGGTACGGCAGCCGAGGCCCCGGCGTGCCCAATATGCGGCGAGCCGAGGGTGACACGGAGACGCTTCCAGAGAATCTCGGCGAACTCAGCGAACAGGACGTGATGAACGTCTTCGAACTGGTGCGTAAGGAGTTCAACGTCGACGAAGACCGGATGTATCTGTGGGGGCACTCCATGGGTGGGGCCGGTACCTATCACCTGGCCGAGCAACATCCGAATCTCTGGGCCGCGCTCGGCGTCGCCGCGCCGGCACCCTTGGTCGATCCGGCCCAACTCGAGGCGTTCAAGCACGTGCCGATCATCGTGCTTCAGGGCGACGAGGATCCGCTCGTGACGCGGACGCGAGAGTGGGTCGCCAAGATGAAGGCGATCGGGATGGAGCACGTCTACGTCGAGGTGAAGGGCGGCGACCACTCGCGGTTCATCAACTCGAGCACAGACACGATCGAAAAGATTTTCGCGTTCTTCAACATCGTCCGGAAAGACCAGCGGCCGGAGACAAACTGACGTGGCGCCTCACAGCGCGATGGCGTGGGCCGACGGCGAATGGCGGGTGCCGTCGAGCGCGAGGAGGTCTTCGTTGAGTGCTCCTTGGCGATACCCGCGAGGGTCGACGGTCACGGTTTCGAAGCCGGCTTCGAGAAACTGACCCACCACCTGCCGTCTGATCACTGGCGTACGCAGCCTGGCGATCGCGTCCGCCTCGACCTCAATCCGCGCCATGGTGTCGTGGAATCGCACCCGGCAGATCCGGAAGCCCAGGTCACGGAGAGCGCGTTCGCAGGTGGCGACCCGGGTCAATCGTTCCCGCGTGATCGCAGTGCCGTAGGGAAATCGGCTCGACAGACAGGCCAGAGCCGGTTTGTCCCAGATTGGCAAGCCGCGCCGTTTGGCCGCCTCGCGGACGTCCGCCTTGGTAAATCCGAGCTCGTCGAGCGGTGACCGTACTCCCTGCTCCCGAGCCGCCTGACGTCCCGGTCGGTGGTCGCCGCGATCATCCACGTTGAACCCGTCCAACACCTGAGAGACGCCCAGCCGACGCGCTTCGTCCACGGCCCGACCATAGACCTCGGTCTTGCAGAAGTAGCAGCGGTTGATCGGGTTCGCGGTGTAGCGCGCATCGTCCAGCTCGTCCGTGTCGACCAGGATGTGTCGGGCGCCGAGACGGCGCGCCAGCGTCTGGGCATCGGCTCGTTCTTCGGGGGCCAGACTCGGCGACACCGCCGTGAGCGCCAGCGCCCGGTCCCCAAGGCACTCGACCGCCTCGGCCAGTAGGTACCCGGAGTCTACGCCACCCGAAAAGCAGACCACGACCCGATGCAGCTCTGTCAACAGGCTTCGCAACTCTATGATCCGGTCGTCGAGGGTCGGCATTAGAATGACAGCAGCGTGGATCGAAACTGGGCACCAGTATATCGGTCACTACCCACACTGATCGATGTTGCCTCTGCCTGACGCCACCGGCTCGCTGCTGCTCGGCTCCGCGGCCTCCCTGGCCGCCGTGCATACCCTGATCGGCGTCGACCACTCGATTCCATTTATTGTCATGGGTCGGGCGCGCGGATGGTCGCTTCGCCGCACGCTCGGCGTCACCGGTGCCTGCGGTCTGGTGCACGTGTCATCGTCGGTGCTCATCGGCCTGGTCGGTGTGGGATTGGGCGTCGCTCTCGACCGTCTGGCTTGGCTCGAATCTGCCCGCAGCAACGTGTCGGCCAGCCTGCTTATAGGATTTGGTCTGGCGTACGCCGCGTGGGCCCTGTGGCGGAGCTTCCGCGGGCGAGAACACACCCATCGTCACACCCATGCGGACGGCACGACGCACAGCCACGCGCATGGGCACCAAGGCGAGCATCTGCACGTCCACGACCTCGGGCGAGGCGCGACCCCCTGGGCGCTGTTCCTCGTGTTCGCCTTCGGGCCCTGCGAGGCGCTGATTCCGCTGATGATGGTGCCGGCCGTCGACGACGCCTGGGTGCTGCTGGCGGCTGTCGTAGGCGTGTTTACTTTTTTTACGGTGGGATCGATGCTGGCTGCCGTGGCCCTCGGTTACGTCGGATTGACCTGCGCCCGGCTCGGCGGGTTCGAGCGAAGAATCGATGTCCTGGCCGGGCTGACCGTCGCCGCCAGCGGCGCCGCCGTCTTGTTTCTCGGTATTTAGGGCCAGGCCGCGCTTCCCAGCGGTCATTTATAGTGGACCCACTCTCGGTAGCTGCCATGACCCGCCGTGCAGATCGGTCTTCCGGCGTCCGCCTGACCGCCGCACGAGCCCGTGCCGACGACACCGGTGCGCTTGTGCCCCGACGCCGTACGTTGGACGGGTTTACGGATGCTGTCTCTCGGTCGGACGGCGTTGCGCTGGGCGACCTGGGTCCGATTACGGCGCTCCGAGTGCAGACCGAGAATACGCTGTATGAAATTACGGTCGCTCGTCCCTCCTGCGCGACGTTGTTCATCCGTGGCGGCCGCTTTTTTCCCGAGGCCACCGAGGTCCGCTTTGGTGGGTCCAGCTACGGGGGGAGCTGTTTGAAGCTGGATTGGTTCGGTGTCGGCCTCCACATGGAGTTCCACTACGACGGTAGCTGGATCGTCACCTCACCAATCCGGTCACTTGAGGTGCTCGATGCGTCCGCGCTCCCCGGTCCGTTCTGACCCACTCACATCCGTCCATGAGGTAGACTGNGCCGCNTATNCTGAGTCTGCGTGACCGCGTGGTCATCGGGCGTCCGGNCGACCCACATCCCTGTGCTATACGACTGCATTTTCATTCTGGTAGGACTGGGCCTTGTCGCGAAGGGGGGCGATTGGTTCGTCGACTCGAGCATCTATATTGCGAAGGAATTCCGGGTTCCGCACTTCGTCATCGGCNGTACCCTCGTCAGTCTTGCCACCACCGCACCCGAACTCGTGGTGTCGGCGNTCGCGAGTCGCGCCGGCGATTCCGGGATCGCCCTCGGCAACGCGGTGGGCTCGTGCGTGTGCAACATCGGTCTGATTGTCGGGACCGTGGCGCTGCTGACGCCGGTGGAGGTGGAGAAGCGCGACTTCACTCGTCGGGCGGCGTGGATGGTCTCGGGCGCGGTCTTGGTCGTGATGTTTACGTGGGACCGTACGCTCAGCCGACCGCTGGCGCTGCTGCTCACGATGGGCGCGTTCGTCTACCTCGGGTGGGACTATCTGAACATCCGACGACACTGGGAGTCGACCTCAGGCCAGGAGTCGGAGTCTGGCGACACGAGCGGCCTGCTTAGAGCATGTGGCGGGTTCGCGCTGGGCGCNGGGCTGATCCTGGTCGGTAGCAACTTGCTGGTGGAGTCGGGTCGGTCGATCGCCTCCGCGCTCGGCGTGCCCTCCATCATCATCGGCCTCTCGATGGTATCCATCGGCACCTCGTTGCCGGAACTCGTGACCGGCGTCTCGGCCGTTCGAAGAGGCGTCCCCGACCTGTCTCTCGGCAATATCATCGGCGCCAACATCCTCAACCTCTATCTCATCGTTGGTCTGTCCGGCACCATCAATCCGCTGACGNTCNGCGTCTTCACCCAGTTCTATTCGTTTGGCTGGCTCACTGTCTTCTTCGCCGTCTTCATCGCNATAGCCGTCCGCACTGGGNGTTTCNATCGCACCGGCGGCCTGATTTTGCTCGCGCTGTACGTGCTCTACATCGCCGGTCTCATCGTCACGTCGACGACCGGCGTCTTCCTGTAGGTTTCCAGGCGAGACGCTTGTCTGGCGGCGTTGTTGCGTCGGTCACAGCACGCTTGGCTGCTCCCTCCTTGCGCCTTGCCAGGAACGNCTCGCCCGGAACCTAGGGTTCGATGGGAGACCGTTCTGTCACTCGAAGAATCGGATACACCGCGCCGACGCGCACCTGGTCGTCGAGGAGGTTCCAGTTCACGACCCCGTCGTCGGACCGTGGTTCGAGCAGGCTGAAGATCAGGCGCCCCAGCGGTTGGTCAACCGGTACGACCAGCGTGCCGGCGGGGACCTCCTGTTCGACCGGTTCCCACGCCCCATCGACGGTGCGCTGGAGGTGTCCCTCGAACAGACGATCGTCTTGTGACGACGCGGTGATGGTGAATTGCTCGGCGGNGATGGTGGTGGTGGCGTCCGTCGCGCCGCCGTCGACGCCATGTGCCGCGAGAAGATCGATGACGGCGGTGAGGTCGGCCGGGATGTAGTACGCGGCTGGCGCGGTCTCTTCGTCCGTCGCCGAGAATGTGCCGTACTCATACATGGTGGTCGGCTCGACCACATCCAGCCGCCGCTTCATCGTGGCGCGGGTGAACGGGTTCTGTACCTCCTCGGTCGCGCCGAGCAGAATCTGGACCGGCGTCTCCGAGCGTTGGGCGGCGGCTCGGGTGGTCATCCGCACACCGACGACCGATGCGTCGTCGACCCGCTCGACAAGTGCCGTAATCGTGTCCGCCCGTTCGTGGGCAAACCGGAGGGTTTCTTCAACGAAACGTAGGGTGGACCGCACCCGTTNTTCGAACGACGCGTAGGCGTAGGCCTCGCTCAGGATGCCGACGCGGTTCCGTAGCCCGGCGTAGTTGTTGTTGAACCGGGGCCGGTGGTCGAACGTCTGCCAGCGGGGCTCGACGTTGGCGCCCCGCGGCAGGTTGCCGTAGTAGTAGAAGTCTTGACCGTCGCGTCGTTTGATTTCCGTAGTGACGGTTGGAAGCCACTCGTCGCGCAGGAGCGCGTCGATGTCCGGATGGGTGTTGGGGTGCAGCGGCGGCGCGTAGGTGAGGTGATAGGCGTGCTCTGTGCCGTTGGTCGTGTGCAGGTCGATCACGACGTGGGGGTCGTAGTCCTGGTAGGCCAGAGTCAGGGCGCGCGCCTCGGGCGACTCCAGCTTCATATGGTCGCGGTTCAGGTCGAGTCCCTGTGTGTTGGCGCGCTCCCCCGCGCCTTCGTAGGGACCGAGCTGATACGGTCGGTTCTCTGGGCCAATCCGCTCGTTGCCATCCGCGTTGTAGATCGGGGCAATGAGCAACGTCATGGACGACGCCCACTCGGGATGGTCTCCCACGACGAGACTGCGNAGCAACATCAACAGCGCTTCCTTGCCGCAGANCTCGCCGCCGTGGATGGCACCTTGGAGCCACACGCGGAGGCGTGGCGACGCCCTCACCGACGCCGGGCGCGCGTCTGGGAGGTCGCCGACGACCGCCAGTGGTATCGGACGGCCGTCGACCGTCGATCCGAAGGTCGTCAGGTGCACCAGGTCTGACGCCGCGGCGGCATACTGCAGATGGCGCGTGATCTCNCCGTAGCCGGTGGATTGCTGAAAACCAGTGCGTTCGGCGCGGGTCGCGAGCATCATTANATGATCTGGCGGCCCGGCCGGGCCGCAGCCCACGAGGAATAGCNTCACCAGACCCGCNCNTCTCCCGGTGTGGTCGGCTCTCGTCATACGCAGCGCTCCAGTCGCCGGNCAACNTCGTCGAGTTCCGCGACNGTGCTGGNCCGCCCCAGGCTGAAACGGATGGTGCCGAACGCCACCGGGTCCGGCACGTCCATGGCCGCCAGCACCGGCGACATGTTCCGGATGCCGGTATGACACGCGGACCCGATCGAGGCCGCCACACCCTCAAGTTGCGCGAGGATCTCGTCGCCGAACCGGCCAGGGAACGCGATACTCACCGTGTTCGGGAGTCGTGCGGTCGGATGACCGTTCAGGACGACGCGGTCACCGAATGTGGTCTGCAACCGGCGCCAGAAGTGGTCTCGCATCGCGCAGAGACGCTCGCCGCAGGGGTCCGACACGGCCAGCGCGCAGGCCGCCCCGAGGCCGCTCGCCAGCAGCGCGCTCTCGGTGCCCGCCCGCTGCCCGCGTTCGTGCCCACCGCCATGAACCAGGGGCTCCAGAGTCACGCCGGTTCGGACATAGAGCGCGCCGACGCCTTTGGGCGCATACACCTTGTGGCCGGCGATGCTAAGCAGGTCGACGCCCAGGTCGTCGACGCGGGTCGGGATCTTGCCGACCGACTGCGCCGCGTCCGTGTGAAGCGTCACCTCGTGTTCACGGGCGATACGGCCGATGTCGGCCACCGGCTGCACGGTGCCGACCTCGTTGTTGGCGTGCATCACGCTGATCAGGACCGTCTGCGGGGTGATGGCGCGGCGAATGTCGTCCGGGTCTACGGTCCCTTGGCCGTCGACCGGCACTGTGGTCACCCGCGCCCCGAGTCGCTCGATGACGCGGCAGGGTTCCAGCACCGCCGGGTGCTCGATGGCCGTGGTGATCACGTGCGGGGGCCGCGACCCCGCCCGTGTCGCCGAGCCCATTACGCTCTTGATGACCTGGTTGTTCGCTTCGCTGCCCCCACTGGTCAGCACTACCTCGTCCGTCCGACAGCCCAGCAGTTGGGCGATCTGCGCTCGAGCGGTCTCGACGGCCTCGCGCGCCGGTTGCCCAGCCCAGTGGCCGCTCGACGGGTTCCCGAAGTGGTCGTCCAGCAACGGGCGCATGACGGCCGCCACCTCCGGCGCGACCGGCGTACTCGCGTTGTGGTCCAGGTAGATGCGATCGGGTGATGTCTGTGTCATCGTCGGAACATCCGGGCCGAGTGCGCCGTATTCACGGGAGGGCCGCGCGNGTGTGCCAGCCACCGACCGCGTCCCCGATCCGCGCGACTTCATTCTATCGGGGCGGCGCCCGAATCATGCCGCGGCTCCGCGGACGGGTCCTTACCCGGGGGCCACCGGGGACGGTGTCGTCGGCCGTCGCTTCGTCCGAGGGCCGGGGGTAAAATGACACANCCTGCCTACCGGGGACGCTGACCCAGAGGACCCTGATCGATGACACGAGTCAGACGGCTGCGTGGTCTGTCGCAGCGGCACTTGTACCACGGGCTGCTATGGGCGTTGGTTGTCTCCCTGCCTGCGCTCACGGTTGCGCAAACGGGCTCGGCCGAGCGGTCCGCCCAGCCCGGGAACGAGATCGACCTGTTCATGGAGCGGGTNTTGGACAACCGCGAGGCCTCCTGGCGGCGCCTGGGCGACTTCATTCTACGGGAGACGGAGACCCTGGCGTTCGAAGCGCCGTTTGGCGTTCCGCTTTCCGGATTCCGACACGAGTACGACTGGTTTGTGCGTGACGACGTGGTGGTTCGGAGTCCCGTGACCTTCGACGGGGTCCAGATCGATGACGAGACGCGACGCGAGTACGAGGTCGAGTGGCTGTCGGACGAACGGCGCCGCCGCGGTCGCCGCGACCGCCGTCGCCGTCCGGTGAGCCGGCGGGACACGGAAGACAACGTCGGGATTGCGATCGAACGAGCGTGGGGGGGCGCGGTCGGCGAGTCGCTCCGAGAGCGTGTCGCGTCCGACGCCGATTTGCTCGGTGACGACCAGGCNGCCATCGCGTTGAACACCGGGGCCATCCTCGATCATCTGGGCGGCGTCGAAGCGGTCGGGTTCGACACCGCCGTGGCCCAGACCCGCGTGCTGTATGTGATGCTCGACACCGATCGACTGTCGGTGACCGAGGCCGGCCGGGCCATGCGTCGCCCCCTCGTCAGCCTGGTCGAACAGATCGCTCTGGCCGATGCGGCGGGACGGGACGGATTCGTCGAGCTCGCGCAACTGGGCGTCGAGTTCGAACTGGACCCGCGGATACTGGCGCCGTACTTCGATCGGGCCGCCAGGCGGCTCGAGGGNCTGGGGCACGCCGCCCCCGCGGCCGCCCTCGACGAGGCGCGCGCGCGGATGGTCGCCGCCGGGGCTCCGGACGCCGCGGATGGGGATGACGACGACCCCGACCCGTCGGACGAGGATCCGCTGGTCGACGCGTCCCGCCTGGAGCCTCGCTTTATCTCGGAGTCCTACTTCATGGACTTCACCTTCGAGCCGGGCAACTACTNCCTCGCGGGGCGCGAGACACTGGCCGGTCGTGAGGTCGTCAAGATTGAGTACTACCCCACCAACCTGTTCGACGACGACGGTTCCGATCCGGACGCCTCCGANTTGGAGACCCGAATAGACCGAGGATTCAACAAGACCTCGCTGGTGACCCTGTGGATCGACCCCGACGCGCACCAGATCGTTAAATACACGTTCGACAACACCGGCCTCGACTTTCTGCCGGGTCGCTGGCTGGTGCGCATCGATGACCTGGACGCGTCGATGGAGATGGGGCAGCCGATTGGCGACGTCTGGCTGCCACTGCGGGTGACCGTGGCGGGTGTGGCCACGACGGCACTGGGTGAGTTNGACGTCACGTTCACGCGTGAGTTCACNGAGTATCGGGAGGCACAGACCGGCGCACGGTTGATCGACGCCGGAGTCGTTCGATGACGAGCCGGCGCGTCGGGGCGCTCCTGGCGTCAAGTCTCCTGGTGGCGGCTGCCGCCCTGGCCCAGCCGCCGGCGCCCTTGGAACTGATTACCGAGCTGCGCGTCCACGGGAACTATTCGGTCCCGGATGCGGACGTCCTGGGACTGGCCGGCGTCGCCCCGGGTGACCGCATCGACCTGGATGGCCTGGTCGCCATCGCCGAGCGCATACGCGCGAGTGGTCGGTTCGACGCGGTCGAAGTCCGCAAACGCTACACGTCCCTGACCCGGACCGACGAGGTCGCGCTCATTCTGGTCGTTAAAGAGCGGCCGGCGGCGTCGGTCACCGGTGGGCGGATGGGGCGGCTGCTCACGACGGCGTTGCGACAGACGATGTTCCTCCCGATCCTCGGCTATGCCGAGGGTCAAGGCGTCACCTATGGCGGTCGATTCACGTTGGTCGACACGCTTGGCGACCGTGGCACGCTGTCGGTGCCGTTGACATTCGGAGGGACGCGTCTCGCCGGGCTCGAGTTGGAGAAGCGATTCGAGAACGGCCCCGTGCACGCGCTCCGGGGGGGCGTGTCGGCCTCACGCTTCGAGAATCAGCACTTTCGTATCAACGATCGCCGATCGGAGCTGTGGGTTAGGGCCGACCGCCGACTGGTCGACGTGCTACGGGTCGTGGCCGAGACCCGCTGGGGCGATGTGGATTTCGGCCTCCTCAACGACCAGGTCGTCACCCACCGCCTGGGACTCGAGCTCGACACCCGGCGCGACGCCGGGTTCCCGCGCGACGCGGTCTTCGTGCATGCCGGCTGGCAGTGGCTGGACCCGGCGGGGGGCGTGTCGACCGTCTCCCAGCCGCAGCTGGATGCCCGCCTGTTCGTCGGACTGTTTGGTCAAACCGTGGTGGCGATGCGGGCGCAATACCAGGGCGCGAGCGGCACGGTTCCCGTCTACGCGCAACCCTTGGTGGGCGGTGCGACCTCCGTCCGTGGACACCGCGTCGGGGCGGAAGCGGGTGATCGCCTGGCCGCGGTCTCGGCCGAGTTGCGGGTGCCGCTGAACTCCCCGATGAGTTTCGGTAAGGCCGGTGTCCGCGCGTTCATCGACAGCGGCGCCGTGTTCGATGTCGACGAACGGCTGCGGAAGACGCAGTTCCTCCAGGGTGTCGGCGTGGGGGTCTTCACCAGTGCCGCGTTTGTCAATCTCCAACTCGACGTGGGCCACGATCTCCACGGGAGCGCGCGCGTCCACTTCCGTACCAACGTGAGTTTCTAAGCATGGCCTAGATCGGCGATCTCCAGAGCAACTTCCGTTGTATNGGGGTCCAATCGTCTGGAGGTCGCGATTGACCAGAGGATGCGTATCGGTACCGGGCGCACTTGCGCTTGCAACCGTGATGACCGTCTCCGCGGTACCGACGCTTGAGCAGCGACCAGCCGAGGACCAGCTTGCGTTGGCCGAGCAGAGTGACCCGGGTGTGCAGCTCCGCGTCGGGTACGGCTATTGGGTGGGCCAAGGGACCAGGCAGAACGACGTCGCGGCCGCACGTTGGTATCGTCTCGCCGCCGACCAAGGGAACGTGGGAGCGCAGGTGAGCCTTGGTTTCATGTACGCGAAACAACTGCTCCACGGGCCGGGAGCGTTGGACGACCCGGGCGCGGCCGGGGAGCAACACGACGTCGGGTCCGAGACGTCGAAGGCGTTGAGACCGGTTTGGTTGTTGGTGGTCAGGACCACGTTGTCGGCCAGGGCAATCGACACGGTTTTCCCCTGGCTGACCACTTCATAGCTGCCGCGCACGGTCGGTGCGTCCGGGTCGACCACGACGAACCCCATGAATCCGTTCGCGACATACGCTCGGTCGTTGTCGACCACGAGATCCCAGGTGCGATCTGTGAGCGTGAGGGTGCCGCGCGTCACTGGCGACTCGGGCGCACTTAGATCGAGCACCCTGAACGTGTTCCCGTCTGCGGTCACGGCGAGTGACCCGGCGGCGTGGACCACNACCGTCGCGCCCGCCACTGTCGCCACGTGCTCGATGTTGCCGGTTTGGGCGTGACTACCCTCCGGCGTCCCCACCAGCCCGCACACCTAGAGCGCCGTCGCGAGCGCGAGGCCGCCCGGGAGTTGACGTCGAGGGAACCGAGTCGAGCGCATGCCGGGGAGTATAATCGCCAGCGCCGATGGCCGGCTATTCCACCGTTCTCTTCGACCTCGACGGCACATTGATCGANTCCACCGAGTTGATCATGTCGTCGTTCCGTCACACGATGCGCACGCATCTGGGCACGATCCCCTCGGAGGCGGAGTGGCGGGAGGGGTTTGGCACGCCGCTTCGGCCCCAATTGGCTCGTTTCGCCCGCGATGCTGCGGAAGTGGACGCCATGGTCGAAACGTATCGTGTGTATCAGCGCGCACACCATGATCGTCTCGTGACCGTGTTCCCCGGCGTCCCGCACGTGATGGCATGGCTGAGAGAACGACAGGTGCGTCTTGGTATCGTGACCAGCAAGAACCGCGCGGGAACGCTGCACGGGTTGCGCCACTGTGGTCTGGCCGAGTATTTCGAGGTGGTGGTGACGGCGGATGACGTGACCCGCCACAAACCGGACCCGGCGCCCGTGATCGAGGCGCTGGTCCGGCTGGACCGCTCTCCTGGCGGTGCGGTGTTTATTGGCGATTCGCCGTTCGACTGCAGGGCCGGGCGCGCGGCGGGGGTCTCGACGGCGGTGGCNCTCTGGGGGCCGTTCGCCCGCGCGGCTCTAGAAGCGCACCAGCCCGACCACTGGCTGGAGCGTCCTGAACAGATCCTGGAACTGTCTGAACACTGGGCGCGGGTGCCCCCGGAACCCGCGCACGNCCCGAGCGGGTCCTAACGACGCGGGCTCACCATCCCGAGCGAGACCACGCCGCGGGAGGGAGTGATCAATTTCCATGCATATCCCCGAAGGCTATCAGCTGTTCGAGTGGGTTGACCCGTTCGAGGAACTCGTCGGCCCACTGTGCTTCAAGGAGGACGCGGACGGCGGCTTGCGGTTCGTCTTCGAGGCGCAACCGAAACACGCCAACACCTCCGGTCAGATTCACGGCGGCATGCTGATGACCTTCGCCGACTTCGCGTTGTGTCTGACCGCCATTCATGGACTGCCCGACGAGCGGTGCGTCACGGTGTCGCTGAACTGCGAGTTCACCGCTCCGGGTCAGGTGGGCGACTTCATTGAGTCGACCGCGGAGGTCGTGCGGCGGGCGCGTTCGTTGACGTTCGTCAGGGGCACCATCGCCGCCGGCGACCGGACCCTGCTCAACTACAGTGGCATCGTCAAACGGTTGGCACGGTCCGATGGCACGCACCGGGTGGAAGCTCCCGCCTGATCTGCGGATATACTTCCATTCTTGCGTTTGCGAAGGAGGATCTATACATGCGTCCTCGTCAGATAGTTTCCATTACCCTGGCCGCGTTGATACTGGTGGCCTCGGCGGTCTTCGCCCAGCAGGGCGCGGCCGACGGGGAGTGGCGGAGTTTTGGCGGTGATCTTGGCAGCACCAAGTACTCCGGACTCGACCAGATCGACGCCGACAACGTCGACCAGCTGCAAGTCGCCTGGCGACGACCGATTGTCGACCCGTCCTTCCGCGAGATGGGCCCGAATCTCCGTTTCTCCAACATGTCCTCGGCCGCACCGCTGATCATCGACGGCGTCGGGTATGTACCCAACGCCATCGGGTTGGTGGAAGCGTTCGACATCACGACGGGTGCCAGCCGCTGGTTGCAACAGCCGTTTGGCGGCAGTGACGACTTGCGTGGGGCCGGCACCCGGGGCGTCGCCTACTGGACCGACGGCTCGGAGGCCCGCATCATCTCCCAGCGCGGGGAGTATCTGTATGCGCTGCATCCGGATACCGGCGAGGCGTTCACCGACTTCGGCGAAGGCGGACGCGTGCATCTGACGATCGGTCTGGCCGAAGGGGCCCGGTATCGCTGGGGCGGTGCTCCGACCGTCATCCGTGACGTCGTCGTGCTCGGCCAGTCGATGTCCGACACCTTCGAGACCAAGGAAGCCATCCGCGGCGACGTACGGGCGTTCGACGTGCGCACCGGTGCGCTCAAGTGGGTGTTCCACACCGTGCCCCAGGCGGGCGAGTTCGGCACCGATTCCTGGGAAGACGACGCCTGGGAGTATTCGGGGCACGCCCCAGTGTGGTCGTTGTTCAGCGCCGACGAGGAGTTGGGCTACGTCTACATGCCGGTCACGTCGCCGACCAGCGACATGTATGGCGGCCATCGCGGCGGGAACAACCTGTTTGGCCAGAGCATCGTCTGTGTCGACGCGACGACCGGTGAGCGCGTCTGGCACTTCCAGACGGTGCACCACGGGTTGTGGGACTACGACCCGCCAGCGGCGCCGATCTTGATGGACATCACGGTCGATGGCCGGGAGATCAAGGCGGTGGGCCAACTGACGAAACAGGCGTTCCTCTTCGTGTTCGATCGGGCCACCGGGGAACCGGTCTGGCCGATCGAGGAGCGGCCCGTGCCGCAGTCCGGGACGCCAGGCGAGAGAACCGCGCTGACACAGCCTTTTCCGACCAAACCGCCCGCGTTCGATCGGCAGGGCGCCACNGTCGACAACTTGATCGACTTCACGCCGGAGTTGCGCGCCGAGGCGCTGGCGATCACCGAGCAGTACGTCATCGGTCCGTTGTTCACGCCGCCGTCGGTCGCCGGTGACGGTCCGAACGACACGAAGGGAACGATTCAGCTACCCGGATCTCAGGGTGGGGCCGACGTGCAAGGCGCGGCGTTCGACCCGGAGACCGGCTATCTCTACATCCCGTCGATTACGTCGCCGTTCGTCGCCGACGTCAGGGAGGGNAATCCGGATCGGACCAATCTGGCCTTTGTGAAGGGGGGGCGACAGTGGATTGGCGGACCCCGGGGGCTCCCGCTGTTCAAGCCGCCCTACGGACGGATCACCGCGATCGACATGAACCGCGGTGAAATCGTCTGGATGAAACCGAACGGCGATGGTCCACGCAATCATCCGGCGATCCGGCACCTCAACCTTGGACCGTTGGGTGGACCCGGTCGGCCGGCGCCGCTCGCGACCGGCACGCTGCTGTTCATCGGACAGGGGTCGACCATTTTGCCCGGGGGCGCGCGGGTGCCTGACGGCATGCCACCGGAGATCGTGACCAACTACGGTGGGCGCCTGCTGCGGGCCTACGACAAGGCGACCGGCGATGTCGTCTGGGAAACCGAGCTTGCGGCCGGCATGATCGCGCCGCCGGTGACCTACATGGCGGGTGGGAAGCAGTATCTGCTGGTCTCGCCCGGCGACGTCAACACGCCCGGCGAGATGCTGGCGTTCGCGCTACCCTAAGACCGTCCTCTCAANCCTCGTCGGTCTCNGCNGGGGGTGATGCGGCGAGTGGTGGACTAGAACCCGCGTTTACGGCCTCTGAGGCCGCGGCGGCTCCCTTTCGGTTTCGCCGGTCGGCGACCGAAGTCCATTCCCCCTGCCGGCGGTCCGTCGTCCATGAACGGTTGGGGCGCACGTGGCGCCCTGTCCCGGGCCTCGCTGACCCTGAGACTTCGCCCGTTCAGTTCCTTCCCGTCCAATTTTTCGATGGCTGCGGAGACGGACGCCGCATCGCCAAATTCGACGAACGCGAATCCGCGCGGCCTATCGGTGGCGCGGTCGACCGGAAGAAAGACCTCGGTGACCGCGCCCGCCTCGGCGAACAGTGTTTCAAGGTCAGCCTGAGACGTTTCGTAGCTGAGATTCCCGACGAATATTCGTGAAGAAATGATGAGCCTCCCTTAGCATCGGCCCGGTCCGCGTCCTCCCGCGGCCGGCCAGGCGCCTACTTCCAGACAGCACAACCACGCAGTCGATACCGTTTCATCACCGTGTCGTTACTGGGTGGGGAAACGAGCGCCTGCTAGGTCTTTCAGGGTGCGCAACGTGGAACGCGCCTAGNGGGNCCAGCATACTCTGACGGTCTGGGAAACGCAAAGCTAGTGGGGGCTGTGAACCGGCGCCGTCCCACCGCGGCGAAAGAAGGCCACGTCAAGGGCCGGGAACTCGACCGTGGTCCCCCATCGGCGTGCGATCCACTGGCAAGTGGCGGGAGAGAAGAAGCAGACGTGCGTCGGGTCACGAATGTATCGTGACGCGGCGAATGCGGGCTGCCCCGTCACCCATTTCGTCATCACGGCGAGTACGCCGCGTGGAGCGAGGACGGAGAAGCAACGGTCAAGCTCGGCCCGCGGATGGTGGAGATGCTCCACCACTTCCGTCGCGGTGATGAAGTCGTACCGGCGGTTCCACACCTCGGGGTCTGGTGCGTAGAACACATCATAGTGATGGACACGCAACCCCCCTTCCGACAGCATGAGTCCCAGCGTCGGCCCGGGACCGGAACCGAAATCGAGGCCCACGGCGCCCCTCGGGACCCGAGCCAGGAGCGGGTCGGCCAGCCGCGCCAAAAAGGCGCGGTACCGCGGGTCGCGCGGGTCGTTCTGATGCTGGTCGTAGCGCGCTTTCTCGGCCACCGAATCGATTCGAGCCTCGGGTGGCACGAAGACCAGCGCGCAGGCGCCACACTGCCAGTACGCCCGCGCCCGATCCTGGTGATACGGTGTCGGGTCCGTCGCGTCGCACAGCGGACAGGTCGGCGCCTGTTCACCGAACGCCGCCATCAGAACAAGGGGTAGATGAACGGCGCGGCGGCGGTGCCCGCGAGCAGAATCAGAGCGCCGATGAGCAGGAGCNCCAAGATGATCGGTGTGAGCCACCACTTCTTGTTGTGTCTNAGGAACTCCCACAGCTCCATCAACAGTCCGGGGCGCGCCGCGTTGGCCTGANCCGCGAAGTCCTGACCGCCACCCTCAAGCGGTTCGTTGTCGGTCATCGTCGATGTTCTCTGAGACGCATCACTCTACCAGGTGAAGAAAGCTGACACACGGTGGTCTGGGCGGGACGCCCGCCTGACAAGGCGCAGGGAGCAGCCAGGCGGTCTGTGACCGAGGAAGCAACGCCGTCCAGACGGGCACCTNGGCAGGAAACCTAGAACTGGCGCAGATAGCGGTCTGCCCGAGTGGGTGGCGTGTGAGCGCTCCAATAGCTGGGGGCGTCTCGCTTGAAATCGCGGTCGAGCGGATCGCCGCGGAGGACCCGCAGGGCGATCCCGATCGGCGTAATGACCAGGAAATAGACCGCCCCCAGGAGCAGATGCGACAGGGCCCATCCGATCGGAAACACCGCGTACATCCACCCGACGTAGATGAGTGGGCGACTGGCGGGCCAGGCCGCGAACACGGNGCTGAGCAGCGCGNCGGCGCCCCACACCACGGTGGCGGGCGTCAACGAGCCGGTGCGCCGCCAGACGACGGCGCCGACGATAGCGACAAACAACGGGAGCAGCAGGCCGAACCATCGCAGATCGCGCCGAGTGGGGTTGGTGTTGATGTCGAGAACGGCCATGGGTTCGATGTGTGGGTCAGTCGAGCGAGAACTGGGCCAGGTACGCCTCGGTAGCCGGGGCGATGTGGGGTTGTTCCGACTTTAGCAGNACGAAGCCCTCNAGCACGAGNACATCCATGTTCGTCGCCATGAAACAGCGGTACGCNTGCTCTGGTTGGCAGACGATCGGTTCACCCCGGACGTTGAAGCTCGTGTTGATGAGCATCGGGCACCCGGTGCGGCGCTCGAAGGCGCGCAGCAGCGCATGATAGCGCCCATGCCGGAGGGCATCGACGGTCTGCACGCGCGCCGAGTAGTCAACGTGCGTGATGGCGGGNACNGTGGACCGTGGGACCTGCAGTTTCGCCAGCCCCGTGAGGGTGTCGTCACCGGCCTCAGGGACTTGCATCGAGTCGTGGACCGGCGCCACGAGCAGCATATACGGACTTTCCTGGCCTTCCGGCAGGTCGAAGTACTCGCTCACGCGGTCCTGCAGCACGGATGGTGCGAAAGGACGGAACGATTCGCGGAACTTGATTTTTCGGTTCATCACCGACTGCATGTCCCGGCTGCGTGGGTCGCCGATGATGCTACGCGAACCGAGCGCGCGTGGCCCGAACTCCATCCGTCCCTGAAACCACCCGACCACCTGTTCGTCCGCTAGCAATTCCGCCACCCGATGACAGAGGGCCTCGTCCTCATGGAAGCGGCAATACACCGCGCCCTCCTGGTCCAGGAATGACGACACGTGGTGGTCCAGTAAGAGGTGGTGTTGCACCCGGTGGGCCTCAACAAATTGGAAAAACTTCAACGGACGGTACTGTCGATGGAAATACTTCTGCATCTAACG
>PAUN01000007.1 GCA_002712885.1 Acidobacteriota bacterium
GATCAGCCCTGAAGATCTCGCCGTGGTGCCCGAGACCCCGTGGGTGGTGGTAGCGAGTTGGGAAGACGACGGCTACCTCTCCGCGGCCAACCACCGCGATGCCAGCACTGTGCGTCTGTTCCCAACCGCCACGGCACAGGAGCGCCACGACCCCGCACTCTACGCCGACTGCCCCGGCATGGTCACGGATGGTTTCCGAGCCCACGGTATCAGCCTGCGTCCTGGGGGCGATGGTACGCATGACCTGTATGTGGTCCGCCACGGAGCGCGAGAGGCGGTCGAGGTGTTTGAGGTGGACGCGCGCGGGGCGACGCCGAGTCTGACCTGGACCGGCTGCGTGGTGGCGCCGGAAGGCCTCGGCCTCAACGCGGTCGTGGCGTTGCCCGATGGCGGATTTGCGGCAACAAGCCCGCGCACGGGCGACATCTGGGAGTGGCGCGCCGACGCCGGTTGGGTCCGCGTGCCTGGCAGCGAGGACATCGGTCCAAATGGGCTGGAGGTGTCGGCCGACGGCCGTTGGTTTCTGGTGGCGGGCTATGCCAGCCAGTCCGTCATCAAACTGTCGCGCGGGCAAACGCCGGTGCGTCAGGAGCGGGTCGCGGTGGGGTTCAACATCGACAACGTGCATTGGGCGCCCGATGGCACCTTGCTGGCCGCCGGGCACACCGCACCGACGCGGACGCGAGTTGGCGAGTGCATCGCACGCCGCACCTGTGAGGGAATCGTGTCGTTCGTGGCCCGGGTGGACACGGAGGCGATGACGTCAGAGGAGATTTTCAGATATCCCACCAACGACTGGGTGATCCTCGGCACATCCGCCATCGAGGTGGGCGACGAGCTGTGGGTCGGACAAGTGGCGGGTGGTACCCGCATCGCCAGGGTGCCGCTACGCTGACGCCCCGTTCCGCCAGACCCGGGCACTAGTCTAGCTAGGAGGGTGCTGAAAAACGACCGGAGCGGTTTTCTTGACGAGGCGTCTGCCTGGCCAGGCGCGACGAGGGAGCAGACAGGCGGTCTGTGACCCCGCTGAGCCAATGCTGCGACGTCCGCCCTTGCTGGCGCCTCGTCGGGAAAACCTAGGTGAGTCCGGCCAGGGGGCCGCTCACATCGATGAAATCGCCCCGTTGCCCACGCACGTGTTCAAGTCCTATGTGGTCGACGTCGAGGCCCATGGCGCGTGCCACGCTCACGAGGAGGTGCTGATGGGGGATACCGGACACTCGGGTGTTCCCGCCGGTCAGGATCTGTGACGGGACCCGCATCTCCGCTGGCGTCTCGTGAGGCCAATACATGTAGCGCCCCGTGTTGAACGCCCACGAACCGCCGATGAGCATCGGGCAGTAGTGACTGTACCCGTGCCACCCATCGCCAAGCTCGGAGCCCCACACGATGAGGGTGTTGTCCATGATCGAGCCGCCGCCAACGTCCGGCATCGTTTCCAGGGTACTGACGAGGCGCGCGACCTGGCCGGCGTGATACCGGACGTAGTCGGTCATCGCGGCGTGTTTTGCCGGGTCGTCGTAGATATAGTGCGCAATACCCTTGTGCACCTTGTCGCTGATGGCGGCGGCACCGAATTCCGCGGTCGGCATCTCGCCGAGAGACAGCGACACCACCCGGGTGATGTCGCAGCTGAACGCCGCGGCGATGATGTCCGAGAACGCGTCGAATCGCATGTCGTACTTCTCGAACGCCGCCGCCGGTCGCGCCGGAGCGTTGCACGCCAGCGTGGCCAGCCCTTCCAGCCGGTACCCCAGTCGTTCGATGAGCCCGAAGTGGGACTCGAGCCGAGCGCGGTCGGTGGCGCCGAGTTGCGGGGCGAGCTGGCGATATTCGTCGTAGGCGAAGTCGAGCGTCGTCCGGCGGCGCCGGCCGACGGCGTCGCCGGATGAGGCCGGTCCGAAGACCCGTTCCCAGGCTCTCAACGGCGTATTTTCCGTGGGCAACCGGACCCCGCCGAGGTTGTAGGCGATCGGCCGACCGGCTTCGAGCGCCGCGTCCACCGACAGTTCCAGCGAGGGCAGTCGATCGGGTCTGGCAATCTGGGCGGCGACGAGTTGGTCAAGCGACGGTGACGTCGACCGTGTGTCCCGGGCGGCGAAGTCGGCGTTGTTGCCGGTCCAGGCGTGAATCCATCCACGATCGTGGCGGTTTCCGCCCACGTCCAGCTCGGCCGTCGCCAGCGAGAGACCGTCCAGCACGAGCAGCCGGTGTCGGTGTGCGTAGAGCGGCGCCAGCGGCCGGCTGAATTCGCTCTGAGGGAGGCCATCCAGGCCGAGCTCCCACGGCTCGTCTTCCGACCGGCCGGTGGGACGTATTTTCCACTCGCTGTATGGCCAGCCGTGGCAATGGCTGATGACGATGAGACGCCTCGGCGGCTCGGCCGGTTGGGCGAACGCGCGCAGCGTGCCGCCCGGTAGCGCGGCCCCGAGCGCGGTGAGGCCGCTGAGCTGAAGAAGGTATCGCCGCGAAATCATGGAGCGTCTCCGGAGCCTGGTCGCGTACCGGTACGGAAGAGGTCGCTTCCGGCGATGGAGACCAGCAGGGTCTGGATTGAGTCGTCTTCGCGGAAGCCGGCCTGCAATGTTCCGAGTCCGGGCGTGGCCGCCTCGACCTGGTCGCCGAGCGCATAGCGCGTCCAGTGCAGCACGTAGCAGTCTCTTACGCGATCGCTGTCGGCGAGCTGATGCGCGAAGTCGACGCCGTCGGTGAAGGTGATCTGCTCGCCGCCGGCCAGGGTGAGCGTGCCGCTCGCGTCCACTGCCTGTCCATTGTCCTGGGCTCGCCACCGTCCGACTGCGTCGTAGTGCTCGAATGCGAACCCCGGCGGGTTGATCTGTCTGTGGCAGGTGGTGCACGTGGCGGGGCTCGTGGCGGTCGCGGTGCGTTGGCGATTCGTGCGTTCAACCGTCAGCGTGTCCGGCGGCAGTGCCGCTTCCGCCCCCTGAATAGGGGTGCCCAAGTGCATGCAGGCGAGCCGCTCGAGCACCCGTTTCCCTCGAAGAATCGGTCCTGGTTGGACCGCGTAGGCCCCGAGCGCCAGGACCGACGGCAGGGTCAGCACGCCCGCGCGCTCGCTGCGGGGAAATTCCACGGGGTATAGCGTCAGCTTCTGTTCACGTCCGATCGAGGCGACGACCAACTCGATCGGTTTCGTCACGGTGCCCCCGTCTGGGACCCGCCTGGCGTTGGCGCCGTAGATCGGCGCCGTGGCGTCGGACATATACCCGTGGTTGTCGGTCATCAGCGCGTGGAAGGTACCCGCGCCGTCAAAGATGGTCTGCTCGACGAACAATTCGGTCTCGTACTTCATCGAGTACCGCACAGGGCCCATGATGGCGGGCCACTCCAGGTCGTCGTCCGAGGCATTCTTCAGACGCGGGGTGATGCCGAAGAGTGGTCCAAAGGCGCGGCGAGCCGGCGCGACGAGCGTTACCTTGTCGGTGCCCAGCCACTGATGATGAAAGTGCACGATGGCCGGCCGAGCCTTCGGGTCGTCCAGCATCCGGCGCGCCTGGCGCTCCATCCCGGCCGCGGTGCCCAGTTCGCCGGCCGCCGCCGCATCGAACAGCACATCATCCGGCATCGAGTCCCACAAGAAGTAGGAAAGTCGCGTGGCCAGCTCCCACTCATTGGGTGCTGCCGTGGGGTCGCCCGGCTCGACCCTGAAGTGAAAGGGCGGGGCTTGCAGGATACCGGCGACGGTGACGGCGACCGCTTCGTCGGGCGGGCCCGCCGTGAGGTTGGCCGTCCAGAACGCCGACAGCCGCTCTTGTTCGTCGGTCCGGATCGGGCGTCGATACGCACGCCGTGCGAAGCGTTCGATACTCGTCCAGGCGCAGGACTCCTGCTGAGTCGCCGGCCACGCGTCCCAGTCGGCGCAGCTGAAGAATGTCGGTGACTCGAGTGCGAACGCCGCGAAGTGCATCGCGGCCAAGTGCAGCTCCTCGACTTGATAGGACGAAGGGCTTTGCCCTTGCGCGATCCCCTCGAAACCCTCCAAGCCAGGCTCCGCCGGGAACCGCCACGGCCACACCGGTGGGGGAGGCGGAGGCAGAAAGACGCCTTTGCTGGCCGTGCGCCGCGGGCTCAGCCTGTCGGCGAGGGTTGAGCGCTTGGGCCAGCGCGCCCCGTCTCTCGGGAATCCGAGCAGATCGGCGATGGTGTTGTTGTATTCGGCCGGGGTCAATGCCAGGGGGGCGGTATCTGACGGTGCCGTTGGCCCTGCGGGTGCTTGGCCCACCGCGATGGTTGGAGCCAGCGTGAAGACCACGAACATGGCTGCCAGTCCGGACGCCCGTCGTGATGATGACGGTGGCGACGGCGAGCGCGAACGGTTCATCGTGCGAATAATCTCAGCGGAGACTTCGCTAGTCAAGCGTCCCATGGTGGGCCGGTCGGGGTCAGTCGAGCTGCTGGAATACCCGCTGGATGCGGTCGATGGCCCAGTCGACCTCGTCCCTGGTGATGACCAGCGGCGGGGCGAACCGGATGACATCGTCGTGGGTTTCCTTGCAGAGCAGACCGTGCGCCTGTAGTGCTTCGCAATACCGGCGCGCGCCGCCTCTCTCCGCGTAGAGCTCGACCGCCACCCAGAGACCGCGGCCCCGCACTTCGCGAATGGCGGGGCTGTCGATGTGCTGAAGCCGGTCGAGGAGATAGTGCCCGAGAGCGGCCGAGTTCTCCACCATCCGTTCGTCCGTCAGGACGCGAAGCGCTTCCCGGGCGACCGCACAACCGAGCGGGTTACCACCAAAGGTCGACCCATGGTCGCCCGGCTCGAAGACTCCCATCGGTTCGTCGGCGGCAAGCACGGCCGACACGGGATAGCAGCCCCCGGCGAGTGCCTTTCCCACGATCACGGCGTCCGGCCTGATGCCCTCGTGCTCGAACGCAAACAACCGCCCCGTTCGTCCCAGTCCGCTCTGGATTTCGTCGAGGATCAGCAAGACGCCGTGGGTTCGGCAGGCCGCTTCGAGGTCTTTCAAATACCCATCTGGAGGGATGATGATTCCCGCTTCCCCCTGAATCGGTTCGATCAGGACCGCCGCCACATTCGGATTCAGGGCTCGACGCACCGCCTCGATATCGCCGTACGGCAGGCAGGTGAAGCCGGGCGTGAACGGGCCAAAGCCGCGCCGGGACTGCTCGTCTGTCGAAAATCCGACAATCGTCGTCGTGCGACCGTGGAAGTTGTCGGAGAAGACGAGCACCTCGGCCTCCTGCTCCGGGACGCCCTTGACCGTATAGGCCCACTTGCGGGCCATCTTGATCGCCGTCTCCACCGCCTCGGCCCCGGTGTTCATCGGCAGTACGCGCGGAAACCCGGTGAGCGTGGCTACCTCTTCGTAGAAGGGGCCAAGTTGGTCGTTTCGAAACGCGCGCGACGTCAGCGTGAGGCGCGCCGCCTGCTGCTGTAGCGCGGCGACGATGCGTGGATGGCAGTGGCCCTGGTTCACGGCCGAGTACGCGGCCAGACAATCGAGGTATCGGTTCCCGTCGACGTCCCACACCCAGACCCCGTCGCCGCGCGTCAGGACTACGTCGAGCGGGTGGTAGTTCTTGGCGCCGAAGCGCTCTTCGAGCTCGATGAGATCGTGCCGTTCAGTCTTGGTCGCGTCCATGCGCGTCATGCGCCCCCAGGAGGTCAGTGGTGAGGTCGTGCGGTCGCTCGATGATCGGGGAAGTGTACTCGGAGTGGCCCGCGATGCGGGCGGTGACCGACACGGCAAAGACGCCAGACGGACGCCTCGCCCGGAAACCTACGGAGAGGTATCGACCCAAGGTCTCATCTGGCCAACTATCTTGTCCGCTCCGTTCGTGGGGTGGGTAGACGCGGTCGCGTCAGAAGCGCCAGCGCTTCGACCTGCCTGGTTTGCGGCATCATGTCGATCGGCTGCACCGAGCGGACCGTGAATCCGAGGCGGCAGAGCACGTCGAGGTCGCGGCCCAACGTCGCCGGGTCACACGACAAGTAGGCCAACTTGGTCACCGGACACTGGGCAATGGCGTCGAGCACGATCTCCCGCGCGCCGGCGCGGGACGGGTTCAACACCACCGCGTCCGGCGCCTCCTCACGCAGTTGGTCGAGTCCGCGCTCCACGGCGACCGGAGCGATCCGGATGTCTCCGACTCGCCGCGCGCGGATCGTCGATTTCAGATCGGCGACGGCGCTGCGGTTGCCTTCCGAAAACAACACACGACGGAACTGTCGTCGGAGCGCGAACCCGTGGGTCCCGACACCAGCATAGAGGTCCGCCAGGACATCGCCGCGTCCGAAGAACTGCTCCATGAGCGTGTGGATGGTCGGCAGCAGCGCCAGATTCACTTGGAAAAAAGCGGCCGGAGACACCCGGAGCCGATAGCCCGCGTGATCGACCCAGATCTCGCGATCGCCCCACAGCGGGCGGACGGAGCCGCGAATGACCTGTGCATCCGTGCCCGGGTTGAGGTTCACCGAGATGCCGGTGACGGCGGGGCAGTGCCTCCGGAGTCCGTCGACCGGGAAGGACTGGCGTTCGGTGGCACGGAAGACGAGCGTGAGATGCTGACGCGTCGGATCGGTACCGCACCGCACGTCGATGTGCCGCAAGGTAGAGGGAATTTGTCGCGAGGTCTCCAAGAAACGACGGATCCGGCGCGTCGTCTCGAGCAGGTCCGGGACCAGTACGCGACAATCGGGCGCATCGACGATCTCCCGGGTGCCGGTGCGGAAGTAGCCCATCCGCCGGCCGCGACGGGACAGCCCGATCGCCATTTTGGCCCGGTTCCGGTAGCCCTCCAGCCCTGGCGACGGCACACACGCCAGCGGTCGGACGCGACGCAGGCTCGTGTGCTTGCCCAGGGCGTCCGCCAACAAGTGGCGCTTACGCTGGAGTTGATCCTCATACCCGACACCGAGCAGGGCGCAGGCGCCGCAGTCTTTGCTGTGTGGGCAACGGACCAGGGTGTCGTCTTGCATGAACAGGCGTACAATACGCGAATCTCCCACCAGCCACCGAGACCTCATGCCTAGGGTTCACGCTCTCGATCCGCCCGGCTCGACCGGAAACTCGCTGGCGACGCTGCCGGCGCCGTCGGGGCGTGCCGTACAGGCCGCCCTTCCCATGACCGCCGACGAGATGCGGCAGCGGGGCTGGGACGCCGTCGACGTGGTGTTTGTCACCGGCGATGCCTACATCGACCACCCGAGCTTCGCCATGGCGATCCTGGGTCGCGTCCTCGAGGCCGCCGGCTACCGGGTTGGCATCGTGTCCCAACCCGACTGGCACTCTGCCGACGACTGGACGCGGTTCGGCCGCCCGCGGCTGTTCTTCGCGATCAGCGCCGGCAACATGGACTCGATGATCAATCACTACACGGCCAACCGGAAGGTTCGCAACGACGATGCGTACACGGCGGGGGGTCGGATTGGGTCGCGGCCGGATCGCGCGACGTTGTCGTACTGTCAGCGGGCGCGGGAGGCGTACCGCCACGTTCCGGTGATTGCGGGTGGCGTCGAGGCCTCGCTCCGGCGTCTGGCCCACTACGACTACTGGAGCGACACGGTGCGCCGCTCAATTCTGCTTGACTGCAAAGCGGACCTGCTTGTGTTCGGCATGGGCGAGGAAGGCATTGTCGAGATTGCCCGCCGCCTCGACGCGGGAGAGACGGTGCGCGACCTTCGTGACATGCGCGGCGTCGCCTTTGCGTTGGGGGCGTCTGAGCCGCCGCCCGATGACGCCCTGACCCTCCCGTCATTCGAAGACGTCCGCGACGACACGCTGGCCTTCGCCGAAGCGACCAAGATCATTCACAACGAGACCAACGCCTACAACGCGCGGCGGTTGGCGCAGCGTCACGACCGCCGGACGATCGTCTGTAACCGTCCAGCGCTGCCGATCTCGCAGCCCGCCATGGATCGGGTCTACGGGTTGCCCTACACCCGGCGGCCACACCCGACCTATACGGAGCCAATCCCGGCTTTCGAGATGATCAAGGACTCGGTCACGATCATGCGTGGTTGCTTTGGCGGGTGCACATTCTGTTCGATTACCACGCACCAGGGGCGAATCATCCAGTCACGCAGCAAGCAATCGATCCTCGACGAGGTCCGCCAGCTCGCGAGCGACCCGGGGTTCAAGGGGACGGTCAGCGATATCGGCGGCCCTACCGCGAACATGTACGAGATGAAATGTACTAAGCCGGAGGTCGAGGCGATCTGCCGCCGCCAGTCTTGTGTGCATCCGACCATCTGCAAGCTGCTTGGGACGAACCACGACCCGCTCATCGAGGTGATGACCGCGGCCCGGCAGACACCAGGCGTGAAGAAGGTGCTCGTGGCGAGTGGGCTCCGGATGGACCTGGCTCAGCGCTCCCCACGCTACATCCGGGAGCTCACCCGCCATCACGTCGGTGGTCACCTGAAGGTGGCTCCGGAGCACACGGACCCGGAGGTGCTGGCGCGGATGCGCAAGCCATCGGGCGACGACTTCGAGCAGTTCGCCGAGAGGTTCGTGACCGAGTCGAAGAAGGCCGGCAAGAAGCAGTACATCGTGCCCTACTTCATCGCCAGCCACCCGGGCAGCGATCTCAACGCGATGATCGATCTCGCCGTCTTCCTCAAGCGTGGAGGCTACCGACCGGACCAGGTGCAGGATTTTATTCCGGCCCCGTTTGACGTCGCGACCGCGATGTATCACACGGGCATCGATCCGTTCACCAAGAAGCCGGTCTTCATCGCCAAGCACCTACGCGACCGCAAGCTACAACGGGCGCTGATGCAGTTCTTCAAGCCTGAGAACTACGTCGCGGTACGGCGAGCGCTACTGAAGGCCGGCCGAGGCGACCTAATCGGCAGTGGTTGCGATGCCTTGATTCCCACCACGCCCCCTCGCGAGGCGATCGTCCGTCGGCGTCAGCACGCCAATCAGCCGTTGGCCGGAGACTACGTCCACACCGTCCCGAGCGTGGCGCCGGGGAAGCCGGCCAAGCGGCAGTCGCGCCACGCCTCTGGGGCTGGTTACCGACCTCAGCGCAAGAGCACGTCGGCCCCGCGTCCGCGTCGCTAGTGCGTTAGTCGCCGAGCCGGACCACGGCTCGCCCGGGCGAAATCACAGTGTCGTCCGTGTTCTTGATGTAGATCTGCAGCGTGACGGTTCCGGCGTGCCGGTCTACCTCGACCACCTCGCCGCCGGCGCGCAGACGCTCGCCCAGATACGCGGCCCGGCGGTTCGAGTACTCGAACTCGACGAGCTCACCGTCGTCGCCGAGCCACTCCGTCACAGCTTGCGACAGCCAGTCGCCTTGGAGTGGCCCGTCCACCACAATGCCAGGGTGCTTTTCGATCTGGGTCGTATAGTCCGCGTCGAAATGAATGCGATGCGGATTCCAGATCGCGGCGTTGTAGAGAAACAGCGACACCATCGACGGTTCGTGCGTCCGTTCGTCGAGGCGGGTACCGACCGTGACGGTGCTGAGTGTGGGCATCGGTGACTTCCTGTCCTGAACCGCTATCGAAAAATTCTACGTCGTGTTTCTTCTAGCACCAGTTCGCCGGCCTCGGTTTCGACCCGGACGGCGTAGGTCACGAAAATGAGCGGTCCGGAGGCTCCCTGCTTCTCATAGATGTCGGTGAGCGTCCGGGTTAGGAGCAGCACGTCTCCGGGTCTCACCCGGCGGTGGTAGGTGTTCGTGACCCCGCCGGCCATCACCCGCGTCAACGGCAGTGCCGGGAGCAAAGGGTCCACCGTCAGGCCATCCGGACGGAGCGTCTCGACGGCGACCAGTGGCTGATGCGCGTTGAAGAGGAACATGGGCGGCGCCTCGTCGCCCCGCCGATACTTGTCCAGCCGCTGCTGGGTGGCTATCGCGTACTTCACGATGTCGCGTCGGGTTACCTCGAGGCGCTGCGGCGCATCGGAACGCCCGACCCACTGCCGAATCTCTGGAGTGATCAACCCTGTCGTTTCGTGCGTCTCAGTCGTCTCATTCATGGATACGAAACCTCGGTAGGGTGATGTCGTCGTTTACATCCTGGTAGTCGAGTATGACCGGACGTCCGACCGAGAGCCGGCTGGCGTCGGGCTCGGCCAGCGGCGCCAGCATGCGGACGCCGTCCGCCAGGTCGGCCGTCACCAGCACGTAGGGCGTCTCGGACGTGAAGCCACGGTGGAATGCGTGATGGCACACGGTCCAACTGTGCACCAGGCCTCGCCCAGAGGCCGCGAACCACTCGTGATCGAGTGAGAAGCAGACGGCGCACATCGGCCGCGGATAGTGACGCGGCCGCTTGCAGGCGGCGCAACGCTGGAGGACGAGCCGATGCGCTCTGAGGCCGTCCCAGTAGGGTCGACTCTCGGCGGTCGGTACCGGCAGGGGCGTGTCGCGGTCGCGCTGGGTCATTGGCGCCGCATGATCGCGATCGAGCCGTCACCCAGATCGCCATACCCCGTCACGAGTCCGACCTCGGCCCCGTCGACCTGGCGGGCCCCGGTGTCGCCCCGAAGCTGGCGGACCAGTTCGACGACGTGGTTGAGACCGGCCACATGCGCTTGCGACAACAGCCCGCCATGCGTGTTGGTCGGCAGGGCGCCCCCGAGGCCGATCCGGCCCTCCTCGACAAACGCTCCGCCCTCGCCCTTCGCGCAAAACCCGAGATCTTCGAGCTGGCAGATGACCGTGTAGGTGAAGCAGTCGTAGATCTCCGCCACGTCGATGTCGTCGTGGGTGACGTCCGCCATCTCGAACACGCGGGGGGCGGCCTTGGCGAGACCGAGGCGGGTCATGTCGGGGCGCTGGGTGATCGCGCTCGGGGAATCGGGGTGGCCCACGCCCATTCCCGACAGCACGATCGGTGGTTGTGGCATGTCCGCGGCCCGTTCGGCTCCGCTGACCACGACCGCGGCGCCGCCGTCGCTCTCGAGGCAGCAGTCCAGCAACCGGAACGGGTCGGCGATCATGCGAGACGCCTGGTGGTCGGCGACGGTGATCGGCGTCCGCATCAACGCATTGTCGTTCAGCCCGGCGTGGCGGCGCATGGTCAGCGCGACCTCGGCGAACTGCTCACTGGTCGTGCCGTAGAGCTCCATGTGGCGTCGGGCCATCGGCGCGTAGTACTGCGCCGGCGCGTTGGCGCCCACCGGGGCTTCGAACTCGGACACGACCCGGAACTGCCGCATCTGTCCGACCCGTCGGTTGATGCGAGCCCCCGAATAGCCGTCTCGTCCCAGCGGGACGAGCACGTGCGTGGCGACACCGGTGCTGACCGCCATCGCCGCGCACTGCAGTGCCGCCACCGCACTCGCCCCACCCATCGGGGTGGTGGCCGAGAAGCGGAAATCGTCGCTGCCGAAGTTGGTCAGCAGGTCTTCAGCGACGACGGCGCCACTGGCGTAGGCGACGATACCGTCGATGTCGGACGGTGTCAGCCCCGCATCAAGAATAGCGGCGAGCGATGCTTCCAAGGTGAGTCGGAGCGCGCTCTTCTCGGTACCGCGTGTGTAGCGGGTTTCCCCGACACCGGTCACCGCGGCCGTGTCGCGCAACGTGGTCATACCCTGTCGGCAAGCAGCCTGGGCTCATCGAAACTGCTGCAGCACCGCGGGCTCTATCACGCAGGAGATCGTGCGGGCCTCGCCGACCAGTTGGAGAGTGACCGCGGCCGTCGGGGCCCAGGCGGGATAGTCGAAGGTCGCACGGCCGCTGCCGTCTCTGACGGACCGATCGACGGAGAGGACGGGCTCGCCACCTCGGATGAGGACGAGATCGGTCAGCGGATTCTCGGCGCCAGCGACCGGAGTGGCGCTGATGGTCACGCGCGTGCGCCGGGCCGCCTGGAAGTCTGGCTGAGGCGCTGGCTGTCCCTTCTGTACCGCGACCCACACTTCGTAGGCCACCTGCTTGTAGGCGCTGTAGGCGGCAAGGGTGAAGTCGTCGTTCTGGCAGAGCCCCGTGTCCCAGAACACACACGGCGGGTCGTCTCCGCCCTGCGTGCCGCACTCGATCGCGTGGTAGTAGCTCTCTGGCGAGATAGGCAGGATTCCCTTGTTCCAGGATGGTGTGGCGCCGGGCCGGACCGTGGCCTGCACCTGCCCAGTCGCGTCAGGCGGTGAAGCGACGGTGCCTGCGAGGACCAGCCCCGCTGCGAGACACCACCGGACCATGCGTCCGTAGCTCAAGAGACTAGTCGACGACGACTGCTTAATGACCATGGCCTCAGAGTATACGACCGGTTTTTCGACGAGGCGTCTGTCTGGCCAGGCGCGAGGAGGGAGCGGCCAGGTCGGCTGTGACCGACGAAGCAACGCCGCCAGACGGGCGCCTCGTCGGAAAACCTACATCAGCATGACCAGCCCGGCCAGGAGAAACACGGTTCCATCAACCCGGCCGACCAGCTCGTCGCTGGGTCGTAGACCCGCCAAGGGGCGGTTTGACGACCGGACGCTACGTGTCGTGGGTAGAGAGTGCCGGGTCATAATGATGATGCGATGAGCGTCAGGAGTAACACACGCCTCGTCTACTCCACGGATACCGGCGGCGTGTGTGCCGGCTGCGGCTGGCCGCGGCGCGACTGCAAGTGTAGCCGTCCGCGCGCGGGCACCGAGCCGGTACCCACGCGTATCGTCGCGAAGTTGCGCATGGAAAAGAAGGGTCGTGGGGGCAAGACGGTGACCGTCGTCTATGGCCTGCCGCGGAACGCCGCGTTTCTGAAGTCGTTGTGCAGCGAGCTGAAACGATCATGTGGCACGGGTGGGGCCGTCCTGGATGACGGGGTGGAAGTGCAAGGCGAGCTCCGTGACCGCGTCCGAGACGTGCTCGAACAAAAAGGCTACCTGGTCACGGGGTGAGCACGGCGCCACGTGCCGGCGGCGGTCTCGGTGCGTCCGCAAACGAATCGGTGTCCCGATGGAAGAGGAGCAAACATGTCGAAGATACGAATAGTGGTGGCGGCCGTCGTGGTAGTCGTCGCAGGGCTCGGGTGGGTGTCGGCTCAGTCGAGGGACACGGACTCGGGGACGTTGACCGGTCAGGACTATGGCGAGATCGAGGCCCTCTACGCTCGCTACAGCCAGGGGAGTGACTTTCGAAACGCCGAACTGTTCGTGTCCGCGTTTTCCGAAGACGCCACGATCATGCGAGCCGACGGGAGCAGCATTCAAGGGATGACGGCCCTCCGGGCCGAGCGCGTCCAGCGGTATCAGGGCCAGACCGGCGATGTGGGACGACGTCATCGGACTGGGAGCTACCTCATCACGGCGACCCAGGACGGGGCGAAAGGCCGCGCGTACTACGTCCTTTTGGATGTGACGACACGCCCGGCGACGACGACCTTCACCGGCTACTACGATGACGAATTCGTACAGACTCCGGATGGGTGGCGTATCAAGCACCGGACGATCAATCGCGACACCCCAAGCGACTGACGCCGGGCTGGTAGACTCAGCGAAGGCGTTCGGCCAGGTTCGCCAGGGTCTCCGACAGGGTGCGGAGTCGTTCCTGATTCCCGATGCCCGCCCCAGCGCTGTCGCGCTCGAGTGCGGCGGCAGCCGTGTCAAGCTGTCCGGCGACGGTGGCGTCGGTTCGAGTCCCTTCTGACAGCGCCTGATCCGTGCGGTCGAGCAGGTCTGACAGTGCCTGACGACGCTCGGCGGCGAGGGTGTTGCTCCGGCCGAGCTGGTCGAGGTAGGCCCGCGCGACGACGGGACGCGGGGACCAGTCGATGCGCCGCTGCTGTTGCGCATTGAAGGTGTCTGGGGCCACCAGTGACGCGGCGGCGATTTCATTTCGACTCAAATGCTCACTCGGCAGCAGCTCCAGCACGTCGAGACCCCTGGCAATCTCGGTCCCGTAGATAAAGCCTCGGTACCAATATGCGGACCAGTACCCGGCCAGGATGATCTCTTCCGGGTCGAGAGGGCCTCGGTCGAAAAAGGCGATCTCGACGGGATTCGAGGAATCGGTGAAGTCGATGACCGAAATGCCGCCCTGGTACCATGCCTGCACAAAGATGTCGCGGCCCGGCACCGGCACGAGGGAGCCGTTGTGGGCGACGCAGTTCTCCTGTTCGGTTTGCGGGGCCGGCAGTTTGTAGTGACTGCGGAACTGCATCTTGCCGTCGACGATGTCGAAAATCGCGTCCGCACCCCAGTCCCGCGGGTCTGACGCGCGACATCGGGCCCGCCCACCGCCACCCCACTCGTCGGTGAAGATCACCTTCGTGCCGTCGTTGTTGAACGTGGCGGAGTGCCAGTACGCGAAGCCGGGGTCAACGACTTCGTCGAGTCGAACGGGATTGATGGGGTCGGAGATGTCGAGGAGGATGCCGTTGCCGGAACACGCGCCGGCGGCCAGATCGATCTCCGGATACGCGGTGATGTCGTGGCACTGAGTGGTCGCTCGTGTGCGCTGTGTGCCTGTCCCGTGGTCGCCGCCGTCCCAGAGGCCGGCGATCGCCCCCGACTCCGAATCCCGGAAGATATGGGGGCGGCTGACAATGCTCGCCTGTTCGGGTCGGGTCAGCGGAATCTCTATGACGTCGATTCGAAAGAGTGCTGTATCGGGGTTGTCGCTAGGGGTCCCGTCCGAACAGCCCTCGAGCTCCTCCCCGGGGCGTACCGAGCTTGTCCCCGAGCCATAGACATAGATGTTGCCGTCATCATCGGGATCCGTCACCACGGTGTGGGTATGCGAGCCACGGCAGGTCTGCACCGCCGCGACCTGCTTCGGCAACCGCATATCGCTGATGTCGAAGATCCGGATTCCCCGGAACCGCTCGTTGCTCACCGGCTCGGCGACGCCTTGCAACCCGCAGTCCAGCCGGCCTCGGGTCTGCTCGACCGACATGATCAGCAGGTTTCCCACGACCGACACGTCTCCCTGCCCCCCGGGGCAGACAACCGAGCTGACCAGCTGGGGCGACAGGGGGGTCTCCACGCGGTAGGTACTAAACCCGTGGTAGTTGCCTTCAAACACCACGTCTCCGGAAAACGCGAGATCGGTGTTCGCGAAGTTGAGCAGGCCGCTCCGCGCCGGCTCGTCGGCCTCTTCCGACACGTCTTCCTCGCTGGGTTCGGTCGGCTCCGTTCTTGGCCCGGACTCGGTCGGCGTCGGCCGGCCCGCGGGGAGGTTGGGGTCATGAAAACCGTCCGGTTTCGGCCGCGTGGCGACCAGGGCCATGTTCCACGACGCTTGTCCGGCGTCGTGGAAACCGGCGGCGAGCCCGACCCGTGGATCGGGGGACAGCTCGGCCAGCATGCCGTCCATGCGATCGATCTCCATGCTCTGGTCGGAGGTGATATCGGAGGTGAACGCGAACAGCTGCGAATCCTGCGCCGCCCCGCGTTGCGAGAGTAGGGTGTCGACCATGGTCAACGCGCCCCGATGGTGCGTGATCATTAGTTGGAGGAAGAGCCGATCGAATTCGCCCGCTCGAGCTTGCTCGAGCCGGTCCATCTCCTCGGCCGTCAGCATTCCCGGCATCGGTTCCCAACCAGGACCATGGTGCGAGTCAGGCGCGGGGACCGTTTGGCCGCGTGCACGCAGCCACGCCTGCATCATGGCGATCTCGTCCTCTTGTGAGATCTCGATGCGTTGAGCCAGCCGGCGCATCCCGTCGCTGTTGCTTCGCATTGCGAGGAACTCGGTCATCTCGATCGCCTGGGCATGGTGGGAGATCATCCCCTGCATGAACTTCACGTCGGCGTCGGTGAATCCGATCCCGGCGAGATCCGAGGCCTCGGTCGACGAGATGAGCCGACTGGGTTCGCCGGGCGCGCCGGGTTGTACAATGGGGGGTTGGGCAAGGCTGGGCGTTGCACCGAGCGACAGGCATGCCAGGCTGATGATGGCCGCGGAGGACTGCGCGAAACGGGACGACAGCATGCTCATGAGGGGTTTCTCCACAGGGGTGGGGTGAGGTGTTGCTTTGGGCGACATTGTAGCGCTCGGCGCGGTGGACGGGCGTCTTCGCCTGGAGAGAAGTATGATTGGCGGACTTTCGAAGAGAATGTCCCGGCCGGTGCCGGCTTACGTACAGCGAGGTTGAGTCATGTCGAGAACAGTGTTTCAGGAGGCTGCTGTCGCGTTGGTGCTCTTACTGGTCGTCGGCACGGCGTCGGCGCAGGTACTCCCGAATCCTTATCGTCAGGTCGAGAGTTGGGCCAGTCTGCCCGGCGGGCGCACNATGGGCGCCGTCGGCCAGGTCACGATCGATCCGGACGGCGAGCATCTGTGGGCCGTTGTTCGATGTGACGCGACCGCTCCCGATCGATTCGGCAACGAGTGTCTCGACTCGGACCTCGACTCGGTGCTGAAATTCAATCAGGAGGGGGAGGNCGTCGAGAGCTTCGGCGGGGGTCTCTTTATCTGGCCGCATGGGATCGATGTCGACAACGACGGGAACGTTTGGGTGACCGACGCCGTGGCCGAAGCGCGTACGCCCGCGGGGACGCGCGGGCATCAGGTCATCAAGTTCAGCCCCACTGGCGAAGTGCTGATGACNCTGGGCACCCCTGGCAAAGCGGGAATCGGTAACAACAGCTTCAACGCGCCGGCCGCGGTGGTGGTGGCCGACAACGGCGACATCTTTGTGGCTGACGGACATGGCAACACCACCAACAACCGCGTCGTGAAGTTCTCGTCGGACGGTACCTTCATCAAGTCGTGGGGCAAGACCGGCTACGGACCGGGGGAATTTCGGACCCTCCATGCCATCGCGATGGACAACGACGGGAAGATCTACGTCGGTGACCGCTCGAACAACCGCATCCAGATTTTCGATCAGGAAGGGGAGTTCCTGGCTCAGTGGAACCAGTTCGGGCGCCCGAGCGGTATCTTTTTCGACCGCACCGGCAGAATTTTCGTGGCGGACTCGGAGTCGGACGACGTGCAGAACCCTGGCTGGGAGATGGGGATCCGTATCGGAGAAGTGGCGACCGGCTGGGTGACGGAGTTCATTCTCTACCCGTGGGGTGACCCACGCAGCACGGTGGGCAACGGGGCCGAGTTCGTGGCCGTCGATCGGCACGGGAACATCTATGGCGGCGAGCCGGCTCCGCGCCGGCTCCAGAAGTACATCCGCGTTCGGCCGTAGTGAGCGCTGACCCGCGGTGATGTCCATGTCTTTGAGAGGTTCTTCATGAGACGACTGCATGTAGCGGCACTTGGGATGGCCTTCGCCCTGACGGGTTGTGGCGAGAGCGCGGCTCCCGTCGTCGAGACCGGCGGCGTCGCGCTCGTCGGGGGCCAGTTGATCGATGGGACCGGTTCCGCGCCGGTTGCGGATTCAGTGGTCGTGATTCGTGATGGACGGATTGAGAGCGCCGGAACGCGGGAGGCGATCGCGGTGCCCACCGGGGCGGAGGTGATTGACGTCACCGGCAAGACCATCATTCCCGGTTTGGTGAACCTGCACGTGCACTACCGCGACGGGGCGGAAGAGATCACGCGTCAGTTCCGGACCCAGCTCTATTACGGCGTGACCACCGGCCGCAGTATCGGCAGCGACTCGCCGGAGCGCGTGGCATTCTTGCTCGAGGCCCACGCCGGTCGACTGGGATTTCCTCGCGCGTTTACCGCCGGCATGGGTTTCTCCCATCCCAACGGTTTCAATGCGGCCGGTCGGAATGCGCCGGAGAGCGAAGACGAGGCGCGAGCGCTGGTCCGCGACCAGGTGGCGCTTGGCGCGCAGTTCATCAAGATGTGGGTCACGGAGATGCCGGAGCCCGGTCTGCAGATCATGCCGGAGATACGCACCGCGATTGTCGACGAGGCGGTCCGGAACGGGGCAGTGCCCGTCGCTCACATCGATGGTGAAGACGAGGCCAGACAGTTGATCGAGGCCGGGTTGCGAGACTTCCTGCACACCACCGTGTTGACGTTCGGCCCTGGCGGCGGGGCTCCGGTCGACGACCCCGACCCGTCGCCCGAGTTTCTGCAACTCGCTCTCGAACACGACGTGGCCTTCACCCCCACCCTCTCGATTGTCCAGAACGGCTGGCACTTCGCCGAGCATCCGGAACTGCTCGATGACCCCGGTTTGCGCGCCGCCTTCAATCCGGATGCGTTGGCCCGCTGGGATGATCCTGAGATTAGGGCTGCCGTCGTCGACGCCCCAGAGTTCGCAGACCGNAAGGCCGCGTTTCGACAGCTCCAGGACTTTGTTAAGACGATCCACGACGCCGGGATCCAGGTCGCGTTGGGCAACGACGCCGGGACCCCGAACGTGCCGTTCGGGTGGGGTATGCACCACGAGATGGAGATGTATGTCGAAGCCGGTCTGACCCCGATGCAGGCGATCGTGGCCGCGACGGCCACGGGGGCCGCGCAGCTGCCTCCGGTGGGTGAGGCCGACTTCGGGACCCTCGAAGCCGGCAAGGTCGCCGATCTGGTCGTGCTCAACGCTGATCCCCTGGTCGATATTCGGAACACGCTGGAGATCGACCAGGTCATGCGGCTCGGCGAGTGGGTCACGCGTACGGGGGCGCCACCAACGCAGTAGTCATCCTGGCGAGCCTTCGCCTGCGCAGCTGATTTCCCATGGGATGCCGAATCGGTCGACGAGCATGCCATAACATGGGGACCAAAAGGTCTTCTGGACCGAGATGCGGACGTCGCCATGCTGCGCCAGCAGGCGGAACACGCGTTCTCCTTCATCAGGGTCCCCAGGGTCGAGGAGTATGTAGAAGCCCTGCGGCGGCTTGAAGTCCGTCGGGAGCGCGTCAATCCCGCTCAGGACATCATCACCCAGCGTCAGAGTGGCATGGACGATTCTGCCGTGCCACTCCGGAGCCACCTGGTCGGCCATCGGCGACTCCCCGTAGCTCAGCATCGTGACGATCTTGCCCCCTAGTGCCNGCTNATAGAAGCTGAACGCTTCATGGCACTGACCNTTGAAAACCAAGTGTGGGCTCAGCTTCGATCGCTACACTCCTCAGGTGACGAGAGCCCGTCGNCGANAAACGCATCCTCAGTATCTGGCACGGGCGGAGTATATCCATCCCTACCGTTTCGGGCCCCTCGAATCTGGTATCGTCGTACCTCGTCCCGCGAGGACGGCGGTCGCGGCCACACCGGAGCACCGTGAGGGAGAGGAGAACCATGGCCGGACGTCACCAACAGCACACACGAGTCGTGGCCGTGCTGCTGCTCGGCACGGTCGCCATCGTCGGCGAGCGCGCCATTGGTTCAAACGCCCCTCCGCCAGCTCAGGCGGAGTGCATTCCGGGCGCGAACTGCGACGTCATGCCGGCCAGTGCTCGGGCCTATGCGGCGATGTGCGAACTCGAGTTGGGCGTAGCTCCGACCGTCGACTGCGGCCTTGGCGTCGTGCTGCCCATTACCGTCGATGGTGTGGAGGTGTTCGAAGACCCGGGCCTGCATGTGTGCGAGGACGCCAGCCTCCAGATTGGCGACTGCATGCCCGGTTCGAGCCTGCAGCGTTACCAAGCCACGAACCGTGATGGGACGCCACGGCCCGACGCGGTCTGGGTCAGCTTCTGCCGGCACGACGGGCGGGATGATGTAGTCGATTTCGATATGCCCGACTCCGTCCAGTTGATCGGCTACAACTACGAGACCGGAGCCACCTGCTTCTTCGAGTCCGGGGACAACAGCCCGTGGACCTCTGTCGACGAGAAGAACCGACTGCTCGGGGTGCTGCCGGGGCCCGACGATCCGGAGTTCGATCAGGCCTACACAGTCCCGGGCGTCCAGTGTGTGCGGTGCCACCAGGCGGATCCCTTCAACCACAATCCGTGGATCAAGGGCGCTCGTCTTCCGGAGGATCCCCGGCAACCGGTGCTTCCGGTCCTTCCTGGCCCCAACCCGCCCTACTACGTGGTGGGGGGCGGGGACTGGGACATGCGGACCATCCACATCGACGGCAACGGATGTCTCGGGTGTCATCGCATCGGGATGGAGACTCTGGCGGAGTACACCGGGGACTTCTGGGACCCGAACGAGCACATGCCGCCCCACAACCCCGGCTCCTTGGCGGCCGACTATGACGAGCTCGTCGCGTGTTGGACGAACGGTCCCGAGAACACACCCGGGTGTAACTGGGTCATTCCGCCGGCTGGCGAGTGCGACGGTGGCATCGTCGGAGCGGATTACCCATACGCCTCGGACCGCTTCAACCGCGGGACAGGAGACGACGATCGCAGCTCGGCCGGTCGGTGGCGAAGACCCGGATGCTGACCCTGGCGTCCTGCAGGAGCTCAACAGTACATGGGCGCGTCAGCCGTCCGGCACACTGCGGTTCGCCGGCGCCTCGACTGGCACGCCAATCGTCATTGGAGGTTGGCGCCGTTGCACAGCATGATGGGCCTCGCCGTCGGCGGCTTCTGGCGAAGCGTGGGGATCGTGATACTGGTCCTCGCGGGCGGTGTTGGCCCGCCGAGACTGGCGGCCCCTCTGGGCTTCGGACAGAATGCGGTGTCGGCGGCACGGAAGCCCGCCATCGCCTACCACCTCGTCGAGGGCGCCCGCTTCTTCGACATCCTGGTCGCGCGGATCGGGACCCGCGAGCACATCCTGATCGGCGAGACGGACGACATGTGCCTCGAGCTGGTCGACCAGCGGGATTTCGACGGAGACGGCGCGCCAGACGCGCTGGTCCTGCAGGATGTCGGATGCGGCGGTGTGGGCGCGACCGACGCGCTCTTCTTCGTGTCGGGTGATCCGGGGTTTCGGCGATCCAACCGGTTTGCCGGCGATCAGCCTACGATCGAACGCTGGAACGGCGGTTGGAGCGTCGTCACCAGAGGCACACGATACAGGCTCGAAGACGGACGGGCTGTTCTGGCTGCACCATAGACCACTCGCGGCCCGATCACCGCGGTTTCGCTCGGGCTCAGCCTACTCGCGTACCGGGTCGTCGCTCAGTAGACGACCCGAGGTGACGAATCGGCGGTGGTCAGAGAACTCATGGGTGCGAAAATAGCGCGGTACAAAGCCACGTCCACGGATGGTCCAACTGCGGTCGATGGTGTCCGGCAGCATCAACGTCTCGGTCGGATTCTCGAATGCGACCGCTCGGTAACGAATGCTCAGGTCTGATCGCTCCAACGCGATCGTCCCGGGCAGCGTCGGCGAACGATCCTGGGGTTCGCGGAATTCCAGTCGCCCCCGAAGATGCTCATCGAGTCGGAGTACATCACCGGACGCGACGTCGACCCAGGCCTCGCCGCGGTACCATCCCGGGAGTGAGATCGACACGCAATCCTCGTCCCAGCCGATCTCGGCCGCCGCACGCTCCCGGGGGACGTAATCGAGCCGAGCAGCCAGCCGGCCGTCGATCCGTTCCAGCGCGGCCAGCGAGTATTCGAACTCGGCCTGCCGCGTCGGCAAGAGCACCCAGAGCGGGTCGTCCACCTCGGACAACGGCGTGAGGCAGGCGTCCCGGTCGGCCTGCTGCGGCTCGCGACCGTTGACCGACCGGAGTTCGCGAAACACCCTCACGACGGGCACGCCGTCTTCCTCCGTGCGCCACTCCAACCGCCGCTCGTACTCGAGTCGTCGCGGCCGTCCGTTCGACCGCATTTCGTGTGTGAATGACCGTACCGACACCGTTTCGGTCGAGACGATGCGCTGCGCCCGCTCGTAGCGACGCTGCAGTTGCGCGCCGGCCCGAGCCAGGGTCGTGTCGAGGTCGACCGCCGGTTCTTGACCCAGCGTGGTGGTCGAGATCGCCAACCCGACGCCGACGACCGCCGCCGCGATGCGGTGCTGACGTCTCACTGCCTGCTCTCCGCGCCCACGGCGCCCCAACGCAGGCGGCTGCGACCGGTCACAGGCCCTTTGCTCCCCGTGACGAGGATTGGCGCCCTGTCGCACGGGATTGTCGCTCGNCTGCATACGTCCGGTNGAGCATGCCCGCCGAGCGGCTCGACGTCAATGCCAGACTGGCANTGCCACGATGCACGGTTATTNCTTAAGATAAGAGTAATTATCTTGAGTAANAAAAAANATGACAGCTTTGATGCCTTCGCACGGAGTGGCAGGTCGGTCCGAGNCGAGTCTGCCTTCTAGGCAACTGGAGAGNCGACCATGCCCGATGGGATTGATGTCTTCATGCGAGNGGCCCTCGTCGTNGAACTCCTGGGAGTGTTGAGGGCTGACTGCTGATGCTCTCGAGAACCGTTCTCATCGTGGCCGGGTTCTGCGTCGTTGCGTCGGCCCAGGCTCAGAACGCCGAGTCGCCCAGTGGGCGGAGCGCGGAATCTCCAATTCTGCTCACCGCCCATCGCACCGGCGAGTTCGATGCGGTGCTCGCGGCGCGTTCTCCCGAATCCGAAGCGCGCCGTTGGGCCGAACGTTTCCAGTTCCCGGGCGACCTTGACGGCTGGGACTACGACCTCGGCAGGGAGCGCTTCAGCCTCTACGTCCCGCCGGCCTATGATCCGGCGGGTGAGCCGTATGGCGTGGTGGTGTGGGTATCACCGGTCGAGGACGGGTCGATTCCTCCGGCGCTCCGACCCGTGTTCGACGAGCGTCGCTTGATCTGGATCGGCCCCCACAACGCAGGCAACCAGCGTCATCTCTTTCCACGGACCGGTTTGGTGCTCGATGCTGCTCTGAACGTGGAGCGTTTCTACAACATCGACCCAGACCGGATTCTCGTTTCGGGGCTCTCTGGCGGCGGACGGATGGCCGCCATGCATGCGGTCGCCTACCCGGACGTGTTTGCCGGTGGATTTCCGATCATCGGAGTCACAACGTACCTGGACGTTTCGCCAGAGTCCAGTCCGGGCCAGCGTGTCCCGCAGTTCCCCAGACCGTCTCCCGAGGTGCTCGAGCGCGCCAAGCGTCAGCCGCTGGTCATCATGACCGGCAGCGGCGACTTCAACCGAGAGGAATGCCGACTCACCGCCGCGGCCTACGAGCGTGACGGGTTCACTGATCTCCATTTGTTGGACATCGACGACATGGGACACGAGATGCCCCCGGTCGAGGATTTTGCGCGTGGCCTCGACCTGCTGGTGCCGTTGCCCCCGGTCGGGTCGCGNTGACCCAACGCCAAGCTCCCTGGGCAGAGCATGAAACACTCCGACAGATGCGCAATGGACCCGACGCGGGGGAGAATAGGCATCGAGAGGAGACCGGTCATGCGAACCACCACCCTGACCTTCGCCGGCGTTGGAGTCGTCATTGCGATCGTCGCCGTCGAACCCGGGCTCGATGCGCAGAGAAAGACACCCGATGAGGAGACGGTGGTGTACAGCAGTCTCGCCCCGGGCAATTGGGACGTCTACCGGTTTGACCGGCCCGGAGAGCCGCCAACCCGTCTGACGTCCGACCCTGGCCTCGACTACAACCCGGTGGTCTCACCGGATGGCCGCTGGGTGGTGTTCACCTCTGAGCGCGCCGGCAGCCCCGATCTCTACGCGCTCGACCTGGAGCAAGACGGTGAGCCCGTACGGCTGACCGCGAGCGACGCGATGGAGGATGCGGCCGACTTCTCTCCCGACGGGCGCACGCTGGTGTTCGTCAGCACCCGGACGGGGAATCCGGACGTCTACTCGATGCGGTTCGACCCGGCGGATCCTGACGCGGGGCGCGCGGCCATCAACCTGACGAGACATGCCGCCGGTGACTACAACCCGGCCGTGTCGCCAGATGGTACCCAGATTCTCTTCTCGAGCGGCCGCGCTGCCGACGACGCCGCGTCTGGGGCCTTGGCTGCGGCTGGGTCCGAGGCGAGCGAGCTGTTTGTCATGCGAGCGGACGGGACGAATGTCCGGCGGTTGACTCGGCAGGATGGCTGGGACGGCTCGCCCGCCTGGTCCTCGGACGGCCAGGGCGTGCTGTTCTATTCAGCGCGTGACGGTGAGACTCGGATTTTCGAGATGCAGCTCGACGGCACGATGTTGAGGGCCCTCAGCCAGGCCGATCGGGGCGCGCTGTCTCCGGTGACCAGCCCTGACGGTCGGGTGGCGTTCTCCAGTCGCCACGGCGACCGCTGGAGCGTGGTGTCGGTCGGGGCGGACGGCGGCGGTCTCCGCGTCGAGAGCGACGAGACCCGCGACTACTGGGGACCCACCTTCGATTCGTCGGGTCGCGTGTTGGCCTTTGGACCAGGCCCGACCGGCTCGGCGCCGCTGATTGCGAGCGACGTACCAGGACCGTTTCTCGTCCAGCCGACCCGATCCGTGGACCTTCCGGACCGCACGCTGGCCCTGACCGGCATTCGGGGCTATCTGCCTACGCTGCATCCGAGCGGCGAGGAGGTGGCCACGAGCGAATCCTTCGTCCGTCTCGTCGTGACCCGGCTGGACGGCTCCAGCAAGAGCGTCGTGTTCGACCCGGGGCATGGGGACGGCTATCGCGGCAGCGACTCCCCCTGGTGGCCGGCGTGGAGTCGTGACGGGGAGTGGCTCGTGTACGGTGTGGGCGCGCCGTTCGGCGGGGCGAGCGATGACGTGAACATCTGGAAGAGTCGGCCCGATGGCACCGACGCGGTGAATCTGACACTCGACTCTGGAGCCAACGACGCCTTGCCTCAGCTGTCTCACGACGGGCGGAGCATCGTGTTTCGGACCATGCGTGACGGCAACGCCGAGATCTACGTGATGAACATCGATGGNACCNAACCGCGNCGNCTGACCCAGCACCCGGCGACNGATACGATGCCNTCCTTCTCGTCGAAGGGCGACCGGGTCGCGTTTACCTCGTTACGGGACAATGACTACGAGATCTACCTCCTGGAGCTGAATGCAGACGGGCGGCCGGGGCGGCTCGAGCGGCTCACCCACAGCCCTGGCCGCGACATGCACCCGAGGTTCTCGCCCGACGATCAGTGGATCATCTTCACATCAGAGCGGGGCCGACTCAACGACGAGCTTCCGCTGACGCAAGTGGTCTTTCAGCCGCAGCCCTACGGCGAGATCCACGCGATGCGCCTATCCGACCGGCAGGTAGTACGCCTGACCCACAACAAGTGGGAGGACGGGCCGGCCGATTGGGTGAAGTAATGCCAGACGGCAAACAGCACACACCCGCCACCGCGGCGAGCGGGCTGTTGCTNCTATTCGTAGCCACTGTCACCGTCCAGGGCTGTTCGGGCTCGCCGAGCCCGGCGACGTTTGAGTCGCTCACCATTTCCGCCGGTCTGTCCCAGACGCACTTCTGGGTCGGCAACTACATGGATCCGTTCGCCGATACGATCGAGGTGGAGACCGATCTCGTCTTTACCCGCTTCTATGCCGGAGAGCTGGTCGCGGTCGGCGGTGAGCTCGATGCGTTGGAGAGCGGCGTGATCGGCGTAGCGGCGCCGTTGCTGGCTCCGTATCACGAAGGGCGGTTTCCGTTGTCGGACGTGACGCAGCTTCCGACGTATGGCACCGATTCGCGCATGATCACGCGAGCGTTTCAGCGTCTGCTCGCGTCCGAGGTCGAAGTGAGGGCAGGGAAGACCTTCTACGACTACGAGATCACGGACAAGGGGCTCGTCGCCTGGGGACTCGGCGCCACGGGGGCCTACGCCATCTCTACCACTGGAGCCGAGCTCAACCGCGTTGAGGACTTCCGCGGCATGCCGGTGCGCGCGGGGTCGGCGCTGCACACGATCGTGCTCGAGCGTCTCGGCGTGACCCCCGTGACCATGCCGGCCGCCTCGGCCTACGAGGCGCTGTCCCGTGGCACCATCGACGGCATCATCCTGTCGATTGGGGATTGGGTGTCGTACTCGCTTGAGGAGTTGCTCACCTACACCCTCACCGACGTGGCGATCGGCCACTGGCAAAGTTACCTCGCCGTGACCCAGCGGACGTGGGATGGTTTGACGGACGACCAGCGTGACAGTTGGGCTCGCGTGGCCGACGCGGTCACCACCAGGAACGCCGAATACATCGACGAGCAAGACGGAGCCGTCCGNGCCCGCGCTCTCGCGAGCGGCGCGACCTTTGTGCCGGTGCAGCAGCTACCCGTGGCGATGCGAGATCACATTGCCCGCGCCGCGACCGAGACGTGGANCCAATGGATCGAACAGACGGAGCGCAATGGACATCCCGCCAGGGCCACCGCCGTCCTGTGGGCCGAGCTCGTGGTCGCCCAGGGCGGTACCCTGCCTGACGGCGTCGCCAACTACCTCGCACTGGAGCCTTAGCGCGAACCGACGCTCAGCCCCAGTCCTTGACCCATGCCGCAGGATCTCATCATCTGGGTCGTCGTCCTGTGGTTCGTCCTCTTTCTGGTCCTCGGCCAGCACGTGGCGACGGTGCTCTTCGCGTCGGGACTGCTGGGTATCGCGCTCTGGGTGGGGCCGCAGGTTATTGGCGGCATCATCGGCACCAACGTCTTCTTCACCGCNTCGACCTACTCGCTTTCGATCATCCCGCTGTATCTGCTGATGGCCCAGATGCTCCTGCGAGGGGGGGTGACCGTCGACCTGTTTCGGGTCGGCTACCGGCTGGCTGGACACCGGCGATTNCCGTTGGCGGTGGCCACCGTCGTATCGGGCGGTCTGCTCGGCGCGGTGTCCGGGTCGGGCGCCGCCACCTCAGCCGCCCTGGCGACGCTGGCGGCACCTCAACTTGAGCAGATCGGCTATACCCGACGGACGTCGGTCGCCGTCGCGGCGGTGGCGGGATCACTGTCGGCGATCATCCCGCCCAGCCTGATCATGATCATCTACGGGTCACTGACGTCAGTGTCGATCGGGCATCTTTTCATCGGGGCGCTGCTGCCAGCCGGCCTCTGCATCGGCGTCTACGTCGGGTGCCTGGGGCTGTTGGGGGAGGTCGAGCCCCGCGTGGTCGACGGGCGGACGGGCGACGCGGTCGCCGACGANGGTGACGTCGCCGGGGGGAGCGTGCCCGCGTGCGTGTTCGTCGTTGTCCTGATGGTCGTGGTCTTCGGTGGTATCTACGGTGGCGTGGTCACGGCCGGCGAGGCCGGCGCGCTCGGCGCGTTCACGGCGCTCGTCGGCATGGTCGCTATGGGGCGCGTCGATGTTCGTGGTATCGCCGCAGCTCTGACGGACTCGGTGAGGGTGACCGCCATGATCATGATCATCGTGATCGGATCGCAGATCTTTGGCCGGTTNCTGTCGTACTCGCGGCTGCCCCACGANTTGCTCGCGTNGGTCGAGCCGCTGCTGAGCCACCCGACCCTCGTCGTCTCGATTCTGCTTGGCGCTTTCTTCGTGTTCGGCCTGTTCCTGGAATCGGCCGCCGTGATGGTGCTGCTTATCCCCGTCATGATGCCGATCCTCGAGGCGACCGAGGTCGACTTGCTTTGGTTCGGGGTCATGGCCTCGTTCATGATCTCGTTGGGCCTGCTCACACCGCCCGTCGGCTTGGCCGCGTATGCGGCGTCGACGGCGGCCGGCCACCCCGTCGGTCCGGTGTTTCGGGTGACCTCGGTCTTCGCTCTGTCCGCCGCGGTGGTCGTGGGGGCCGTCATGCTCCGGTTTCCCGCGGTGGTGACGTGGCTCCCGNGCACACTTCGATAGGAAGCGGCTACTNCATGCGTGTCTGGANCTGGGTGGGGCGACTNGAGNNGGGCATGGCCTCGGTGGGCGCCGGTCTGTGCCTGCTCGNGATGATGTTGATGACGGTCGTCAGCGTATTCGGTCGCTACGTGCTGGGCGTCGACCTCATNCCGGGCNGTTACAACATCATCGAGCGTCTGCTCTTTCCGCTGCTCGTCTTCTGGGCGTTGCCGCTGGCCCATCGAGAGGGGACGTTCCCGCGCTTGGAGATGCTCCAGCACGCACTGCCACCGCAGGCACATGCCTGGGTCAAGGTTTTCGTTTTGGCGGTGGAGGCCGTCATCTTCAGCCTCCTGTTGTGGTACGTGGCCTGGTTCGCGTGGCAGGGCTACGCGAGCGGACGCCAGATGCAAATTGGCACAACCTACTGGCCGCTGTATCCCGTGCTCGCGATGGTGCCGCTCTCGTTCGGATTGATGCTCATCGAGATGGTGCGACTCATCGTCGGGGACGTTCGCCAGGCGCTCAGGGGCCGAGGCTGAGACGCAGCTCGCGCTTCAAGACCTTACCACTGGGATTCTTGGGCAGCGCCTCGAGAAACACGACGCGCTTGGGCACCTTGAACCCCGCCAGATGCGCTNGGCAATGCGCGACGACCTCGTCTTCGGTCAGGGTCTGACCTGCACGTCGCACGACCACGGCCACCACCGCCTCAATCCAGTACGGATGTGGCACCCCGACCACCGCGACCTCCGAGACGGCCGCCACCCCGTAGATCGTTTCCTCCACCTCGCGGCTGGCCACGTTCTCACCGCCGGTCTTGATCATGTCCTTCTTGCGGTCGACGATCGTGATGTAGCCCTCGTCATCGACCGTGGCCAGGTCGCCGCTGTGAAACCACCCGCCCTCAAACGCCGTTGCGGTGCGCTCCCGGTCCTCGTAGTACCCCTGCAGCAGATGTGGCGACCGGTGGATGATCTCCCCGATCGCGCCCGGTGGCACCGGATGACCGGCGTCGTCCACCACGCGGGTTTCAACATTGAGCGTCGGGTGCCCGGCCGACCCCGCCTTGCGAATCTGGTCGTCCGGCTTCAACACCGTGGCCAACGGCGCGATCTCGGTCTGTCCATACAGGTTCCAGAATCTGACGTTCGGGAGCCGTTGGCCGAGCTCACCGAGCACCTCGACCGGCATNATCGCGGCGCCGTAGTAGCCCTTCCGCAGCGACGACAGGTCGGTCTGGTCGAACAGCGGCGACCGCAGTAGCGCGATCCAGACGGTCGGTGGCGCGAAGAACGACGTCACCCGGTGTTGGGCGATCATCGGCAGGATTACCTCGGGCTGCGGGTGCGCCACGATGACGTTGCTCGCGCCGACGTAGACCGCCGGCCCGAGAAACACGTCCAANTGCGCGCAGTGATAGAGCGGGAGCGCGTGCAACAGCACGTCGTCGGTCCCGATCTCGGCGTCCACGATGCAGCTGACATACTGNCAGATGACCGCGTTGTGGGTCAGCATCGCTCCCTTGGGGCGTGACTCGGTTCCGCTCGTGTAGATGATCTGGGCCAGGTCACCGGTGTCGAGGTCCACGGCCGGCTCTTGATCGTTCGCAGAGGACGCCTGCTCGAACGGAATCCACCCGTCTGGTGCCGCGGACGTTTCACCGCCCAGCCAGATGACCGTTTCGACGGCGGTGCCGGTCACGGCGTTCCGCGCGACCGGGGCGAACTCATGTTCGACACACAGCAGGCGAGCGCCCGAGTGGCCGAGCACGTAGGCGACCTCCTCGGCGGTGAGCATGAAGTTCACCGGGACCAGGACGGCGCCCAGACGTGCCACCGCGAACCGGATCGCCACGAACTGGTGCGAGTTCCGTGACAGCAGTGCGATCCGGTCGCCGCGGCGCAACCCGCGAGCGGCGAGTCCATGCGCGAGCCGGTTGCACACTGTATCGAACTCGGCGTAGGTCCACGAGACGTCGCCATGCACCACGGCGCGTCGGGTTGGCGTCCGAGCCGCCGTCCGTCGCAGCAGGTCTCCAAGCGTGTGCCGCCGCAGTGTCTTCACGGTTCCTCGTAGAGCACGTCGGCGCCAGTCCCAANCATCCGCGAATCGCGACTATTGTCCCCGGTAATCCTCGTCGCTCACCGGTTCGAACCAGTCCGCCCCCGACGCGCCACCCATAAAGGTGAGTTGCACGACATGCTCAGTCGGAGACGCCCCGTGCCAGTGGACCACGCCCGGTGCGGTGTAGTTGGGAGGGCCACCCGGGTGGAGTTCCACCATGCCCTGTCCACGTACCTGCGTGCGACCGCGACCTTCTTCGGCCCCCAGGATCTGCCACCCGGCATGGCTGTGCCAGTTCGACCGCGCTCCGGCTTCAAAGCGGAGTCGAAGGGCGCGCATGTCTGACGAGTCCGGTCGGGTNGGGTCCCCGCCGACAAAACGGCTCTGCGCGGCGGTGATGGATGGCTGTCCGGCGATGAGCATGGCGCTCACCGCCATCGATACGATGGCGAGAAGCACGCTTGTCCGATATCGGTTCCGCACCTGCATGATACTGCCCCCTTTGTCCTNGGATTCACGTTGGACTCTCGCGCACTTATACACCGGGGCGGTTCGGACAGCGACTGTTTTCGGNCGGGCATCCCATCTGGCGTTGTTGCTTCCTCGGTCGCCCGGGCCGGCCGCCTGCCTGCTCCCTCGTCGTGCCTAGCCAGCTGGGCGCCGAACTCCGAAAACCGCGCCACGTCGTTCTTCAGCACCCTCCTGAGTCGCCCGATCCGNACCGCGTCCGGCGCGCAGTCGATATAATCCACCCACTCTCGTAGGCGATGNCCGCGAATCACTGTGTCAGGACCCTAGATATGTCGNCCGATGACGAAGCGCCCCCGCACGTCGAGGAAGAAGACTTCGCCGCNCTGTTTGCCGCGTCGCTCGAGCCCGCGGTGTTCAAGACCGGACAGATGGTCCAGGGCGTCGTCGTCTTGATCGGTCGAGANGTCGTCTTTGTCGATGTCGGCGGCAAAGGCGAGGCGACGATGGATCTCGCCGAGCTGCAGGACGAAGACGGTCAGCTGACCGTCGCGGTCGGCGACACCGTCGAGGCGGTGGTGGTCTTGACCTCCGACGGGGTCACGTTGTCACACAAGCTGGCTCGGGGTGCCGCGACGCGGCGACAGCTGGAGGACGCCTATCGCGCCCAGTTACCGGTGGAGGGCCGCGTCGAGAAGGCCAACAAAGGGGGCTACGAGGTTGTCGTTGGCGGACAACGCGCCTTCTGCCCCATCTCGCAGATCGACACCGGATTCACCTCCGATCCGGANGTGCACGTCGGCCANGTGTACACCTTCCGCATCCTTGAATACAAAGAAGNAGGCAAGGACCTCGTCATCTCGCGACGCGCCTTGATCGAAGCAGAAGAACGCGAGCAGGAGGGCGAGGTGCGNAAGACGATCGTCANCGGCGCCGACCTGCCGGGTCGCATCGCGTCAGTCCGCCCGTATGGCGCCTTCGTCGATCTCGGGGGCGGTATTCAGGGACTTCTACATGTGTCCGAGATGGGCTGGTCGCGCGTGTCGGACCCCACNACGGTGGTCCAACCTGGCGACGCCGTCACCGTGCGCGTCCTGGCCGTCGATGACGAGAAGGGCAAGATCTCTCTCGGGATGAAGCAGCTCCAGACCGACCCGTGGGACGCGGTCGGTCAGTCTTATGCGACCGGGCATCGCCTGACCGGCACGGTGACCCGTGTCGTCGAATTCGGCGCCTTCATCGAATTGCAGCCCGGCATCGAGGCGCTCGCGCACCTCTCGACCTTTCCGCCGTCCGGCAAGCGGGACGGCTGGAAAGACTTCGTCACCGTCGGCGCGACGGTCGCCGTCGAGATCCTCACCGTGGACCTCGACAAGAAGCGGATCGGTGTCGCCGTCATCGCAAAAGACGCGGCGCCGGTCGTATCGATCGAAGCGGGCGCACAGGTGACGGGCACCGTCGAACGCCACGAGCGGTACGGGGTGTTCGTCTTCCTGAGTCCGGGNCGCACCGGCTTGTTGCCCANCGAAGAGACGGACACNGCGTACGGTACCGACCTNAANCAGGCGTTCCCAGTCGGCAGCGACATCGAGGTTGTGGTACTCGAGGTCGATCCTGACAACCATCGGATTCGTCTGAGCCGTAAAGCGATTCGCGAAATCGAAGAGCACCACGACGCCCGTGTCTACTCCAAGCGGCAGAGCGAGGGGCAAGACGCCANNTTCGGGTCGATGGCCGACAAGCTGCGCGCGGCGTTTCGGCCCGCGGACGAATGACCGCGTCAGTGCGCTGCGCGTCGAGTTGGTACTGGCGGTGGACCTTAACGCCAAGCTCAATAGGGGATCTCTCGAACGAACACGGAATTTAGTGGCGGTTGAGCTTCGTGTCAGGGTTGTCCAGCAACCTTGAATGCCGCCGATGCCGGGGTGGTTGAGGCTCGCGAGCACCTGCGCCTCGCGCTGAAACCGGGCGAGCCGGTCCGCATTCTGGCCGGTGCCGGGATCACTGACAGCGAGAAGGGAGTTAACGGTGATCTGCACTGGCACGATCTGCGGCACGAGTGCGGATCACGGTTGGCCGAAAGGGGAGTGCCGCTGCACGAGATTCAGTATCTGATGGGGCACGCCTCGTTGACGACGACCCAGCGTTACCTGAACGCCACGGTCGAGGCGTTGAAGAAATACGTGAAGGTCTTGGCGCAGCAGGTTGGCTGATTTCCGGTCATCCTGCGGTCATCCGAGCTACAATTCCCGCTTCATGAATCCTGTCTCTGGTGTTCGTAACTTGTTGAAAGTAATGGTGCCGGAGGTGGGGGTCGAACCCACACGGACCGAAGTCCACGGGATTTTGAGTCCCGCGCGTCTGCCAGTTTCACCACTCCGGCACGGAGTGTTCTTGTGGCCGGCCCGGGGAGGGTCCGACCTGCCCCGAGTGGGGGGCTGTCCGTCATAGCCTCGGCGACGGCGGGCTATGGTCGCATGGTTCCGTCGGTGCGCCACAGATGAATCGTACGTGTGTTCCCGCGCTGGTCCTCGAAACTCCGTGTTTCATCTGGCTCCCAGTCGCCCATCCGGAAGGCGTGCGACACGATGCGCGCGCCCGGTCGGAGTTGTCTGGTGAGCATGGGCCGGAGCTTCCGGTTTGACGACGTCAACAGATACAACATGACGACGGTGGCGTCGGACACGTCGGCCGTCATCGCGTCTTCTTGGCGGAACGTGACGAGATCCTGCAGGCCGCGGCGCTGCGCGGCGGCGTTCGCTTCGGCGATCCGCTCCGGGTCGTAGTCGATGCCGACGCCCCGTGAGCCGTAGCGCTGGGCAGCTTCGATGACGATCCGCCCGTCGCCGCATCCGAGGTCGTACACCACGTCGTCTTTGGTGACCTTGGCCAGCTCCAGCATGCGATGCACCACATCGAGTGGCGTCGGCACGTAGGGCGCCAGACTCGCCGGTTGCTGCCGCGCGACGAGGGTTCCTGGCGTGAGCGGTGACAGGATCGTCATCGCCATCAGGGTCGCCGCAGCTGCAATCTGGTTGCGCATCTGAGACCTCAGAGTTGCGGTCCTCTCGTCGCGTTCGCGGCTCCTACTCTAACGCATTTCGCCGTGTACCAGAAAGGCACTCGGACATGCCGTGCCGGACAGATATTCGGGCGATCTCGTTATGGCAATATTGCGATCCAAAAAAATGTATGCAAGGTCCGGTAGGTGCAACCGGCTGAAATGGCAAGAATTTAGCCCAGAATGAAGGTCTATACAGGGGTCACATGGGGACCCGTGTTGGCAGCTAACTCTATCTTCTAGATAGGTTTGCAGTTGATCGTCACTACCTGATCGGCTATACTCTTAAGGCTAGGGGCACGACGGAACTCGCATCCAACTGGGGGCAGTGTGACATTCGAGGTTGGAGACAAGGTCATTTACCCGAATCATGGTCTCGGAGTGGTCGAATGTATCGAGGACCGCACGATCATGGGGACGACCTGCGGTTTTTACTCACTCCGTATGGCGGACAGCGACACGGTTGTGTTGGTGCCGCTGCACAACGTGGACAGCGTCGGGCTACGACGCGCTATCGCGGACACCGAGGTCAAGAAGCTCTTCACGCTCCTCGGGAACGGCAAGATCGACAATCACCAGAACTGGAAGGGTCGCTTCAAGGACAATTCCGACAAGATGCGCACCGGGTCGATTTACGACGTGTTGGACGTTCTCAAGAACCTGACGTTCCTGTCAAAGTCGAAGAATCTGTCGTTTCGCGAGAAGCGGATGCTCGACCGGGCCAAGTTTCTCGTGGTCTCCGAAATTTCGGAGGTCGTGGGCGAGCCCTCCGAGACGACGGACACGAAAGTGGACAAGGCGCTCGGGCGGTGTTTCGTCAATCGCGAGCGGGCCATTGCCAGGGCCAAAGTGGCCAAGACGAAGACCAGGGCCAAGGCGTCCTGAGCCGGACGCATTCACCGTCACGACGGGGCAAGGACACGACACTGCGAGCCCGATTCGGTAGCCCCGGATCGGGCTCGTGCCACATAGGCCTGACGCTGCCCACCGGCGCACCATTCACCCGCGTCACCCATGCTCGAACCGCTGTTAACCGCCGTTGCCGCTGTTCGCTCCGTCGCGGCCTACGTGCTGGTGTCCGTCTACGTGCTAGTGGTGGGGCCGCCGGGTATCGTCATCGCGCTGTTGACCGGTCGCCCCTGGCTCCTGTACTGGCTGGGCCGACAGGGGGTTCGGCTGGGGCTGACGACGGTAGGTATTCGGTACCGCGTGGCTGGCGGCGACCACGTGGACCGCGAGCGGGCGTCGGTGTACAGCGTCAACCACGCGAGCAATCTGGAGCCGCCGGTGGTGTACCTGGCCCTGGCCGCCGTGCACCCCAAGCTGAAGATTCTGTACAAGGCTGAGATTCACAAGATCCCGGTACTGTCGACGGTGTTCGACACCGCGGGGTTCGTGTCGATCCAGCGACGCAACCGCGAGCAGAGCCGGCAGGCGATTGACGCCGCCGCCGCATCGCTACGCGCCGGCAACTCGTTTCTCATTTTTCCGGAAGGCACGCGCAGTCGGACCGGCGAGCTGCTGCCGTTCAAGAAGGGCGGGTTCGTGATGGCCGACCGCGGGCGCGCCGTCATCGTCCCGATGACGATTCTCGGCACCCGTCAAGCCATGCGACGGGGGAGTCCGATCATTCGCCCGGTGACAGTCACGGTACGCATCGGGGCTCCGATCGTTCCCTCGTCGTTCGAGTCCGGACCGCGTGACGCGGTGATACAAGCCACGCGCGGTGCCATGATTGACCTGCTGGCCGTCGGCCCACTAGAACGCTGACCTGAACACACGTGCCAGCCGGGCATCCCACCCGGGTAATCACGACCCTCCAGTCGAGAAGCTCAGCGCATAGGGCACCAGCGTGGCGCCGTCAGCNGCGAGAATCCCGNCTCCGAGTGTGANCGTGAGGGTCGCGTACTGACGGAGGGGCTCATCGAGGGTGACCGAGAGTACGCGGTTGCGCCCTCGATACTCCACGGCGAACTCCAGCGGCTCGTCGTCGGCTTGGGCCCCGAGATAGTCAACCTCGACGTTCCCCTCGAACGACTCGTCGTCCATGTCCCGCGAGAACTGGAGACGAATCAACACGTCGGTGCCCACGGCAGTGTCGTCCGGGGTCGGGGTCGAGAAGATGACCTCCGGCGAGGGGCCAGGGCGCCGGTCCTCGGTGACCAGGGTCGGCGCGAGCCTCGCCGGGCGCTCCACCTGTTCGAGTTCGGTAGCTGCGATTTCGACCAGTTGCTCGTCGCCCGTCACGAGCCCGGTGACCTGGAGCCAGCGCCCGGTGTCGACGCGGGCCATGACGTCCAGNTTGAAGCCGTCGCCGCGCGGCTCCTTGTCGACGACCCAGATGGCGGCATTACCCGATTGCAGCACGAAGTCGTATTGGCTCGTGCCCGGGGCCTCCGGAAGGTCGCCGTAGAGGTTGCGCCCCCGAAATCGACCAATCACCGTGACGGGGCGGTCGAGATAGCGCGACGGTTCCAGGCTGATGGCCTGGATGGTGGGCGACTCCTGCTCGGCCGCACGCTGAGTCTCGTCGGCGATCAGCAGCATGAGCTCCCCGCTGACCGGCCAGCGACGGTTGAAGAGTCGCTCGGACAGTTGCCGGATCCGAAACGTGTTGAGTCGCGAGTCGTCCGGCTGCAGGCGGCCCACATCCCAGAAGGTNCCCTCGATCTCCAGGAGTTCCGGGTCTTCACCGGGTGCCGGCGCCGNGACGTTGAGCGCCCGGATCTGGCGTTCGCCATCTGTGACGAAGACGTCGCGCAGGTCGCCCTCCACCCGCGCCCGCAGTAGGACGGGTCGGCTGTGAAAGAAGGTGGTGTAGGCACTCAGGGCCGCGACGGTGGACGAGATGCGTTGGCCCGGCTGGGCCGAGGCGTCCGCGGGGAGTGCGGCGCCGACCGCGAGGGCGANCAGCGACGCCCAAGCGGTGGACGGCCATCGTAGGGTCACAAAAATAATTTAACATATACTTTCCGAAGNATTTGCGACGATGCCCCGCCACAGTGGCCGGTGCCGATTTTGACGACACGGGTATGACGGATCAGGTTTCCGAGCAAACCACGAACCGGTTGTCGCTCTACCTCCGGTTTCTCAATGAACTCGAAGCCAACGGTGTACGCACCGTGTCGTCAAAGGTGCTGGCGGCCGAGTTTGACCTCAATGCGGCTCTGATTCGGAAAGACCTGTCGCACTTCGGCGACCTCGGGGTTCGCGGGGTCGGCTACGTCGTCAAGGATCTCCGCGTTCGGTTGCGCCAGATTCTGGGCCTTGATCGGCGGCTGAACGTGGCCATCATAGGGGCTGGCAATCTCGGGTTTGCGTTGGCCGACTATCCGGGGTTTCGGCAGGACGGCTTCCGAATCGTGGCGCTGTTCGACTCGTTACCCGGCAAGGTCGGGACGCGGTCAAGAGGCGGTATCCTGATTCACGATATCCGCGATCTGAAGCGGGTGGCCAAGCGGGAAGGCATCACCATCGCCGTCATCGCGGTGCCCGCCGGCTCCGCCCAGCTTGTGGTCAACACCGTCGTGGACGCCGGTATCAAGGCGCTGCTGAATTTTTCTCCGGGCTCGCTTCGGGTGCCGAGTGACGTCAAGTTGAAGAGCGTCGACCTGACCGTGTCGCTCGAGAGCCTATCCTTCTTTTTGGCCAAGACGTGAGGCCGGCCCTGGACCGCAGACAGATGGCGACACCGAAGACACGACCACCGAAGCGGCCCGTGCGCGCACGGCTGTCCCACGTCGATGCTGACGGCACTGCCCGGATGGTCGATGTCGGCGGNAAGGCGGTGACCCGTCGCGAAGCGGTGGCGCGNGGCACCATCACTATCGCACCCGATGCCCTAGCACTGATTCGCAGTGGGCGGATTGCCAAAGGGGACCCGCTGCGAACAGCCCGACTGGCTGGCATCATGGCGGCCAAGCGNACCGCNGACCTTATTCCGTTGTGTCATCCGCTGCCTCTCTCGCATGTCGACGTGGATCTGCTGGCCCGTGACGACGGCTACGAAATCGAGGCGGTCGCGCGCACGACGGCGCAGACCGGGGTGGAAATGGAGGCGCTGACGGCGGTGGCGGTCGCGGCCCTCACCGTGTACGACATGGTGAAGGCNGTGGACAAGACNATGGTGATCGGCGAGATCCGTCTNATGCGGAAGACCGGTGGTCGCAGCGGCGTGTATCGTCGAGCATGACATGGCTGCACCCCTCATTCGCACGTTGGCCGAGCTGCCGTTTCATGTCGCCGGCCGCTATCCGAAGCCGGTGCTCGTCCGCCGCTGTATCGGCGACACACTGGTGGACCGGTCGAGCCGCGAGCTGTTCGACGAGGTGCGCGACCTCAGCTTGGGGCTGGAGAGCCTCGGGGTCGGCCCGGGTGACCGGGTGGCCATTTTGTCCGACAGCCGGCCCGAGTGGACCATCACCGATCTGGCCATTCTGACGGCAGGCGCCGTCACCGTGCCGGTCTACGCGACACTGCCGGCCAATCAGGTGGGGTACATCCTGGCCCACTCAGGGGCCCGCATAGTGGTGGCGGCCGACGAGGTGCAGGCNGCCAAGGTGCGGGAGGAACGGCACCGGCTGCCGGCGCTCGAGGCCCTGGTGGTGATCGATGTTTCGCCTGACGGCGGCAGCGACGCGATGTCGTGGATCGACATCGTCGAGCGGGGTCATCAGCGGTTGATGACGGAGGACGGCTTGGGCCGGCANTACAAGGAGCGGGCGCACGCGATCGAGCCGGACGCGCTGGCCACCATCATCTACACGTCCGGGACGACCGGGCGTCCCAAGGGCGTGATGCTCTCGCACCGCAATTTTGTGGTGAATGTGGTCGATATCGATGCGGTGGTCACGGTCACCGACGATGACACCGCGCTGTCATTCCTCCCGCTCAGCCATGCGTTCGAGCGGATGATCGTCTATCTGTATCTTTACAGGGGGGCCACGATCGCCTTCGGCGAGTCGTTCGCCACCCTGGCCAGGGACATGCAGCAGGTCCGTCCGACGGTGATGACCGGAGTGCCCCGTGTCTATGAAAAGCTGCGGGCGGGGATCGTCGATGCGGTGGCAGCGGCCTCGCGCGCGCGTCAGGGGCTGTTCGCCTGGGCCGTCGGGGTGGGCCATGCCGCCGCGACCGCACGGCTGGCGGGGCGCGAACCGGGCGCGTTGACGCGGCTGCAGCTGCNATTGGCCGATCGGCTCGTGCTGTCAAAGATTCGCGCGCGGACCGGCGGCCGACTCCGGTTCGTTGTGTCCGGTAGCGCCCCGCTCGGACGTGCTGTCGCCGAGTTCCTGTTTGCGATCGGACTGCCGGTGCTCGAGGGCTACGGACTGACCGAGACCTCGCCGGCGCTCACCGCCAGTCCGCTCGAAGCGCCCCGACTCGGATCGGTCGGGAGAGCGCTGCCTAGTGTCCAACTCCGGATCGCGGATGACGGCGAGATTCTGGCCAGAGGGCCGAACGTGATGGTCGGGTACTACGACAACACGGAGGCGACGGCGGCCACCATCCGGGGCGGATGGTTTCACACCGGCGATATCGGGCAGTTCGACGCCGACGGCTATCTGTCGGTCACCGACCGCAAGAAAGAGCTGCTGGTTACGGCGGGTGGGAAGAACGTGGCCCCGCAACCGATCGAGGCGCTGCTCAAACGCGACGCGATCGTGGCCGAAGCGGTTCTGATTGGTGACCGACAGCGTTTCGTGGCCGCACTGCTGATCCCTGACTTCGCCCTCCTCGAACAACGGCGGTCTGGCGGGGTGGCCGGCGCCAGCCGTGAGGCATTAGTGGGTCGGGACGATGTGCGCGAGCTGTTTCAACCGATCGTCGACCGCGCCAACAGTGANCTCGCGAGTTTCGAGCAGGTGAAGTCGTTCGCCCTGCTGCCCGCAGAGTTCACGGTCGAAGGCGGCGAATTGACCCCCACGCTGAAGGTGAAGCGTCGCGTGGTGGCAGACCGCTGGAAGGGCGTCATCGAGGCCATCTACGCGGCGCCACCCCCGCCCGAAGTCTGACTCCGGAAGGTGGCTGCGGTCGGGCGATGGAACCGAGGTGCACGCTCCCACNGCCCGTTCTGAGAAACAGCCAGTCGGTCTGTGACCCAGGAAGAAATGNTATCCAATTAAAGCGCCGGGTGTGGGGAAGATTGACCGGCGCCGGGCGCGCGACAATGCTCGGCCCGCGGCCAAGGAGTGGGGCACTCGGAATCCTCGCGGAGCGGTCGCGTGGGGTTCGGGGCAGCGCCCCGTCTAAAAGACAGTCGCGTGCGTCAGTGGCCACCAGCGCAGATGCACTTTGCCGATGACGTACTTCTCCGGCACCTGGCCCCAGTACCGGCTGTCCGAGCTGTTGTTCCGGTTGTCGCCCATCACAAAATAGTGGGCTTCCTGCACCACCTCGGGGCCGTGGTTCTCGTGGCTCCGGTAGTCTGGAGGCACATACTCGTCCGGCAGCAATACCTCGTTGACATACACCCGCCCGTCTTCGATCCGGACCGTGTCACCTTCTCCCGCGATGACCCGTTTGACGAACGACTTGTCCGGGTCGCGGGGGTAGTACAGCATCACGATATCGCCTGGTTCCGGCAGGCCGAAGAAGCGATAGAGCGCCTTGTTGACGATCAGCCGGTCCTGGTCTTCCAGGGTGGGTTCCATGCTCTTGCCTTCGACACGAGCCACCTGAAAGCCAAATGTCACGATTAATGTGGCATACACGGCAGCCGAGGCGAACGTCTTCAACCAGGCGACCACCTCTTCGCCGACCCGTGCCAGCATCATCGAGCGACGCGAACTGCGCTCGAGGTCGTAGGCCTGGCTNGGCGACAGCAGATAGGCCGGCGTCTCCTCGGCGTCATCTGGCGACAGTGGACGATACTCGGACTCGGCGGGGACTACAGGCTCAGATACTCCCGGAAGCGCTTGGTCTGCGCCCGGCTGACCGGAATCTCCGTCCCTTTCTCGTCCTTCATCCTNAGGATGTAATTGCGACTGAACCAGGGCACTATCTCCTTTATTTTGTTNATGTTGACCAGGTTCGACCGGTGCACACGCCAGAATACCGCAGGGTCGAGGTGTGAGTGCAGCTCATCGAGAGTTCTGTAATTTGACGTGCCGGTTACCGTGTCCGTCACGATCGTGATGACGTCGTCGGCGAGCGAGGCGCATACGATGTCCGCCGCTTGCACCAGTAGCATGCGGTTGCCGGTTTTCACCGCCAACCGCTCCCGGCGACTTTGCCGCTCTGCTACATACTCGACGATCCGTTCGAGCTCTTTGTTTGCCTCCGTGCGATCCGCCGCGTCCGATGTTGTCACCAAACGCCGGACACGTTCAATCGCGCGCGTGAGTCGCGGCGGATCCACCGGTTTCAGCAGGTAGTCGACCGCGTTTACCTCGAACGCCTCCATGGCGTATTGATCGAAGGCGGTGACGAACACGACATGGCTCGGCACCTCGCGATCGAGCAACTCCCGGGCGACCTCGAAACCGGTGAGCCCAGGCATCTGAATGTCGAGTAGCACCAGGTCTGGCGCGAGGGTCTCGGCCAGAGACACCGCCTGCGGTCCGTCAGCCGCCTGCTCTACCACCTCGACATCGTCGAGCTGATTGAGCTGAAAGCACAACTCGTTGCGCGCGAGCTGTTCATCGTCGGCGACCAAAACCCTGAGAACCATTCTATCAAGACCGTGCACGGCCCACTACTCCCGCCGTTCGCACATCCGACCCACGCCGCCGGCGCCGTCAGGCCGAGACTGGCTGCGAGGCCGCCAGTTCCGGGATTTCGATTCGGGCGCAGGTGCCCTCGCCCGGCAGGCTGGTGATCTGCAGCTGATAGTTCGCGCCGTAAATCACGCGAAGCCGCTCATCGACGTTGCGCAGACCGATGCCCCGGGGCCGGCCGAACTCGGGTCCGTCCGAGACCATGCCCAATCCATCGTCGACCACCTGGATCACCGTGTGTCCGTGTGCGCGCTCGCTCGAGATTGTAATGCGCCCGCCGCCCACCTTGCGGGTCAACCCGTGTTTGATCGAGTTTTCGACTAGCGGTTGGAGNAGCATGCTGGGNACCAACTGGTCGAGGGTGTCCGGCGCTATACGTTTCTCGACCGCCAGCGTGGGGCCGAAACGTACTGTCTCGATATAGAGATATTGGTCGATGGACGCCAACTCCTCCCGGAGCGTCACGAAATGATCCTGACTCCGCAGCAGCTGGCGCAGCAAGCCCGAGAGCTTGCCGATCAGCATCCGGGCCGTCTCCGGGCGCGACCGGATCAAGGAGGAGATCGATGTGAGGGTGTTGAACAGGAAGTGTGGGTTGATCTGACTCGCCAGCGCCTCCAACCGCGCCGTCATTAACAGCTTTTCCTGCTCCTCGAGCCGGTGTTCGATGCGGGCGGTGTTCCAGATTTTGATCGGGACCGCCACCGATAGCACCGTGGTCAGTACGACCAATGCCAGTAGCCAGACGTTCGGAGATTGCAAATAGAACAATCGGGGGTCGGTGACCGTGGTGAACCGAGCTCCGAGGGCCTGGCGCAAGAGTTCGAGCCCAATGGGGGCGGCCAGCAGCGTGAATTGCCAATCGACACGAAAACGGCCAAACAGCTTCCACGAGTGCTTGTGCAGCGCTGTGACGAGCAACGGCGACACGTGCCAGATCGCNTCTTTCGGCGACAGCTCCCGCAACCCGCCNCCAGCGAATCCGGCCCCCACGGTCAGCAGGATGGCAACCCATTCACCGACCGCCANGGCCGGGAACCCTGCCAGGCAGCCGACGATGGCGCCCGCGTAGGGTCCCGCGATGAGGCCAGCGAGGAAGGCGCCAGACACCGACAGGTCGGCCGCGTCGTAATTGAGCAGCAGGCGTGACCCGACGCCGAGCATGACCGGAATACCGAAGGCAATCGCGAAGGTAAGGCGCTCACGCCAGGCCCGTTTTTCGGTGAGTAGGATACGGCGAAACTGACCAAACCGGACCAGCATGGTCGCCAGCACCGCCGCCACCGCCACCTTGACGACAAGGATGATCAGCAGCTGCGACTCGAGCGAGAGGAGCCTGACTTCCGGAGTCACAGAAGACATTATATTGGAAGGAGTTATCACCCGGGCGTCTTGCCCGGGGGGCGGTGAACCGCTATAGTCGCAAGGTTGTCTACTCGTCCNCACCCCAACCTTTGAGCCCGCGCCCTATGCCTCCACAGTTGCCACACCCGGACGCCAAACGGATACTGGCGACCGGCGACGCGGCCACCCGCGCTCTCTCAGTCACGCCGGTCGAGACTGATTTCGTCGAGGAAGTCTACGAAGACATCTCGTGCTGGTATGACTGGTGGTTCGGACCCACGCTCCATGCGGGGCGGCTCGAATCGATCGGCCGGCTCGGGATTCGGCCCGGCGATCAGGTGCTGGAGGTAGGCGTTGGCACCGGCATCAACGCCGCGCTCTACCCGAAAGGCTGTCACGTNACTGGGNTCGACCTCTCGGCGTCGATGCTCGCGAAGGGCGCGAAGCGTCTCGCCAAGCGCGGCGTGCGCAACGTCCGCCTGATGCAGATGGATGCCGAGTCGCTTACCTTTCCCGACGACTCGTTCGACATCGTCTATGCCCCGTACACGATNAGCGTCGTGTCAGACCCGATCAAGGTGGTGCATGAGATGAGGCGGGTGTGTCGCCCCGGCGGGCGGTTCGTGTTCCTGAATCACTTCTTGAGCGAGCACCCGATCGGCGCCAAGGTCGAACGGTTCATTTCGCCGCTGACGGTGTATGCCGGCTTCAAGGCCGATCTCGACCTGCCGGCGTTTCTCGTGCAGGCCGGTCTCGAACCGGTGTCCATCGAGAAGGTCAACATCCCCCGCATCTGGTCCCTGGTCACCTGTCAGAAAGACTGAAGGAGGCGGTCGGCCACCACCTCCGCTCCATCGCAGCGCGGCCGCGCGACCGCCGGCTGGTCCAGCACCTGCCGCACCGTGGGCGTCCAGCGACCCGCGAATAAATCGCGCTGCTCGAGATGGGCGCAGCGCAGCAGCCGCGGCATCGCGTCCACCAACACCGCGTATTCAGCGAAGTCGCCCCGCGACGTGTAGATCAACGCCGTGTCGTTCGCGGCACACTCGGTGATGATGCCGTAGCCCGGCTTTGTCAACACGACGTCAGCGGCGGCGACGAGGTCTTCATACCGAATGCCGCGTGCCTCCAGCGACGGGACGTCGAACTGGAAGACGTTCCCCCCGAAGGCGGACGAGACCGGCCCGGCGTCTACCGCGTCTCGGGTCACCATCACCGCGAGGTCCGGGTCTTGGGCCACGGCGGCCCAGTCGACGGCGCCGAGTCCGTATCGCCCGAAGGAGAGGAGCGCCAATGGGCGGTCCCTCGGGAGGCCCAACTCGTCGCGGGTCTGGGCCGCGGGTCGCCGGGCGTGCCGGGCGACCAGCGGCACATCGACGATGTTGGCGAACGGTTCGAAGCCGCCCGCCATCGGAAGCCGAAGCGCCGTCGCGGCCGACTCGTACGCCGTGCGAATGACGGGCAGCAACTGAGGTGTATCGGCGAGCCACCGCGCGTAGTGCGCATAGATCCAGTCCCACGTGAAGTTGCTGACGACGACCGACGGGATGCCGGCTCTCAGGGCGGCGGCGCACGCCAGTGGAGGAACGTCGCCCACGACCAGCCGGGCGTCGTGTTCAGCGAGGAGTCTCGCCTCCTCGGCGGCACGCGTGTCGAGATCGCGATGGAACGCCCAGGCCCGCGCGATGGAGGCGGGCACATCGACGTTCAAGCTGTCGAGCTGANCGACCCCGGTGTCCGTGTCGCCGGCAACGAACGTGCACGGCTGCGTCAACGACCGGTCGAACAGCCATCGTGGGGCGCCGGTGCGGACGACCACCCGAGGGGTCGGCCGGAGGACTGAGAGCGCGTTGATGATTTCGACCTGCCGTGACGCGTGTCCGAAGCCGTGCCCGGAGATGTAGAAGACGACCGCGCCGGTGTGAGTCACGCGTATGATCTTCACATGCCGCGCGCCGCGCGGTCGCACGGATATAATCGAGGCATCCATGGAACCGATGAGCCGTCGTGGTTGGAACTCCCGCCGTCTCCATGCGCCGGTGCTCGGGGCGCTGGCATGTGCGGCGCTGCTGTGGCCCCACCCGGTGTCCGGGCAGCCACCGACCCGCGCGCAAGAGACGGAGTTTCATCGCGCAGTGACCGGTGCGCTCGCCCACGGGGAGTACGACGAAGCACGCCGTCTGGCCGAGGCGCGCGACGCTGCCGATCCGTCGGCCGTGGCGGTGCTGGCCCGGCTCGACATCATGCGTGGTGAGTNCACCGCGGCCGAGAATCGCTTGACGCCGGTGGCGGGTGTCAACCCCATCAGCGGCGCCGGCCTCGAGCTGGCCTTGCTGTACGACTACTTGGGACGTCGTGACGAGGCGTTGCCGCGCCTGCGGGTGTTGGTCGATCGCCTCCGACGTTCACCCGAGCCCCTGGATCTCTATCGGGCCACGCTCGCCGCCCGGGCGCTCGGCGACTACCGCCTGGCCAACACGTTCATACGCGCCGCCTCGCTCGAGGCGCCCGACGACCCGGCCATTCAGACGTTGTGGGGCGAACTCTTCGTCGAAAAGTACGACAACCTCGAGGCGTCGAAATCGTTCGCCGAGGTGCTGCAGTTAGACGACACCTGGGCCCCGGCCCACCTGGGTCTCGCCCGGTCGCTGGTCGATACCGATCCGCCCACGGCCCGCGATATGGCCGCGGCGGCTCTTGAGATTGCGCCAGACTTTGTGGACGCTCGCATCTTTCTGGCCCAACGCGACCTCGACGATCAGGAGCATGAGGCCGCCGGCGCCGCGCTNGACCGCGTGCTCGAGATCAATCCTCGCAGCCTGGAGGCGCGGTCGCTGATTGCGGCGGTGGCCTATGTTGAGGACCGCCTCGACGACTTCGAGGCGGAGGTGGCCCGCGTGCTGGAAATCAACCCGGCCTACGGCGACGTCTACCGGGTGGCGGGGAACCTGACCGCCCGNAAGTACCGGTTTCCGGAGGCGGTGACGCTGGTCCGGCGCGGGCTGGAGATCGACCCGGACAACAGCCGGAGTCATGCGGAACTGGGGTTGCACCTGCTGCGTACCGGCGACGAGCCGGCCGCCCGGGTGGCGCTCGAGCGGTCGTTCGCCGACGACCCGTACGATGTGGTGACCTACAACCTGCTCGACCTGCTCGACGCGCTCGAGGAGTTCGAGACGTTTGAAGTGGGCGACCTCGTCGTGCGTCTGCATCNGGATGAAGCACCGGTGATGAAGAGCTATGTGCTGTCACTGGCGCAGCGGGCCCTCGACGATCTCTCGGCGCGCTACGACTTCAAGCCAGAGGGGCCGATCCTCATTGAGATGTTTCCGCGTCATGACGACTTCGCGGTGCGCACGCTCGGCTTGCCGGGCATGATCGGTGCGCTCGGGGCCTGTTTCGGCAGTGTGGTGACGCTCGATTCACCGCGGGCGCGGACGCCCGGGGAATTCAATTGGGAAGCGACGCTGTGGCACGAGATCGCGCATGTCATCACGCTGCAGATGTCTAATCAGCGCNTTCCACGCTGGATGAGTGAGGGTCTGTCCACCTTCGAGGAGAAGCGAGCCAGACCGGACTGGGCGCGTGATCAGGATCTGGGTTTCGCCACCGCCCTGAACGAGGACAACGTGTTGTCCCTCCGCGACCTGAACAGCGGGTTCTCTCGACCGGAGACNATCTCGATGTCCTACTTCCAGGCCTCCGTGCTGGTCGAGCATCTGATCGATGCGTATGGTGAATCGACCATTCACCAGATGTTGCGCGCCTGGGGCGACGGGCTCGATACGGAGGAGGCGTTGGCGCGCGTGGGTTTGGATTTCGACTCGCTGCAGGCGTCGTTCGACGTCGCGGTCGAGGCGCGCTTTGGCGAGTTGCGCCGGGCGATGGAGGGACCGGAAGAGGCCGCACCCAGCCCGGATGCCCCGGACCGTCTGTCGATGCTTCGAGAGATGGCGACCGAGCACCCCGGGAGCTTTCCGGTGCAGATGGCGTTGGGTCGCGCGTTACGGGAGGCGGGCGACATCGACGGGGCGGTGGCGGCGTTCGGCACGGCCGTCGACCTCGCGCCGATGGCGACGGGGGNCAGCAGCCCGCGGGTGCCGCTGGCCGANATCGCCGTTGAGCAGGGCGACCCTGGTCTGGCCATGGACCATCTGGCCGCCCATCTCGATTACGACGCCCGCGACATCGTGTCGGCGCGGCAACTGGCCGCACTCGCCCAGGAGCAGGGAGACGACGTGCGCCTGCGCCGCGCCTATGAGCTGATTGTCGAGATCGATCCGTTCGACCCAACGCCGCACCAGGCGCTGGGGCGGCTGGCCAAGACGCGGGAGGACCATACGACGGCGGCGCTCGAGTTCGAAGTCAGCCTGGCCATNGGCCCGTTGGATCGGGTGGCGACCCAGATCGATCTGGCGGAGAGCTATCTGGCCGCCGGCCGCACCGACGACGCCAAGCGTGAAGTGATCGCGGCGCTCGAGACAGCGCCCTCCTACGAACGCGCGTTGGAGTTACTGCTGACGATCGTGGAGGNCGGCTAGTTGGNGGGACGTCGTCCAGGGGTCCCCGGCGGGCTGGTGCTGGCGGCGCTACTGGTCTTGATGTTGGTCTCGCGGCAGGGATCGGTCCACCCGCTGGCCATGGAGCAGCCGCCCGGGGCCGTCATTACCGACATCGATTCGGGCACTCCCACGCCACAGCTTGACGGGCTCGACTGGACCTTCGTCCGCATCCGCTACAGTTCTCCGGAGGACAAGCTGGGGGCCTTTCGGGCGCAATACTGGAGCGACCCGTGGGTGATCGACGGTCCGGCCGCCGAACAGAATCTCTCTCGCCGACTCGGACGGGTCACGTCCATCCACGTCAACGAGCCGATCGTGCTCACGCTGGACGACGAGCGGCTGTGGGCCTACCCGTGGATCTATTTCGTCGAGCCGGGCAACTTGCGCTTCACGCCCGGTGAGGTGGAGATCATGCGGGAATTCCTTACCCGCGGCGGNACGGCCACCTTCGACGATTTTCACGGTCCGATCGAGTGGGAGTCGGTCGCGGGCGAACTGAAACGCGTGTTTCCCGATCGCGAGATCGTGCCGTTGCCGACGGACCATCCAATTTTCAATTGTTTCTACCAGTTGACGGAGTATCCGCAGATTCCGGGACTCGGGTCGTTTTTTAACGGCGTGACCTGGGAGAAGGGCGGTCTCGACGCCGGCGTGCATGCGATTCTGGACGACGATGGTCGCGCGATGGTGCTGCTCAACTTCAACACCGACATGGGTGACGGCTGGGAGTGGTCGAACGCCGAAGACTATCCNGGGTACCTGCAGTACACCGCCCAGGCCTACCGCATGATGATCAACGAGGTGGTCTACGCACTCACGCATTGATCGGTGACCCCCGGCCTCGGCGCGGTCATGCGGGACGGTGACCCCCACCCACACTATGGATACTGCGATCACGGATGCGGCGGCGGGCGCCGAGCGGCTCGCCGCGAGTCGCGAGCGAGTGCTGGCTGAACTCCGCAAGGCGGTCATCGGGCAGGATGCGGTCATCGATCTGGTGCTCACGGCGCTGTTCACCGGAGGACATTGCCTGATTACCGGGGTGCCCGGGCTCGCCAAGACCCACTTGATCAAGTCGCTGGCGGAGATTCTCGACCTGCGCTTCAAGCGGATTCAGTTCACGCCCGACCTGATGCCGGCCGACATCACCGGCACCGAGATCCTCGAGGAAGCCGCGGGACACCGCAGACTCACGTTTGTGGAGGGGCCGATCTTCGCCCAGGTCGTGCTGGCGGACGAAATCAACCGGACGCCGCCCAAGACCCAGGCCGCGTTGCTGGAGGCGATGCAGGAGTATCACGTGACGGCGGCCGGCCACACATACCCGCTGCAGCGCCCGTTCTTTGTGTTAGCGACACAGAATCCGATCGAGTTGGAGGGTACCTATCCGCTGCCGGAGGCTCAGTTGGATCGGTTCATGTTCAACGTCGTGATCCGTTATTTGTCCGAAGACGATGAAGTGCGCGTCGTCACCCAGACCACCGGTGGCGAGCCCGAGGCTCTGGCGCGCGTCCTCGACGGTGACGAGATCCTGGCGGCCCAACGACTGGTGCGCCGGGTGCCAGTCGCCGAGGAAGTGGCCCGCTATGCCGTCCGACTGGTTGATGCCTCGCGACCCGGTCAGCCACACACGCCGGATTTTGTCGGGAAGTGGGTGAAGTGGGGCGCCAGTTTGCGCGCGTCCCAGGCACTGGTCCTCGGCGGCAAGGCCAGAGCCCTGATGCAGGGCCGGTATCACGTGTCCGTCGCGGATGTGCGCGCGCTCGCCCCGGCCGTCTTACGCCATCGAATTGTGACCAACTTCTACGCGGAGTCCGACGAGGTGGACGCCGACGAGGTGGTGGCCCGTTTGCTCGAGACGGTGCCGGCGCCTGCGAGTGGACTGTGAGATGGCGAGTATCACCGGCCGTGAGCGGTCGTTTCTCGATCCCGCNGTCGTGGCGCGGATCGGGTCGCTCGAACTGATTGCCCGGACCATCGTCGAAGGATTCTTCGCCGGTCTCCATCGGAGCCCGTTCAAGGGCTTCAGTGTCGAGTTCAGCGAGTATCGGCCCTACCTGCCTGGCGACGCCCCCAGCACNATCGATTGGAAACTGTTCGCCAGAAGCGACCGCCACTACGTCAAGAAGTTCGAGCAAGAGACCAATCTCGAGTGTCATCTCCTACTCGACGTCAGCGCGTCGATGGGATACGCGTCGCACGCGGTCTCGAAGCTTCGGTTCGGGGTGTGTCTGGCGGCGGCGCTCGCCTATCTGATGCACCGGCAGCGCGACGCGGTGGGTCTGACGCTGTTCGATGACCACGTGGTCGACTCGGTGCCGGTGGGCACCCGGGGCGGTCAGCTTCGCGCGTTGCTCGCCGGTCTGAGCCGCGCCTCGCCGGGCACCCGGTCCGATGTGCAGATGCCGCTGCATCAGTTGGCGGCGCGACTGACACGGCGCGGGCTCGTCGTGCTGATTTCCGATCTCCTGGATGATCCCGCCGGCATCATCGAGGGCTTGAAACACTTGCGGTTTCAGGGCTCCGAGGTGTTGGTGCTCCAGACGCTGGACCCGGCGGAATTGACGTTTCCGTTCGATCAACCAGCGCGCTTCGAAGACCTGGAGACCGCCGATGCGGTGCCGGTGGTGCCGGCGCAGGTGCGAGCTCACTATCTGGACCGGATGCGATCGCTGTCCGAACGGTATCGGCGCGAACTCGGGCGGGCCGGGGTCGACTACCACCAATTGGACACGGCGACCCCGTTCGATACCGCGCTCAGGGCGTATCTCTCGACACGCGCGCGGCGCTGGTAAACGGGCATGTTTTTCGGACTGTCTTTTCTCGTGCCGGCGTTTCTGGTGGGTGGACTGGCCGCGCTGGTGCCGCTGGTGCTGCACCTCCGCCGTCGCGAGCGGTTGCCGCGCCTCCCGTTCAGTGACATCCGCTTTCTGCGTGGCGTACCGCTGGAGCAGGCCCGTCGACGTCGGCTCCGCGAGTGGTTGCTGCTGGCGCTCCGCGTCGCCGCGGTGCTCCTGTTCGCCCTCGCCTTCGCGCGGCCGTTCCTGAACGACACCGACGACGCGGCGTTCGCGTCGCAGTCGGCGACGGTCGTCTTGATTGATACCTCGTTCAGCATGTCCGCGCCGGCCCAACTCGCACCGGCTCGCGCCCTGGCCCTCGAGGCGNTCGACGCCGCGCCGGACGGTCATCTCGTGGGGGTGGTGGCTTTTGACACCCGCCCCCGTGTCGTGGCTGANNTGGGCGAGCGACGTGCGGCACGGTCCGCGGTCGAGGCGGTGACGCCTGGGGCGCGGGGCACCCGCTACGCGGATGGCTTGGCCGCGGCGGGTGCGATGATCGGAACACGCGACGGCCGGATCGTCGTCGTGACCGACCTCCAGGCCGGTGGGTGGCACGCTGGCGATGGCCTGGTGCCGCCGAGGGTCGACGTGATTGTGCGCGATGCCGGGCGCCCGGACGGTAACCTGGCCATCGTCGCCGTCGAGTCGGCGCCGACCCAGACCCTCGCCGTGTTGTTCCGTGCCGGCACGGTGTCCGACGACACGACCGTGTCGCTCTGGGTCGACGACGCGCTCCTNGCCGAGGTGGCCGTCACCGTGGAGCCAGGTCACACGACCGTCCCCTTGCCGGTCCCGTTGCCTGAGGCCGGCGTTGCGATCGTGTCGGTGACCGACGGGGCGGGGTATGGGGTCGACGACCGGCGCTATCGGTTGCTGGACCCGCCTGAACCGACGCCCGTGCTCATCGTTGTTGGAGGAGGGGGCGCGGACGACGGCGACACCGACGCGGTCTTCTATCTGCAACGCGCCCTCGCGCCGGGAGAGTCGGCCGGACCGTTTCTTCCCGAGGTGGTACGGGCCGAGGCCTACGGCGCGCCGACCAGCATCGAGCTCGGCTCGCGACCCGGCGCCGTCGTACTGGCGGGGGGCCGGGGGCTGGGGCGTCGTGGCCGCGAGCGACTGGCGACGTTCGTGCGTGCAGGGGGTGGTCTGCTCGTGGTCGGTGGTCACACGGCGGATCCGGGCGGTCTTGACGATCTGTTCGCGGGCGAACCGGAGCTGGGCCTGGGCGCACCGCTGACCCACCGGGAACCGGTCGGGTTGATGTCTCAGGACCCGCGCCATCCGATCATGCGGGGGCTCGGCGGTCTGGCGGGCGCGCTCGGACAAACGAGATTTTCTCGCACCCGCCCGCTGCGCGCCGGGGACGGCACGGTGCTGGCGCGGTTCAGCGACGGGAACCCAGCGCTGGTTGAGCACAGCGTGGGGGCTGGACGGCTGCTGGTCTTTGGCGCCGACCTGGGCGCCGGCGGGAGTGACTTTCCACGACGGGCGACCTTTGTGCCGTTCCTGCACGAGACACTGACGTATCTGAGTTCGAACGCCACACGTCCCCGCGAGTTCATCGTCGGCGACAGCCCGGTCGGCACGGTCGCACTCACCGANGCCCCCGGCGTCGTCGATGCGGGTGACGGCCGGCGTCTCGTCGTCAACGTCGATCCACGTGAGTCGGACCCCACGGCGGTGACCCCAGAGCAATTCGTCGCCGCTGTCGGTACGTTGTCGCGCGCGGCCGAGCGCCAGGAGCGCGACGCGGCGAGGGCGCGCGAGTCCGGGCAGCAACTCTGGCGCGTCTTGCTGATGCTCATGATCGTCGTATTGGTTGCCGAAGGGCTGCTGGGCCGGCGCATGGTCTGACCGGTTCAGTGAGAGAATTGAGGCGGATGCACCAGGAGCACCTCGCGGAGTTGCGGGCGGCGCTGGCGGGGGTGCGACGACGCTGGGTCGCCACCCGCGCGTTGCGGGCGGTCACGCGACTGCTCGCCGGCGTCTGTGGCGCCGTGGCGCTCCTGCTGGCGGCGGAGTTGTGGTTCGCGCCGCCAGACCTGCCCATGCTGCTGGTCGCCGCCACCGCGCTGCTCGCTACCACCCTGTTCGCGGTGCNGGTCCTCTGGCCGCTTCGCGAGCGGCCCTCCGACCGGCGGGTCGCGCGTCTGGTGGAAGAGCGGTGTCCCGAGCTCGAAGACCGTGTGGCGAGTGCCACCGAGCTGGGTGAGACCGGCGCGGCGGCCGCGTTTCACCAGCTTGTCGTGGCCGATGCGGCCAAGCGGCTTCGCGGGGTCGATCCAGGGCTCGTCGTGGTGCCGCCGGCCCAGCTCAGGGCGGCGATCGGGCGCAGCGTGCTGGCGACCGTGGCATTGTTGGTGCTGCTGGCCTTCGGGGGCGAACCGATCGGGCGTGTCGCACGCACCGCCTGGCTCTACGCGTTTGGGTCCGACCTTACATTGACGGTGGAGCCGGGCGATGTGCGGGTGGTGGCCGGCCAGCCGGTTCGGATGCGGGCGCGCCTGTCCGGAAGCGGGTCGGCCTCGGCGAGAACGCCGCCAACCCTCACGCGGACGACGGACGGCGTGTCACGTCTCGTCCGGATGCGCGCGGCGCGGGACGGCGACGGCTATGTCGCGGAGTTTCCGGCGGTGGACGAGAGCTTTGTCTACCGTGTGAGCGCCGCCGCGGTCCGTTCGCGGGCGTATCGCGTCGAGGCGATGGTCGCTCCGCGGATACGGCGGATTGACGTCGAGTATCGCTATCCGGCGTTTACCGGGTTGGCGCCGCGCCTCGAGGAGGACGGCGGAGACATCTATGCTCCGTCCGGCACGACCGTCCAGGTGACGGCGCACGCCGATACACCGGTCGTTGGCGGGCGGTTGGTCCTCAGCGACGGGCGACGACCGATGCTCGAGTCGGTCGGGCCGGAGACGCGGCAGGCGACCTTCACCGTCGAGACGGACGGCGAATACCGCGTTCGCGTGACCGACCGCGATGGGCTCAGCAGCTCGGGTGATGTCGACTATTTCATTCGCGCCACGGCAGACCGCGCCCCCGACGTGCAGGTGCTTCGCCCCGGGGGCGACCGGGAAATCACCTCGCTTGAAGAGGTGGTCATCGAGGCGCGCGCCGACGACGACTACCGGGTCGGGTCGCTCGAGCTGGTGTACACGGTAGCGGGACGTACCGAGCGTGCGGTCCACCTCGGCCCGTCGGATCCCGACGCCCAGACCGCGTCGGTGACCGGCCGATACACCCTCTTTGCGGAGGANCTCGATCTCACCCCCGGCGATGTCCTGACCTACTACGCCCGCGCCACGGACCTCGGCCACACGGGGCATTCGAATGTGGCGCGCTCGGACATCTTCTTTCTGGAAGTACGTCCCTTCGACAACGAGTTCGAGGAGGCGCAAAGCCAGTCTGGGATGGGCCGCGACGCCGACCAGTTGGGTGATCTGGCGGGGATCCAGAAGGAGATCATCGTCGCGACGTGGCGCCTCGACGCTCTTACCCGGACCGAGGCGGTGGCGGACGATATTCAGGCGGTGGCGCGGGCGCAGGCCGAACTGCGCGACCGCGTCGCCCGAGCGGCCGACACTATCCGGGGACGGGGGCGCGACCGGGCTGCGGGTGAGACCNGGCCGGCCCCGCAGAACACCGCCANGTCCGCCGCGCTCGCCGCGATGGCCTCGGCGCAACTGGCGCTCCAGGCGATGCAGACCGCCACCGCGCTGCCGCACGAAATGGAGGCGCTGAACCAGCTGCTCACGGCGCAGGCCGAGATTCGCCGTCGGCAGGTGTCGACCCAGCGTGGGCAAGGGGCCCAGACGCCGGGGACGCAAGCCCAGGAGGATCTGTCGGCGCTGTTCGACCGTGAGCTGCGCCGTGATCAGGAAACGAACTACGAGACGAGCTCGCGTCCACGGGGGGCTGGCGGAGAAGATGTCAGCGACAGCCTGCGGCGGCTGCGGGAACTCGCCGAGCGCCAGGCGGAGTTGAATCGGCAGCTGGATCGTCCCGATGCGGACAGACCCGAGGAGACCAGGCGCCGCGCGCTGGAGCGGTTGACACGCGAGCAGCAGGAGCTCCGCGAGCAGCTCGAACAGCTGGCGCAAGCGTTGGCCCGCGGGTCGCAGAGCGGTGGACAGGGCCCAGGTCAGTCTGATGGTGCGCCACTGGACCGGGCGGCGGAGGAGATGCGGCGCGCGACGAGCGAACTGCGTCGGGAAGACGCGGCACGGGCGCTCGCGAACGGCGAACAGGTACTCGACCAGCTCCGTCGCCTGGAGCAACAGCTGCGCGGCGAAACGGACGACGCCCGCACGGACGCTGTGGCGGAACTGGAGTTCGAGGCGCGACAGATCGCGGAGGCACAGCACCGGGTGGCGGCCGAGGCCGGGCAGGTCGAGGCTGATAACCGGAGCGCTGACGCGCGTATCCAACTCGCCGACGACAAGGAGCGGCTCGCGGATCGGGTGGACGCGCTCGACCGCGACCTACGCGGTGTGGGTGACGCCGACCCGGCCGACGGGGCGGTCCGTGCGGCGCGCGAGACCCTGGCTCAGGAGGAGGTCGCCGGTCGCATGCGTGCGGCGGCGGACCGGTTGCGGGCGATGGACGTCGGGGTCGGGCCCGTGTCCGAGCCTGGCGTCGAGTCGGATGGACGCCTTGGTGACCAGACCCGGTCGACTGATCGGGACGACCTGGCTGTGGCGGAAGCGGCGCTGGCTGATGTGCTGGCGGGCATCGCGGACCAGTTGGGACAGGCTGGGACCGAGCGTGACGACGAAGCACGACAACTCGCCGAGCAGCTCGATGCGGCTCAGGAGCTGCGCCGGGCCTTGGAGCGCCTTGGGGGCGAGGCGGCTGGGTCCGCGCCGTCGGGTGGACCGCCCGAATCACCGGCCGGGGAAGCCGCGGACCAGGCGTCGTCCGCAGGGAGTCAGAGCCAAGACGGCACACGGCAGCCGGGGGGCGGGCCGTCGGCAAGCGATGGGGGCACGACGCCAGGCGCTGTGACGGGCGGTGGCGAGGGCGCGCTCGGTGGCCAGCGTCGCGAGTATGTGGCCGGTCTCGGGCGCAACCCGGGGCTGTTGGACGAACTGCGACGAGACAACCCGGAGCTGCGTCGAGATCTGGACGCGTGGGCCGAGCATTGGGCGAGTGCGTCCGCCCCCGGCTCGGAGGGGTTTAAGCAGGACTTCGCGAACTGGGATTCGCTGCGTCGCAATCTCGACACGGCGCTGCAACGGGTCGAGGATGCGCGATCACGAGCGCTGGCCGACGCAGACCTGCGGGACCGCGTGACCGGCGGGCGTGAGGCGCCCGTGCCGCCACGCTATCGCCGGTTGGTCGACCAGTACTACCGGTCGTTGGCCATCGAGCCGGAGTCTCGCTAGGTCACCAGATGCGATTCGCGGCTCCATTTCCCTGGTGGATGGTGTGCCTGCTGGTCGTCGGGGCCGGCGCCGTCGCGGCCTACGCCTACGCCGGTCTCCTCAACCCGCTGTCGCTGCGACGGCGTGGAGTGCTCATGGGCCTGCGTTTCGTGGCCTTGGCCCTGCTGTTGCTGGGATTGGCCCAGCCGGTGCGATTGGAGCCCTTGCCGCCGGCGGACACGGTGCTGCCCATCCTAGTGGATCGGTCGCGAAGCATGGCGTTGCGCGATGTCGACGGCGCGTCGCGGCTGGAGGCCGCGGTCGCGCTCATTCGCGACCGCATCGGTCCGTCTCTCGCCGACCGAGTTCAGCTTGAGGTGTGGGGGTTCGGCGACAGTGTGAGCCAGACCGATCTGGAGTCGGTGCGACCGGAAGCGGGACGCAGCGATGTGATGGGCGCCATTGACGCCGTGCGTGCGCACTATGCGGACAGACGCGTGGCCGGTCTCGTCGTGGTGTCGGATGGTGGGGATACCGGCGATGGCGTGGGGGAGGTGCCCCCGGGGCCACCCGTGTATGCGGTTGGTGTGGGCGCTCCGACCATCGTGCGTGATCGCGAACTGCTCGACGTGACTCTGGACCAGGCGGCCGCACGCGGATCGGTCGTCGAGCTCGGGATTGCCGCCGTGTCGCACGGATTCGGGACGGAGCCGTTCGAGATCCGGGTCCTGGCGAACGGACAACCGAGCCGTGTCATCCGGGTGACGCCGCCTCGCGACGGTGCGGTCATTCGCGAGGTGGTGTCCGTCTCGCCGGACCCGGACGAGCCGACGGTGTATACCGTCGAGATTCCACTCGACCCCACGGAGTTTGTGCCAGAGAACAACCTGCGCACCGTGTTGGCGGCGCCGCCNAGACGGCCCCGGCGGCTACTGCTGGTGGAAGGCGCCCCCGGGCATGAGCACGCCTTTCTGAAACGCGTGCTGTCGGCGGACACGGGCCTTGCGGTCGACGCCGCCATCCACAAGGGACAAAACGATCGCGGTGAGCGCACCTTCTACATTCAGGGCGCAGCGGGTGGGCTGGCCGCGTTGGCCGAGGGCTATCCCACCTCGCGCGAGGCGTTGTTCGCGTACGACGCGGTGATTCTGGCGAATGTCGACCCGTCGTCCCTGCGCCCGAGCCAGGTGGAGATGACCACCGCGTTTGTCTCGGAGCGCGGCGGTGGCCTGCTGATGATGGGGGCGCGGTCGTTCGACGGACGCGGCCTGCGTCGCACGACACTCGACCGGCTGCTGCCGCTGGAGTCGGCGCAGCGGGCGGACGGCGCCCCGCGCGTNGCCGGCGGACCATCGAGACCTCATCGGGTCTCTCCCACCGAAGACGGTGCAGCGCATCCGGTCATGCGCCTCGCCGACAGCGTGGCCGAGACCCGGCGTCGTTGGGAGGTCGCGCCGCCCTTCGGACACGTCGTGACGCTCGGGCGCCCGCGTCCCGGGACGACGGTGCTGGCCACGGCGCAGGATGAGGGTGCCCGTGANGTCCCCTTGGTGGCNATCCAGCGGTTCGGGCGTGGCCGGACCATGGTGTTCACCGGTGAGGCGAGTTGGCGGTGGAAGATGCTGGCGCCGTCGAACGACGACCTCTACGACCGTTTCTGGCGGCAGACCGCTCGGTGGCTCGCCGCCGACGCCTCCGACCCGGTGAGTCTGCGTTCCGTGGGCGGGCGGTCCGAGGGTGATCCCCTTCGGTTTGACGTGTCGGTGGCCGATTCGGNGTTCTCCCCGGTGCTCGACGCCACTGTCCGGATGCGGATCCGGGACCCGCAGGGCGACGTGACCGAGCCGCTGGCGACGCCGGTGGCGGGTCAGCCGGGCCGGTATGCGATGGAGGTGCCGAGTCGTGGTCGCGGCGTCTACCAGGTCACGGCAACGGCAGGGCGGGACGCGGTCGAGCTCGGTCGAGCCGGCCTGTCGGTGTTGGTAGGCGGCGCCGACCTCGAGTTGACGGACCCGCGACGACACGACGCCGTATTGCAACGGCTCGCCGACGCCACCGGTGGTCGGTTTCTGCTCGCCGACGATCTTGACACATTGGCCGCGACACTCGGCGACGCCGTGGCGGATGCGGCGCCGACGACCGAATACGACCTGTGGCATACGGTGTGGGCGTTCGTGCTGGTCCTGGGTGTGGTGTCGACCGAGTGGGTCCTGCGCCGCCAGTGGGGGCTGCGGTGAAGGGGGCGCGGCATCGTGTCGGTGTCGCCCCCGGGCCGCGCTGGGCGGGAGTCGCCCTGTCGATGGTCGCGATATGGGTGACTGGTGNCGGTGCCNTGCTGGCNCAGGACCAGTACACGCTGCTCATCACCGGTGTCTCGGGTGGTGCGGCCTACGCGGCTCGGCATGACGAGTGGCGGTCGAGGCTGGTGACCGCCCTCCGGAATGTGCCCGGGTTCGACGATCAGCACCTGATCGTGTTGGCGGAGACCCCGGGTCCCGGGGTTGGCCGGGCGTCGCGCGACGGCGTCAGAGACGCGGTTGACCGTCTGTCGGACCGCATGGATGATGAGGCCGTCCTCTATGTGGTGCTGATGGGGCATGGGTCGTTCGACGGGATCGACGCGAAATTCAATCTAGTAGGACCGGATCTCGAAGCCCGCGAGTGGAGCGCGTGGTTGGACCGGGTGCCCGGTCGGGTGGTCGTGGTGAACACGACAAGCGTCAGTTCGCCGTTCATCGNGCGATTGTCAGGTCGTCGACGGACGATCGTCACCGCCACCGAGTCCACCGTCCAACGCTACGATACCGTCTTTCCGGAATTCTTCGTGGCCGCGTTCGTGGCGCGCGCGGGGGACTCGGACAAGAACGGTCGGGTCTCGATTCTCGAGGCCTTCGACTTTGCCAGCCGTGGGGTGCGGCGCTGGTATCAGGACCAGGGTCGCCTGTCGACCGAACGGGCGCTCCTGGACGACAGCGGCGATGGCCGAGGCCGCGAGGCGGGGCAGCCGGGTCCGGACGGGCTGAGGGCGGCGAGCCAGTTTCTCGGGGCCGGACCGGCCAGAGTCGGCGTCGTCACCGATCCGCAACTTGCCCCGCTGGTGGCCAGGCGAGACGTCTTGATCGAAGACCTGCAGGAATTGCGGGCCGTGAAGACGCAGATGAGCCCAGACGCGTATCTGCGCGAGCTGGAACGGATGCTGGTGGAACTTGCCCGCGTGTCACACCGTCTCCGCGACGCGTCGNGGTGACGGAGAGCCGGTAGCGACGTCATGCAATGTGTTACGTGTCAGACCGAGATTGCCGACAACGCCCTGATCTGCTTTCGTTGTGGGACCAGCACCACGGTTCGTCAGCGCGAGCCCGCGGCGGCGGTCGGACGATCGCCGCTCTGGTTGTGGGTCACGTTGCTCGTGCTGGTGGCCGTGGCCGTCGATCGCTGGCTGGAGGTTCCCCTGGCCAGGGTGGCGTCTGCGGCGGTGTGGAGCGGTATGGCGCTGACTCTGTGGTGGGGGCAGCGTCGGCGCGGCTCGTGACCTCGATGGCNGTGNCACCCGGTTGCGTCGGCGGTGGGCCCGGTACATTCGGTTTGGCCAGTGTCCTCAGATGCCGGTATCATCTCGGAGCGCACTCCAACCTCCAACCTGCCTCCGAGCAGTGCTACGCGAAGAGAATCCATGGTTCAGGCCAGNCTTGAAGTTACCGATCAGCTAGGTCGGCGCGTCGTCGAAATCTCGAAGGACCCGTTCCAGATGGGTCGGCGGGTCACGAGCGACCTCCATCTGCCCAGCGGCGAAGTCTCTCGCGACCACGCAGAAATCGTCGCCGTCGGTGACGGCTACAAGGTGCGTGACCGCGGTTCCCGCNATGGCACGTTCGTCAACGGCGACGAAGTCTCCGAGCGACAGCTCGCGCATGGTGATCGCGTCAAGCTGGGGCGGAGCGGGGGGGCCGAGATGGTCTTACTGTTGGCGGATGGGGTCACCGAGGATGGTGGTAGCGTGGCCATTGGCCAGATGCGCCAGGTGGCGGTGTTGTTGGAGGGTCTGCGCGCCCTCAGCTCCGGCAAGGTGCTGGACGAAGTGCTGGCGTTGGTCATTGACTCTGCAATCGCGGTGGCTGGGGCCGAGCGCGGCTTCATCATGTTGTCCGAGACCGATTCGCAGGGGTTGGAATTCAAGCTGGGNCGTTCCCGCGACCGCAAAACGTTGCCCGGCAGTCGCTTCGAGACCAGCCAGAAGATACCGGAGGAGGTGTACCGCACGGGACAGTCGCGGATGGAGGCGGACCTGCTCGACGGCGACCTGGCCAACCAGCATATGGGGACGGTGGCACTCGGGATCCGGAACGTGCTCTGTGTNCCGTTGCGGCTCGTGCGCTATGTCGAGGCGTTGGGCGACAGCACGACCGAAGACCGTCGTATTGGGGTGCTCTATCTGGACAGCCGAGAGAAGGGGACGCTCCTGGACGATGGGACCCAGGACACGCTGGACACCCTGGCGGCGGAGGCCGCCGTCGCCATCGACAACGCGCAGTTGTATCGGGACGCCCTCGAAAAGGCGCGGCTTGACCAGGAGATGGCGACGGCAGCCCAGATTCAGCAGGCGCTGCTGCCGACCCGCAACCGAGCCGGCGCGTTCTTCGACGCGGCGGCGGAGATGTTGGCGTGCCGATCGATCGGCGGGGATTTCTTCGAGTATATCGATCTGCCGGACGGCAGCTTTGGCTTCGCGCTGGGCGACGTGTCTGGCAAGGGGCCGCCGGCCGCGTTGCTCGGGGCGTTGCTGCAGGGAAGCCTGGCCGCTCAGAGCATCACCGCGGCGGGTCCGGCTAAGACGCTCAGCGGTGTGAATGCCGCTCTGGTCCACCGAGGGATCGAGGCGCGTTTCGTGACGCTGTTCTATGCGGTGCTGAATCTGGNGGGTGAGCTCTCCTATTGCAATGCGGGCCACAACCCGCCGTTTCTTGTGAGGCGCAATGGCATACAGCGCCTGGAAACCGGGGGGATGCCACTGGGGTTGTTTGACCCCACACCACTGGAGCAGGAGACCGTCACGATGGAGCCGGGCGACTTCGTGGTCACCTTCTCAGACGGTGTCTCCGAGGCCATGAATGCGGAGGGCGAGGAATTCGAAGACGAGCGGATTCAGTCCAGCATCGACGGATCAGCGCCTGACGCCCAGACCCAGCTCGAGCACCTGTTCTCCAGTGTGAAGACGTTCACCGCGGGCGCGCCGCAGAATGACGACGTTACCGTGCTGGTCGTCAGCTACCGCGGCAGCACTACGTAGACGGGGCTGGGCCCAGAGCAGAGCCCTACGAGCGGTCGGACAGGGGAACGTAGTCTCTCGAGTCCTNGCCAATGTAGACCTGCCTCGGTCTGGCGATTTTCCGGGTCTTGTCGGTCATCAGTTCTTCCCACTGTGCNACCCATCCGGCCGTGCGTCCGATCGCGAACAGCACCGGGAACATCGCTGGGTCGAATCCCATCGCCTCATAGATCAGCCCTGAGTAGAAATCCACGTTCGGATACAGTTTTCGAGACACGAAGTACTCGTCCTGCAGCGCGATCCGCTCGAGCTCGAGCGCGATATCGAGCAGCGGGTTGCGCCCGGTGACCTCGAATACCTCGTTCGCCGTCCTCTTGATGACGGTCGCTCGCGGGTCGTANGACTTGTAGACCCGGTGTCCGAATCCCATCAGTCGTCCCTCGCCGGCCTTCACGCTCTTGACGAACGCCGGCACTTTGTCGAGGGAGCCGATGTCGTTCAACATCCGCAACACCGCTTCGTTGGCGCCGCCATGCAGCGGGCCATAGAGGGCCGCCGCGGCCCCGGCCATCGACGCATACGGGTCCGCGTTCGAGCTGCCGATGCCTCGCATCGCGCTGGTGCTGCAGTTCTGCTCGTGGTCCGCATGCAGGATGAACAGCACATCAAGCGCGCGCTCCAGCACCGGGTCGGGCCGGTAGACCGGCTCCGTCCGCTTGAACAGCTGGTTCAGGAAGTTGCCAGCGTAGCTGAGTTCGCTGTCCGGATAGACATACGGCTTTCCGACGTGGTGCCGGTACGCATACGCTGCGATGCTCGGGACCTTGGAGATGAGCCGCAGGCTCTGCCGACGCCGCNACGGTTGGTCGTCGACGTCTTTGGCCATCGGGTAGAACGTAGATAACGCGCCGACCGTGCTCAAGAAGATCCCCATCGGATGGGCGTCGTATCGGAATCCCTCCATGAACTTCTTGATGTTCTCGTGGAGCATCACGTGACCGGAGAGGTCCTGTTTCCACGTCGCGAGTTGCGCGTCGTTCGGCAGTTCGCCATCCAGCAGGAGATAGGCGGTCTCCACGAACGTCCCGTGCTCGGCCAGCTGTTCTATTGGGTATCCGCGGTAGCGCAGGATGCCTTTACCCCCATCGATGAAGGTGATCGCACTCTGGCACGATGCGGTATTGAGAAACGCCGGGTCGTACGTCATCAAGCCGAAATCACTCGGGTTGACCTTGATCTGGCGGAGGTCCATCGCCCGGATCGTGTNGTCAGTGACGGGGACCTCATATTGTTTGCCGGTGCGGTTGTCGGTAATTGTCAGCGTGTCAGCCATGACGTGTCAGAGAGTCTTCGCGTTAAGTGTCAAGCGTTCGGGTCCGGGTCGTCGCCGGTGACGATGGTGGTCGCCTCGCCCGCCACGCGGTAGCGGCCCGCCACCCAGTTGCCCAAGTCCANGAGCCTGCATCGCTCGCTGCAGAACGGCCGCCACGCTGGATCGACCGGTTGTGTCCGGCACTGGACGCAAAGCGATTGACCCATGCGCAACTCTACCTGCGGTGAAGCCCCACTGCATTCGACGGGGTGGAACAACAATTTTATCCGAATCGGATGGCCTGGTCGAGGCTCGCGTCCGGGGAGGTCAGCCCCGGTCCTATTGTCCGGTGACCAGCATGTCCACTCGGTAAAGCGACGTGCGGGCCGTGATGAACAGCGTCGTTCCCTCCCGTCCACCGAACGTGAGGTTCGCCGGCGGTTCCGGTACTCCAATCGAGGCAATGGGTTCCCCGCTGGGATCAAAAATCGTGATGTCCTGTCCGGTGACATACAGATTGCCACGCTCATCCATGGTCAGGCCGTCCGAGCCTTGCGAGACGAAGAGTCGCTTGTCGCTCAATGAGCCGTCCTCCGCCGGTTGGTAGGCCCACAGCCGGCCGGCGCCCTGGTCCGCGATGTAGACCCTCGAACCATCCGGAGTGCCGACAATGCCGTTCGGTTGCACGAGATCGGTTGTGACCTGGAGGAGAGTCTCGCGGTCTGGCGCGAGATAGTAGACGTGGTTCCCCTTGATCTCCTGGGCATCCGTCGGGCCATAGTGGGGGTCGCTGAAGTAGATGCCCCCTTTCAGGTCTACCCAGAGGTCATTCGGGCTGTTGAACCGCTGTCCCTCGAACGTGTCCGCCAGGACCGACCGCTGACCGTCCTGGTCGATCGCCGTCAACTGCCGAGTGTCCATTTCGCACACCAGCAGCGTGCCGTCGAGATCGACTCGCAGCCCGTTCGCTCGACCGGTGCGTTCCAGAAACGTGGTGACGCCGGTCTCTGGGGACCACCGATGTATCCGTTGGTTGACCACGTCGCTGAAGTAGAGCGCCCCATCGGCGTCGGCGGCGGGCCCCTCCAGAAATCCGAACCCGGTCGCCAGCCGCTCTACTTTCGCGCCCGACACGATCAGGTCGCTCTCTTGCGCCGACGCGTGCGGGCCCGTACCCGCCGCCACGATCAGCGCCCCCACGAGCGCTCGGGCGGTCACGTGTCTGAAATCTCCGTGGCGGAGGGAGGGCCCGATGGGTGTCCGATTCGAGACGACGATCCGCATGCGTCAGGTGCGTGTCACACGTATATCGAGCGTGCTGTGGGCACGAGGGATTGGATATAATCTGAAGGTGCAAACGCGCCGTCCACGGGGCGTTTGCGTAACAACGCCCATTCTATCATGCCCCGTTGACATCGCTTGGAGCACCCACTCGGTCGCTACCTCCGTGCTTTCGAGTGGAATCTGGGCGCGGCCGTCGCCGGCGAGGTAGAACCGCTACACGATTGTCGCGTCGCGACCCGCGTTTGCGAGAACTGCTCCCGCTGGTCGCGGCCGAGCTCGGGGGCAAGGCGACGACTCGGGCCCGGCGCCGCCTGCAGCGGGTGGGGCGTGCGCTCGTGCGGTAGCCGGTGGCGCGCTACCGGGCGGGGAAGTTCGCGTAGGACTCGATGATGCGCGCGTTGACGATGCCCAGCTCGACCCGCCGGTTCTTCGAATGTGCCTCTGTCGTATCGCCGGGGTCGACGAGTTGGGACATGCCGAGGCCTTCCACCGTGAAGAGGTCGGCGGGGAGGCCGGCCGCGATCAGGTAGTCCGCTACGGCCCGCGCCCTGCGTTCCGACAATTCCTGGTTGTACTCCACCTCACCCCGGGTGTCGGTATGTCCGGTGATCGTGATGGCGGAATCCGTGGCCGTGAAGAGGATGCCGGCGATGCGGGACAGCAGCTCTCGGCTCTCTGGACGCAACTCGGCTTGGTCGAAGTCGAACTTCAGATAGCCTTCGTCGAGACTCATGACAAGACCGAGGGCGGTGCGCCGGGTTTCGGCGATCTGCCCCAGCGCTTCGGTCAACCGATTCATCTCCGCTTCGGCGACCCGCCGAATCTCGTCAGCCTCTTCGCGAGCCCGCCGCGCTTCTTCCTCGGCCTTGATCGAGGTCTGGACTGCGTCGGTGGCTCGACGGTCGGCCAGGTTCGCCCGCGCGTCCGAGTCAAGGGCGTCTTGACGGGCTTGCTCGGCGTTGGCCTGTGACTGTGCGGCCGACGTGGTGGCGTCAATCGCGGAGCGTTCCGCCGTCGCGGCCCGCTGCGCGGCGGCTTCGGCGTCGACGGTGGTCTGCGCCAGCGCTTCTTCCAGGGTGCCGATCTGCGTATTGAGCCGTTCGACGTGTTGTCTCGCCCGATTCGCCAGGTAGCCAGCTCCGCCCACAAGGACGGCGGCGAGAAGGACCAGGGCGACTCGGCCGCTGGATGTGGGCCTGGACTGAGGTCCGGGTGCGGTGGACGCCATGCATGCCTCGTTTCAGAATCAACAGGACCGAACCTGGCAGCCCGTGGAGAAAGTCCCGATGCATTCGACCGACGCTGAATCTCGCGGGTCGGCGTTGTTCATCGGTCGAATACTACCGGTATTCTCCCTCTGCTCACCTTGTTCGATGGGTCCAGCGCCGGTCTCGGTGCCGACTGGGACTTTCACCACGGACTGCTGGCGGCTCTAGTCATTCCGTGATCATAGCTCCCGCACCTGCTGATTCCAGATCAGAAATGCGGCGGCCACCAGCGAGAGTAGTAGGGCGTTGATGGCGATGACGGGTGGCGCGGAGTATTGCGAGATGAAGTAGCCGCTCACGAGACTCCCGAGCGGCATGCCGCCACGAAACGCGACCAGGTAAATGCTGATCACGCGTCCCCGTAGTTCGTCGGGTACCGCAAGCTGCACCAGCGAGTTGGTGAGCGAGAAGATCATCAGGAGCGCGGTGCCACTCAGAAACAGCAACACATAGCTGAGCCCGGAGTTCGGGAGCAGCGCGAAGGCGGCGATGATGCCGCCGAAGAGGACCTGCACCACCAGCAGCGTTCGGCCCATGTGATCGAACTTGCCGAGCCAGGCGACGACCAGCGCCCCCAGCACCGAGCCGGCGCCGACCGACGCCATCATCCAGCTCAGATGCGCGTCGTTGACAGCGAATACCGGGAGGAATGTTCTCAGGGGCAGCGCCAACGACGTGGTGGCGAATGCCAGTAAGGTGAGCGCCAGGAGAGCGCCGCCATGTCGCACGTAAGAGAGTCCTCCACGCAGCTCGGTCAGCATCCGCTGTCGTTTGCCGAGTGGCGGCGGCGGTAGACGCATCAGCCCGAGCACCGCGATGACCGCGAGAAACGACAACCCGTTGATGCCAAAGCAGCCGGCCATGCCGAGTGCGGCTAGGACGACGACCCCGATGAGTGGGCCGAGCGCTTGGGCCAGGTTGAACTGGATCGAGTTCAGGGCGACGGCGTTTGGGAGATGCTGGCGCGGCACCAATGCTGGGATGAGCGACTGGAACGCCGGACCCCCGAATGCCTGCGCCAACCCGGCCGTGAACGAGAGCGCCAGGATGTAGCTCACCCGGGTGACATCGAAGAAGACCATGGCGGCGAGGGCCAGGGCACAGGCCATCTGCAGCGTCTGCGACGCCATCAGCAGATGGCGGCGGTCGTGCCGGTCCGCTACCACTCCGCCGACTAGGGTGAAGAGCAGCAGTGGCACTTCGGCGAAGAACGTGTCGAGCCCGAGGATAAACGCCGAGCCGGTCAGATTCAGAATGAGCAACTGCTTGGCGAGCCGTTGCATCCAGGTGCCGAGCGCCGAGGTGAAGGCGGCCAGCCACAGATTGCGGAACTTCTCGAAGGTGAAGGCCACGGCCAACCGGCGAACGACCGCAGACCCGGTCGACGGCATGGGGGACGGAACGGCGGTGGCGGGCGGGGTAGGGGGCGGATCAGTTACCGGTTCGGCCACGGGAGATACAGTCCTTCACCCAAGAAGATGATGCTGGTCCAGAGTCCTCTGGCTAGACGGAAGCACAGACACGGGCCGAGGACGGCGACGGGGATCAAGATGCTGCGTTGCTGGGGCATCGTCAACGAGAAGAGCGTGGTTGTCATCAGGTAGGCCGTGAGGGTGAGCAGGCCGGACAGCCCGAGGTTGACGTAGACCGCGCCGAAACTCTGACCAGGTTCGCGTTCGAATCGCTCGTCGCAGGCCTGACAGCGGTCGTAAGTGCGTAGCGCACTCTTGAAGAGCCGTCCGTGGCCGCAACAGGGGCATCGCAGTCTCATGCCGCGGTGGAGAATATCGAGGATTTCGAAGAACACGTCCTGCCCCCGGAGTGCACCCGCTGCCCATCCTAACACCCGAGGCCGGGTGGATCGTCGAGACATCCGTACGCCCGTCCATCTGCGAATTCCCCTTGATCATTCCAGGCTAGCAGTCTATATTTTTATAGGCGAACAAAAAGCGAAATAAGACCATGCCGACAATTTCCCGTTTCCACCCGCCAATACCTGACCGTCGACTGGAGCAGACGACATCCGTGGCGTGTGGCCAACGACCGTGCGATCTGGCCGACAGCGGCCATCCCGGACTTGACGAACTGCTCGGGGGCGGGTTCGCCCGCGGGCAGTTGTCTGAGATCGTCGGTCCGCGCTCGTCGACCCGCACGGGTGTACTGGCGACCGTGTTGGCTGCCGCCACCGGACGCGGCGAGGTGGTCGCGCTCATCGACCCGGGCGACCAATTCATGCCAACGTCCGGCGCGGCGTTCGGGCTCGATCTCTCACGTTTGCTGTGGGTCCGCGGCGAAGGGGGCGGCCAGGCTCGGGGCGTGTCGCCGACGATCGCGCGGGCGCTCACGGCGCTGGAACTCGTTATTGATGCGGGCGAATTCGGGGTGGCCGTGCTCGACCTCAGCCATCTGTCGGTGAGTCAGATGCGGCAGGTGCCGGCCACGGCCTGGTCGCGTCTGTTCCGTCGGTTGGCGGGCGGCAAGACGTCGGGGCTCCTGCTCGGGCCAGAGCCGACGGCGCGAAGCGCGGAGGGGCAGGTGGTGGTGCTGCGGGCATCGGCAAACGCGGGTGCCGGCGATGTGGGACGCGCTGGACCACCTGAAGTTGGGGCTCGGCCGGCGCACGATGCGGTGTGGGAGATCCGGGTCGTGCCGGCCCATCGTTCGTCTGATGCGTTTGTGACATTTCGAGGGCAGCGGGCCGACGCCTAGGCCCGTGCGTCTCGTATCTGGGAAGGGGTACCACGCATGTTTGCTTGTCTCTACGCTCCGCCACGCGGTCTCGCGTTCCGGTCCAACGACGGGGTGCCACGCGCCAAACTCGTCACCAATGAACTCGTGCGGCTCGCGCGTGAACAGTCGCCGAGGGTCGAGGTCCATGGCGACAATCTGGTCGTACTCGACGCGACGGGGATCACCTATCGGGTCGGGAACAGCCTGGAACTGGGAGCCACGCTTCGCCGAGTAGCCGCCGACCGGCGCCTGTATCTCCGCATTGCAGTGGCGTCTACCCGGTCGGCGGCGTTGTTGATCGTCCAGGCGCGCAGTGGACTGACCGTGGTCGAGCCTGGGGAGGAAGCGGCGGTCTTGGCGTCCCTCCCGCTCGACGTCTTGCGGACGCTGGCGCGGCGGCAGGCACGGGGCGTGACGGGGCCCGCGCGGCGAAGGGTGCCGGTGGCAGGGGCGGGGTTGGCCATCCCGGCCTTCGCGTTGTTGTCGACGGTGCGCCGCTGGGGAGTACGCACGCTGGGTGACCTGGCCCACCAGTCCTCAGCGACACTGCTGGAGCGACTTGGGCCGGGGGGCCTGGCGTTGCAACGGTTCGCGCGCGGGGAAGATGACGCGTCGTGGGCGGAGTCGGCGGACCAGCGAGTCGAGTCGACTCTGAGGCTCGAGACTCCGGTTGAGGGGCACGATCCGCTTTCCTTCGTGTTGAGCCGCGTGTTCGAGACCCTGTGCGCACGCCTGGCTCAGGCGAGCGCCGGTGCGTCAGTGGTGCAGGTGCGGTTGAAGCTGGTCACGGGGGAAATCCATGCCTCGCGGGTGACGCTCGCGGCTCCGACGCGCGAGTCGAAAGCGCTACGGACGCTGGTGCGGCGCGAGTTGGACCTGAACCCTCCACGCGCTCGGGTGAGCGAGGTCACCGTAGTCGTCGACCCGGCGCCGACGGGAGGCCGACAGATCTCGTTGCTGGCGCGTACGCAACTGGACGCCGCCAGGGTCACGACGCTCATGTCCCGCTTGTCGATGTTGGTTGGGGAGGGACGCTGCGGCTCACCGGCCCTGGTCGCCTCCGGCGACGGCGCCGGCTTCGTGATGCGGACGTTTTCACCGGGCCCGCCGCACGCGGAAGGGGCCGAGCGACGGACCGTGGGCGACCGAGGAAGCAACGCAGTCCAGACGGGCACCTCGGCTGGAAACCTCTAGAGGGTGAAACGTGCGGCCTTGATTAGCGGGGTGTTCAAAAAGGTGATCAACGGGGCCAAGGCGGTGAATCGTCGTACCAGCGTGCTGTAGAACCGTGGGCTGAGGGCCAGTGCGGGGTCCAGTTCCTCGCCCGCCAGATACTGTTTCAGACGCAGATAGTCCGCGGCCTCGTGGCCAGCGGGGAACCCGCGTGGCATACGCTTCAGCCTCGATCCGGTGACGCCCCCGAAGCGTCGCATGGCGGGCGACTCGGCGAGCGTCCGAAAGCTCCGGAGGTTGGACACGATGTGTTCGCGAATGCGCTGGAGCTGCGGCGTTTCTGGGGCGTACAGACCTCCGCCGATCCATAACTGGTCGGGGCCGAGGTGAAAATAGAGCCCGGCGCTTTCGTGTTTCGGTAACGTCTGATGAGAGAAGGAGGCCGACACGTGGGTCTTGTAGGGCGTCTTGTCCGGTGAGAATCGGGTGTCTCGATAGATGCGATACATCGACCGGGGCGACGCGATCAGATCTGGGGCGACCCGTGAAAAATCCACCGCCAGGCGGTCGATGATGGCGAGCATCGGGGCGCGGACGTGCGCCTCGTAATCGTCCTTGTGGGCGGTGAACCACTCACGCGTGTTGTGCCGCTTCAGCGAGCGCAGGAACTTGAGGGACTGGTCGGTGAATCTCGGCGCGGGACTCATGTCGGCGAGTATACAACCGTGCGATCGGCCTGCTATGCGCGCGGGTTCTCCATGGCCCGGACGCGCGGCGCCAGGGCCCACTCGAACGCGTCGAGCCGGTCCGGACCCAGGCGTTCCACCTCATCCAGGGCGCAGGCGGCTTGCTGTAATAGGTCGGCTACGTCCACACCCTGACAGGACGGGGCGAACGGGCGCAGGTAGTCCCTGCCCCGGGTCAGCATGTAGACGGCGCCGTGGTGGTTGCGGCGTTGCACGTGATACATCGCGACCCCGATCTGCAGAATGCCCTGATAGAGGGTTCGGATCGGCCGTGACTCCTCCCGCCAGAGGTCTTCCAGGGTTTCGTGCTGCTCGAAGAATTCGCCGCGGTTGAACTGCTCGATACCGCGTCGAAGCAGTGCCGGTTGCGGCTCCTGGCAGGGGGGCGTCACGGTCGCGATTATATGCAGGCAGCCGGACCCTGTCGCGGGGCTGCTATGATGCTGCGGCTTTGCGTGATGCGCGCCCCGACGATCGGGACGTCGTCGCGTGGCCGGACACCAGGATACGAGAGACAAAGGACACGAGATTGGGTGCGATATATCTGCCTCGGATACGCCGCAAGCGCTCCTCCCTGCACGGCTGGGGAGTGTTCGTGCTTGAGGACATGAACAAGAACAAACGGATCATCACCTACGATGGGGAGAAAATCACCTCGAAGGAGAGTGAAGACCGAGAGGACCGGTATCTCCGACGCGGTGAGATCTGGTGCTTCCGTGTCAACCGGCGATCGGTCATTGACGCGAATGTGAACGGGAACGTCGCACGGTTTATCAACCATGCGTGCAAACCCAACTGCTACAGCAATATCATCGACAACAAAATCTGGATCATTGCCGGTCGGAACATCATGGCCGGTGAGGAACTCACCTACGACTACCACACCGATGGTGACAAAGAGATCGTCTGTCGATGCCGGCCGGGGTGCACGAACCGTCTCTAGCAGCCCGCGGTGAAAGCCCCGTGTCGCACTGAGACCGGCGCTGAATCCGGTCGAACAAGGCGAGAAGAGGGAAAATACCGGCAGTATTTGACCGATGAACAACGCAGATCGGCCGGATTCAGCGCCGGTCGAATGCAACGGAACTTTCACCACCGGCTGCTAACCGCTGGCCTGGCGGCTTCCGATCCATGCATATCATCTATCTTCACGGGTTTGCCTCGTCGCCCGAGTCATCGAAGGCCCGCGGGCTGGGCGAGCGCCTCGCGCGACGCGGGGTGAGCGTCCAGTGCCCGGACCTCAATGAGCCGGACTTCGCGACGTTGACCGTGTCGCGGATGGTGGAACAGGTCGAGCGACTCGTCGCGACGCTGCCGGTGCCGGTGGTGCTGGTCGGATCGAGTCTTGGCGCGTTCGTCGCGCTGCACGTCGCGCAGCGGCAGGTGACACGGGGAGATCGGTCGGGCCACCACGACAAGGGCCGGCCGGCGGTGACACGACTGGTGTTGCTCGCGCCCGCGCTCGACTTTGGACGCCGTGGGATGACCGGCCTGGGTTCGGATGGACTCGAGCGGTGGCAGGTGACCAATCGGCTCGCGGTCGAGCACTACGCGGAGGGTCGCCGGAGACACGTCCACTATGACCTGTACGCCGATGCCCAGCGCTACGACAGTTTTGCGACCACGACGACGCTACCGACATTGATTCTGCAAGGACGCCGCGATCTCGTGGTGGATCCCGCCATGGTCGAACGATTTGCGGCCGGTCGGGCGCACGCGCGTCTCGTGCTGCTCGAAGACGATCATCAGTTGACCGCGAGCCTCGATCGGGTCTGGAGGGAAATAGTCGATTTTCTCGACCTCCCTTCCGTCATTGACTGACCTCGTGGCGTCGGTGACCGCGACCTGGACATTGACAACGTCGCGTCAGCGGGTGGACCATGAGCAGGGGCGTGGCACGCCGATTCGCCGCGCCGACACGTTGACCCAGCAGCCCGTGGTGGAAGTCCCGCTGCGCACCGAGGCGGGCGCTGGACCCGGCGAACAAGGCGAGAAGAGGGAGAATACCGGCAGTATTCGACCGAAGAACAATGTAGGTCGGCGGGATTCAGCGGCCGTCGAATGCAGCGGGACTTGCACCACGGGCTGCCAGGGAGATATCAGATGCTGATCAAGCAAGCGCCGGACATTCGCTCGTCGGAGATCACCCCTGAGCGGGCGTATCGTAATCGCCGGCAGTTTATTCAGACCACTTCAGGCGCTGTGGCCGGCGCCATTGCGGGCGGCACCGTGCTTGGACGATACGACGGGGCGGCGCAGGCCCAGGAGCCGATTCCGAATCTCGTGAAGTCGCCGCTCAGCACCGACGACGAACTCAACTCATACGAAGACATCACCAGCTACAACAATTTCTATGAGTTCGGCACCGCCAAGGAGGACCCCGCCCGATACGCCCACGAAATGTCCATCGACCCGTGGTCTGTCCGGGTCGAGGGCGAGATGCACAAGCCGGCGGCCGACGTGGCGATCGAGGACTTGCTCCGTCCTCATACGTTGGAGGAGCGTATCTATCGGCTGCGCTGTGTCGAGGCCTGGTCGATGGTGGTGCCGTGGGTCGGGTTTCCGCTCGGTGACCTCATCAAGCGGTTCGAGCCGACGTCGAACGCGAAGTACGTCAAGTTCGAGACGTTATATCGTCCCGAGGAGATGCGTGGCCAGCGGGGCNGGTCGCTTCAATGGCCGTATGTCGAGGGACTGCGGATGGACGAGGCGATGCATCCGCTCGCCATTCTGGCGGTCGGGGTGTACGGCAAGACGCTGATGAATCAACAGGGCCCGCCGCTGCGGTTGGTGGTGCCCTGGAAGTACGGGTTCAAGAGCATCAAGTCGATCGTCAAGATCGAGTTCGTGCAGGAGCAGCCCAGAAATTCCTGGAACGTGTCCATTCCGAGCGAGTACGGCTTCTACTCGAACGTGAACCCGGACGTGAGTCATCCGCGATGGAGCCAGGCGAGCGAGCGCCGGATCGGCAGCTTCTTCAGAATGAGAACCGAGCCATTCAACGGCTATGCCGACCAGGTGGCCAGCCTCTACGACGGCATGGATCTGGCTGAGAATTACTGAGGCCCCTGATCCCGATCGGTGTGCCGGAGGCGAGACCAGATGACGGTGCGCCGCATCAAATTGTGGGTGTTCGCGGCGTGCCTGATTCCGCTGGGGCTGCTCGTCTGGCGCGGCGTCACCGGTGGACTCACCGCGAACCCCATTGAGGACATCACCCATCGGACCGGCGACTGGACGTTGCGTTTCCTGCTCGCGGCGCTCGCCGTGACGCCGCTACGGAAGCTGCTCGGTTGGTCATCGATCGCGTCGTACCGCCGAATGGTTGGGCTGTTCGCGTTCTTCTACGCGGTGCTCCATCTGAGCACCTATCTGGTGTTGGACTTCTTCTTCGCGTTCGATCTGATTCTCGACGACATTGTCGAGCGGCGGTATGTCACGGCCGGGTTCACGGGGTTCGTGTTGCTCGTGCCGTTGGCGCTCACGTCGACCAAAGGCATGATTCGCCGTCTCGGCGGGCAACGGTGGCGCCGGTTGCACCGGTTGGTGTATCTGGCGGCCGTGGCGGGCGTCGTGCACTATCTGTGGCTGGTGAAAATCGACATCGGACCCCCGCTGGTCTACGCTGCCGTGCTCGCGGTCCTGTTCGGGGTTCGACTATGGTTCTTCTACACCAAGTCGGCCGCTGCCGCGCCGGTGGCCGCTGCCAGCGCTTCGCAGCCGACGTAGCTGGGATCCTCGCAGGGCGATACCGAGCCAAGTCCCTATGCCTATCGTGATCGAAGACAAGACCGTGCTCCGTGCACCGGCCTATTCGGTGCATGACGTCGGGAATGACGCTGTAGCGCTTGATCCCGCGAGACCGCACTGGATCGGCACCGACGATCGCGGATTGGGGTTGCTGGACCGGTTCGATGGTCGGACCCCCTTCTCGCAGGTGGTTCGCGACTACGCCAACGCGTCGGGGCTCGACGTGACTCGCGCCTGGTTGCATGTCGAGACGTTCGCGCACGACGGTCTTCGCCACGGGTTTCTGTCGACCGACGGCGCCGCCCCGGCGCCGTACCTCGGCCGGTCGGCCTACCTGGAGACCGAGCATCTGCACGAGTTGTGGATCCAGGTCAACGACTTCTGCAACCTGAGTTGCGAGCACTGTTTGGTCTCGTCAGGGCCTGAGCGTCAACAAGGCTTACCGACCGGGGTCATTGCCGACGCCATCGACCAAGCCGTGGCGCTCGGAGCGCGGCGGCTGTTCTTCACCGGGGGCGAGCCGTTGGCGCGGCCGGACATTTTGGATCTGGCCGACCGTGTCGTGCGCACGCACGGCCGCGAGTTGGTGATTCTGACCAACGGGACCATGTTCAAGGGCGAGCGACTGGCGCGACTGGTGCAGTTGATGTCCGTGGCCGCCGACGCGCCCGTTCCCGGTTTACGGATTCAGGTCAGCCTCGATGGCCCGACCGCCGAGATCAACGATCCGATTCGTGGCCATGGCACGTTCCAGCGCATCGTGGAGGGTGTGGACATTGCGGTTGCCGCCGGTCTTCGGCCGACGCTGACGGCGACGATTCTGCGTCACAATCTCGGCGCCCTGGACGATATCGTCCGGCTCGCGCACGCGCACGGTGTCTGGAACGTGCATCTATTGTGGCCGCACCGTCGCGGTCGCGTGCTGGACGGCGCCCTGGCTGACCTGCCCGCGGCCGAAGAGATTCTGGCCTCCGTCCGGACGGCGCGTTCGGTGGCGACTGAGCTTGGTGTGTCGATCGACAACATCGAGGAATTCCGTCTACGTCTCGACGGCAGTCCCGGCGTCAAGAACGACCTCGCCGGGGCTGGCTGGAGCAGTCTCTGTCTGTATACCGACGGGAACTTGTATCCATCGGCCTCGATGGCCGGGGTCCCCGAACTGCAGTGTGGGAGTTTGGCCGAGCAGTGTCTTGAGGATGTCTGGAAGACCAGCCCCGTCTGCCGAGACTTGCGCGAGGCGACCGTCGAGCGGAAGCCGTTGTGCCGGACCTGTTCGTTACGTTTTCTCTGCGGGGGGGGCGATGTTGAACACGGATACTGGCCAGCGGCTGCCGAGGGCCGGAGTCGGCGGTTGGCGTTCATCGCCCACGATCCGTATTGCGAACTCTACAAAGGGTTGGCCGCCGACACCTTCACGGATCTGGTTCACGAGGGCCGGGCCACCGTGCAGCCGAACGCGGGCTACGACCGTCCCGTCGTGCTGCGTGGCATGGGCGAGCATACCCTGCATGATGAAGACACGATTGTCCGGACGACGCACTCGGCGTGTGTGCTCTCCGAAGAGGTGCTCGATAAGTCGCGTCAGACGGTGCGTGAGTTCTACGGCGACGCGGCGGAGAAACCCCAAGAGGAACTGTGTTGTCCGGTCCAGCCCGAACCCGCCGATCTGGAGCACATTCCCAGAGAGGTCGTCGACCGGTTCTACGGGTGTGGCAGCCCGGTCACGGCCGCCGCACTGGCCACCGGAGAGTCGATGGTCGATCTCGGGTCTGGCGCCGGTATCGACTGCTTCATCGCGGCCAAGAAAGTGGGCCCCGANGGTCGTNTCTACGGGGTCGACATGACNGACCAGATGCTGTCGGTCGCCCGCGAGTGTCAGCCNNAGGTCGCCGNGGCGCTTGGCTACGATGCGGTCGAGTTCAGACAGGGNTTTCTCGAAGAGATCCCGGTCGATGATNCGACCGTCGACGTNGTGACGTCGAATTGCGTCATCAATNTGTCACCGGACAAGCCNCGTGTCTTCNGNGAGATCTGGCGCGTGCTGAANGACCACGGGCGGCTGGTTGTGGCCGATATCGTGTCCGAGGACGAGGTGCCGCCAAAGATGCGAGCCGATGGCCAACTCTGGGGCGAGTGCATCTCGGGAGCGCTGACCGAGGAGGCCTTCCTGGCCGGAGTGGAGAAGGCCGGATTTTACGGCGTGTCGGTGCTGAAGAAGACCTTCTGGCGTGAGGTCGAAGGCTGCAAGTTCTACTCCGTGACGGTGCGAGGCTACAAGTTCGAGAAGAAGGCCGGCTGTCAGTTCATCGGGCAGTACGCGATCTATCTCGGTCCGCAGAAGGCGGTGGTGGACGAGGAAGGACATTTCTTTCCCCGAGGCGAAGCCGTCGAAGTGTGCACTGACACTGCCGCCAAGCTGTTACACGCGCCCTACGTCGGCTCGTTCTCCATCGTCGATGGCCCGAACGGCAGTCGAGACGTTACCGCCGGCCCGGAGGCCGCCTGCTGCGAACCCGGATGTTGTTGAGCGGAAGCACCGTCCCTAGAAAATCTTTCGTTCTTGACCGGGACGATGCGCGTTGAGGGTAAATCTCGGTTCTGGCGACCCTCTGCCTGACAACCGCGCAGCCACGTATTCGCCGACCGCAGGGCCGTGTTTGAAGCCGTGTCCGGACCCGGCTCCGACGAGCCACACGTTGTCATGGTCTGGATGTTGGTCGATCAGAAAGTCACCGGTTCCGCTGTTCGCGTATTGGCACACGCGGGCTTCGAGGAGGGGGGCGTGTTCGAGGGAGGGGACCCGTTTGGCCAGGATCATGCGCGCGACTTGGAGCGCGTCGTCGGAGACGATGCGCTCCCCGGTGTCCGGGTCGAACGGAGGGCCGTGGTGGTGCAGTCCGATCTTGAAACCTCGTCCTTCGAGGTCGGGGACGCCGTAGACGCCGCCCGCGACGTCGGTCCACGCGGGCATCTGCGGCGGAACGAATCGCTGAGTGCCAGGCTCGGCGCCAAAAAAGAACACTTCCTGGCGAGTGGACCGGAGACGGCCGCCGACCACCGATGGGAACAGCTTCGGAAGCCAGGGGCCGCAGGCGAACACGTAGGTCCCGGCGGTGAGGCGGCTGCCGTCACTGGCAGCGAGACCATCAATGGCGCCGGCCCCCGTCGGCGCAGTGACCGCGGTGATGCGGTAATCGACGCTCTGCTTCACCGCCTGGCGCACAACCATCTGCACCGCTCGCCGGGCCATGATGACTCCGGCGTCGGGTTCGAGGAGGCCGCGAGTGATCGGGCCGAAATTGAACTGCGGGAACCGTTGTTCAAGGGCACTCCGGTCGAGGCTCTCGAACGGAACGTGCAGGCGCCTCAGGGTGGCGGTCGTGTCGTTGATGGTCTGGTCGTCGTCCCGGGCCATCCACAACACCCCGGTGCGGGTGAATAAGTCCTGCCGCCAGTCGCGAAACAGCTCGCGCCACGCGAGGGCTGAGCGCTGGGCCCACTGCGAGTAGATCAGATGGGCGCCGTATCCCACTCGAATGACGCGGGTCGCGCCACTGGAACTGGACCGGGTGTTACCAGCACCGAAGGCATCGACGAGCGTGACCGACCGACCGGTGCGGCGAAGCTGGAGGGCGGTCCAGGCACCGAAGACGCCGGCGCCGACCACGACTACATCAGAGGAACGAGGCATAGAATGTGAGTGCTCGAACGTTCAGGGGTCCGCTCCCGCACCTCATTGTTACACGAGCACCGATGGACGCCCTGTGGCGGTCGTGCGCCGGCGAAGTGCGCTCTTGGGCGCACGAGCTTCCGCCCGGCAGTTCGGGGCAAAGCCCCGTCTACTGAACGATGTCCAGTCCCTGTACGGAGGTCTACCCCGGGGCGGTCCACCTGCCAAGGTTTCTGTCGCTCGGTGAGCAGCGCGAACTCGCGGAGCGCTGCCAGGACATCGGCAACGGACCGACGGGCTGGTATGTCCCGACGGTGCGCGGTGGTGGACAGATGCGGGTGCGGATGGTCTGCTTGGGCTGCCATTGGAACGCACGCACCTACCGCTACGAGGCCCGCCGAGGCGACCACGACGGCCGGCCGGCGCCGCCCCTGCCGCCGCAGTTGTCGGCAGTGGCAGTGCGGATGGCAGAGGCCGTCGGCATGCGATTGAGCCCGGATGTGTGCATCGTGAACTACTACGGCGCCGCCGGAAAGATGGGGCTTCACCAGGACAAGGATGAACGCCCGGACACCCTGGTGTCCGGTGTCCCGATCGTGTCGGTGTCGCTGGGTGACACCGCGAAGTTCATCATCGGTGGGCTCACGCGCAAGGACGCGAAGACGATGGTGCCCCTGGCGTCGGGCGACGGGTTCGTGTTTGGCGGTCCGAGCCGGCTGCGTTTTCATGGCGTCGCGGCGGTGCTGCCACACACGGGACCGCCTGAGTTGGGTCTCGAGGGGCGACTGAATCTCACGTTCCGCCAGGGCACCAGCCGGCCATAGCCTTGGCGAGGACGGGCCAAACGCCCGGCCTGACGCCCATTCACCCGCTCGAAACGCCCCCTGGGAGAAATTCCGTATCTTTTTGTCGAATAGGAGCTATCTTATGATCGTTAAAAGACATGGGTCGAGACACGGGTCGGTGGTGCTGACCCGTCTGTAGGAGTCACAGATGCATAAGCCGATTAAGTACGCCGAAAAAGGACTCACGCTGCTTGCCGACGTGGGCTTCAGAGCCTTTGATCTGGTGAACCGGTACAACCAGAAAGCGTCGTTTACCCCCGCCTGGGCCGACAAGCCGTTGCTGAAGTCGACTGAGAAAGTGAAGCCGCAGTTGGGCTGGCCTCGAGAGACCGACTCGCTCTGTCCCAAGTGCGTGCGTGAGGCGCGGCAGGAGATTCTCGACGGCAAGCGCGACTACAAGATCTTGATCAACGAGAAGGTCGGTGAGATCAAGGCGAACATCATTGAACGCGACGGCAAGATTCTGATGGTGAAGGACTGTCCTGAGCACGGCCACTTCGAGGACGTGATGGCGATGGACACCGCGTTCTTCAAGCACCTCGAAGACTCATTCCCCGGCAGCGACATGCGGGCCCACAACGACGAGAAGCTGCACAACCATGGCAGTAGCACCATTAAGTATGGTCGCGGCTCGGTGCTGACGATCGACCTGACGAATCGCTGCAACATGATGTGCGACCCCTGTTTCATGGACGCGAACCAGGTCGGGTTCGTCCACGAGCTCGGGTGGGACGACATCAAGACGTTGCTCGACAACGCCATCTCGATCAAGCCGAGGCGGCAGATGTCGGTGCAGTTCTCCGGTGGTGAGCCGAGCATCTCCCCGTATTTCCTCGATGCCATCCGCTACGCGCGGAAGGTCGGCTACAACAGCGTGCAGGCGGCCACCAACGGCATCGAGTTCGCCAAGAGTCCGGATTTCGCCCGTGCTGCGGCCGATGCCGGACTGCGGTATGCGTATCTCCAATTCGATGGGGTCGGCAACGCTGCGAATTCCCACCGGCTGGTCGGCAACCTGTTCGATGTGAAACTACGGGCCATCGAGAATCTGCACAACGCCGGTGTGGACATCGTGCCGGTCATCACGATTCTCAACGGGATCAACAACGAGCAGGTCGGACGGGTCGTGCAGTTCGCGCTCGACAACCCGAAGAAGATCAACTTCCTGTCGTTCCAGCCGGTGTCGTTCACCGGCCGCGACGAGGAGATTACCGACGAGCGTCGGCACGCGCAGCGCTATACCCTGTCGCACCTGGCCCACGACGTTAAGGACCAGACCGGCATAGGTGAGCCTGTCCGGGATTGGTTCCCGATCTCTTTTATGGGGACTTTCACCGATTCTGCCGATTACATCCATGGCCCGCAGGCGGACTGGGGGCAATTGAATTGTGGATGTCATCCGAACTGTGGAATCGGAATGGCGGT
>PAUN01000008.1 GCA_002712885.1 Acidobacteriota bacterium
GGTGTCGGATCCGTCCGACCTGCCGATGATCGACGAATTGACCTTGCTGCTCAATACGCCGATTCGGGTAACCGTCGGAACAGCGTCAGCCATCGAGACCATTCTCAAGAAGAGCGAGGGCTCGCAGCGGGTGCTCGACGAAGCGACCGAAAGCTTCGAACTGCAGATTCTCCGAGAGGACGAGGGCAACGAGGACAACCTGACCGTCGAACGCTTGACGAGCGATATCAGTCCGGTGATTCGTCTCGTCGACTCGATGATCTACACCGCCCTCCAGCGTCGTGCCAGCGACATCCACATCGAGACGCAAGACGACGCGGTGTATGTGAAATACCGGATCGACGGAACGCTGCAGTCTGCGATGCGACCTGTCGACAAGCGCTTCCACAGCGCGATCCTGTCTCGGGTCAAAGTCATGGCCGAGCTGGACATCGCCGAGAAGCGGGTGCCCCAAGACGGACGATTCAAGGTACGGGTCCCAGGCAAGACGATCGACTTCCGTGTCTCCATCATGCCGACGGTGCACGGCGAGGACTCGGTNATCAGAATTCTGGACAAGGAGACCATCAGCGAGCAATTCCGCGAATTGCGGCTCGACATTCTGGGGTTCGCCGAGTCGGAGTTGCGTCGGTTCCGCCGGGCCATCAAGGAGCCGTACGGCATGGTGCTCGTGACCGGGCCGACCGGCAGCGGTAAGACCACCACGCTGTACGCCGCGCTGTCGGAGATTCATTCGGCGGAAGACAAGATTGTCACCATCGAAGATCCGGTGGAGTATCAGCTGCACGGAATCACGCAGATTCCGATCAACGAGNGCAAAGGNCTGACGTTCGCCCGAGGCCTGCGCTCCATCCTCCGACACGACCCCGACAAGATTATGGTCGGAGAAATTCGCGACTCCGAAACCGCCCAGATCGCCATTCAGTCGGCCCTGACCGGTCACCTCGTGTTCACGACGGTCCACGCCAACAACGTGCTGGATGTGCTGGGGCGGTTCTTGAACATGGGCGTCGAGGCCTACCAATTCGTGTCGTCGCTCAACTGCGTCATGGCGCAGCGGTTGGTGCGAATGGTCTGCCCCGAGTGTCGGCGCCCGGCCACGGTGACCCGCGACGCGCTGGAGGAGTCCGGTCTCGACCCGCAACTGGCCGACAAGCACGAATTCTTCGATGGCGCCGGTTGTATCGAGTGTGGCGGCACCGGCTACCGGGGACGCACAGCCCTGTGCGAATTACTNGATCTGACCGATGAGATACGAGAGATGATTCTCACCAAGGCTCCCACATCGGAGATCAAGCAGGTCATGCGGGCAGANGGCATGCGGTTCCTGCGAGACAGTGCGGTCGAGAAATTGCTCTCCGGTCTGACCACGCTTAACGAAATCAACAAGGTGACGTTCGTCAAGTAGGCACCAACCATGGCGTTTCTCCCACGGGTCCGCCGGNTGTTCGCGGCACGCCCCCCGGCGGCGAGTCTCGAGATTGCGGCTGACCGGGTGACTGGCGTGGCGCTGGAGCGCGGCGGTCAGGCCGGACGGCCAGTGGTGGTCACCGAGCCACTGCCGGACGGCGCCTTGGTGCCCGCGGCCAACGCGTCCAACCTCATTGACCGGGCGGCTGTCAGCGAGGCCGTTGCCCGCGTGTTGCGTCAGATCCCGGGCAACCCGACGCGCGTGGGGCTGGTCCTCCCGGACAGTGCCGCAAAGGTCTCGCTCATGACGTTCGAGAATGTTCCGGCCGCAACCGCTGATCTNGACCAGCTCGTGCGGTGGCAGGCGAGAAAGGCCGCACCCTTCCGCATCGAAGATACACAGGTGACCTATTCGGCCGGCATGGCGAGTGAGGACGGCGCCCGCGAGTTTGTCGTCAACCTCATGCGGCGGGACATCGTCGAAGAGTATGAGAGCGTGTGCACGGCGGCGGGCGGGCACCCCGGCGTCGTGGACCTGGCTAGTTTTAGCCAGTTGAACGCCATCCTCGTTGAAGGGGCTGGNGGCGACGGCGACTGGCTGCTCATCCATGTCGCGCAGGGATACAGCACCATCGCGGTGGTGCGACGCGGTCACATCATTCTCTTCCGCAACCGTCCCGCGGACGGCGAGGGCAACCTCGCGGATCTCGTGCATCAAACGACGATGTACTATGAGGATCGGCTGGAGGGCGCTGGGTTCGGTCGTATCTTCCTGGCCGCGAGCGCCGCCAAGGTCACNGCCGAGGCCGCCGAGGCTCTGCGCGNTTCACTCCAATTACGGCTCGGCGTGTCCGTCAATCCGATCACGTTCGCAACCAGTCGCGCCGGCCAACGAGGCGATTGGATGCTCCCCGATCTGGTGGCCGCGCCGCTCGGCCTGCTATTGCGGGAGCACTCGGCGTCCGAAACAGGGGTATAGGACCCGCGGAGTCCGGCGGGTCGGTGTCCGCGGCACTCTAGGAGCCTCAGGCCGTCCACTCGGACCATGCTTCGAACAAATCTCGCGACCAGACCGTTCTACAACGAACGCGCCGTCTATGTGGTGCTCGGCGTCGTGGCCCTACTGGGGTTGGCGGTGCTGGTGGCCCTTGCGCTTCGCATCGTCGAGCTGTCGGAGTGGAATACGGAGTTGACCCGGGAAGCGGAACAGACCGAACTCAAGCGCGTCGACTTGTCGATGCGCGCCGCGGAGGTGCAACGAGCTGTGAGTCCGCAGGCCCTCGAAGAGGTCGCTGCCTCCGCGCGAGAGGCCAATACCCTGATCGATCACCGCGTCTTCTCGTGGACCCAGTTCTTCAACCGGGTTGAGACCACACTCCCACCAGATGTCATGTTGACCGAGGTACGACCGGACATCAGCCCGGAATCGGTGGANGTCTCCATGCTGGTCGTTGGTCGAGCCCTCGAGGGCATCACCGGTTTTATCGATGCGCTCGAAGAGTCTGGTGCGTTCGCCGACGTGTTGAATCGCAGTTCGGAGTTGACGGACGGGGGCATGTATCAAGCGGTGCTGCGAGGCCGGTATCTGCAGGAGGTCGGGGCGGGTACGAGCGGCGACGACCCGGCCCCGGTTCTCAGAACGACGCCAGGTGGCGACCCATCGGCAGAAGTGGCGGTGAAAGCGGAGCCAGCCGAGGACGCGCCTGCAAACGAGGACGAACCGGGCGCGGGGGTGTGGGACGACGACCCGGCACCGGACGCGTCTACTGGAGGGGGGGATGGCGAAGTGCCGCCCGGCGGTGGAGCGTTGTGATGAGCCTGTGGCAAAGGATTCTTGGCGAGAATCGCGGTCTCGTGACGGCCGTGGCCGTGATTCTGGTGGTGGATATCGGGCTCTACACGTTCGCCGTTTACCCATATGCCAACAAAGTGGAGCAATCCGAGCAGCGCATGGCGACCGTCGGACGCCAATTGAAAGATGTGACCGGAGCCTACGCCGAGGCGAGCGATACGGCTTCGATGAAGTCTATAGCAGACCAACAATTAGAACGTTTCTATAACGATGTGCTACCAGGCGATCTCGCGGAGGCGAGGAACCTGCTGTCTCCCTATCTCGACAATTTGTCGGCGGATATGAATCTNGTNCTGAAACGGCGGAGCAGTGTGTCCGAAAAGNTGAGAGACAGTCCGCTGACCAATCTGAGCACGACCATGGTGCTGGCNGGCGCGTACGAAGATATCCGTGAGTTCATTTACGAGATGGAGACGGCGCCGGAGTTCATCCTGATTGAGTCGGTTGTGCTGGGCCAGGGGAACGAATCGGACGACGAACTCGTGCTCACGCTGGGTGTGTCCACGTACTTCTGGGAAGGACCGGAAGAGGCGTCGTGACCGCCACCCGCTGGGGTGGGACCGGATCCTTGGCGCACGGTGTCCTTGATGAACGGTGGGCCCCGGGTCGGTTACACTGAATCTCAGCGGCACCGCGATGACTCCGGGGGGCGTTTCCTGGACCTCGAATTCTCTGCAGCAACGGTGACCGTTCAGTGAGCCGACGATGGGTGTGCCAAGACCGGTTTCGCCCCGACCGCCGATGCGGGGCCGAGTGCGGGCGGTGGCCGGCTTCACCTTCATAGAGCTCCTCGTCGTCAGTACGATGCTGGCAGTGCTGGCGTCAGCGGTTTTGCCGCTGAGCAAGGTCACGATGCAGCGGCAGCGCGAGGTGGAACTTCGTCGCGGGCTGCGTGACATGCGCACGGCGATCGACCGCTACAAGGATGCCGTCACGCTTCAACAGATCGGTGGCAGTAACGTGGAGATGGGGAATGAGGGCTATCCGCCTGACCTCGAGACTCTCGTCGAAGGCGTCGAGCGGATGAACGACGCGTCAGGCACGAAGCTGAAATTCTTGCGCAGGATCCCGTTCGACCCGATGACCCGAGGCACCGAGTGGGGTATNCGCTCCTATCAGGACTCGCCCGACTCCACGACCTGGGGCGGCGACAACGTGTACGACGTCTACTCGCGGTCCAACGCTACGGCCCTTGACGGGACCCACTACAACGAATGGTGATGACGCCCGNGCGGCCACCAGCCCTGTCCCACATCTTCCGCCCCGGGCCGGGCGAGGCGCGAGCCGCCTCGGCAGCCGGATGGACACTGGTTGAGATGTTGGTGGTCATCTCGCTGGTGGTCATCATGGCGGCCATCGCGATGGCCGGCTACGGCACTGGCGTCACACGGTCAAAGGAGGCCGTACTCAAGGAAGACCTCTTCCGCCTACGCGATGCGATCGACCAGTACTACGCCGACAAAGGCGCGTATCCGTCCGCGTTGGAGGATCTGGTNGGCGATGGATATCTTCGGAGCCTCCCCCAAGACCCGTTCACACAGTCGGCCTCGACCTGGCAAACGATCTCGTCGGAATTCGANCCGACCGATCCGACCGCGCTCCCCGGGGTGTTTGATGTCCGGAGTGGCGCCCTCGGACAGGCGATCGACGGCACCGTCTACGCGGACTGGTAGGGGTTCTTGTTACCCGCCGTCCGGGTTTGACGCNCTAACCGGAGGGCGTCCTGTGCCCACCCCTGCGTCGCCAGGCTGCCCAATTCCCACCCCCGGCCCGCCGGACCGTGGCACACCGACGCCGGGTCGCTGGTCGGGTGGANCACCCGTGTTGCCGCGTCCAGCGGCTCCGGTGCGCTCGCCGAGCCCANCGAACGCTCCGGCTCCCGGTCGAGTGGGGCCGAAACCGCCGGCGTCTCCCGATTGGACGGGCTGACCGATGGCGCCGNCGCCCACGANCATCGGTTCCGNTGCGGCGTGNCCGCCGAGCAGACCTGCGGCGGTNGGGGTGAAGATCCAGTCGGCGTAGTTGGTCAGGCCGTTGAGTTCCATCATGGAGTCCTCGGTGCTGCGGCTACGCACGCCCAGGATGAGGCCGCTCTCTTCGTCCTGTTCTCGGGCGGCTTGAGAGAACGGCNTTNGGTTTGGCTNTCTGTCGCTATCGNCCTCGGTGGCGGGATTGANTCCNGGGATGTTCTGCAGTGTTCCAAGGGTGACGATCTCGAACTCGCCGTCCGGCGTCATCGGGTCGGTGTAGGCCTTGCGCAGGAACCGACCCTCCACCAAGGTCTCGACGCTCGCCGGAAATGCGCCGGCGAACTGCTGGCCGTAGAGGGTAATCGCGCGCGCGTACTGACCGCCCCGAAAGACCAGTTCGGCTTCCTTTTCGCGCTTCACAAAGGTCTGCCAGGTGGGCATCGCCATGCTCATCAAGAGCCCCAAGATGGCAATAGCGACCAGCAGACCGGCCATGGCGTAGCCGATCTCCGACCNGGGTGACGGTTNCCTATATTGCTCGATTGAGCCCATGCCGACAACATCCCAAAAGCGGCGATGTTACCACGCGTGCAGTACCGTGTGCTTCGACCGACCCTGGGGGCCGTGGCCCTGGTCGCGGCCCTGGGCACCGCGGCGTCGTGCGACAAGATCGCGCTCGTGGCGCCGACCGACGCTGTCATCACGATCACTACGAGCCGGGCCGTGCTGCCCCTCAATGGGACGGCCGAGATTCGAGCCGTATCGTCGAATTGAATGGTGCCGCGACCCACAACGGCACGCTGGTGACGTTCACCACCGACCTTGGTCGCCTCGAACCGCAAGAGGCGAGAACGAGCACCGGTCAGGCCGTGGTGACCCTGCATGCCGGGACCGAATCGAAAATCNGCNCGGTGCGGGCGTTTTCCGGAGGCGCCCGGAGCGTGGGGGACGCCGGCTTGGTGCTGATCATGGACGCCGCCGCGGCCGAAGTGATGACGGTAGCCGCGACGCCGGTTGAGTTGCCGTCAAGGTGTTGCTTCGTCGGTCACAGCCCATCTGGCTGCTCCCTCCTTGCGGCTGGTCAGCTCGTGGCGGAAGTCGTGCGTCGTACCCGCGACGGGCGACTCGCCGGTGCCGCTCACTGCGTGAGCGACCCCCATCCTCGCTTCGCAATCCGTCCATACAGAAACGACCCCGTCGCAACCCCTGCGGCAAGCAGGAGCAGACCGCCGCGGCGGCCCGGAATGATCAAGGCTCCGACCCCGAACAGCGTCGCGTAGATCAGGGTGACGCCGGCCAGCCAGTCCACGAGTTGCCCCCCGATCGGATCAGGTGGGGGGGCGCCGGCGATGCGGGCCACCCGACTCCAGCCGGGTCCTCCGGGGCGGGTTCGGCGGTAAAACCCGATCAAGGTCGCATCCGGTTCGGGCGCCGTCATCCAGGTCACGACGAGCCAGCTGACGGTGGTCCAGATCACAAGCACGATCAGCGTATCTGGGAATGCCATCGAGGTGTAGGCCGCCAACCAGGCGTACCCGAAGGCGGGGGCCACCATCGCGGCAATCTCCGACCAAGCGTTGACCCGCCACCAATACCACCGGAGGATGAGGACCAGACCGATGCCGGCCCCCGCCTCCAGGACGAACTCCCATGCTTGTCGCACCGTATCGAGATAGAGCGTGACCCCGGCACTGCACACCATCACCACCAGCGTCGTGACGCGCGCGACCTGGACGTAGTGGGCGTCGTTCGCGTCAGGTCTCACGAACCGCGCGTACACGTCGTGGACGAGATACGAGGCGCCCCAGTTGAGCTGTGTCGACATCGTCGACATGTAGGCAGCGACAAATCCACCGAGCACCAACCCACGCCAGCCGGCCGGGAGGTGGTCCCGGATGACCATGGCGTAGCCCAGTTCAGGGTCGGCGAGGTCTGGATACAGCACCAGGGCCGCCAGTCCGGCGACGACCCAGGGCCAGGGCCGTAGGCAATAGTGCGCGAGAGTGAACCATAGGGTGGCTAGTACGGAGTGACGTTCGTCGCGGGCCGACATCATGCGCTGCGCCAGATAGCCGCCACCGCCCGGTTCCTGCCCTGGATACCAGCTGGCCCACCACTGCACCCCCAGGTAGGCGACAAACGCGGTCAGAGAGAGGGTCAACGTGCCGCCGAGGCCGCCGCCGTCGGGCGACACCGCCGGGACGAATCGAAAGGTATCGGCCGGAAGGTGGTCCGCCAGACCGGCGAGCCCGCCGACCTCAGGCTGGCGGATCGCAAACACCGCCACGGCCACGGCGCCCGTCATGGCAAGGCCGAACTGGAACAGGTCCGTCAGCACCACCCCGCGCAGGCCGGCGAGTGATACGTAGGCGCCGGTCAGCGCCAATCCGACGAACACGGCGGTCAAGCGGTCCCACCCCAGCGTGGTGCTCAGGACCTTGGCCATCGCGAGGTTGACCCAACCGATGATGACGCAGTTGACCAGGAGCCCAAGGTAGACGGCCCGGAACCCTCGGAGCCACGCGGCGGCGCGGCCGCTGTAGCGGAACTCGACGAACGCGACGTCGGTCAGGATGCCGGCGCGGCGCCAGAGTCGCGCGAAGAACAGCACGCTCAACATGCTGCCCAGGGCCCCGCTCCACCAGATCCAATTACCGGCGATGCCATCCTGCGCGACGATGCCGGCGACTGCCAAGGGCGTGTCGGCGGCGAACGTCGTGGCCACCATCGATGTCCCGGCCAGCCACCACGGCAGATCGCGACCGGCCAGGAAGTATTGCCCGAGGCCTTGGCTAGCGCGTCGCGCCGACCACAGAGCGACAAGAAACGGAAAGACCAGAAATCCTCCGAGAATGAACCAGTCAATGGTGGTCAGCGTCACCGGGTGAGTGCCTCGACGACCGCGTCATGGATGGCCGGACGCAACGAGAGAATCGCCTCGTTGTCTCGGGTAGGGTGTACACGATTGGTCAACAACACGACATAGAGGTCTTGCTGCGGGTCGATCCACAACGACGTACCGGTGAACCCGGTGTGGCCGATGGCGTCCGGGGACAGGCGGTGCCCGCACGAAGACGTGACCAGCATCGTGTCCCACCCGAGCGCACGTGAACTGCCGGGTACCGTCGTTGATCTGAGAAATCGGCGGACGGTCGCCGGCTTGGCGACAAGGGGACGGCCCGTCAGGGTCCGCAGCAGAACGCGGGCGAACCGACCCACGGCCGGCGCAGTACCGAAAAGCCCCGTGTGGCCGGCGACGCCGCCGAGCGCCCATCCGTTTTCGTCATGTACCTCGCCCTGGAGCAGGCGTCCCCGCCAAGGTTCGATCTCGGTCGGTGCCGTGTGTGTGCGCCAGTCCGCCGGTGGCCGATACCGAAGAGGACCGAGTTGCAGACGCTCGGCAATGTCGCTGAATTGCCGGTCGAGACCGACCCCGCCGGCCGCATCCGTGGCCAGGAAGCCGAGCAGGATGAACCCAAGGTCGCTGTAGATCGATTGGGTACGGGGGACGTACTCCAGGGGCAGAGTGGAGATCGTGTGCTGAAAATCGACTCGGCTCGTGTGGTCTCGGAACAGAGGCAGGTGCGCAGTGAGCCCGCTGGCGTGTTCGAGTAGGTCGGCCAGCGACACCTGTTGACGGTCATCGCCTCGCCAGTCGTCTATCCATCGGCGAACGGGGTCCTCAAGCCGGACCTGTCCCTGATCGAATAGCTGCATGACCACGGTGGTGGTCGCGATGGCTTTGGTCAGCGAGGCGAGATCGAACACCGTGTCGATCGTGGCGGCCGGGGCGGTCGCCTCGTAGGTCAGCGTGCCGCAGGCGTCCTGCCAGTGTACGCCGTCTGACCTACCCACTTCGACGGTCGCGCAGGGGAAGACCCGCCGGTCTACCGCTTCGCGCAGCAACGCGGCGATCGGAGAAAATCGAGCCGTGCTGCTAGTCACGACTCGAGGCCTCCGTGTGTCGTGCAACGAGCCAGCCGGCCGTCAAGGTCGCCGTGGTCCCGATCAGCACGTACCACTGCCACGAGAGTCCGGTTAGCAGACGGACCGCGAGCATGACGGCTCCGCCGGTCCCGACGGCGGCGAATGCGGTCTGTTGGCGCCGATACCCGGCCAAGCCGAGTAAAAACAGGCCGAGGATCAATCCATTGGTGAATGAGCTGATCCCCAGTACTTCGTCGACGATTCGGTCCGAACTGCGTATCGCGGTCACCGCGACGATGATCTGTAGAAGACCCCAGACGACGGTCGACCGCCGGGCCACGCGCAGATAGTGCGGGGCTGACCGGCGATTGCCGGTGGCGGGCATATAAAAGTCGGCCACGGTGCTGGAGGCTGAGGCATTGAGAGATGAGGAAAGCGTGGACATGCCGGCGGCGAAGATGGCCGCGACCATCAATCCCCGAAATCCCGTCGGGAGCTGGGTGACGATGAAGGTCGGAAACAGGCGGTCCGTGCGGAGTTGCCCACCGGCCGACAGCATATCCAGCGTGTTCGGCGCGTATCCGGTGTAGTAGACATACAGCATGACACCGATGAATAGGAACAATACGAACTGGCCGAGCACCACCACGCCACTCCACATCAGGGCTCGCGAGGCCGCTTGGGCACTGCGGCTGCACAGGTAGCGTTGGACGATCAACTGGTCGGTTCCGTGGGTGGAGACTGTGAGGCAGGCTCCACCGATGAGTCCCGACCAGAACGTATAACTCCGGTTGGGGTCCCACGAGAAATCGAACAGCCGAAACCGACCGGCGGCCGAGCCGGTCTCGACCACCTCGCGCCATCCGCCAGGGATGAGATTGAGCAGCAGGATGCCAGCCACGAGCGAACCGCCGACGTAGACGACCAGTTGCAGTACATCGGTCCACAACACGGCACTCATTCCGCCGAAGTAGGTATAGGCAATCGTGATAGTGCCAAGCAGCAACACCGAGGCGACGAGGATCGTGGTGGTCGAGTCGAGGGTCGGGGCGATGCTCGTGGCCAGACTGGTGGCGCCAGGTACCGTCAGAATCACCGCGGCCAACACCAGTCCGGTACCGAATAGACGAAAGCCGTCGGCCAGATTCCGGGTGGCGAGAAACATGCTGGCGGCAAGCCTCCCGACGTTGCCGCCGAAACGCTCGGTNAGCACCTGATAGGCGGTCAGNTATCGTCCNCGGAAGTAGGCGGGTATCAGAAACACGGTGACGATGGCGCGCCCCACCAGATAGCCGAACACCAACTGGAGAAAGGTCAGGTCATTCGAAAAGGCGTAGCCTGGCAGGCTAACCAGCGTGACCGTGCTGGTNTCGGTGGCCACAATCGAGGCCATCACGACGGNCCAGGGCGCTCGTCGGTTGGTGGTGAAATAGTCAGCGACGGTCGTCTGTCCCGACGTTCGTGAGAGGCCGAGCCACACCGTCCCGCCAAGAAAGACGGCGAGCACCCCGAGATCAAGTACCTCCACGCCGCGGCTTTATCGCAGNCGAACCGTCGCNATCGCGAAACCGATGTGGCGGAGGTGATCGGGAGGCTGAGTGGTCAGGAACGTGACGGACTGTTGCGTCACCCAGAGTCCTGCGGTGTCCTGACCCGCCGNCGCGGCGCAGAGGTCAAGCCAGAATGAGATGCACGCACCGAACACGACGGCGACGGATGTCGACCGACGGGTGCTTGGAGCGAAAGGCACAACTCAGGATAGGAGAACCAAATCGACTCTATCGCTCCGGGGCGTACGGTGTCAATCCGCGGCGAGCCGTTCACGCAGGCGTGGCTCGACATCTTCGCCGATAGCATGGCGCACGGAGTTGCCGGCGCGCTTGAGGCGGGTGAGTGCCTTGGCGTAGGTGTCGCCGGTTTTCTCCATGACGATGGCGGCTTTGACGTTCCACCGCGCGCGCCGGAGCAGGGCCCCGGCCGCATCGTAGTCGAGACCGGTCACGGTCGTGATGATNCCGCGGGCGCGATCCCGACGTTGCTCGGACCCGGTCTGCACGTCGACCATCAAGTTGCCGTAGGTCTTGCCGATATGCACCATGGAGATGGTGGTCAGCATGTTGAGNACCATCTTCGTGGCGCTCCCGGCCTTGAGCCGGGTCGATCCAGCGATGACCTCCGGTCCCACCGCTGGCGCGATGATGACATCGACGAAGGTTTGGAGTTCGGAGCCGGGCCAGCAGGTGACGAAGATGATCTTCACGCCAGACCGGCGTGCNCGGGTGAGCGCACCCCGTACGAACTGCGTCATGCCACTGGCGGAGACGCCGATGAGCACGTCCTTGTTGTTCANGCGCAACCGGCTGGCCGCGCGCGCNCCCTCCTCGAANTTNTCCTCCACGCCCTCGCGCGGNTTGAANAAAGCGTCTCGGCCCCCAGCCATGACCGCCTGGACGAGTCGGGCCGGGGTGCCGAANGTNGGNAGCATTTCTGCCGCTTCCAGCACACCAAGCCGACCACTGGTACCGGCGCCGACGAAAACGAGTCGTCCACCCTTTCGAAACGCGGCCGTGATTAGCTCCGCCCCGATCGCGATCCGAGCCTTCTCCCGTTGCACCGCCGTAATCGTGCGGCGGTCCTCCTGGATCATCAGATCGATGATCTCTTCGGTCGACGCCCGATCCATCGAGAGCGTGCGGGGGTTGATGGCTTCAGTCGGCAGGGACTGCCACTTGGATCGGGTGGGCATGGCGTGGTGGGGCGACGCGATCGCGGCGGATACTACTCCGCGNTCTGATGGGTGTCAACCGCGGCGGGCTCGCCGGACAGANAGGCCAGGGTCGGCGGGGCGCATGTTGACTCGCCTCCAGCGACGGAGTTATCCTCGACAGGATATATGCAGCGTCTGCATGCGTGACTGGCATGCTCGCGAATCAGACCGTTTCCACGACCGTGGTTCCAACGAAGACGCGCGGTCAACGCGGGTGATGTAGCTGACAGCGNCACGCTGAGTCCGAACAAGCCATCATCCGCGGGGNTGATGGCTTTTTTTTTCGGCGCACGGGCAGACCACGGAATCCACACACGCACACGGATACCTATGATGAGCACAACGGAGCGGGTGGGTCCTTGTCGGGTCGCTATCGCNGGGTTTGGTACGGTGGGNCAGGCCGTGGCGCGCATCCTCTCGGNGGATATCCATCCGTCTCTCCAACTGACCCATATTTGCAACCGCCAGGTGAACCGGAAGAAGGTGGACTGGGTGGCGCCGGAGGTNNTGTGGACTGANGCNTTNGCNGACGTGNTCGACGGGTCNGTGGATGTNGTGGTGGAGNTGATCGGCGGACGGTCCCCCGCACGCGACTGGATCGAGCAGGCACTGGCGTCCGGGGTGGCTGTGGTTACCGCCAACAAGCAGGTGATCGCACACGAGGGTGTGTCCTTGGGCCNGGCGGCCCGCCAGGCCGACCGCCCCCTCCTGTTTGAAGGCGCCGTAGCCGGCGGCGTGCCGATTGTGCGGTCTCTCCGCGAAGGAATCGCCGGTGATCGACTGTATCGGATTCAGGGGATCCTGAACGGGACCTGCAATTACATCCTGACGCGGATGGAGCGGGAGGGCGTCGCCTACGCTGACGTACTCGCCGAGGCCCAACGGCTCGGCTATGCCGAGGCGGACCCGACCGCGGATGTCGACGGCCTTGACGCCCAGGCCAAACTGGCGATTCTCATTGCCGTGGGGCTTGGCTGTGAGGTTGGCGTCGATGATATCCCGTTGGGTTCGATCAGATCCATATCCAAGATTGATTTCTCGTACGCGAAGCGCCTCGGGTGTGTGATTCGACAAGTGGCTCGGGCTGAGTTGCTACCGGAGGGTGGGCAGATTCGAGCGGCAGTGCAACCGGCCCTCGTGCCAAACGACTCGTCCCTGGCCCGGGTCGAGGGCACCCAGAACATCGTCGTCGTGGATGGCGAATTCGGCGGAGAAACGGCTTTCTCCGGTTTTGGTGCCGGAGGGGACCCGACCGCCGTCGCCGTTGTCTCCGACTTGCTGGCAGTCGCTCGCGGCGCGCCCGGACGGCAAGCGGCCGACGTCCAACCACGTCGGTCGGTGGTGCGAGAGTTCGACGCGCCTCACTATGTGCGGTTCATGGTCCGCGATCGGCCCGGCATCCTTGCTGCGCTCGCCGAGGTGTTCTCGCGCCACGCGATCAACGTTGACGCGGTGTGGCAGGAACCCGGATGCGCGAAGACAGAATTGCCGTTCGTGATGACATTGGAGTCGTGCGGCTCCGAGCCGGTGACGGCGGCGTTGAACGAGATCGGCCAGTTCGATTTTCACGTGCAGCCGCCGCTGTGGTTGCCAATCCTCTCGAAGGGAGAAGCGCGCGCATGAGTGTGTTCACGGGGCTGCGGTGTGCGATGTGCAAGACCGAGTTTCCAGCCAAGGCGTTGTATGTGTGCGACCAGTGCTTGGGCCCGCTGGAGGCGTGCTATGACTACGAGGCCGTCCGGACAACTCTGACCCGCGACGCAATCGCGGCGCGGCCTCAAAATCTGTGGCGCTACCGGGAGTTGTTGCCGATCGAGGGTGAGCCGCGTACCGGTCTACACTCGGGCTGCACCCCGCTGGTACGAGCAGAGCGGCTGGCTCGCGAACTGGGGGTCGCCGAGCTCTACATCAAGGATGACTCCGTCAATCACCCGTCACTGTCCTACAAGGACCGTGTGGTGCCGGTGGCGGCGACGCGCGCCATAGAACTGGGGTTTGACACCTTCGGATGCGCGTCCACCGGCAACTTGGGGAACAGCGTGGCGGCCCATGCCGCTCGGCTCGGGTTGACATGCTACGTCTTTATTCCTCAGAGCCTGGAGCCGGGCAAGATCGTCGGCTCGTCCGTGTCCGCGCCGCACGTGGTCGGCATCGACGGCAACTACGATGATGTCAATCGGCTCTGCACGCAGGTCGGCGACCGGTACGGTTGGGCGTTCGCCAACATCAATTTGCGCAGCTATTACGCCGAAGGTGCCAAAACCTACGGCTTCGAGATTGTCGAACAGTTGGGCTGGCGCTATCCACAGCATGTGGTGTCACCGGTCGCGGGCGGTACCTTGCTGCCGCGGATCGGGCGGGCGTTCCGTGAGCTGCGGGAAGTCGGGCTCGCGTCCGGCGACCTGCCGCGGATTCACGCGGCGCAGGCGGCCGGCTGTTCGCCCATCATCGATGCGTTGGAGAGTGGGGCTACGCATCCGGAGCCGGTGAAACCAAACACCATCGCCAAGTCCATCGCTATCGGCAACCCGGCCGATGGATATCAGGTGCTGGAGACTGTTAGACGCACCGGAGGTGCTGGTGCGCGTGCGACGGATCCGGAAATTCTCGACGCGATCGGATTGCTGGCCCGCACCGAGGGGATCTTCACCGAACCGGCGGGCGGGACCACGTTGGCCGCCACGATCAACTTGCTGAACGCCGGAACCATTCCACGTGACGAGTCGATCGTGGTGTGCGTGACGGGCAACGGATACAAGACCTCGAACGTCATGACGGACCAGTTGAGGAAGCCGACACGCCTGGGGCGCTCGCTTCGCGAGTTTGAGGCGTTTCTGGCCGATCACTCGACTCAGCCCGTCCAAGGCTGAGCCGGTTCGAGGTTCGCCTCATGTCCGAACAGTCCTACAGCGAGATCGTCGAAGCCGACGGTCACCTGATCGACTCACGGCTGCTGACCTCCGTCTTTGACAAGGTCATCGAGCGCGGGGCGACGTTCGACGTGCTTGAGTTCTCGATCGGACGCACGAACGAGGAGTTTTCGCACCTGCGCCTGCGGGTGTCGGCCGAAACGGTCGACGCTCTGCGGGAGGTGCTCGAGGCGCTCATACCGTTGGGGTGCCACGCTCGTCGGCATGATGACGCGCGGCTCGAACCGGCCGGCGATGGCTTCGTGCCCGAGGATTTCTATTCGACCACACACCACCGGACGCAGATTCGCCAGGCGGGGCGGTGGATCGACGTGGCGGAGCAGCGCATGGACGCGGTCATTGTCGTTGCCGAGGGGCAGGCCGTGTGCCGCAAGCTGCGGGACATCCGGGCGGGTGAGGGTGTGGTGTGCGGTGTTGACGGCATCCGCGTGGTGCCGGCATTCCAGGAGCGGGACCGGCTGGGGTTCGCGTTCATGACGAACGACGTCTCGACCGAGCGGCGCGTCGAAGTAAGCGTGGCGCGCGTGGTGAAGATGATGCGCGAGGTCAAAGCCGAGGGCGGGCGGATCGTGATGGTGGCCGGTCCGGTCGTGGTGCACAGTGGCGGCGCCGCGTATCTGGCCCGCCTCGTGCGGAGTGGGTGGGTCGACGGGTTATTGGCCGGCAACGCGCTGGCGGTGCATGACGCGGAGCAGGCTTTCTTTGGCACGTCGCTCGGGGTCGACCTGGACGCGGGCGTCGCGGTGGATGAGGGACACAAGAATCACATGCGGGCCATCAACCGGATCCGGCGCGTAGGCGGGTTGCGCGAGGCCGTCCGCGAGGGATTGCTACCCACCGGATTGATGCATGACGTCATCACCCACGACGTGCCGTATGTGCTGGCCGGCAGCATCCGGGACGATGGTCCTCTCCCGGACACGGTGATGGACACGACCGTCGCCCAGGAGCGGTACGCGGAGGTCCTACAGGACGTCCGACTGGTCGTGATGCTCTCCTCGATGCTGCACGGTATCGGCGTCGCGAACATGCTACCCGGATGGGTGCGGGTCGTCTGTGTAGACATCAACCCGGCCGTGGTGACGAAGCTCGGAGACCGAGGGTCGTCACAGACCGTGGGTATCGTGACGGACGTCGGGCTGTTTCTCCACCAGCTTGCGTCACAGATCGGGGACGAGACGGCGCGTCGGGGCGCACCCATCCCACGGACGCGGAGCGCGGAGCCGACGGTGGCATCGGATGACTGAGAACCAAGCGGCGACCCCGATCGTCGTGCAGAAGTATGGCGGGACGTCGGTGGCAACGGCTGAGCGGATTTTGGCGATCGCCGATCGGATCCAGGTCAACCTGCCCCAGACGCCGCGCCTGGTGGTCGTGCTGTCGGCAATGGGCAAGACGACGGATGACCTCGTGCGGCTCGCCGAGAAGGTCTCCGATCGTCCGTCGGGTCGAGAAATGGACCTGCTCCTGTCGACCGGCGAGCAGGTCACGGTGTCATTGTTGGGTCTCGCGCTTCAGCATCGAGGGCTTGCCGCGGTGTCGCTCACAGCGTTGCAATGCGGCATCCGGACCGATGGCGTGTTCAACGTGGCGCGTATTCGCACGATTGACACGGGCCGTATTTACAACGAGCTGGAAGCCGGGAAGGTGGTGATCGTGACCGGCTTTCAGGGCATCAGTGACGCGAACGACATTACGACCCTGGGTCGCGGCGGGAGCGANATTACNGGGGCNGCGNTGGCGGCGGCGCTGGGCGCGGAGGCCTGTGAAATCTGCACGGACGTCGACGGCGTCTTTTCGGCGGACCCCTCTCGGGTCGCCGGCGCCAGGCTGTGGCCCGAGATCAGCTACGAAGAGGCGATCGAGATGGCGTCCAGCGGAGCCAAGGTGCTGCACCCGCGCGCAGCCGAGGTATGCAGGGAGTACGACGTGCCGATTCATGTTCGCAGCAGCTTTCATCTGCGCGCGGGAACNTGGATTCGAGGAGGCGACACCATCATGGAACGAGCCGAAGTGGTCAGCGTGACCAGCGACTCGNAGATCNCGAAGGTCACACTNCTGGACGTGCCGGACGAGCCCGGGATGGCNGCGCGGGTCTTCCAGGACATCGCGCATGCGGGCATCAACATCCGACTCATTATCCAGAGCGCCAGCTCTCACGACCGTGGGCGGATCACGTTTATCCTAGATTCCGAGTTCCTCGACGGCGCCGGACAGCTCGCCGAACATTGGAAGGCGGCGGGGGTCGCCCGTGACGTGGTCATCGAGAGCGCGGTGGCGAAGATCGCCATCGTCGGGTCGCGTCTCGGGTCCAGCCCAGGCCTGGCGGCTCGCATGTTTTCGGTCTTGGCGCGGGCAGGGATCAATATTGATTGCATCAGCTCATCGGAGATGAAGGTCGCCTGTGTCATTTCGGCGGATCGACTCGACGAGGCGGTNCCCGCGGTGCATNGGGAGTTCTTCTCCGAGGACGGTGGCGCCGCCGCGACCGCTTAGTACCGCTGGTCACACGGGCCGTGCCATTTTCTGGCCACGGTTCGGACGAAAGTAAAGGGACGCGTGTCATGAACGGGAAACTCGAAGTCGGTATCCTGGGAGCCACGGGGACGGTGGGGCAGGAGTTCATCGCCCAGCTGAGTGATCATCCCTGGTTCACGGTGACCTGGGTCGGCGCCAGCGAGCGCTCAGCCGGCAAGAAGTATCGGGAGGCCACACCGTGGCGACTGCCGGCCCAGCGGCCGGACCGGGTTGCCGACATGGTGGTGGAGCGGGTGACACCGGGGCAGGCGCCAAAGCTCGTCTTTTCAGGCCTGGACGCGTCGGTGGCGGGGGAGGTGGAGACGTTGTTTGCTGAGACGGGGCATATCGTCGTCAGCAACGCGCGGAATCATCGCATGGACCCACTTGTGCCGCTGGTGATTCCGGAGGTGAACGCGGACCACCTGCAATTGCTGGCGCCGCAGGGTGCTGCCAAGAGGTGGTCGGGACGGATCGTCACCAATCCGAATTGCTCCACCATCATGTTGGCCATGGCCCTCGCACCACTTCGACCGTTCGGATTGCGTCNGGTCGTCGTCTCGACGTTGCAGGCGGTCTCCGGTGGCGGCTATCCCGGGGTCGCGTCGCTCGATATCGTGGGCAACGTCATCCCGATCGTGCGCGGCGAAGAAGAAAAGATAGAGACGGAAACTAAGAAGNTTCTTGGCCAGGTGACCGCGGCCGGAGCCGAGCCACACCCGCTGGTGGTCAGTGCGAGTACGACGCGGGTGCCGGTCATCAATGGACACACGGAACTTGCCAGTGTCGCCCTCGAGACGGACCCGGGGCAAGACGCACTCGTGAGGGCGATGGGCGAGTTCTCAGGTCGCCCGCAGGAGGCCGATCTGCCGAGCGCGCCGTCCCGCCCGATCGTGTATATGGACGACGACGACCGGCCGCAACCGAGGCTGGACGCCGACCGTGACGGCGGGATGGCGGTCTATGTGGGCCGGCTACGCCCCTGTCCCGTCCTCGGTTACAAGTTCGTAACCATGGGGCACAATACCGTCCGGGGCGCGGCCGGGGCGGCGGTGCTCAACGCCGAGCTCCTGAAAGTGGACGGGGTGCTCGACTAGCGCTCGGAGGGCGGAGTCCCCGTGGCGCGGATCCGCTTACTTGATGGGTTCTTCGTTTCGGTCGCCCAACCAGACGATCAGACCCAGGACGCTTGCGGTGACCACGACCGTCGAGAGGCCCCACGCGACCAGCGGCAGCCACCGCCGGTTCGCTCTGGCCGAGTTGTTGGGATAATTCCTGATACGGCACGCCACCAGGGTCGGAACTAAGATGCCCCTTGAGGGCGTCGAACACCTCGGTCTGTCCGCGACCCGCGTATCGCCGTCGCACGTCGTCGACGNCGCGTTCAAGCAGCGCGGGCGCCCAGCGCCGGCTCGCATTGATAGCGAGTCTCGGCGTCCGGCGAAGAAGCCCTGGGTGAGATCCCGGGCGTCCTCGACGTCATATCCGCGCCGACGCACGTAGACGTACAGCGGATACCAGTAGTCCGCGCACAGCGCGGCCGCCCTGCGCGGATGGACCGGCCCGCCGCCACCAGCACCAGGCTCTATGGTGTCGTCGCGAACTGGCGCCGGCCCGNGGTGCTGACATCGCGAAGCATCGCAGACTAGCAGCCCCTGGTGAAAGCCCCGCTGCTTTCGAACAGCGCGGAATCACGCGTGGACTGCGTTGCTCATCGGTCGAAGGTTGCCAATTTGCTCCCTTGTCGTGTCTAGTCGGACAGGCGCCGCGCCCGGCACGTCTGTAAGGCCATTCGTGAGACACACCACTAAGACCCGGGCCGGCGTCGGCGGTCGAGCACGAGCTCGCCGCCGACGACGGTCAGGACCACTCGTACAGTCGGAATGTCGATGGGAGCTACGGTCAGCAGGTCTCGGTCCACCATCACGAAGTCGGCGAGATGACCAACACTCAGTGCGCCGACACGCGTTTCGTCGAATCCAGCGTAGGCCGCCCCAGTCGTATAGGCGCGCAGCGCTTGTTCCACCGTGACGCGCTGTTCCGGCAACCAGCCCTGCGCGTGCAGGCCGTCGAGCGTGCGTCTGGTGACGGCCGCGTAGATTCCGTCAATTGGTGACCCCTGGTTCAACCGTCCGCTCCCGAACGATACCTGGACACCGGCATCGAGCAGGCTTCGCACCGCGAAACTCGTACGCCCGCGCTGGGGTCCGAGCTGCTGGTCGATCCACCNCCCATCATGGAGCGCCGAAAACGGTAGCAGACTCGCGAGCGCCCNTTGCGTGGCGAACCGCGCGATGTCCGGCGGGTGGAGGTGCTGTGCGTGTGCCACTCGAAAGCGGCGGTCACGCGGTCCCTCGCGCTCGANCAGATCCTCCGCCAGATCCAGCGCGACCCGATTCGCCTGGTCTCCCACAGCCCCAACCACGATCTGCAGACCGGCCGCGTCGGCCGACAGCGCCAGCGGCCACATCGTCTTCAGGTCTGACGAATTCGCCGTATTTACCCCCATCGAGTCCTGGTAGGGCGCGTCGAACGCGGCGGTCGCGGACGCCAGCGTGCCGTCCAGGCTGGTGTGCACGAGACCGACTCTGAAGCGATCGTCGCCCCGACCATCGGTCCCTCCGAAGGTCCCGACGCCGATGGCGCGGTCCAGTCGTAGCCACTCGCGAAGGGGCACCGCAGCGTAGACACGGACCGTCAGTCGGCCCTCCGATCGAGCGCGGAGGAACAGGTCGAGGTCGTCCCAGTCGCCCACATGATAGACCGAGGTGATTCCGCGCGTGGCCGCTTCGGCTAGGGTCGCATCGAGTGCCCGATCGACCCCCGCCGTGGACATGGTCGGCAGACTCGCTTCGAGCTGCAGCATGGCCGGTCCAGAGAGGATCCCTGTGAGGGTCCCGTCAGGCCCGCGGTCGGCGCCGGTCAGGCCGGCGACGATACGAGCACGTGACAACGCAACGGAGTTGGCAAGCCCACCCTGTTTGTCACGCTGTTTGAGCCACACCGGGTGGTCCGGCGTCACCGGGTCGATCCACGTTCGATCGGGGAGCGAGCCCCCCCACAANCGCTGGTCCCAGTCGTGCCCGCGAATCCAGTCGTCGGCCGNCCGCGTCGCCNTCCGAANGNTCGTGACGAGTTGTCGACGCGACCGTATACCCCCCAGCGGGAGTCGATCTGGCAAGGCGTCGAGATCCAGCACCTGCGTGTAGCTGTCGATGAAACCGGGGAGGACGAGCCGCCCTCGGGCGTCGACAATATTCGCCTCTGGGGCCAGCAGTCGGATAGCGTCGCTTGTTCCGGTGGCGACAATACGCCCGTTAGCGACCGCGAGGGCCTCGGNCCATGGGGTGNCGGGGTCGCCAGTCCATATACGGGCGTTGACGACCGTCAAGTTGATCGTGGCCGGGATGGGTCGGGGAGTCTCGCCGCACGATAGCACCAGGAGCCCGGCNGACGCTATGAGTATCACCGCGGTCGGTCGCGCGTGTCCCGCCAGGCGGTGTGCCATGGGGTGTGCCCGAGATATCAAGCCGCGGCGAACGTAATCAGTTGGCGGTAACCGCGCCGGCGGTATAGTCGAGGAGCAACCGGATCGGTGCATCGTTCGCAAACAGCGACGGCACCCCTTCCCGATTGGCCCCGCCCTGCAAGGTCACCGTGACCTGAATCTCGCTTCCACTTGGCAGCGGATGTGGTGTGTCGAACCAGTAACGTGTGGGCCACCCGGGGTCGGGCTCACGAATGAGGAGCAGCGGGTGACGGGAGCCATCGGGTAATATGCCTTCGACTTGCAACTCCGTCGCCTGGAAATCCATCTCGGGCAGCAGCGCGCGCAACGTGACGTCCTCCGCGACTGGACGACTGAAGACGAACTCTGGCCCGGCAACCTCAGCGGGTGAGCTGACCACGGTGTGCGCGATGGCCTCCACGGCGCTATCGGCCAGATGCAGCCCCAAGCGGGTCTGGTCGGTGAACGCCTGGCCCTCTGTAATCCATGTTTTCTTGTACACCACGCGGGCCACGACATCGGCCCCCGCCGGCATCGCATACCCGACTCCGTCGCGCTGGATGACACTTTGCCCTGGCCACCAGACGGCGACCGGCTCTTCGCTGTCGAATCCGGACGCAAAGCCCGGCGCGTCATCGACGTCTTCAAGCGCGCGTGCCTGCCCGGTGTCGTCGATATACACGGCGACATGCCGGACGACCGACCGGTTGCCTGGACGGACGTCTACCCCCGTAATCCACCGGTCGTCAGCCAGCTCGGTCGGCAGCGTGAAATATCGGATGACCTCGCTGGTGTCGGCGTCAATGACGAACGGTTCCGCGGGAATGAGCTCGAGCGAGGGTTCGCCCAGTGTCCAGGCATCGACCGTCTCGGGGGCGGTGGGGCGCTGGTCGCGCGGGCCTTCGGGATAGCCACCGGCGGACCACTCGAGAATCATATCCAGCTCGTTCGCCGGCAAGACATGCCCATTCAGAAAGTCGCCGAACCCATCCTCCGCTTTCCACGGCGGCATTCTCAGGCTAAGCACTTCCTCACGGATAGACTGGGTCCAGGGAAAGGCCTCTTGATAGGTCAGGAGCGACATCGGGGCGACGCCGCCGTCGACGTGGCAGCTCCCGCACTGCCGCTGAAAGATGGGGAACAGGTGCTCGTTGTAGGTGAAGCGGGAGTTGATGGCGGTGTGTCCCCCGGTACTGGTGCCGAGCGCGCCGACGAGGANCGCCAAGCCGACTACCGCTCCTGTGTACCGTCGCATGTCCAGTTCCTCCGGTAGGGGTGNGTCTGTTGACCGCNCGTCGTGAGACGTCGTCTGCGCTCAAGGGAGAGCCGGTACATCGTAGACGGCGGCAATCTGACTGACTGAGGCGCCGAAGACGCCGTAGGCGTCGTCGACGTCGTTCTTGTTGCCGAGGTCGCCATACCAATCGAGCAGATAGGCGGCGCGCACGAGATGGCGAACCGCGATGCGGACCTGATTGCTCGCCGTCATTGGGAGCTCGGATCCACGCTGCTGGAGTGCCAGCGCCAGCTCCTTCGCCTGCAAGGCGGGGATAAAAATCTCCGTGAAGGCGCCGCGACCGATCAGGTCTTGAATCTGTTTGTCTCGTACGGCGATCTCGGCCGCGATCTCATTCGCGCTATCTGGCACGTCGGGCAGAATGCGCTGCGCCAATGTCACCGCGTCCGGCGCGTCACCGCCAAAGCTCACACCGCCCGACGCCTCCGACGCGTCGGCGTCAACCGACGAGACGCTCGCGAAAATGAAGTCGAAACGCTCGGCGGGAAAACCATCTTGGAACACGACCTTGGCGATCACCTCCGCCGTGCCGCCGTAGTCGGGAACCCGCGCCTCGAGATACGCGCCGTCGGGATTCGAGCGCAGGTCAATGGCGGCCACCTCAACGAATTCATCGGTCGTCTCGTCGTAATCCTCCTCCGTCACGGCTCGACCCGTCCAGCCGGTGACGTCGACCTCCGCACGGTAGTTGTCCGTCGCGTAGATCCGGAAGACCCCAGGCTCGGGGTACACCCCCTCGATGTGATGGAATCCATCCGGAGCCATGAACACGGTGCCCCCATGTTGCGCCGTGTGGTCCATGTGGGCTCCGGCCGCCGCGTCGACGACGCCACAGGTCAACATCGTGGAGCCATAGTATGGATTTCGCACCGGTCCATCGCGCTGGACCCACGACGCACCGTTGTCGTACATCGGGCAGTAGGCTCGTGCGAACCCCTGAGGGAGATCCTGGGCTACCAGCGATTCAGACAGGGGCTTAAACTCGACCCGTAGTGTGGCAATGTCGGGCGCCTCGAGCGCGCGCGCAGCCAGCGCCTGGGTCGCGCTATCGGTGATGCGGGCGAACTCCTCGAGTTGGGCCCGCGCCTCGTCGAAATCGTCGGCAGCNAGCGCCTCCTGCACCTCGACATACTCGTTCAGCTGCNTCTCGAAGTCCGCCGGGTCCGCCGCGGGCATCGACGAGGCNAGTGAGGGCGCGGTCCGGGTGGCGCATNCGCTGGCGACAAGCATGACCAGGAAAACGCCGGACAGTGTCGCCAGATGTCTATTCATTGCTCACCTTACGGGCCGACGGTTGAGGGAGACGCGACGGGGAGGCCGCTCCCGCCCGTAGATACCGTTTCGCAAAACCAGTGTCCGGTAGACGGGATGCCCGACTGGCGACGTATGTTGCGCTCCACGGTTACAGACCACTAGTATACAACGCGCAAAATACGGGAAGCAATGAACGTGGACACAGGTGAGGGACGAGCGCTCGCGGCGGGATACCTCGACGAATTGCGCGTATCGCGACGACTGTCGGCCAACACGATTCTCGCNTATCGACGCGACCTCGACCACCTGCTGGCGTTCGCCGCTGACGAGGAACGCGCGCTCGAGACGTTGGACCGCCACGACCTCGAAGCGTTCGTGCGCCAGTTGATGTCGTCGGGGCTCTCCCCGCGCTCGGTGGCGCGNATGGTGGCCTGCGTCCGCGGGTTCTACCGGTTTCTCGTTCAGGATGGACACCTGGTCGGCAATCCCGCCGACGACGTGAGAGCGCCGCGTGCCTGGCCGTCGCTGCCCAAGTTTCTCTCNGTCGATGAGGTCGACCGACTGCTGGAGGCGCCGGATGTCGGNACCCCGACCGGCCTCCGAGATCGTGCGCTGCTGGAACTGCTCTACGCCACCGGGATGCGGGTGACCGAGCTGGTGACGTTGCGCATGGGTGCGATCAATCTGGATGCGGGTTTCTTGACGTGCGTCGGCAAGGGGGCCAAAGAGCGGATTGTGCCGATCGGCCGCGTGGCCGTCGACTGGGTNGGTCGATACTTNGCGTCCGGTCGCCCGGCCCTGCTCAAAAAACGGAAGTCGGTCCAACTCTTCGTCAATGCTCGTGGCGGGGCGTCGTTGAGCCGGATCGGGTTCTGGAAGGTGATCAAGAAGTATGGCCGCCAGGCCGGGTTGCCCCGGGANCTCAGCCCGCACGTGGTCCGGCACTCGTTCGCGACNCATCTACTGGACCGAGGCGCCGACCTGCGGGTCATCCAGACCCTGCTCGGGCACGCCGACCTGTCGACCACGCAGATCTACACCCATATTCATGAGACGCGCCTCAAGGCGGTGTACGACGAGTTCCATCCCCGGTCCTGACGACCGGTCCGCGTTTGACCCTCTCCAAGCCGCTTGTTATTCTTAACGGATCTCTCACCACTTGGGTTCGGTCTCCCGCGGGCGCCGGACCGGAGCGGTCGGGCGGGAGCGGTCGGCCGAGATGAGCCGTTCTACCCGGACGGGGAGAANGCGCACGCGTCGTCACATTGTTTATTTCGCTAGTGTTCTGTAACCGCGTGATTCTAAACATCGGTCGGTCGCCGGCGCGCGCCTGAACAGGCGCGACAAGGGAGCAACTGGGGTATGTGTGCCCGCGCCACAACGCATTCAAGCCTGATGCCCCGCCGGCGACATATGCCGCGAATCACGGTTACAGGACACGAGTCGTTTCTAAGGAGAACACCATGCGCCGGACTGGGCACTATCTTTTTACGTCGGAGTCGGTCACAGAAGGACATCCGGACAAGATCGCTGACCAGGTTTCTGACAGCATCGTCGACGCGGTGTTGCGCCAAGACCCAAACGGACGAGTCGCCTGCGAAACACTCCTGACCACTGGCCTCGTGGTCATTGCCGGTGAGATCACCACCACCGGCTCCACTGATTTCACCGGNGTGGTTCGAGACACCATCCGCGACATCGGCTACAACCGCGGGAAGTTCGGGTTCGACGCCGATACCTGCGCCGTGCTCTCCGCGATTCACCCGCAGTCGCCCGATATCGCCATGGGTGTCGATCCCGGCGGCGCCGGTGACCAGGGGTTGATGTTCGGGTATGCCTGTTCGGAGACCGATTCGCTCATGCCGCTGCCGATCACGCTTTCCCACGACCTGGTGCGCGGGCTGTCGCGAGCGCGCCGGGACGGTGTGTTGAACTATCTGCGCCCCGACGGGAAGTCGCAGGTGACGGTCGAGTACGACGGCGACACGCCGGTCCGCGTCGACGCGGTGGTCGTGTCGAGTCAGCACGCCGACAACGTCGACATCGAACAGATTCGGGACGACGTGATCGCGAAGATCATCACACCGATCGTGCCGGAACACCTGCTCGACGAGAAGACGCACATCTACGTCAACCCGACCGGTCGGTTTGTGACCGGTGGGCCGCACGGCGACGCGGGCGTCACCGGCCGGAAAATCATCGTGGACACCTACGGAGGNGCAGCGCCGCATGGGGGCGGGGCATTCTCCGGCAAGGATCCCACGAAGGTCGACCGCTCNGCCAGCTACATGGCCCGCTATGTGGCCAAGAACTGTGTGGCCGCCGGCGTGGCGGATCGTGTCCAGGTACAGCTGGCTTACGCCATCGGGGTCGCCGACCCCGTGTCGGTCCTCATCGACACTTTCGAGACCGCGAAAATCNACGAGGATCGGATCGCCGAGCTGGTCCGAGAGCATTTCTCGCTGACGCCCAAGGGGATCATCGAGACGCTGGATCTCCGCCGCCCGATCTATCAGCAGACCGCCGCGTTTGGACACTTCGGGCGCTCGGAACCGGAGATAACCTGGGAGCGCACCGACAAGGCGGCGGCACTCCGGGACGCGGCCGGGCTCTAGGNTTCCGAGCGCGGCGCGCGTCTGGCGGCGTTGCTGCGTCGGTCANAGCCCGCCTGGCTGCTCCCTCCTTGCGCTTGGCCAGACGACCGCCTCGCACGGAAACCGCCCTGGATGTCGCCCATTGTCGCGCGCCTTCGCCTACCCAGCCTGGGTGCCGTGCGCCGAAACCGATCCGCGTCGTTCTACCGGGGCTACGCCGGGCTGGATTCGCTGAACATAACTCTCCGATTGGCACTGCCAGGGTTGGCTGTCTTGATGTTACATTAGGTGGTATGACCTAACAATGTTGTGGCTCAACTGACTTCCCCTGTGGCGGCCCGCAGGTACGAGCTGTGGCGTCCTGGCGGCCGGNCGTTAGGTGCGTACCGTGAGAAGTAGGTAGATGGCGGAGCCGCCGAATAGGATGTTGGGGGCCCAGGCGGCGAGGACCGGTGCGAGCAGCCCGGCGCTGCCGAAGGCGGCGAACACGCTGATCACCACCCAGTAGGAGATAGCGATCATGATCCCGATGCCGACGCCGTAGAGGGTGCCGTGCCGGCCCGTGGACACCGCGAACGGGACGGCGATCAAGGTGAGGATGAGGGTCACGAGCGGGAAGGACAGTTTCCGTTCGAGGGAGACGCGGAGCGGCACGACGTTGACACCACTGGCGGCCAACTCGCCGATGTAGCGATCGAGCTCCCGATAGTTCATGCGCAGGGCGTCCGGTGGCTCGGCCGCAAAGTACTCGGGGGCCTCGATGGCGAACTCACGCCGGTCGTTGGCCACGAAGGCGCTCTCAGAGTCGTCATCCGAGAATTGGCGAACCCAGGCGTCGTGACCGTGCCAGGCCTGCGCGGTCGTGTCATAGACGGCACGTCCGGCAAACGCTCGTTCCGCGATTCTCCACTGGTTCGGATCGAATCGATAGACCGTGAGTCCATNCAGGGCCTCCCCGCTTAGATCGAAAGACCCGTAGTTGTACATCGCGCCGTCAGGGCTCGTGATCCAGTTTCGGTTCAGAGCGTCGAACACCGGTCTGGTGATGCCTCGAATGGCATCGTTACGTTCGTCGGCCAGACGATTTGCCTCGGCCAGAAACGTCTCGCTCATAGTGAACAGCGCCGCGCTCCACACCAAGGAGAACAGCAGGAGTGGCAGCGAGGCACGATACAAACTGATACCGCAGGCCTTCATCACCGTGAGTTCGCTGGTCCTGGTCAGCACGCCGATGGTGACGAGGGTGGCGACGAGCGTCGATATCGGCAGTACGAAATACACCCACTGCGGCGTCTGATACCAGAAATACCCGCCGATCATCAGGAGCGTGGCCTGGCCCTTGAAGACCTTGTCCGATAGATCGACGAACGTGGAGAGGTAGAAGATGCCGAGCAGACCAACAAAGGACAGCGAGACGAGACGCAGATACTGCACTGCGACATATCGGTCCAAGATGCCGACTACCGACCAACGGGAAGGGGAGACGTGGGTTTGGACGAGAGCCGACATCGCGGCCGGCGGTGCCTCCTCGGCGGTTGGTGTGGCTTGGTCGGGTGAGGGAGCACCCGTCGACCAGGCAAAAGGCAGGCGGAAAGAGACCGGTCGTTCCGCCGAGCGGGCCCGACGGACCAACAGGACAACGCCGACCCCACCGATGACGATGTTTGGCAACCACATCGCCAAGTGCGGTGAGACCAGCGCTCCCTTCGCCATCGCCTGCGCACCATACATGAGAATGTAGTAGGCGAAGATGACGCCGATACCCAGAGCGAAACTGGCGAGCTTGCCGTCCTTACGGTTGGTGACGCCCAGCGCCAGGCCTATTAGGGCGAAGGCGAGGCAAGCGGTGGGGATGGAGAACCGCTTGTGGATCTCCATGATCGGGTTGTGCGGGGACCCGCCTGCAGCCACGATCTGCCCCATCTGGTCCTGAAGCTCGGGGAGGCTCATTTCACCGTATCCACGAGCTAGCTCGCCGCCATTGTCGAATATCGTGTCCGCATCGAATGGGACCAGGGTCTTGCTGAACGTGGTCTGGGTGTAGACCGCTGGGTCGCCTGGCGGGACCCGGTGAATCGACCCTTGGCTCAACTCGATGTCTACCGTCTGGGCCTCATAGTCAACGACGATTCGGCCTTCTTCCGCAACATACACGACTGGCTGACCTTCGTCCTGGGTAATCGCGAGGAAGACATCAGTCCACTTGGTGCCCTGTTCGTCGACGCCTCGGACATATAGGTTCACGCCCGGGAGGCTCCGGTCCCACACTTGTGGCTCGACCTGGTCAGCCGTGTACGACGCGAGCTGGCGGAAGACGATCTCGCGAAATGCCTGATTGGAATTGGGAAGCGCCGCGATCATCACATAGCTGGTCACGGCGGTCGCAAGCAGCGCAAGGACGGCAACCGGGCGAAGCATGCGCGTGATGCTGATCCCGCAGGCTTGCATCGCGACCGTTTCCCGATCTCCGGACAAGCGACCTAACGCCATCAATAGCCCGATCAGGAAGGCCATGGGGATGGTGACCCCCAACCCCTGCGGAATCAGCAGCCCCATCAGCGTCGCCACGGTCGCGAAATCGACACCCTTGGTGAGAAGCTGCTGAGCCTGGTCCATGATCGGAGGGATCATGAGCATGAAAGTCAGTACGAGGAGGCAGAGAAACACCAGCGGCAGTGTTTCCTTAATGATGTAGCGATCGATGGTACGCAGCATGACGACGTTCAAATTCTACCATCCGTCTTGTCGGTTCGAGCGGGGCGGGGAAGGGGTTCCAGGACTTCCGGGAAGATTGGCCCCTGCCGGTCTGACTGTCGGTCAGGGTTTCTGGTCGCGTGGCCGTCCGTCCACGATTGGTGGTCAATTCTCGTGCGCGGCATGCGGCGTCAGGTAGCCTCCGCGCGCGAGTGACTCGGATTGTTTGCGCCAGCCGCGCCGCGCGCGATCTGTGGGGACGCCGAATCAAGCTCTGATTGTCCCAGCGCCGCACGAGATCGCTCGGGATCTGGCCGACGACAGGATTCACCTAAATCCTAGAAAGCCAGAGGAATCCCATTCAATGGTCACCTGAAGCCACGACTTAATGGGTCCGATAAGGGGTGTTATGTTAACTTACTGAAAAATGCTGGCGTTCGGCGCCTCTTTCCGAAGCCGTGGCGCTAACGCTTCGACAGGGCTGCGTCAATTCCCCTGCTTGAGCTCTTCGATGATTTCGCTGAGGGCTGTGATGATCTCGTCGCGCTCGACTTTTGATTTCCTGAACTTGAGGCTAAGGTTGAACGTCTTGGCTGGGGGGACGTAACTAAATGTAAAAGCGCGCGGCCGTCCGATTTTCGGCTTGGTGGCGGCGCGCGCTTGCTTGCGAGTTGCCTGGCCGACGCCGCGGGAGATCTGCTCGACCAGCGCGATCATTTTCTTGTCTTCGACTTGCCTAACAACCTGTAGAAGCAATGACTTGGAGTTAATGTCGGCCAACCGACATAGCTCTCTAACATCATCTGGCATTGCCTGAAGGCTTAGGGACTCGGTAACTGATGACCGCGACTTGCCCAGACGTCGGGCGACCTCTTCGTGCTTTAGGCCATGCTCTCTCACCAGCGCGTGGAGTGCCTCACATTCTTCAAATGGAGTCAGATCTTTTCTTTGAAGGTTTTCGACTAGCGCGACTTCTACCAGCTCCGCGTCGTCAAGGTCGCGTATGACGACTGGCACTTCCAGAATCCCGACTCGAGACGCAGCTTGGTACCGGCGCTCCCCCGCCACAATTTGAAATCTGTCGTTGCGCTGTCTGACAATCAGCGGCTCAATTATGCCCTTTTCGGCGATAGACGCCATTAGCTCTGATAGGTCGCCGAGGACCTGTCTGGGCTGATCAGGGTTGGGGTCGATTTGATCAATTGGAACCATGCGTCCAATCGGGTCGCCAGAAGAAGCGACTAACGCCTCGACATAGTGCTCGTCGTGGCGAAGGCTTACAGCGTCAAGAAGGGTTCGTCTAGCCACGCTCGATTACCTCTTCGGATAGCCTGTAATAGTCNGAGGCGCCTTTCGATGTTGGTGCGAATGAAAAAATTGATTTTCTTTGGGTGGGGCTTTCCTCGAGTCGAACCGTTTTTGAAATTACAGTCTTAAAGACGTTCTTTCCGAAGAGCTTTGTGATGGTCTGTTTTGCCTCACGACCCAGGTTGGTTCGCTTATTGTGCATCGTGATAAGAACGCCAAGCATTTCAAGCTTGGGATTAGCTCGCCGGCGAACGTTTTCAATCGTGTCGAGCAAATCGTCCGTTCCCTCAAGCGCGTAGTACGACGATTGGATCGGGATCAGAAGGTGCGACGCTGCTATCAGGGCATTGAGAGTCAGAAGNCCCAGCGTCGGCGGGCAGTCGATAATAACGTAAGGGAATTGTTTCCTTAGGGGTCTTAGTAGTTCCTTCAGTTTGTAGGGGGCCTCAAGGTCTCCTGTTAGGCGCGCTTCAAGTTTTGCAAGTCCGATCTGGGCTGGCGCTATTGAGAGGTTCTCTTGGGTGTCCGCAGCGACGATTACGTCAGTCAGCGAACAATCCTTCTGGACGAAGGCGTCGTAAGTGGACCTTTCAATGACTGAACGGTCTACGAAGGATAACGTGCTGTTGGCCTGGGGATCGAGATCGATTAGAAGGGTCTGTTTATCTCGCAGGGCTAAAGCCGCTGCTAGGTTGATCGCTGTTGTCGTTTTGCCAACACCGCCCTTCTGGTTGGCTATTGCGATGATCATTCTTGCTGCCACGGATTAAAGGCCTCCCGTACAGCGGCATCTGAGGACGTTCCCCCTTAAGACCGTTGTGAGGCGCAATTCTAGTCCTCAGGTTGCCGTGCACGCAACAATATTCCATCTTTCGATCGGTTTCCTACATCTTGTATTTTCCGAGGTCGTCTGGGTCGAGATTCTCCAGCCATTTTTGTAGGCGCTCAGAGTCACCTTTGTCAGGCGTGATGTCCATCGACTTCGCGTTGTCGATCACCGCGTCCTCCGCGAAGATGGGCGCTCGTACGCGNAGCGCCAAGGCGATGGCATCGCTCGGGCGGGCGTCGATCATGACCATCTCGCCAGCGACGACGACGTGGAGTACGGCGTAGAACGTGTTGTCCTTTAGGTCGCTGACGACGATTTTCTGCACATCGCCATTGAGGTCCTGGATCACATTGCGCAGCAGGTCATGGGTCATCGGTCTTGGGGTCGAGACGTTCTCGATTTGCAGGGCGATGGCGTTGGCCTCGAAGACACCCACCCAGATAGGGAGGATGCGTTTCCCGTCGCTGTCACGCAGGATGACGATTGGCATGTTCGTCACCGGGTCGACCATCAGCCCCTTGATTGACATCTCAATCTGCATGGTGCGTTCCTCCATCATGGGACTGTTGTGCTGGGGCAAGCTGACCAGATAGGCTGAACGGCCCAGCCTCAGTGACCCGGACATGCACCAGTTGGCCAAGCAGGCGCTCTGGAGCCTTGAAGTTGACGACGGTGTTCCCCACCGTTCGTCCAGCCAGATCAGACTGACGGCGCCGACTAGTCGAGTCGACCAGGACCTCCACCTCGTGACCGATCTGTCGTCGGTTGAGCTTCTCCTGGATGCTTTTTTGTACGTCCTGTAATTCGATGATCCGGCTGGTCTTGTCAGCGGCCGAGACATCGTCCGGGAGCCGTTGGGTGGCGAGGGTGTTGGGACGTTCCGAATACTTGAACGAGAACATGCTGTGGTAGCCCACCGTCCTCACCAGACTTAGCGTCTCCTCGAAGTCTCGTGCCGTCTCGCCAGGAAACCCTACGATTATGTCGGTCGAAAGGGTGATGTCCGGCATGGCGTTCCGTATGCGCTCGACGAGCGTCAGATAGTCTTCGCGAGAATGGCGCCGGCGCATCCGCGTCAGGACCTCAGTCGAGCCGGACTGCACCGGCAGGTGTAGATGGCGACAGACTTTCGGTAGCCTCTGCATGACCCCGATCATACGTGCCGTGACATGTCTCGGGTGGGGACTCGCGAACCGGATGCGCTCGACGCCAGGCACCTCGTGGACCATTTCCAGTAGCGCAGCGAAGTCGCAGCCCGATCGATCTGGGGCTGCGTAGTGATTGACGATTTGTCCGAGCAACTGGATCTCGCGATGTCCCTGGGAGGCGGCGAGGCGGACCTCCTCAAGAATCTCGCGTGAGGGGCGCATGCGCTCGTGGCCCCGCGTATAGGGGACAACGCAGAACGCACAGAAGTCGTTGCACCCCTCAATGATTGTGACAGATGCTTTNACGGGGTCCCCGCGCTTCGTGATNCCGAACGGGAACGACACATTGTCGTAGGGGTTGATGTCAACCCGTTCTGGCNGGCTCTGCTCGAGGTCGTCCACCATCTCCGGCAGCCGCGTCAGCGCTTGTGTTCCTANCACCAGATCCACACGGCGCCCACGCTGGAGCAACGCACTNCCCTCCTGTTGAGCCACGCACCCGGTCACGGCGACAATTGGCCGTCTGCCGGACGTGTTCTCCGGTATCTGACCCAACTCTGTGTANAGTCGATCTTCGGCCCGCTCTCTGACGCTGCAGGTGTTNATAACNACGAGGTCGGCCTCGTTCGGTGCGGCCACCGCCTCATAGCCCGCCTGGTCGAGGAGGCCGGCCAGACGCTCTGAGTCGTGCACGTTCATCTGGCATCCGAACGTTTCGATGAAGTACTTCCTGGGCACCGTTTCTCCTTGCCGNTAGCTCAAGTTGAGTCGGACTATTTCCACCNAATCGCCCACGTACCCAGCATCAGCGATCTATTGATGTTCGCCTTCCAGTAGNTCCCGTGCGGTTTGCAACACGGCATCAGACACTCGTGTCCCGGTCATCATCCTGGCGACCTCTNCCGTACGNGCCTNGTCATCGAGCCGGTCGACTGTNGCCGTGGTNCGNTCGTTGACGGTCANTTTCTTNACCCTNTAATGGGTGGTGCCATATGTGGCTATCTGAGGCAGATGAGTCACGCACAGGATCTGGGCATGATTTGAGAGTCCCCGCAACTTGGCGCCAACNCGGTCGGCCGCTTCCCCGCCAATCCCGGCGTCAACCTCATCGAACACGAGCGTCCTCCCCCGTACCTCCGTTGCGGTGATGGTGCGCAGGGCCAACATCACGCGGGAGAGTTCTCCGCCGGACGCAATACGCGCCAGCGCCTTCACGGTCTCGCCGGGATTCGCCGAGAAGTAGAACTCGGCTCGGTCCTTGCCGCGGTCGGTCCAGTCGCTCTCCTTAGTGGGCGACTCCTCGAAGCTAACTTCGAATCGACACTGGGGCATGGCCAGATCGGTCAGACCGGCCTCCAGCGCACTGGCGAGCGCGCCGGCGTGGTGGCGACGTCGTTCGGACAGCGTCGTCGCCACGGACACGTAGTCCGCGCGTGTCGCGGTCACCCGTTCAAGCAGCGCCGTCGATTGCTCCCCGCCGGTGTCGAGCTGGCTGGACTCCTCACGGAGTTCCGCACGTCGGCGTACGACATCGGCCAGCGTCGGACCATACCGTCGTTTGATCCGTTCGAGTCGGGCCAGCCGGTCCTCCACCGTCTGGAGCCGTTCGGGGGACGCCTCGACCCCGGTGGCGTGCGGGCGGAGGGCAAACGCGAGTTCTTCGAGCTGGGAGACCACCGCTTCCTTTGTGTCGACGTGCGGCATGAATGATGGATCGAGCGTGGAGAGTTCGGCAACACGTTTCCAAATCCGTTCCAAGGCTCCCAGGGCAGCCTCGTCGCCCTCGTAGAGGTCGGCATAGCTCTCTGCCGCCAGCCGGTGTATGTGGTCCGCATTCGCGAGAATCTGTTGCTCGGCGGTCAGGCGGATGTCTTCGTCCTCCTCAGGATCGGTCTCGTCGATCTCTCGGAGCTGAAACGCTACAATCTCGGCCCGTTCGGACTGACTGTCGGCCCGCCGCTGCAGGTCGGTGAGAGCAGTCGCCGCGGCGCGCCACGCGTCGTAGGCGGTACGGACGGCGTTCCGGCTCACGCCCAGGTCGGCATAGCGGTCGAGCAGATCAAGGTGCGTGGCCGGATCGAGTAAGACCTGATGTTGGTGTTGTCCGTGAAGGTCGATCAACCGCGCGGCGACCTCGCGTAACGTGGTGGTCGACACGACATGATCATCGACAAACGCGCGGCTACGTCCCTGGGCCGAGACTTCGCGGCGAAGGACCTGCTCGGCGCCGTCCGGCGTTTCTATGACCGCCGCGATGACCGCTTTGTCGGCGCCGGTGCGCACCAGGTCGGCGGACGCACGGCCGCCACAGAGCAGGGCGAGTGCGCCAACGACGATCGACTTGCCGGCACCCGTCTCGCCCGTGAGGACGTTGAGACCGGTCCTGAGCTCAAGTTCGAGGGTGTCGATGACGGCCAGGTCGCGAATGCTAAGGAAGCGGATCATGGACCGGCAGGAACGAGAAGTTCCATCGTATCATACATTTGACAGGTCTTCCGCTGCGTGCTACCATCCGGTGTCGGCGCTTTCCCAGCGGCGCGCTTTGTAGTCAACGGAGGGCCAGTGCGTACCCTTGGTTACTACGCCATCGCCTTGCAAACGCAGGCGGTTGGCGCGTCGGAGACAGGTACTGGTGGAAGCGTTGTCGAATGGATCGCTCGTTCGACACCGTTGTCCAAGACGGTTCTCCTCATTCTATTCCTCTTCTCAGTCGCCTCTTGGGGTATCGCCCTCCACAAATTGTGGGAATACCGGCGTCTGGAGCGCCAGACCTCGAGTTTTCTCGACGTGTTCAGACGAAGTAAGAAGTTCTCTGAAGTGCAGTCCGTGTGCCGATCGCTCGCCCACAGTCCGTTGGTCGGGGTGTTTCAGGCGGGATACGCGGAACTCAATGCACAGCTCCGACACGGCGCCGAGGTCGACGAATCGGCGCGCCCGACGCTTCGGAGCTTCGAGGCGCTCGACCGAGCGCTGCTCCGCGCATCGTCGGTCGAGGCCAACAAGCTTGAGCACCGAGTTTATCTGCTAGCGACAACAGCCAGCCTCACGCCGTTCATCGGTCTATTTGGCACGGTCATGGGGATCGTCGGCGCGTTCCAAGCAATCGGCGCCACCGGGTCGACCGAACTGTCGGTGATAGCCACGCCGATCGGTGAATCGCTCATCGCGACCGCGGCAGGACTCTTCGCCGCGATTCCGGCGGTGTATTTCTATAATCACCTGACGAACAAGATAAAGCTTCACCTCTCGACGATGGAGGACTTCTCGCTGGAGTTTCTCAACATCGCCGAGCGGAATTTCACCTAGCAGCCCGTGGTGAAAGTCCCGCGTCGCACAGAGACCCGCGCTGGGCCGGTCGAACAAGCCGAGAAGAGGGAAAATACCGGCAGTATTTGAATGATGAACAACGCAGCTCGACTGGAGTCAGCGCCGGTCGAATGCAGCGGGGCTTTCACCACGGGCTGCTAGGGGCCCATCACGCGCTGACCTCTACGGGGTGTAGGGAGATGCCCACGATTCAAGAGCAGGGTGCGGCCGGTGTATCAGGTGGCCGAGGACGCCGCGGGAGGCGCCGCGTCGTGACATCGTTGTCAGAGATCAACGTCGTGCCTCTGGTCGATGTCATGCTCGTCTTGCTCATCGTGTTCATGGTTGCGGCGCCGTTGATGCAGCGCGGCCTGGATGTCAGCCTACCGGAGGCTCGACGCGGCAACCCGGTATCGGACGACCGCCTCGTGGTCACCGTTCCGATCTCGTTTCGTACGGACCAGATCGTGCAAGTTGATGGCGAGCCGGTCCGGGTGGAAGTGCTGGACGAACGGGTGCGTCAGGAGCTATCGGGGCGATCGGATCAGAACGTCTTCTTGCGTGGCGACCAGGAGGTCACGTATCAAGAATTGGTGACAGTCATGGACGAATTGCTGGAAGCCGGGGTCGTGGACGTCCTGCTCGTCACTAACTTCCCGGCGGAACTCTAGTGCCAAGCATGGAGTCGACGACTGATATTCTCCGGGCGCGTGCCGCGGTGCACGAGAGCCTGGCTCGAACGTATCTCGTCTCTCTTGGGGGACATGTCGTCCTGGTCGGTGTCCTCCTTTTCTTCCCAACCGGGCTCTTCACCGGTGACCCCGACATCATGGCCGAGGTCATGACCATCAGCCTCGGTGGTTCGCTGGGCCCGAGTCAGGGGGGCGAAACCGCGCTGGCGGCGCAGCCGGTGCAAGAGGTGATACCGGTCGATGAGGCGGACCAAGATGTATGGATACAGCCCCCGGCGCCGGCGCCCCCCGAGGAGACGATTGCCGTCCCCAACGCACCTCGTATGCCGTCGCGAGACATTCCGGTCGACTCGGCGCCGGAGGAAGCCCGTGGGTCGACCCCGACCAAGGGGCCTGAGTTGCGCCAGGGCACCGCGCTGGCGGATACGGGGGCGCGCGGCTTGGGGACGGGACTGTCGGCCGGTGGCCTCGGATTCGGCGGTGATCTCGACGTTGGGGATTTCTGCTGTCCGGAATACCTGAGCGTGATGTCGAATCTGATCCGTCGGCGCTGGAACGACCAGCAGCAGCAACGCGGCGCGGTGGTCATGAAGTTCACGGTACAACGTGATGGCACCCTGACCGACATCGTGCGCCAGACTGGCAGCGGCTATCTGGCTCTGGACCTGAGTGCCGAGCGCGCGTTGCGCGCGACCGCTCGGGTCCCACCGCTTCCGACCAAGTTCACCGAAGATCGATTGCCCGTGAACCTCACGTTCGAATACCACTGATGATGATGAACAGCATCCTCCGTCGGGTCTCGTGGCCCACCTTCGTGGTCGCGGTGGCCCTCCTGCTCGTGGCGGGCGGGCAGGCGCGGCAACAAGGCGGGGTCGACTTGGTGATCGGTGGTGATATCGGGAGGCCGCCGAACTTCGCCGTGCCGGACTGTCTGGCGCTGACGCCAGACGTGGCGACCGCCGAGGCCGCCCGCACCATCGCTGAGGTGCTCTGGGCCGATCTGGAATTCGAACGTGAATTCAGGATGATCCCGCGTGACGTCTACCGCACGATTCCGGCCGCCCGCTCGATTGGCGACGTGTCATTTGACCGGTGGGCGGAGTTGGACGCCGACGGTGTCGTGAGTTGCACTGTCCGGGCGTTGAGCGACACTCAGTTGGAGATCACCGCCAGATTGTTCTCAGTGCGGTCTTTCGACAATGCGTTCAGCGTGCAATACACGGGGACGAACACGAACCCCAGACGATATGCGCATCAGCTCTCGGACGAAATTCACCGACAGCAACGTGGGGTCGAGGGCGTGGCACGGACGCGGGTCGCGTTCGTCAGCGATCGGGATGGTGAGTCGGTCCTCGGGCTCGTGGAGGACCGCCCGGTCAAGGAGGTGTATTTCGCTGACTACGATGGGGCCAACATCCAGCGGTTGACGGTGACGCGGATTCTCAACCTCTTTCCGGCGTGGTCTCCAGACGGTCGCTCCATTGGCTACACCTCATATCTTTCTGGCTTCCCCGATATCGTTGTCTCTTATCTGTTCGAAGGCCGGATGACGACCCCGGCGAGCGGTACGACGCAGGTCCACAATTCGCTGTCTGCGTTTTCACCAGATGGCCTCCGGGTGGCGTTCAACTCGAACCGAGACAACAGTAGCGATATCTATGTGGCCAATGTCGATGGCACCAACGTGCAGCGGTTGACAAGCAACCCGGCCATCGACACCAGTCCGACGTGGTCTCCAAACGGCCAGCAGATTGCGTTCACGTCCGACCGGGCCGGGCAACCGCAGATCTATGTGATGGGCATCGATGGGACCGGCCTGCGTCGGTTGACGTATGACACCTACAGCGATCGGCCCACCTGGTCACCGGCCCCCTTCAACGAGATCGCATATTCGTCCAAGACCGGGCCCGGGCATGACATCAAGGTGCTGGACCTGTCGACGAGCGAGGTGCGCCAGGTGACCTTCGGACTCGGGTCGAACGAGAGTCCGAGCTACTCGCCCAACGGGCGGCACATCGCGTTTACGTCGAGCCGCGGTAGTGGACGGAAGCAGATTTACACGGTCGGCCGCGACGGAAAGAACCTTCGTCGCCTGACGGCTACCGGGAACAACGAGATGCCGAGTTGGTCGCGATAGGGCATGAGAGCCGTCGCCGTATGGGTCGATTATCTGGAAAGGGACTGGGGATGCAAGTGCGAGGAACGCTTTTATGGGCCGCTGTTGCCGCCTGTGTCGTAGCAACGCTGGCGCTGCAATCGTGCGTCCGACGACCGCCGCCGGTAGCCCCGGAAACCTCTCCGCCCCCGCCGCCTGCGGCAGAGGAGCGCGCGCCGGCGCCGCGCCCGGTGCCGCCGCCGCCGGCGCCGCCCCCTGTCGTGCCGCCAGTACTGCCCCCGGAAGACGAGTTCGCGAGACGAACGCTCGAGGAGTTAAACCGAGAGTCTCCGCTCGAGGCGGTGTTCTTCGGACTCGATAGCTCCGAACTCGACGATCGCGGCCGGAGTACGGCTGAGGCGAACGTCGACCTACTCATGCGATACCCGACTTGGGTCGTGACCATCGAGGGGCACTGTGATGAGCGGGGCACGCCCGAATACAACCTAGGACTCGGCGAGCGGCGCGCGTTGGCCGCCCAGCTGTACATGGTCCAACTCGGACTCGAAGCGAGCCGGATTCGTACAGTGAGTTACGGGAAGGAATTTCCGTTCGATCCGGGACACGACGACGCGGCGTGGGCGGCGAATCGGCGCGCTCACTTCGTGATCTCGTCGAAATAGCGGGCGCCGGGTCCAGCACCTTGTGATCGCGATAGAATAGATGAGTGAAATCACGTCCTAGAAGAGGTTTGTCATGAGACGGCTGCTTCCCCCGCTCTTGTTTAGTTGCGCTTCTGTCCTGACGGTCGTTGCGCCCGTGTCGGGCGCCGACCGTGAACATCAGCAGATGATGGCGGACATCCGCATGCTGCAAGAACAGACCATGCGGCTGAACGTGATGCTAGGCTCGCTGGATACGACGCTCCAGACATTGTTGACGCGTCTCGACTCGCAGGATGAGGCCTCGCGCCGCGCCTTTGCGGACCAGAAGCTGCTGGTCGACAACTTGGCCGGTGGTGTCAGGATTGTTCGCGAGAAAGTGGACGAGACGAACGTGCGGGTCTCGTCGTTGTCACAGGAGGTGGAGGCGATTCGGCTCAGCATGGCAAAGTTGCGCGCGCCGCGGCTGACCCAGTTGGCCGTGGATCCCGAGACGGGGTTGCCGACCGAATCAGCGGTGGCGATTCAGAGGCCTGCCGGGGNCGCTCCGGTTGACCCGGCTGTCTCACCACAGCGTATGTTCGACACGGCCTGGGGCGATTACGCGACCGGACAATGGGCCCTGTCGATTCAGGGCTTCGAGGCCTATATCAGTGCGTTCCCTCGCTCGGANCTGTCGGACGACGCGCAGTTCTGGATCGGGGACAACCACTTCTCCAACGGACAGTTTCGGGAGGCGCTTGGCGCCTATGAGCAGGTGATCGCCAGTTATCCCGACGGCGACAAAGTGGCCGAGTCCCTCTACAAGCGTGGGCTCACGCTTGGCCGACTCGCCGAGCCAGAGCTGGCTCGCCAGGCGTTCGAGCAGGTCGTGAGGAATCATCCCGACAACAACATGGCGAATCTGGCCCAACAGGCTCTCGTCCGCCTCGATCAGCCATAGCCAGCTTGCGCTCAGCGCATCGAGCGGGCGCCGGTCGGTTGTCGTGAGTTCGTTCGATCAGGATTCTTGGGGAGAAGTATGGGAACGGTCAACAAGGTGATCATCGTCGGGAACTTGGGTCGGGACGCTGAACTCCGGTACACACCGGGCGGGGCGGCGGTGTCCACGCTCAGCCTGGCCACGACCGACGTCTGGAACGATAAAGCTGGGCAGCGTCAGGANAAGACCGAGTGGCACCGCGTCGTGCTGTGGGGCAAGCAGGCTGAGACGCTGAAGGATTACCTGCTGAAAGGGCGCCAGATCTACGTCGAGGGNCGNTTGCAGACTCGACAGTGGGATGACAAGGACGGCAACAAGCGATACACCACCGAGATTCGGTCAGACCGCGTTGTGCTGCTCGGCGGGCGCGGCGGCAACACCGGAGANGGTAGCGGCGGAGGCGGCGACTACGGNAGCCCCCGCAGTAGTGGCTCGTCCTCTTCTTCGTCGACTGCCGGCGGTTCCCCGGGGCCACCCGAGCTAACCGAGGACGATATCCCCTTCTAGCTTTCCAGGCGAGGCGCCCGTCTGGACGGCGTTGCTTCCTCGGTCACAGCCCATCTGGCTGCTCCCTCGTCACGCCTTGCCAGACAGCCGCCTCCCCTCGAAACCGGGTACACGAAAGAGCTGGCCGGCGACGCGGCTTCGGCGTCTTCAGACGGGGCTGCGCCCCGAACGCGACGGCGAGACACAGTACGCGCTCGCTTTTCCCTCGGTGCGCGAGTCAGGCACTCCGTGAGCTCGCGCGAAGCGCCCTGAGGGCCAAGGAGAGTCGGGCCAGGTTCGTCGACTGATCCGCGGACCGAGATGCCCGCTCCCGCCGCCCGACCANACCTGAACAGCCCACGGGTTAGTCGCCTTTCGCGCGGCCATACCGATCCTCGAGTCGGACGACATCTTTGAGTTCCGGGGTCGAGACTTCGAAGATATCGCTGTCTTCGACGGCCGTCATCCGGTGCACCGTGCCGGGTGGGATGTGGACACGGTCGCCCGGCGTCATCTCCCGCGTGACGCGCTTGCCGTTTTCTTCGATCTCGAACCGGATTCTTCCTGTCCAGAGCAGAATCGTTTCGTCCTTGACGTTGTGATACTGCAGGCTCAGGGCGTGTCCGGCGTCAACGTGGATGACCTTGCCGACATACCGGTTCGTGGTGGCCCAGCGCAGTTCGTATCCCCAGGGTTTGTCTACTCGCATCTCGTGTCCTGTCCGTGTTCCTCGACGTGGGCGCCTCCTCACACGAGGGCGACGTCGCGATGACGCATGCGCCACCGCGCTCCCGGGATCCCGTCCAACATGACTTTGAGCCGTTCCACCACCGCCACCGAGCGATGCCGCCCGCCCGTACAACCGACACCGATCGTCAGATAGGTCTTGCCTTCCGCCATGTAGTGCGGAATCAAGAACGTGACCAGATCGGACGTCTTGTCCAGAAACGGCTGTGCGGTCTCCGCCGCAGCGACGTAGTCCTGCACCGCGGGGTCNTGGCCGGTGAGGTCACGGAGGCCGGTGACGAAATAGGGATTGGGGAGAAAGCGGACATCGAACAANAGATCCGCCTCGACCGGAACTCCGTACTTGTACCCAAAACTGACCAGCGTCACCGTTAATCGAGTCTGGGTGCCTTCTCCGTCCGACAATTCGCGAAACGCCCGACGCAGTTCGTGCACCGTGAGGTCCGAGGTNTCCAGCACCCGATCGGACATCTTCTTGATCGGGTCCAGGCGCCCGCGCTCAGNCAGAATACCCTCGATGACGGAGGCCGTCGGGGCGAATGGATGCGGGCGCCGCGTTTCGCTGAACCGACGTAGCAATGCTTCGTCCGACGCCTCNAGAAAAATCAGCCAAACGGCGAGATCGCGGCGAGCACGAAGCTCGTCGAACACGGTCGGAAAGCGGTCCAGGAACGATCGGTCTCGCGCATCAACGACCACCGCCACGGNATNATGGGTGCCGCCCTCNCCGAGCGTGAGGTCAGCCAAGGTGGGAATCAAAACCGTGGGCAGATTGTCGACGCAGAGATACCCGAGGTCTTCCAGGGCGTGAATGGCAGCCGACTTACCGGCACCGGCCAGTCCGGTGACGATGAGAAACTCGCCCGCGTGGTCAGTGTGCGGCGGCGCGACGCGGCTGGCGGTCATCGATTTCGAGCGCGGCGGTCAGCGGGGTGCGCCAGACAGAGGCACTCATGACCCGGGGTCAGTCTCCGTGTGTCGTTTCGTCCGGTGCTGCCGCCAGGTTCGAACCCTCCCCCGGCACCGATTCGGAATGGCGGCGGCGGGCCTGCCNCTTCCCTTTCAGGGTCTGGGCTCAATGCATCACCTTGGCCACGGCCGCGCTCACGGCGACCTGCCACCTGTTGCCGTCCCCGACACGGTGCAGTAGGTGGTCGCCCCGCGCGTGGACCACGAGTTTAGTCTAGCAGTGGTTCCGCTCCGAGCTCAGCACCATGTCGGCCGGAACGACCGTGTCGCCCAAGGCGCGGTCCACCGGAGTCAGCCGTCGCGCGACGAGGCCTCGCAACCCGTCGGTCACCTTTACGTGTCGCGTAGTCAACCTGCAGGCCATCAGAACAACACCTTGCGCTGCCTCGACTTGGGGATTTTCAGCTCCTCACGATATTTGGCGATCGTGCGACGCGCCAGCACCAATCCCTTGTCCTTCAGGAGACAAACGATACGAGAGTCACTAAGCGGCTTTTTCGGGTTCTCTTCCTCGACGAGTTTGCGAATACGCTGCTTGATGGTGACCGACGAGACGCTTTCGCCGTACGCGCTGCTGATCCCGCTGTGAAAAAAGTACTTCATCTCGAACACCCCTTGCGGGGTGTGCATGTATTTGTTGTTGACGACACGGCTCACCGTGGATTCATGCATATCGATGTCGGNGGCGACATCGCGTAGGACAAGCGGACGAAGATACTCGATGCCCCGCTCGAGAAAGTCGGTCTGAAAGCCGATGATGCTCGTGGCGACCTTGTGGATTGTTTTTTGCCGCTGGTCGACCGATTTGATGAGCCAGAGCGCCGAGCGAAATTTCTCCTTCACGTAGGCGCGTGTCTCGTCGTTGCCCTCTTTCTTCTTGTCGAGCAGACGCCGGTAGACCGGGCTGATGCGGAGCTGCGGCATGCCATCCTCGTTCAATGCTGCGACGTAGCCGTCCTCGGTCTTGAGGATATACACGTCGGGAATGACGTACTGCGATGCGGTCGAATTGAAACGGCTGCCTGGCTTCGGGTCGAGTTTCTGGATGACCTCGATGTGATGTTTCAATTCATCGATCGAGATGCCCAGCTGTTGGGCCAGCTCGTGCCCTTGATGGTTCTGCAGAAGCTTCAGATGATCGCGGACGATGGTTTCGCTGGCCGTGCCCTGGAGTCCAAGTCGATCGATCTGCAACAGCAGGCACTCCTGCAGGCCCCGCGCCGCCACCCCGATGGGGTCGAAGTCCTGCAAGACGCGCAGGACCCGCGCCACGTCCGGCAGCGGCCAACTGCTCATCGCCGCAATCTCGTCGACCGAGGCCACGAGATACCCATCGTCGTCGAGATTCCCGATGATGGCCGAACCGATCTCACGAACCAACGGGTCGTCGTCGTCGGTCTGGAGCGACAACTGCCACATCATGTGGTCCGCCAGAGAGGTCGGCGTGGAAAGCGTGTTCTCGATCGGCGGAAGCTCTTTGACCTCACGGAGGGGCCGAGGACGGTAGCCGTCGTCCAGGTAGTCCCCGAAGAAATACTCGTAGTCGGCGTCGTCCCACGAGTCCTTGCTGTCCTTGTCCTTGTCGGGCGCCGGGGGTTCCAGTTTTTCCTCTTGCGCGGCCGCTTCCGGCGGCTGGAGGTCCTCCGTCGGGACCTCCTCCAGCATCGGGTTCTCGACGACTTCCTGATTGAGCATGTCGACGAGTTCCAGCGTCGACATCGGCAGCAGCTTGATCGCTTGCTGTAATGCCGGCGTCAGGATGAGCTTCTGCGAAACCTTTAATTGGAGTCGAAGCGCCATGAACTTTTTNCCATCGACGGCCGCGACGTCGGCAGACGGCTGTTTCGATCTTAGTCCAAACGAAAATCGGTACCTAAATAGATCCGCTTGACGTCATCATCGTTGGCCAAGTCGGCCGGTGTTCCGCTTCGAAATACTGCGCCATCGTGCACGATGTAGGCGCGGTCTGTGATCCGCAAGGTCTCACGCACATTGTGGTCGGTGATGAGTACACCGATGCCGCGTGACTTCAAATGCACGATGATGTCTTGGATGTCAGTGACCGCGATCGGGTCGATCCCGGCGAACGGTTCGTCGAGCAACATGAAGGATGGCGACATCACCAGCGCACGTGTGATCTCCGCCCGTCGTCGCTCCCCACCAGACAACGTGTGCGCCGCCGCCTTGGCCAGCGACGTGAGATTGAGTTCTTCGAGCAGTTCGCTGACGCGCTGGTGCCGGGCCTTTCGGGACAGTCCTAGGTTTTCGACGATGGCCAGGATGTTCTGTTCGACGGTCAACCCGCGGAAGATGGATGGCTCCTGGGGCAGATATCCGATGCCCTTGCGCGCACGCAGATACATCGGATCGTCGGTGACATCCTCGCCGTTCAGACTGACATGTCCCTGGTCCGGCCCGGTGAGCCCGACTACGAGGTAGAACGTGGTCGTCTTCCCGGCGCCGTTGGGACCGAGCAGACCGACCACTTCGCCAGACGCGACCTTGAGACTGACGTCGCGTACGACCGTGCGGCCGCCATAGGATTTGGTGAGGTGGTGCGTTCGGAGCGTCGCCATACGCAATGAGAATCGGTCGGGTGGTGGGCCTCCCGGAGAAGACCGTAGCCGCTAAAAGGCGAGCGGGGCGCAGTTGCCGCTCTTCGACTCCGTGCGGAGCACCTGCTGACCATCGACGGTGACGGTGTCGTCCGATCGATAAAACGTCAACTTGCGTCCTTCCATCGTACTGCAGGACGGCACGGGGAGGGGNGCTCCTCGTCGGGGCGGCGGAGCCGCCACGGCGGGTTCTTCGGGTTCGACCTCCTCGACGATCTGNACCGGCGCGCCCTCCATGTCGTAGCGTCCGGTGAGNTCGTCGTAGACCAGGAGGTTGCCGGTAGCCCAGCGCCCTTCGAGCAGCAGTTTCACGTTNCCGGTCGCCTCGAACCGGTCCAGTGTCCGGCCGTCGGCTTGCAAGNACACATCGATACGATCGGCCTTCATGTCGCCGGCATCAGACAGCAACACCGCCTTGCCGTCATAGGTGGCCTGTCGGGCCGCCTCATCATAGAGGAATTCGTCAGCCGCGACGCGGGTCAGCGAGACGGCCGACTCGCCGGTGCTCTCGTGGAACCGAACGAGTTGGATCGTCGTGGTCACCGTGCCGCTAGCGGACAGACCGCCCGTCTGGTCGTCGAGCGATACCGTGTCGCCCGCGAAGCTGGTTTCTCCCTGCCAGAGACGGGCGCCACCGGTGTAGGCGGCCTGCCCGACGTCTGGATCGTATGTGAGGCCCCCCGCGGTCGCGAACGTCTGTTGCGCCGAATCGAGGAGTGCCGGCAGGGTCGACTCGGTGATCCCGGTCGCTCCGTCGCTCGGCGCTGTCTCCGGTGTGAGCTCGCTTCGTACATCGTCGATCGCTTCGATCGCCGAGCCATCGACGGACAGGGTGAGGGTCGACCCTTCGATCCGGATTCCGTCGTCGGTGACCGTCGGGCCCCGACCCGCCTCCCCCACCGTGTTGAGCGTGATCACCCCGCCGATGACGTCGTAGACGACCTCATCTGCGGTGGCCGTACGGTTATCCTCTTCGAACCGGACGTTGCCCAGAAACTGGGCCGTGAGCAGCCCGCTCAGCCCCGGCTTGACTCCCGCTTCCAAGCGGTCAGCCCGAATGACTCGACTGACGGCGCGGCCGGCCGCGGTGGCCGCGCGTTGCTCACGGTACTCGACGGCCTCGGTGAATTGCACGTTGTTGAGTCCGGTCTCCGGTGTACCCTGGCTGACCAAACCGGTCGCGCGGATCTCCTGGCTGGCCCCGTCAGCAGAATCCGGAAGCGCGAGAACAACGCCGTCGTNCGCCTCGACCGCGGCCACGTCGGTCCCGTCCGCTGACATCGTCACCNTCATCGTCCCCGCGCGAATNTGGGCGCCCGTAGCGGTCTCCACCCCTGCCAGTTCGATGACCGTGTCCCCAGACAGNATGGCCTGCTCCAGCACCCGGNTCGTGTCCTCGAACGCCAGCGTCATGTCCCGAGCGAGCATTTCCCGCAGGGCCCCAGGGATTGGTGTCGGAATGTAAATACGCGCGNGCTCGTGTAGTTCCAAGCGTTCGAGGGCGGTCTCATCCGCGCCGAAATGGGCCGTAGTGTGATCCGCCTCGAGGAACTGCGTGCCGGTGCTGACCCGTGTCCCGCCGTCAAAGTTCATGTAACCGTCGTCGTGCGCCAAGACCGCCAGGTTCGACCAGATGTCGAGGCTGGCGCGACCGTCGTCACCGGCCAAGCTGACGTGCGCCTCGCCGTCCAGCGTCGCTAGCGAGCGGTTGGTGTCGACCGTGACCGGGTGGCCGACTGCGGTCATCCCCATGCGCCGCAGGGTCGTGGCCCCTGGCATGCTGACGGTGCCGTCTTGTCTCGAATAAATGGCGGTGTCGGTCTCAGCCCCTAGGCCGTCGGACACCCTGATCAGGACGGGGGCGGTCGGGTCGCCCACGGCATCGTCACCCGCCGACTCGGCCCGGGTAAAGACGAAACGATCTTGGTCCGCATCCACCCGCGCTTCGCCGCCGGTGACCAGGAAGCCGTCTCGGTCCGCCTGCTCCGGGACGTCGACTCGGAATCCATTCGAGAGCCGTAGCGATCCGTCTTCGTAAAGCTGCTGGAGCCCCGCATCGTATGTGTAGTCCTTCAGTTCCCCCGCGGCCTGGGTGACCTGCGCGCCACGAATCTCCGCGAGCGCTTTCGGGTCGTCCCGGTCGACACCGGGCGCCGCCGCCGGTTCGACCCGCTCACGAACACCGAGAGACACCACCGTTCCGAACGCGACGAGGCCAAGTACGAGGACGAGACGTGTCACTCTCTGCCAACTCACTCGTCGCCAGATGGGGCGACGGCGAATGCGATGCTCGCGCGCAGGACGCGCGGCGCGTTGGGGCTCTGGCACGCTTTTCACTTTATCGGGCTTGGCGAATGTCGGCAACGGATAACTCGACCGTGTGCTCGCCGCGGTAGTGGTTTTCCGTCAGATTGAAGGCCACATCGAGGGCACCGCGGTGCTGCGTGACAAAATCAGCGCGGTCCGCCATACGCCACGCCACCGCCCGAAACACGCGCGCGTCCTGTCGCACCGACATGGACAGGTGTTTCGCCTTCATGATGCGGGGGCCGTTCGCCACTTCGACCGCTCCGGTGTGGAACACAGGGCGCGGATTGCCGGCGCCGAACGGTTCCATGGCGCGGAGTCCCTCGACCATCGCTGGCGTGATCGCGGTCAACGGCAGATGCCCGTCGACTCTGAGCCGCGGCGCCAAATCCTCGGGCCCGAGTCGCGTGTCGGCGTAGTCGGTCAGACGCCGTCGCAGTTCTTTGAGGCGTCCCGCCTCCATGGTGAGCCCGGCAGCGTGCCGATGCCCACCGAATTTCGTGAACAGGTCGCCGCATGCCTCGAGTGAGCCGAGCAGATCGAAGCAGGAGATGCTACGGCCGGAGCCATACGCGGTGTCTCCATCAACGGCGATCACAATGGCCGGCCGGTGATAGGCGTCGACCAGCTTCGACGCCACGATCCCGATCACGCCTCGGTGCCAGCCCTCACCCCAGACCACCAGCAACGCGTGCGCGCCGACGTCGGGGTCCGTGTCGACCTTGCGACGGGCGGCGGTGAGGATCTCCGCTTCCTCCTGCTGGCGGCGGAGGTTCTCCGCTTCGAGTTGCTCCGCCAGACCCATGGCCTCAGCGTGCCGAGCGTCGTCGGTCAGGAGCAGCAGACGGGTCGCCAGATCAGGTGTGCTCATGCGGCCGGCGGCGTTGATACGTGGTGCCAGTCTAAATGCGACATGGGAACTCGTCACCGCCTGACCCAGTACCCCGGCGGTGTCCAGCAGAGCCCGCAGACCGGTGGTGTGACGGCCCCGAGACAGCTGCTCCAGCCCGAGCTTGGCGATGACGCGGTTCTCGCCACGCAACGGGACCACGTCGGCCACGGTCCCCAACGCGGCCATCTTGATGAAGCCCGGGAGCCATCGGGTATGTTCCGTCCGCTGGCACAGCGCCTGCACGAGCTTCAACGCAACCCCGACGCCGGCCAGGTTCTTGTCCGGATACAGGCAGTCCGGCCGTTTCGGGTTGATCACGGCGAGCGCGGACGGTAGGGTGGCGTCCGGCTCATGGTGATCGGTGATGATGAGGTCGACACCGAGCTCGCGGGCGCGTATCGCCGCCGCGGCGCTGCGAATACCGCAATCAACCGACACGATGACATTGACATCCTCCCCGGCGAGTCGTTCGATCGCCGCCGGCTCGAGTCCGTAGCCGTCCCGGAGACGGTCGGGAATGAAGTGCACCACATCGGCGCCGAGCAACTCGAGCAGCCGACGGAGCATGACGGTCGAGGTGACCCCGTCCACGTCGTAGTCACCGTGGACCGCGATCCGTTCGCCACGAGCGATCGCACCCAAGAGTCGGTCGACGGCCACGGGCAGATCGGTCAGCGAAAATGGATCGTGTAGCTGGTCGAGCGCCGGGGTCAAGAACCGCGTCGCCTCATCCGGGGCCGTGATGCCGCGGAGCACCAGCAACCTCGCAATGCCCGGGTCGATGTCGCAGGCTTCGGCCAGTGCCGTGGCCGCTGCCTCGTCTCCGCGGACGTGATCCCAGATGAGCGGGGTCTCCATGGTCGGGGCTGTCGTCACCGGTTCGTGGGTCAGACGCCGTCGATCCCAGCCAGACCGAGTCGGCGAATTTTTTCGTGCCGTCGGGCTACTCTCGTGTCCGATGACGTGCTGGCGAGGTGATCGAGCGTGGACCGAAGCGGTTCCGCTAGCCGCTTGGTGGCGGTGAGCGGATCGGCATGCGCTCCGCCGAGCGGTTCCGGGACGACCTCGTCGATCACGCCGAGCCTCACCAGGTCTGACGCCGTGATCTTGAGAGCGTCGGACGCCTCCGGTGTGTGCGCCTCGTCGCCCCACAACATCTGGGCCCCGCTCTCGACCGGCACCACGCCGTAGACCGCATACTCGAGCATCAGAACGTGGTCGCCCATGCCAAGCGCCAACGCCCCTCCGCCGGCGCTTTCGCCGGTCACGACGACGATCACCGGCACCGCCAACATCGTCATCTCCCGAAGACTGTAGGCAATGGCGTCAGCCATGCCCCGCTCCTCCGAGCCCACATCAGGCGACGTGCCGGCACTGTCGACGAACGTAATGATAGGCCGGTTGAACTTCTCGGCCAGCTTCATGCACCGCAGCGCCTTGCGGTAGCCCTCGGGCCGAGCGCAACCGGCGAACACGGGGCCGGGTCGCTGATGCCCCACGACAAGAACCGCATCCTCGCCGAATCGAGCGAATCCGGCGACCACGCCCGGATCATCGCCGAACCGTCGGTCACCATGCAGCTCCGTGAAGTCCGCGAACAGTCGCGACAGATAGTCACGTGTACGCGGACGTCGTGGATGACGAGCCACCAGCACACGCTGCCACGGCGTGAGCTGGCTGTAGATCTCCTGCCGCAGTTCGGTGACCCGCGAGCGCAGCCCGTCAAGTTCGCGTTGTCTGTCGGCGGTGCTCGGCATGAGACTCAAGGTCTCGATCTCAGCGAGCAGCAATTCGATCGGCTCGTCGAATTCGAGGAAGGCCGCGGCTCTGGGCACCTTAACCCCCGTTCACAACCAGGACACCGTGCCTTCGCCACAGACCTTCTCGACCGCGAGCACCAGAGTTTTAGATGCCCGCACCCGAGCCCCGGTCAGACGGGCGCGGATGCGTAGCGGCGGCGTGCGATCGGTTAAATCGAGTTGGACGCGGACCGGACCGGGGCCGCGGTGGGTTGTGAACAGGTCCGCCAGGGCCTCCAGGGTGCCGCGGTCGTGCCGGGGCGACGAGAGGTGAATCGAGAGGGTGCGTCCCACTGAGATGTCGAGACTCTCGATCGGACGGATGTCGTCAGCCATGATCCGGGCAGTCTCCTCGTCCTTGTCGAGCTTCCCGGCCACCAAGACCAGCCGGTCCGTGTCCAGCACTGGCGCGCAGCGCTCGTAGGTTTTCGGAAAGACGACCACCTCGATGCTGCCCCCACGGTCTTCGAGGCTCAGGACCGCCATCTGCGCGCCGCGTTTAGTCTTGAGCGGACGGTAGCCGCAGATAATGCCGCCCACTAGCGCCTGGGCCTCGCCCGCGGCCAGCGCGTTGATTTCGGATGCGCCGGCTGCTTCCAGTTGGTCACGGTACCCGTCGATTGGGTGCCCGCTCAAATACAACCCGAGCGCCTCTTTCTCGCTCGCAAGCTGCTCGGCGTCGCTCCAGGGTTCGACATCGGGCAGCGCGACATCCCCATCCGCGTCGTCGTCCAGAGCGTCGAAGAGCTGCGTCTGGCCCCGGTCGCGGTCACGCTGCAACCGGCCGCCATGTTCCAGCCCACGATCCACGATGGCCGTGAGCTGCGCCCGACGCAGGTGTGTCCGGTGTCCCCGACCTGGCACGATCGAGTCGAACGCCCCGGCCTTGACGAGGCTCTCGAGCACGCGTTTGTTCACCAGCCGTAGATCCACGTCCTCACACAACCGGTACAGCGAATCAATACGTCCGAGCGACGCCCGCCGTGTCAGAATCGAAATAATCGCCCCTTCCCCAACGTTCTTCACCGCGGCCAACCCGAATCGAACCCCGTCCGGGGTGACCTTAAACGCCACGTCGCTCTTGTTGACATCCGGAGTGAGGATGGGGACCCCCATGTCGCGACACTCACCCAAGTAGAGGGCGAGCTTGTCCGTGTTCTGGGATTCGATGGTGAGCAGCGCCGCCATGAAATGGCGTGGATAGTTGGCTTTCAGATAGGCCGTCTGGTACGCGAGGAGGGCGTATGCCGTCGAGTGTGACTTGTTGAAACCATACCCGGCAAAGAATGCCATGAGGTCAAAAATCTTGGTGGCCTGTTTCTTGGTGACGTCTCGGGCCACCGCGCCGTCCACGAATTTCTGGCGCTGCGCCTTCATCACCTCCTCGCTCTTCTTCCCCATCGCCTTCCGCAGCACGTCGGCGTCGCCCATGGTGAAGCCGGCCAGATCGCTGGCGATCCGCATGACCTGCTCTTGAAACGCGATGACCCCGTAGCTGTCCTGGAGGATAGGCTCGAGCGCCGGCAGCGCGTATTCGATCTCGACCTTCCCGTGTCGGCGCGCAATATAGTCATCGACAACGCCGCCCCGCAATGGTCCCGGACGGTAGAGCGCGTTCAAAGAGATGAGATCCTCGAAACGATCCGGCTTGGCCTTCCGGAGCGTGTCTCGCATCCCGGAGCTCTCGAACTGAAAAATACCGAGGGTCTGTCCGTCGCTGAAAAGCTGGAAGGTCTTCGCGTCGTCCATGGGGAGCGCGTCCAGCCTAATTGTCTCGCCCGTCGTCTCGGCGATGTGCTTGACCGCATCATCGAGCAGGGTCAGGGTGCTGAGCCCGAGGAAGTCCATCTTGAGCAGCCCCATGCGCTCGACTTCCTTCATGGGCCACTGCGTCGTGATCTCGTCCTTCTGGCTCTTGTAGACCGGAGCAAAGTCCGTCACGGCGGCCGGGGCGATGACGACGCCGGCCGCATGGACCGACGCATGCCGCGTGATGCCCTCCAGCCGCCTCGCCACCTCCAGGAGCTCGCCGACCTGCGGGTCCTGTTGTTCGAGCGCCTTCAATCCCGGGTTCTCCTCGAGGGCCTTGTCGAGGGTCATGTCGAGAGCCGGCGGGATTTGCTTCGCCACCTTGTCGACATCGGCATACGACAGGCCCATCGTCCGGCCGACGTCCCGTATGACCGCGCGCGCCTTCATGGTGCCGAAGGTGATGATCTGCGCAACGTTGTCGCGGCCGTACTTCTCCGTGACGTAGGCGATGACCTCCCCGCGGCGGCGTTCGCAAAAGTCGATATCGATGTCTGGCAGCGATACACGCTCCGGGTTCAGGAAGCGCTCGAAGATCAAGTCGAACTCCATCGGGTCGACGTCGGTGATCTTCTGGCAATACGCCACCAGACTGCCGGCAGCGGACCCGCGACCGGGGCCCACCGGAATCCCCTGCTCTCTGGCGTACCGAATGAAGTCCCAGACAATCAGGAAGTAGCCGGGATAGCGCATCTTCACGATGATCTCGATCTCGTGCGCGAGTCGTTTTTCGTAGGCTTCGATCGGATGTTTGAGGCGTCCCTCCGCCGCGAGCGCGCGCCACGAGACGAGGCGATCGGCAAATCCCTCACGTGTGACGTGTTCGAAGTAGCCGTCGAGGGTGTAGGGCTCCGGCACATCAAAATTCGGAAGATGACGGCCGGGGTTCGACAGATCGACGTCGCACCGCTCGGCGATGGCGACGGTGTTGGCCATCGCTTGCGGCCAGTCCCCGAACACGGCGCGCATCTCCTCGCCGGTCTTCAGATAGAACTGGTCGCCGTGGTACCGAAGCCGCTTCTCATCGTTGACGTTCTTCCCGGTCCCGATGCACAACAGGACGTCATGCGGGCGATGATCCCCGAACTTCAGATAGTGCACGTCGTTCGTGCACACGAGCGGTAGACCGAGATCGCGCGCCAGCGGCTGGAGACCGGTGTTGACGATGCGTTGCTCCTCGATACCCTGGTATTGCATTTCGAGGAAGAAATTGCCGGCACCGAGGATGTCCCGGAACGTGCCGGCTGCCTCCAGCGCTTTCCGGGGTTGCTCCGTGCGTAGCCCAGTGGCCACCTCCCCCTTGAGGCAGCTGCTGAGGCCAATAAGCCCCTCGGCGTGTTCGGCCAGCAGATCCTTGTCTATCCGCGGCTTGTAGTAGAAACCTTCGGTGTAGCCCGCCGAAACCAGCTTGATCAGGTTGTGATAGCCGATCAGATTCTCGGCGAGCAGGACCAAGTGATTGTTGGTATCGCCCGGCGTGCCGCTACGGGCGTGCCGGCTGCCGTTGGCGACATACACTTCGCAGCCCAAAATCGGCTTGACGCCGCGTTTACGGGCTTCATCGTGAAAGATGACGCTTGAGAAGAGGTTGCCGTGTTCGGTGACGGCCAGCGCCGGGGCGCCGGACTGTTCCGCGTGGTCCAGTAGTTCGCCGATGCGACACGCGCCATCCAGCAGCGAGTATTCGGTGTGCAGGTGGAGATGCACGAACTCGGTGGTGGACATCGCGTTCTGTTGGCGGGGCTGACTAGGACTCAGACGGGGCTACGTCCCAGGCTCGGGTCATGTTCCTAGACGGGGCTGTGCTCCGCACCCGTTCGGCACGTTGCTCGGTCTCGTCTGGCAGATTACTCCCACTCAATTGTCGACGGGGGTTTGCTGCTGATGTCATAGACGACTCGGTTCACCCCGCGGACTTCATTGACGATCCGTGATGAGATAACCGCCAGCAGATCGTCCGGGAGGCGTGCCCAGTCGGCTGTCATACCGTCGCGGCTGTCGACCGCCCGAATCGCGATCACGTGCTCGTAGGTGCGCTCGTCCCCCATGACTCCGACCGTCTGGATCGGGAGGAGGATGGCAAACGATTGCCACAATCGGCGGTACCACCCGAACCGGCGCACCTCGTCGGCGACGATCGCATCCGCGGTACGGAGAATCGCGAGACGAGCCTCAGTCACTTCCCCGAGAATCCGGACCGCGAGCCCCGGGCCCGGGAACGGCTGTCGCCAGACGAACAGCTCGTCGAGACCGAGCTCTTCGCCCAGGCGCCGCACCTCGTCCTTGAACAGGGCGCGTAGCGGCTCGACCAGTTCGAAGCTGAGTCGCTCGGGGAGTCCTCCTACGTTGTGATGACTCTTGATCGGTACGGACGGCCCCACCACCGAGACGCTTTCGATGACATCCGGATACAGGGTTCCCTGGGCGAGAAAATCGAAGTGTCCTACGCGGCCCGCGACCTCTTCGAACACGTCGATGAAGATGCCGCCGATGATTTTTCGTTTTTGCTCTGGGTCGACGACGCCGACCAGCGCGCCCAGGAACCGATCCGTGGCGTTTTCGCAGACGACGGTGAGCGCGAGTTGTTCAGCGTACCGACCTTCGATCTGCGCCGCTTCGTTCAAGCGCAGCAACCCGTTGTCGACAAAAATACAGGTCAGTCGGTCACCGATGGCGCGCTGGATGAGCATCGCGGCGACTGTCGAGTCGACTCCCCCGCTGAGCCCGCAGACGACGCGCCCATCGCCCACCTGCTCGGCGACCCGTGCCGTCGCTTCATCGAGAAACGACGTCATAGTCCAGTCGCCGTCACAACCGCACACGGTGGCCGCGAACTGCTCCAGGATGTCGACGCCGCGCTCCGTGTGTGCCACCTCCGGATGAAACAGCAGGGCGTAGCATCGGCGCTCCACGTTCTCCATCGCGGCCACGGGCGCATTGTCGCTGGTGCCGACGGCTCGGAACCCGGGCGGCAGGCTCGCGACCAGGTCGCCATGGCTGGCCCAGACCCGCACGGCCTCCGGCAGTGGCGCGAACAGGGAGCTGGTCGTGTCCACCTGGACGGTCGCGTGACCAAACTCACGCTCCGGCGCCGGCTCCACCACGCCGCCCAGCATGTCCGCCATGAGCTGCATGCCGTAACAGATGCCGAGCACCGGAACGCCGAGCTCGAAGATCGCCGCGTCGCATCGGGGTGCGCCGTCGTCCCGTACGCTCGATGGGCCACCGGACAGGATGATTCCGACCGGCTGTCGTCCGGCGATCTCGCTGGCCGGGGTCTGAAATGGCAGGATTTCAGCGTACATCTTCAACTCACGCAAGCGTCGAGCAATGAGCTGCGTGTATTGGGAGCCGAAATCCAGCACTAAAATCGTTTGATGTGCCACGCGCGACCGATATGTAAAGGGGTGAATAACGATGTACCGCCGGGGTGCAGACACCCCGATCAATACAAGCTATTATACCGAGGTGCTGCGACCGGGCACCACAATATCTTGTAGCTCACTCATGATTGGTCCCATCAGGTGCGGTGTGACGGCGTTGATGGCCGGGGTGCTGGGGCTCGCGGCCGTAGTCGCAGCCGAGCCGCAACATTCCCCCTCGACGCTGCTGCCACTCGAAACGATCTGGAACGGTGTGTTGCCGGCGGCACCGGCCTGGCCCCCCGTACACTCGCAGGGGCGGTTGTTCGTCGCGTTACGCGACGGTCACGTGGCCGCCGTGAATCTGGCAGATGGGCAGCTGGCGTGGGACGTCGAGCAGACGGTCGTGGCCCAACCCGCCGTCGGCGATCGCTTGCTGTTCGTAGCTGGCGAGGACGAGCTGGTGGCGCTAGAGACCGCGACCGGCACGAAAATCTGGTCCATCCCGCTTGACGCGCCCCTCTCGGCCCCGCTGGTGTGGAACATGCAGTGGCTCATCGCGACGCTCGATGTCGGCACGGTCGTGGCGCTCCGCGGAGACGACGGTGGTGCCGTGTGGCGCCGTACCTTGGATGCGGGCATCGAGGTGGCGCCTGCGCTAGCCGGCGACCGCATGTATGTATCGTTGATGGACGGGGGCTTGGTGGCACTCTCGCTTGTGAGCGGTGAGTCGCTGTGGGAGCGACAACTCAAGGGGGCGCCGCAACAGGTGTTGCCGCTCGATGATCTGTTTGTCGGAGCCGCCGACAACAATTTCTACCGTCTCTCCCGAATCGATGGGGCCGAGCAGTGGCGCTGGCCGACGGGCGGAGACATCGTGGGAGTGGCCGCGGTTGACGAAGAGCGGGTCTTTTTCTCGTCGCTAGACAACTTCGTATGGGCGCTCGACCGCGCCAGCGGCGTACAGCGATGGCGGGAGCCGTCGGCGGCGCGGCCGACCGCCGGACCGTCCTACGTGGGCGACCTGCTGGTGTTCGGTGGGTTGAGCCAGCAAATCAACTTCTATGACCCGAGCGATGGCACGTCGTACGGCAGCGTGCGGGTCCCGACGGACCTTGCGTTTCCCCCCGTGCATCTGCCCGGTGCGGTGGGCGACCCGACGCTGGTGTTTGTCACCGGAGATGGTCGGTTGCAGGCGCTCATGATCTGGCTTACGCCGTAGATCCCCATACCTACGCCGAACAAGAGTCGAAACCAGGTCTTCTGATGCCACTTCTTCTCAGGGCTGGCAGCTGCTGCGGGCGCGGATGCGGGCGGCGCCGCTGACATGGCCGACGTTGACTGATGATCACCGTAGGTC
>PAUN01000009.1 GCA_002712885.1 Acidobacteriota bacterium
GATGCTTTGTCGGAAGCTTCCTCAGGATGACAGAGTGGGGAGCGCCGCGTACTGTCGATGGGCAAGCCCGTCGTCCACCCGTCAAGTCACCGCGCCTTTATGCACGCCCCACACCCCTCACTCCAAAAGCGCCCACGGTGCTACCAGCCTATGGCGTAGCCTATGCTACCTTTGGGGGCTGCACCGCCTTGTATGACGCCTCGCTCCTCGTCGATTCGGATGCCCATCACCTTGCCGCCGGTGTACGGCTCGGGCCACATCTCTAGGTCGTGGCCTCGTCGCCGCAGCTCGTCGGCCGCGGCTGATGAAATCATTGGATCCAGCGTCACACGCCCTGGATAGGACTCCCTCGGGTAAAACGATGATGGGAAGTGAGTCGAGACGAGAGTAGGTGCGTCCAAGGCCTCCTGTATGTTCATCCCGAACTCGACGTAGTTGAGGAAAAATTGCACCGTCCACTGCTCCTGGCCATCGCCGCCCGGTGTGCCGAACGCCATCCACGGCCTACCGTTGCGAGTCACCATCGATGGTGTCAGCGTCGCTCTTGGCCTCTTGCGTGGCTGGAGTGCGTTTGGCCGCTCCGGGTTCAGATAGAACATCTGGCCACGTGTACCGATGGGGAAACCGAGATCCGAGATAATGGGCGATGTACCGATCCAACCGCCCGATGGTGTTGCGGCCACCATGTTGCCCTCAATGTCTACGGCGTCCAGGTGCGTTGTGTCTCCAAGGTGGTGGCCTTGCCCGGCACCTTTAACGCCTGCTTCCATGCCGAGGGCCAGTCGGTTGTCCTCGCCGATGTCCCTGAGCGCGTATTCGGGGATGCCGTTGCCGACATCGCCCGGCCTCAGATCCATCGATGCCGAAGGTCCGACGAGCCCACGACGTGCCTCGTTGTACTGCTTGGACAGCAGCGTGTCGAAGGGCACGTCATCGAACGTGGGGTCGCCATAGTAGGCCTCGCGGTCGGCGAAGGCCAGCTTGCACGTCTCGACCCAGGTGTGCAGATACTCACCGGTGTTGTGACCCATCGCCTTGAGGTCTATGCCATCCAGTAGTGCCAGGTGCTGTACAAAGGTCGGGCCTTGAGTCCATGTCGGGCACTTGTGGACATCCAGTCCCTTGTAATTGTAGGAGACCGGCTCCTCGACGGTGGCGCGCCACTCGGCGATGTCGTCGTAGGAAAGTAGAGCCGTGCGNGTCGCCCCTGTCTCGTCTGTCACAGCGTGTGTGGATATGAACTTGGCGATCTTTTCGGCGATCTCACCCTTGTAAAAGGCGTCTCTGGCCGCCTCAATACCNGCTACACGGCCCATGTGTTTCNCGGACTCCTCCGCGGCACACATGGTCTTTAGCGTATTGGCGAANTCGATGTTCCGAAACAGTTCGCCGACCTCGGGCACGCGTCCTCCTGGCAAATAGACATCACCGCTGGTCGGGTACTGCTCAGTGAATTTTTCTTGATTGCCTACAAGCGCATTGTGCAGGCCTTCGTACATTGGAAACCCACCCTCGGCCAGTTCAANAGCGGGCGCAAGCACCTGGGANTAGGACATAGTGCCAAANCTGGCGAGGGCCTCGGCCCAGGTCCCTACAACAGCCGGAGCACAGGCCGGTAGGTAGCCGTCGCCTGGGATCATGTCTACGCCATTGTCACGGCACCAATCGATAGTGAGGTCCTTCGGTGACCAGCCCATGCCGGAGACAGCGTAGGTCTTGCCCTCTTTCGCAGAGTAGATGAGGGACGGTACCTCGCCNCCGATGCCATTGGACTGCGGCTCCAGCAGGTTCACACATATGCACATCGCAGCAGCGGCGTCGATGGCGTTNCCACCCTGNGTCATTATCCGCATGCCCGCTTCTGCTGACAGGTANTGGCCGGCAGTCACGACACCTCTTCTNCCCATNATTACCGGTCTTGTTGTGAATCCCATTCCGTGTCTCCTCCTGATATAGTGCTGGGCCTAGTTTGCTTGTAAGTTGGATCTATCTTCGGCTTTGATGACCTGAAGTAGCGCGTTGATGTAGCCATAGCAATATGCGAAGCCGGTTCGGCGCGCCCCCGGTCCGACTACCTGCGGCGTGTGATCNGGCATGATCATATACTTGTAGNCGGTGTCACGATACATCCTCAGTGCTCGTAGCATGTCCACGTCACCCTCATCGGGGAACACTTCAACAAAATCGAGCGACCCGCCCTTGATATTGCGATAGTGGACGTTAAATATCTTATCGCGCTCACCGAAATAGCGAATGATGTCGTATATTTCTTCNCCCGGATTNTCAAGCATCTCGGANACGGTGCCCTGACAGAAATTCAAGCCATGGTAGGGACTTGCGTGCATGTCTACGAACCTCTTGAGCCCGTCTACCGTCCCGAGCACCCGAGCGACCCCTCGATATGTTTGGTCGCCAATGCCTGGGTCCTGCGGATGGCACGCCAGCCGGATCTTATACTCCGCCGCAACAGGTACGACTATCTTCAGGAAATGGTCTATGCGTTCCCACATCACCTCTGCAGGCGCATCCGCCACGTCGGGCAGCGTCTGGTCCAATTCAGCGTAGCGGAAGGTTGATAGCTTGGCCCCTCCACGTCCGTACGTCGACTCAGTTCGGAGAATGCCAAGGATGGTGACGTTGTACTTGCCGGCGGGGATGCCAGCAAGCGACATGCGACGAATTAGCTCGCAAATCTGATCAATCTCGCGGTCCCGCTCATCACTGGGACCGAGGAACACGTGGGGGGCGCCGTTCTCGGCGATCGGACGNGACTCCAGCGGAAGTTCTATGATGTCTAGCGAAAGGCCGTGGGTCTCGATTTTTTCACGGAAGCCGGTAAGCAGGTCCACGTCCCACTCACGCCACGGCTCCGTAGGGCTCGCGCAGATGTTCTTGACCCCGAGCTGCGGGAGCAGCTTGAGGTCGCTATCATCCTGTGGNGGATCCTGAGTTCCGACGTGCAAAACGTTTGTCTCCCATGTAGCGCGAGCCCAATCTAACCACATTCCATGAGTCGGGAACAGTGGCCCGGCGTTGATTGACTGAGTATAGCGCCGTTGCTATACTCTCCGCCGTCAACCACGTCCTGCCCCGCCACCAAGNACAACCCCAAAATCCCTTCAGGAGCGCCCCATGGAGATCGACGGATATTTGCTTGACGACCCAGAAGCCATCGATACGCCTGCATTCCTCGTTTACGAGGATATCGTCCAGCACAACATTGGCGAGGTTCTGCGCGTCTGCGGCTCGGTAGACCGTCTCGTGGCCCACGCCAAGACACACAAGTCAACGGACGTACTGAACCTGCAGATAGCCGCCGGCATACGATCCTACAAGTGCGCGACCTTGAGAGAAGCGGAGATGCTGGCCGAGGCGAACGTTGACGAGATTGTAATCGCGTACCCGATGTTGCACCCCAGGAAGCGCGAGCGTCTCGTTTCGCTGATGCAAAAATTCCCCAATATAGAAGTAAAGGCTATCGTCAGTACCCCTGATCATCTCGCCGGCCTATCAGAGTCTATGGTGGCATCCGGTTTGGAACTGGGCGTCTATCTTGACCTGGACACAGGTATGCGACGAACTGGGGCTCAGCCTGGCGCAGAGGCAGGTGAAATATACGTCCAAGCCGCGCAGACTCCGGGACTGCGAGCCCTCGGCGTCCACGTCTTTGACGGCCACACGCTCTATAAGCCCGATGAGGCAGAGCGCCAGGCTCTTGTGGATACGAGCATCGAATACATGCACGAAGTGTGGGAGATCGCTGAGCGCCACGGTATCGCGGCTGACGATAACTTGGCTGGCGGTTCTTGGTCGTTCCACCTGTACCTGGGTGAGGACGCGAACAAGGTCCGGGTAACACCTGGAACGTGGGTGTATTGGGATTCCCGCAATGCGACTATTCCTGAGCTGGATTTCAAGGTGGCCGCTGTCGTACTGGGACAAGTGATCGACAGTGACCCCGGCATGGACACGGTGACCACTGACCTCGGATCGAAAACCTGCTCTCCAGACCAACCGATGGAGCACCGCTTCAAACTCGTCGGGTATCCGGCAGCCGAGTTGACCGCTCAAAGCGAGGAGCACGGGGTATTGAGGCTCAATGGCGAGACTCTCGCGGTGGGAGATTTGGTCCTGGCAGCTCCCGGCCATGCTTGCACTACGACGGTAAAGTTCCCCTATGCTCTGGTCGTAGACAGCGGAGGACAAATTGCTGGCCGGTACGATCACGACGCCCGTGATAGATAGCTAACCCACCCCCAAAATAAAAGGGGCGGGTCACAGACCCGCCCCCCTCGTGTGTTCTCTAACGATCCGCTCCGCTAGCCGCCGTTCTTGGACTGGATTGCCCTGGTGACCGCAGCTGGGCTCATCGGCAGTTCGTTCATGCGTACACCAATGGCCTGACGCACTGCGTTTGCCACTGCAGCTAACGGTGGCACGATGCATACTTCGCCCACGCCACGAACTCCGAATGGGTGCTCAGGGTTGGCCACCTCGACGATGACGGTATCGATCATCGGCAGATCGAGGGATGTCGGCATGCGGTAGTCAAGAAGGGTGGCATTCTTCATACTGCCATCTTCACCCATGTAGTACTCTTCGTTGAGGGCCCAGCCGATACCTTGGACTGCTCCTCCTTGCATCTGGCCCTCGACGTAGCTCGGGTGGATTGCCTTGCCGACATCCTGGATTGCGGTGAATCGCAGGATGGTGACCTTGCCTGTCTCGGGATCGACCTCGACATCGACGATGTGGGTGGCAAAGGCACTACCGGCGCCCTGCGGGTCCATGTTGGCGCTGCCTACGACCGGCCCGCCTGTTGCGGTCAGCTCTCCGGCAAGCTCGGTGAACGTTATCTTAAGTTCAGGGTCCGAAGTATGCTGGAAGACACCATCGACGAGTTCGATCTCATCGACTGGTTGGTCCCAAAGAAGTGCGGCACGTGCGGTCATCTGTCGCTTGACGTCTTGGGCAGCCTCGTAGCAGGCCCAACCAGTCTTGAAGGCCGCTCCACTACCGCCAGTCATCGATGTGTAACCAATGGTCTCGGTGTCGCCCACCTGAGGATTGACGGTCTCGACATCAATGCCGAGAACCTCTGCGAACTGCTGGGCCGCTCCCGGTCTGGTGCCGCCGATGTCCATCGAGCCGATAGTCAGGCTTACTGAGCCATCGTACCTAACGTTGGCAGTCGCGCATGCTGGGCCGGAACCATTGATCCAGAACCCGGATGCGACGCCACGGCCACGGTTCGGCCCTTCCAGAGGAGCTTTGTAATGGTCATGGGCCTTGGCTGCCTCAGCGGTTTCGATCGCGCCAATAACGGGATTTACAACGCCGTTGGCTCGCCTGGAGCCTTCCTTCGCGCCGTTTAATATCCGCATCTCCAGCGGATCCATCGAAATTTTTTCGCAAATCTCGTCAATGACCTGTTCGGCTGCGTAGGCTGCGGCCGGTGCCCCAGGGGCGCGGTAGGCGGCTGTTTTGGGCATGTTGTCTACCACGTCGTAGCCGTCGATCAGCACGTTCGCGATGTCATAGGGCGAGAGCATGCACTGAGCGCCCGCTCCGACTGACGAGCCAGGATACCCACCGGCTTCGTAGTACATCTTGGTCTCGGCGGCAGTGATCCGCCCGTCGTTGGTGACGCCCATCTTCAGCTTGATATAGGTGCCGGATGTCGGGCCAGTCGCCTCCATAACGTCTGCCCGGCTCATCGTGATCTTCACCGGCAGGCCCGACTTGTGCGACAGGACGACCGCGACGGGCTCTAGGTAGACGGTGGTCTTTCCACCAAACCCGCCGCCGATCTCCATTGGGATTACCCTGATATGCGACGTAGGCACTCCCACCATTTTCGCTGTGCTCTCGCCGATCTGGAAATGCCCCTGGGAACTGCACCAGAGGGTGATTTGGTCTTGAGGAGTCCACCATGCCGTTGCAGAATGGGGCTCGATGTAGCCCTGGTGAACCATCTTCGTGCGGAACTCGCGCTCGACAATCACGTCGGCCTGACCGAACCCGGACTCGACGTCTCCGAGCTTGAGTTGCAGATGGTCTGCAATGTTGTTCTCGTACTCGTCGTGGAGCTGGGGCGCGCCCGGCTTGATCGCCTCTTCGACGTCATTAACGAGTGGCAGCACCTCGTACTCGACATCGATTAGGGCCGATGCCTCTTCCGCTGCGTGGAGACTAGTCGCCGCCACAGCCGCCACTGCGTGGCCCTTGTAGAGTACCTTGTCCTTGGCAAGAATCTTGTTGCTTGCCTGACGATCCCCGAGTACTGTGGAATCCGTGTCCACCAGGTCTGCCGATGTGGCAACTGCCCGGACTTCCGGGTGAGCCTCGGCCTTGCTGGTGTCGACGGAGATGATCCGTGCATGGGCGTGCGGGCTCCGAACGATCATTCCATGCAGAAGTCCGGGCGGGCTGATGTCTGCGCCGTACAGCGCCTTACCTGTGACTTTGTCAAAGCCATCGTGGCGGACGGGGCGTTTGCCCACAACCTTAAATTCCTTGTTAGAGAGCACGATGTTGGATGTCATTTTGGGGTTTCTAGCCTCCGGAGTGGTCTTGCTGACAACACGGCAAATTGTATCACAAGAGGACAGGATTGAATCGAATTGGGCACAAGGATATAATCTGCCGCAAACGTGATCGTAGAGGTTCTTAAAGGCCGATGCAAAGTCATCAGGGGAGAATGCACAATGGGGAATCCTAGCGACATATTCGAGGCGCTGAAGGAGTTCGACTCCGCTACGATCTTCAACGCGGTCATCGAGGACATGGGGGCTAGCCAGGGCGGGACAGAGCTGGAGGGCAAAGGAGGAATCCCCATCATCTACACAGGTCCCGAGATTCGCTCGTTGCTTCCAGGCCTCGGACGCGTAGTGGGAACCGTGGTCACCACGGAGGTGACTCCCATGGATCCAGACTCCGCGGCCATTCCGTGGGACGAATATTATGACACGCTCGACACTACTCCGAGTCCCATCGTCGCGGTCATGAAGGATGTCGATCCGGTTTCGGGTCGCGGCGCCTGTTTCGGCGACGGCATGGCCGGCGTTCACAGGCTCTGCGGCGTCATCGGCGCAGTCGTCGAGGGATCCGTCCGTGACCTGGCTGGCATCGAGGAAGTCGGCCTACCGATTTGGGGCTCCGGGGTGGTACCCGGCCACGGCGTATTCAACCTGCTTTCTGTAAACAGGTCGATCAGCGTCGGAGGCTTGCGCATCAATCCGGGAGATGTGTTGGTAGCCGACGGGGATGGCGCTACCAAGATTCCCCGTGAGTCTGATCTGGAAGTGGTCCTTGCCAAGGCCCGCGAGGTTAGTGAGCGTGAGCAAGGCGGGCAGGAGTTGATGCGACGGCCAGGCATGACCTACGCTAGGTACAAAGAGCTAGCCTAGGGAGCATAGGCGGTCGGCACCTGTGGGCTACTTGTGCAGCCAACCGGTACACGAACGCCGTTCATGGTGTGTCACCCTCAAGAGGCGGGTCACAGACCCTCCCTCTTCGCCTCTGTCTAGGTCAAACCCAGCTTGATCGCCTTTATCCGATTGTTGTAGTAGTCGCTGATCAACAGGATGTCATTCCCATAGATACGCAGGCCATGGGGCTCGTTGAGGCGCGCATCCGTAGCCAAACCTCCGTCTCCGGCGTCCCCCGCCTCGTCGCTGCCTGCGACCGTGTCCAATCTGCCGTCGCCGTCGATTCGCCGAACCCTGTTGTTGCGAGAGTCTGCGACGAAAACCTCTCCATTGCTGAGAACCTCCAGGCCCAGGGGCTTGTGCAGCATCGCCTCAGTGGCACGCGTGTTATCGGGGGAGGATCCGGCCTCGCCGGTCCCGATTATCGTGGAGATAGTTCCGGACGTATCTACCTTGCGGACCACGTGGAAATCTCTGTCGGCGAAGTACAAATTCTGATTACCGTCCAACCGGATCGCGCTGGGCGCGCCTATTCGCGCCTCTGTCGCCGGACCACCGTCTCCCGAGTACCCGTGGATCCCTGTCCCCGCGATAGTTGCCACGATGCCCGTGATCGCATCGATTTTCCTGATACGGCCCGTTACATCGCCAACATAGACGTCGTCGTTAGGCGCGTGAGCAACAGCTTCTACTCGGGTAAAGGCGGCGGAGATGGCCGGTCCCCCGTCACCGTCGTCTCCCGCCAAACCGACACCTCCAATGGCCTGAATCGTTCCGTCTCTATCTACACGCCGGACGCTCGCGGAATGAGTGTCGGCGACTACGACCTGGCATTGGGAGTCGACCGAAACGTCGTGGGGACTGTACAGTCCGGCATCTAGCGCCGGACCGTTGTCTCCCCCTAAGGCTCGAGCGCCGCTCCCTGCCACGGTACGGATCGTCCCCGCCTCCATGTCGAGGGCTCGGACACGGTCGTGTTGCATGTCGGCGAAGTACACCTGCCCGTCCGGCCCGATGTCCAGCCCGGACGGGCATGCCAGGAACGCCTCTGTCGAGGGGCCATCGTGAATGCTCGTGCCTCCGGCGGCGGTGGTTACTATGCCTGTGTCAGTATCGTACCGGCGCAGCCTGCCGGAAGAGTCGCTCCAGAACACCGTGCCGTCGGGGTCGGCCCAGATGCCCGACTCGATAGGGTTGCAGCGCGACTCGGGCCCCCTTAGTCCGTCGGCCTCGTATCCGGCAAGACCGTTGCCCACCAGGGTCGTCACTATGCCGGTGCGGGCGTCGACCTTCCGCAGCCTGTTGCCCCGGGCCTCGCCCACGTAGAGGTTATCGTGGGCGTCGATGCATATGGCGTCTGGCAGGTTGACTGCCGCCTCTGTGGCGGGTCCGCCGTCCCCGTTGGAGGCGGCCGTTCCCGTGCCCAGTACCGTAGTAATCGTTCGTGTCGCCATGTCCACCTTACGAACGCGATGGTTACTGTTGTCGCATATATAAAGATCACCGCGGGAGTCCATCGCCAGATGCTCGGGAAAACCTAGCGCGGCCTCGGAAGCAGGTCCGCCGTCGCCATGGTACCCGGAGAGGCTGTAGTTGCCGCCGCTGAATGCACGGCTCTCGCTCTCCATCTCGTAGTGGCGCGTTGTCTGCCCCGCGAACATGGCGATATTGCCAGTCTTCGCATCGACACGGCGCACGTTGCTGTCCCACTTGCCGCAGATGTATAGATTGCCGTCGCGGTCCACGGCGATGCCAGTCGTTGTGTCGAAATCTGCCTCGAGGGCAGACCCTTCGAGACCGCCGCGACCCATTCGGCCGGACCCGGCCACGCGGGTAACGATGCCCGTTGTGCGGTCGATGCGCCGGACAACGTTCGGTCCCAAGTCCGGTCCACGGGCCCCGAGCTGCGAGAAGAGTACGCTGCCGTCTTGGTCCAGGCACAGGTCGTGGGGCGTGAACACCCTCGCATCGATGGCCGGCCCCCCGTCTCCGGAGTCCTCGGGCACGCCGTCTCCTGCGAACGTATGCAGGATGCCCTCGCCGTCTATGCGCCAGATTCTGTGGCCGCGGATGTCCGCTACAACAAGGTCACCATCGGGCAGTCGCACGACGCCCATAGGCCAGCCGATATCGGCCTCCTTGGCCGGGATGCCGTCACGGTATCCGACCCCGGCGATGCTCAAGATCGTGCCCGGCGCCATCTCCGCAAGTTTCTTGTTCAGGTTCACGGACTTATGCTTCCCAAGATCTTTCGCTGTACTTCTGTAAGAGAATATCCCTCGGGGAGGGAAACCCTGAGACTACAAGCAGAGGGGCCCGGCCCTCTGCACACCCACTGACGGGTCGGCTACGCCAGTCGCACCGCTCGGATGTGGTTGTTGAAGTGGTCGCTGATCAGCAGGACGTCGTCGCGATAGAGGAGCAGCCCGTGAGGGCGATTCAGTCTCGCATCGGTTGCCGAACCACCGTCACCGTGGTCGCCTGACACAGCGCTCCCTGCAATTGTCGTAAGCACGCCGTCCAGCCCTATTTTGCGGACGCGATCGTTGCCCGTGTCGGANACGTACAGCGTGCCGTCNGNGGNGACCGCGAGACCGAATGGGCCCGAAAGCCGGGCCTTCCTGGCGGGTGTGCCGTCTTCCGAAAANCCCTCTTTGCCCGTGCCAGCGACGGTAGTGATTTTGCCCTCCGTGTCGATACGCCGGACGACGTTGTAGTTGCCGTCGGCAAAGTAGAGNTTGCCGTCGACGTCGAAGCAGATGTCGAAGGGNCCCCCAACGCGCGCCGCCGTGGCTGGTCCACCGTCGCCTGTGTAGCCGGGCGTGCCGGTGCCTGCGATTGTGTCGATTATGCCCGTCTGCGCATCTACCCGCCNAATGCGTCCCGCTGCGGAGTCNCCGATGTAAACCGAGCCGTCGGGGCTGTGGGACACCGCCATGACCTGGATTAGATGCGCGCCGATTGCAGGTCCGCCGTCGCCTTTGTCCCACTGCTCGCCGGACCCGGCCAGGTTCCTGATTATGCCGTCGCTATCTACCCTGCGAACGTGGCCGTGTCGGGTNTCCGCNATCACGACGCGGCCCTCCGCGTCCACCGACACATCGTATGGNTTNCCCAGGTAGGCCTCNGGGGCCGGCCCGTTGTCGCCGCCGTGGGCGCGTGCGCCGTTGCCNGCGACGGTACGGATCAGCCCCGATTCGGGGTCGATAGCCCGAATGCGCTGGCCCCAGACATCGGCGATGTAGACGTGGCCGTTCGGGCCCANGGACATGCCGCCCGGCCCGTTCAGGAAGCCNTTGGTAGCGTCTTCGCCGTCGTGGATACTGGTNCCGCCCAACACCGTAGTCACGATGCCTGTCTCGCCGTCATATCGGCGCAGCCTACCGGAGCAGTCTCCCCAGAACACGGTGCCNTNNGGGTCCGCATAGATACCCACCTCACAGGAGTTCACGTGGGTCTCGGAGCCGTGNAGCCCTTCCTCGCCGTAGCCAGGAACACCGTTCCCGGCCAGTGTGGTCACAATACCGGTCTTCGCCTCCACCTTCCTGACCCGGTAGCCGTACTTCTCACCAACATACAGGTTGTCGTGGACATCGAGGCAGATCGAGTCCGGCATCAACGTGCTGGCCTCTGTTGCGGGCCCACCGTCGCCGTTGGAGGCAGCCTGACCGTTGCCCAGGACGGTGTTGATGATACCCGTCTTCATGTCTATCTTGCGTATGCGGTGGTTCGAGTTGTCGCAGATGTATAGATCGCCTTTGGAGTCGAAGGCCAGGTGCTCGGGATGGTTGAACCCGGCTTCGCTGGCGGGGCCTCCGTCGCCGTGGTAGCCGCCCAGGCTGAGCTTGGGACCGAAGTAGGGTTTCGAGNCGCCCACCTCTGATGGGTGGTGCCGCGCATCCTGACCNGCGAAGGTCTCGATGATGCCGGTCTTGGCGTCGACGCGCTTGACGTTGTTGGCCCACTCGCTGGACAAGAATATGTTCCCGTNGTCGTCCACCGCAATGCCGCAGTGTGTGTCCAGTTCCGAGTCCTTAGCCAGACCGCCGTCGCCTCCACGTCCGACCTTGCCGGTGCCAGCGACCCTCGTGACAATTCCGGTCTCGAAGTCGATGCGGCGATAGGTCTGGTTGCCCAGATCGGACAGGTACAGATTGCCCTTCCTGTCTTGGGAAAGGTCGTGTGGNAGGAAGAACCGCGCCTCGCTCGCCGGTCCGCCGTCGCCCGATGTGCCAGGTACGCCGTCTCCCGCGAAGTTGTGGAGGATGCCGTCCTTGTCGATTCGCCAGAGACGGTTGCCGTGGTAGTCCGCGACGATTATTTCGCCGTCGGGCCGTCGTACGACGCCCACCGGCCACCCAGCGTCNGCCTCCTTNGCCGGAACTCCTGTNGAGTATCCGGCCCCNGCCNCAGTNGTGATNTNGCCAGGAGCAAGCTCGGAAACGATCTCGTTCAGGCTCAANAATTTGCCTCCATGTGTCGCCNTACAAGTGAAATNTCGGGGTCTCCCATTCGCNGGAAACTGGTATTATCTTGCAGCNTCGAATAGCCTGGCGGAATCATACAGGACTCGGTGCCGAAAGATAAGACGCAGGNGGCAAGGATGANCAAAAGCGCGNTGCTGGTCTGGGGCGGCTGGCCGGGTCACTCACCGAAGGAGTGCACCGAGATATTCGGCCCGTGGCTGGAAAGTCAAGGATATGACGTCGAAATCTCGGACACACTGGATTCCTATATGGACGCCGACAAACTCCAGGCCCTGAGCCTCATCGTGCCTGTCTGGACCCAGGGAGAAATAGCCCAGNAGCAGGTGCAAAANCTGCTAGCAGCGGTGCACTCTGGTGTTGGGATCGCCGGATGGCACGGCAGCATGGGCGATTCGTTTCGCATGAGCACCGACTACCAATTCATGGTAGGTGGGCAGTGGGTCGCGCACCCGGGCAAGTACGTCGACTACGACGTCAACATTATTAATCACGACGACCCNATATCGGCTGGGCTCACCGACTTCACCATGCATACTGAGCAGTATTACATGCACGTCGATCCCAGTAACGAGGTTTTGGCCACAACAACCTTCAAGGGAGATCAGCCAGCCTCNGGCGACGCGCCCTACGAAACTACCTGGATTGCNGGCTGCGTAATGCCAGTGGTGTGGAAGCGAATGTGGGGTAAGGGCCGCGTTTTCTACTCNTCGCTGGGCCACAAGCTGGACGATTTCGACGTTACGCAGGTCATGGAGATGATGCAACGGGGCATGCTTTGGGCCAGCCAATAGAGNCACAAACAACATGAACATTGGCATCGTCGGTTGCGGGAATATCAGCCCGCGGTACTTTGAGGGCCTGAAACAGTATGNCGAAGTTGATGTCGTCGCGTGCNCCGATCTCGATGTGGACCGCGCGGCGAGCAGGGCATTCGAGTACAGCGTCCAGGCGATGACATCACAGGAATTGTTGGCGGACCCCGCTGTGGATATTGTGGTCAATTTGACGCTGCCGCAGGTCCATGCCGAGGTCAGTTTGGGCGCGATAGANGCTGGCAAACATGTATACAGCGAGAAGCCATTGGCAATCGCGCTCTCTGACGGCGACTCCATCGTTGAGGCCGCTGAAAAGGCAGGCGTGGTCGCGGGCTGCGCACCGGACACTTTTCTGGGAGGCGGTCTCCAGACCTGCCGCAAGTTGATCA